>JBGQKI010000011.1:0-70385 GCA_041499475.1 Thermoplasmata archaeon
CGACGGCAACGATCGCAAGCGTGAGGCCGGCGCATGCGACGAGCCGCCTCAGCATGGACTTGAGTTCGGCGTTGTCGCTCGCCGAATCCAAATCAGCGATCAGGGGCTCCAGGGCCATTCCGCAGATCGGGCAGTCGCCCGCGCCCTCGTGGCGGACCTCCGGGTCCATCGGACAAGTGTAGGTGGCCATGAGCGGTCGGCCCCGGATGGCCGTCGACCTAAAAGGCCAATCCGCTCAACCGCGCCGTCGTGCGCGGCTACTCTGCGCCGCGGCGCCGTTTGCGAGACCACAACGCCAGGGCAACCACCGCCGCGGCAAGCGGGGCCGGTCCGGGTGCAGCGAGGAATGAGTTTGCAGCCGCGGGCGCGGCCTGGACGCTCACGGTCACATTGAGGCTCGCCGGGACAAGATCGCCGCCGGCCGCGCTTGCCGCGGTCAGCCTCAGCGTCGATAGCCCAACCGCCGCATTGGCGGCCCCCGCGACGCGCACTTCGACGGCCCCCGTGTCGCCGGCCGCAACGGTGAGGGTTCCTCCGCCGAGGCTCACCGTAAGGCCCAGCGGTACATTCTCGGCGGTGAGCGAAATGGCCTCACCGACATTTCCGAGGTTTTGGATCGAGGCGCGCAGCACGGCGGTTCCCCCCTGCCGCACGGTCAGCCGCGCGGGCCCATCGACCGCGATGGCGTGGACGGCCTCGACGTGCGCTTCCAGATTTGCCCGCGCCACCGCGCCGCTTGTAGCGCGCACCTCCACGGTCGAGTTGAAGGTGCCTTGGGCGGCGAACGAACGCAAGTCGGCAAGTCCGGTTGCGAACCCTTGGGAGAAGGCATCGAGCGTCATCGTGGCGTTCTCGACGCCGAAATACACGCCTTGTGAAGCCCCGGTGGCGCCGCTAAGGCTTATCGTGTAGGTCTCGCGCGCGTTGCCTTGATTGCGGACGACGAACGGGAAGCGCAAGGTCTCGCCGGGGCGCCCGCTCTCGGGCGGAGGCAATTCGCCCAGGGAAATCCCGGTGGTGCGCCGGACCGCGAGCTGGTACAGAATTTCGACGGTGGTGCCCTCTTCGCGCGAGGTCACGCGCACTACGATCGCGCGATAGGCGGAGGCCAGCGCGCCGGGCGGCACGGAAGCTTCGACCGTAAGGTTTGAGGCAGAATACGCCGGCATCGCCAAACTCGCGTTCGAAGGGCTCAACGCGAAGCCGGCCGGAACGGCCGGCACGAAGCTCGTGCTCAAGTCGATGGAAAGCGGCACGTTTCCTGTGTTCTCGATCGCGAAGCCGAACCTCGCCGTCTCACCCGGGCCCACCGTGGCGGCGATCGGCCCTTGGAGCACCCGCGAGGCGGGGGCGGAGGTGATGTTCACATCGAAGGAGAGGGATGCCATGCGCGAACTGTTGCCGGCCGAGGAGGCGCTGACGTCCACATGGCTGACCGTGCCGGCAACTGCGCGGTCGGGCGCGGTTAGGGTGCCCGAGAAGAAGGAGGTCGCGCCCGGCGGCAGCGAAGCGGAGCTCGCGTTAAGGCTAAGCGACCAACCGGGGCCGGCCTGACCGGCGAGGAACTCGGTGTCGTTGACGTTCCCAAGGTTGGTGAGCGCCACGACAAACGTGTCGCTGCCTTGCGGAAGGAGGCCGGCGAAGGTTCGGACCGGCAACATCGCGACTTCGTACCCTGCCACGAAAACCGCGCCCGAAAGCGTGTTGTCCGACGTGACCCGGTCTCCGGTGAGGCCGCCCGGGTCGACGACAACGCGCAAAGTGTGCGCGCCGCGCTTGGGTGCAAAGGTGAAGGTAGCCGGGAAGTCGTCGCCGGGCCGGATGTTCAGCACCTGCGCCGTGGCGCTCACATTGCCCTCGGGCCCCGACAGGGTCGCCACGACCTCGAAGTTGCCTGGGTAAAGGGTGCCCGTGTTGAACACCGGGACCACGACAGTCAACGGGTCGTCTTCGCGCGGCGCGTTGGGCGTGAACTCCGGTGCGGCGGGCGAAAGCGAGACCCACGACGAGGTGACATTGCCGCTCACGGCAAGCGCGAAGCGCTGGTCGCCCGAAGGGACGGTGGACGCGTGCACCGTGATCGTCCAGGCGCCGCGCGCGGGGGCGTGCACGCGGATGACTTCTGTATTGTTGGTGGAGTCGCGCGTCCCATTGGCGGCGGAGAAGCCGTTCGAGAAGGCGTTGCCGACAAGCAGCGTCCCGTCGGGGGCGCGCGCCTCGAGGTCCAAGTCGTTGATGAGGGTCTTCGCGGAGGAGGCCGTCCCGGGGACGTCCGACCAAACAAGGACGATGCGCAGTTCTTGGCCGGCCTCCGCGAAGAAGCGGAAGGTGGCGTTCGCGCGTCCGGCGGCCGTGGAGAGCGCCGTCGATTCGTCCCAGGTCACGTGGCGGAAGGAAGGGTCCTCGTTGACGGTGCGCGAGACGTTGAGCCGCCCCCACCCTTGGTTGTTGTCGGGCCATGGAAGGCCAGGCAGCGGGGTTGCCCCGAGGATGAGCAGCGCCTTCACCATGGCTGCCGAAGGCGCGGCGCCGTTGCGGTCGCGGTACCATTGCGTGGCGATCGCAGAGGCCCCGGACACCGCAGGCGTGGAGAACGATGTGCCCGAAGCCGTCCAGTAGGAGCAGCCGTCCTCGCCGCCGCCGCAGCCGGCGGAGGCCGCGCGAGCTGAATCGACCCCGTCGCCGGGGGCGACAAGGTCGGGCTTGAGCCGGCCATCGGCTGTCGGGCCGCGCGAAGAGAACCCGGAGATTTCGTCGGGCGACGACCAGCGGATGTCCCCGATGGAGCCCACGCTGATCACGTTCTTGGCTGTCGCCGGGGTGCCGACGGTCTGCGCCCCGCTGCCGGCGTTCCCCGCCGCGAAGACGTAAACCATTTGGGGCGCACCGGTGTCGCGGCCGTTGGCGTCGACCACGTTCTGGTCGTATTCCTGCGAATCGAGCGTGTAGCTCCCGTCGGCGTTGCCGCCCCAGCTGTTCGAATTCACGAACGCGCCGGCATAGTAGGCGTCTTGCGAGAGCTGCGAGGGGGTACGTAGCGCGCCGAAGATCTCTTGGGCGACGAGCGACGCGTCGGGCGCGACCCCGGCGAACTTACCCGACTGCCGGTCCGCGTCGGCGGCGCGCCACGAGCCGTTCCCTGCCGCCACGCCGGCCACCATCGTACCGTGCGGGAACTGGCCGGGGGTGCAGTCGCAGGTCGCGTTGCCGCCGTAACCTAGCGCCGCCACGATGCGCCCCGCAAACGCCGGGTGCGTGCCGTCGATCCCCGTGTCGGCGATGTTGATGGTCACGCCCTTTCCCGTCAGGCCTTCGAAGTTGCCGGTCGCGTTGTTGTACGACCAAACATCGTTCCCCCCGGGGACGAAGGCGCCGTCCGTGTCTTGCCGAGCAGCAACGATGCGCGTCGTATAGTTGAGCAAAGGCACGCGAGGCACGAACGGTTCCACCCACTGCACGTCGGGGGACGCCGCAAGAGGGAGGATTGCGGCCGCGGCACAGTCGACGAAGGCAATCCTCCCGTCGCTGACGAGTGCGGTGGCGAATCGGCTTACGGCCGCTTGCGCCTGCGGCGTGTCGAAGGTGAGCACCGCGAGCCGCACGGACTGCGCTCCCGGCGCAAGTGCGTCCTGCCAGAGCCCCGGGTCGAGCTTGAACGCGGGGTGCAGCGGCAGGAGAGCGCGTGCGCCGATGGACGCGGGGGTTAAGGGGAGGTCGCGGGGAAGCGCGGAGGCGATCATCGCGCCGTCGGGCAGGTACGCTTCGTAGGCGATTCCGCGGGCGCGCAAGTGCTCGATGAGTGCCGGGTTCACGCCGTTGTCGAATTGGAGGATGAAGCGCACGCGGCCGTCGGAGGCGATGCCGCCGGCGGGCAAAAGCGACGACAAGAGGCCGGCGGGCGCAGGGACGGGATCGAACGCGGGGTCGAAGGAACCCGCCTTCATGCGAAGGATGTGGGTTGTGTCGCCGAAGATCGAGGGCGCATCGACTTCAATACCCCGCGCCGGCGTTTCGACTCCCGCGTGTGCAATCGGCAAGGTGGGCAGCGCCACGATCCAGGCTAGCACGAGAGCCAGCGCACGAAAGTTCCGCGCCATGGCCTCCGCGTCTAAACGATTTCCATTCAAATAGTTTGGCAGGCTTGACTGGATCGCGATGGATTACTCGGAGTTCCCGCTGCTCGACTGGATCGGCGAGCACGCGCCCCGCGCGAAGAACTCGGCGATCGCGACCTCGGGGATCGTGGAATTCCCGCTCGCCTCGATTCCCCTCGACTTGCAGAAGGTCGACCTCCATGTGGCGAACCTCAACGGCGACGCGCGGGTCGTCGAACAGCTCGCGCGCATTTACGGGGCAGAGCCCGAGCGCATGCTCGAGACCACCGGGGCGTCGGAGGCCAATTTCCTCGCGCTGTCTGCGTTGGCCGACCGCGGCGACCGCATTGTGATGGAGACCCCGACCTACGGTTCGCTCCCGGCCATCGCTTCGTCGCTGGGGCTGAAAGTGGTGCCGCTCGAACGGAGTTTCCGCAAGGGCTTCGAAGTTGACTTGGAGGCGCTGAAGCACGCGGCGCGCAAGGGCACCAAGCTCGTTGTGCTCACCAACCTCCACAACCCGTCGGGCACCGCGGTCCCCAAGTCCACGCTCAAGGGCGCCCTGGAGATCGCGCAGGACGCCGGGGCGTTCCTCTACGTCGACGAGATCTTCCGGGACTTCGGTGAGGGTATCCCCTCGGTTGCCGAGCTCGATGGGCCAGCGATTGCCACGGCCTCCGTGTCGAAGCTCTACGGCCTCGGCTGGACGCGGATTGGCTGGACGATCGCGCCGGATGCAAAGACGGCGATGCGGCTCCGGCGAGCCCGGAGGCTGGTTTCCGGGGCGGGCTCAACCTTCGGAGGGGCGGTCGCCGCCTGGGCGATCAAGGAGCAGCAGCGCTTCATCGAGCGGGCCAAGGCGATCGTCGGCGAGAACTACGAATCGCTGCGCGCCTGGGCCGACGCGACACCCGGCGTGAACCTCGTGATGCCCGACGGCGGACCGATCTGTTTCCCCGAGGTGAAGCTGCCCGCGTCCAAGACGGCGCGGGACGTCGCGCTCGCCCTGCTCGATTCGCAAGGGATCATGACCACGCCCGGCGAACTTTTCGGCAGGCCAGGGCACTTCCGTGTGGGGTGCGGCGCCGACCCCGAGAAAACCAGGGAGGCGCTTGCCGCGCTCGGTTCCGCGCTTTCCGGCAGCAAGCGAAAGGCGGCAAAACCCCCCACGCGCGGGCGCTAGGCTCCGGGCGCCCACGCTTTCTTAGGCACGATTCGCTTTAGCTCCTTGTGGCCGCAACCAAGGCGTCCGCGGTCGCCCACCCCATCCAGGGGCTCATCAAGTACCACGGGCTCGTGGACGCCGAACTGCGGATCCCCTATCATGATTCAATTTCGGTCTGCACCGCGCCGACGCAGACCACCACGACCATCGAGTTTGGGAAGCGCAGCAAGAACACCGTTGCAATCAACGGGAAGCCCGCGGACGCGCGCACGCGCGAGCGAGTCGAGAAAGTCATCGGCCGCGCCCGCGAACTCTCGGGGAGCCGCCAGAGGTACCGGATGGAATCGGTGAACAACTTCCCCTCGAACATCGGGCTTGGCGCCTCCGCGTCCGGGTTCGCGGCGCTTGCCGAGGCGCTGAACGGCGCGCTTGACCTCGGCCTCGACCGAAAGGGAATCTCACGCCTGGCTCGTCGCGGAGCAGGCTCGGCGTCGCGCGCGGTCGCCGGCGGGTTCGCCTACTGGGTGGCGGGCTCTTCCGACGAAACGTCGTACGCCTACCCGCTTGCCGACGAGTCGTTCAAGATGGGCATCGTGGCCGCGGTCATCCCCGCGTTCAAAGTGACCGACGACATGCACAAGGATGTCGTCACCTCCCCCTTCTTCCACTCGCGGATGGCGTACCTGCACCGCGCGCTTGCCGAAATGCAGGGGGCGATCGCGGCGCGTGACATCGCCAAGATCGGGGACCTCGCGGAGCGGGACACGCTCGTCTTGCACGGCATCACCATGACGGGACTTGCCGAGAGGATCCTGTGGCGGCCGGACACGCTCAAGGTCATCTTGGACGTCCAGAAGATGCGCGATGAGGGGCTCAAAGCCTGGTTCTCCATCGACACGGGGGCGACACCTTACGTGAATTGCGCGCCCAAGGACACCGCGCGCGTCGAAAAACGTCTGAAGGCCCTTGGGCTTTCGACCCTGCGAATGGGTGTTGGGGGCGCGTCGCGTGAGACGCGCGAGCACCTCTTTTGAGCAGCGCCTGTCAGGCGGCGGCAAGTTCCACGATGAGTTCCGTGGCAAACCCCAGCGCGAGACCAACGACAACGCCGCCCATGACGTACACGTTGTGGGCCGGGTCTGCCGTGGTCGCGCGGCCCGCGACAAAGAGTTGCTTGATGACATAGAGGAGTGCGCCGCCCGCGAGCGACAGGAACAGCACGCTGAACAGCGTGCTGGTGGCAAACGAGCCGACGATGGTGCCAAGGAGGGTCGGGCCGCCGCCGATGAGCCCGAGGACCCCGAGGAAGCGCCAAGATGGCATCTGGCCCGTGAGCGGGGCGGCGATGCCGAAGCCCTCGGTCGTGTTGTGCAGCGCGAAGCCGATGGCAAGCACAATCGCGAAATTCGTGGCGCCTGTGGCGCCGATCGCCAGCCCCTCGCTCAAGTTATGCAGCCCGATCCCGACCGCGATCAAGAGCGCCAGGCGGTGGGCCGCGTTGTACTTGGCAAGGATCGGAGGCTTGCCGCCCTCGCCCGAAGCGGCCCTCACGAAGCGATTCTCGAAGACGACCAGGCCGAGCAGGCCGAGGGCGAAGCCGCCGGCGAAGATCGCGAAGAAGAGGACCGCGTCGCCCCAGCCGCCGAGGCCGTGGACGGCAGATGCGGTCGAAAGCTCCACTTCAAGCCAGGCGTGTTGTGTCACTTCGATGAGGAGGAAAAAGAGGATCCCGATGGTGATGGAGCTAAGGACGCCGCGCAGGCGCACGTTCGCGGTCTTCAGCCGGGCGATGGGCAGCCCGAGGAAAATGGTGAAGCCGGCCACAAGGCCGAGGACCAGCACTTCGAGCGTGAACACCGTGATTCCCCCCCGCACCCATCGCGCGTATTTAGGTGAGCCTAAATCTTGGCATCGTTCGACAAAACGCTCCCACTATTTGAGATTTAAGCATGCTTAAATCTCGCTCGCGAGTGCCGCGCCTCCGCATTTTCGCGCTTTGCGCCGCCCGTCCTCCAGCGGCCTGAATTGTGTCGCTTAACCCTCCCGCGCGCCCGAAAAACGTTATATGAGGTGGCGCTTTGGCGCGGCCGGGATGGAAAGCACTCTCAGCTGGCTCCCCACTCGGCGGACATGCGACTGCCCGCCGGGCAAACTCAACTGCCTCTCGAGGCTTGAGATGGGGCTGCTTGGCTCTACGGTACTCCATGTGAACCGCCGCCACCGCTGGTCTGAGAAGCACCCGGCGCGGTTCATCCCCGACCTTCCCGAGCGATACCTCAAGCTATTCTCCCACGCCGGCGAGACCGTGCTCGACCCGTTCTGCGGCTCTGGCACCACGAATGTCGTGGCCAAGTCGCTCGGGCGAAGCTCCGTGGGCTTCGATGTGAACCCGCGGAGCGCCGAGATGGCGCGCAAGCGGCTGGAGAGCGAGGAGGCCGCCGGGCCGAAGGGGACGCACCACGAGGTCCTGCTTGGCGACTCGCGCAAGCTCGTCGAAAAGATCCCGCGGCACGCGATCGACATCATCGTCACCTCGCCGCCCTACTACGATGTGGTCGACTACGACCACGACTCGCCCGACCAACTGGGCAACTATCATGATTACGAGGCGTTCCTCGAAGGGATGACCAAGGTCTTCGAGGGCTGCGCGCGGGCGCTGAAGCCCGGCGGCTTCATGATTGTGAACACCCAGGACATCTACAAGAAGACGCTCTCGGGCGCAATCCATGTGGACTACATCGAGCGCTGCCGCGAGCTTGGCTTCGACCTGCGCAACATCAACATCTACATCCTGAATTACTCGAGCGGCGGCCGCCTCGTTTGGGGTTACCCCAAGGCGTACTACCCGAAGAACGACCACGAATTCAACCTCATTTTCAAAATCCCGGGGGAAGAGGTGCCGCTGCCGCTCGCGCGCAGCGCGCCCGCGGCCCCCGCGCGAGCCGCACGTGCGGCGCGCGCTCCACGCGGCCGGTTGCGAGGGCGCACGGTTTAATCGCGGCGGGCGGTTGTGGCGCCCGTGGCGCATGTCGCGCGGCGCAAGGTGCAGGGAATCCTCCTCGCGGGAGGCCAGTCCTCCCGCATGGGTTCCGATAAGGCGCTCCTCGAGTTCGACGGCGTGCCGATGGTCGTTTGGTGCGCGGCGGCCCTTGCGGAGTGCGCCCCTTCGCTCGTCGTGAGTTCGTCGAGCGCCGTCCAAGCGGCGCGTTGCGCCCGGGCGCTTGAAAGCGCCTGGCCGCGGTTCACCGTCCTTCGCGGCGTCCGCGTCGAGACGGTAGTCGATGCGCCGGGGACGCGCGGACCGCTCGCTGGCCTTACCGCCGCGCTCGGCGTTTGCAGTGCGCCCTCGGTGGTCTTGAGCGCGTGCGACACGCCGCTTGTGCCCGCGCTCTTCTACCGGCGTGCGCTCGGCTTCCTCGGCCCATTCGAGGCGGCGGCCGCCGCGCTCGAAGCGCCCGAGCCGCTCATCTCGGCATGGGCGCGCGCCCCCGCGCTTGCCGTGGCCAGCGAGCTGATCGGGGCGGGCAAGGGACCTCGCGCGGTGCTTGAGCGGCTGCGCGCGCGGTTGATTGCGGCCGACGAGATGGTGTCGTGGGGGATAGCGCCAGAGCAGCTTCGCTCCGCGAACACGCCCGAGGCGCTCCAGGGGCTGCTCGCCCTCGCCCGAGCCTACCGCCCGCACGGGTAACACCAAACCTTTAACTGCGCTAATTGGCCTAGTCAGAGCGCAGGGCCAGCAGGAGCGTGCTACCATGGCGTGGGGCGGGATGGAATGGGTCATTGTAGCGGTTGTCATCATCCTATTTTTCGGCGGCGCCAAGAAGATCCCCGAGTTCGCTCAGAGCATCGGCCGCGCGCGCGGCGAGTATGAACGGGGCAAGATGGAAGTGGAGCGCGAAATCGCCGCGGAGCGCGCCAAGTCCGCCACATCGGTCCCGAGCGCAGGCGCATGGACCTGCGCCAAGTGCGGCACGCAGGGGGGCGCAGACGCGGGCTTCTGCCTCAAGTGCGGGACCGCAAAGCCCGCCGCTGGCTGACGTGCGCGCGCGGGCCCTTGAGGGATGGCGCCCCCATGGCGGAAACGGCGTCGGGCGACCTCCTTGGAATCGTTTTCGACCGGTTCGGAATCCCGCGCTCGTACCTCGCGCACCTGCGCGAACTTCGAAGCCGCCTGTTGCGAGTCCTCTTCACGGTCGGATTCTTTTATGTCATCTTCTTCATGTTCGAGTTCCGGCAGGTAGCGCAACTTTGGGGGCTGCCGATCTACGCGCCGGAGTTCAACCCCTTCCACCCGCTGGCGGCCCAGCTCATAACGCAGATCCGCTTCGACCTCATCCCGGCGGACATCCCGGTCTTCCAGTTCAGCGCGACGGAGATTGTCGTGCTCTACATGGAGATCTCGATCGTGCTTTCCATCGTGTGCTCGATGCCGATGATCCTCTACCAATTCGGCCGGTTCGTGATGCCGGCGCTCTACCCCCACGAGCGGCGCGAGCTCTTCCGCTTGATGGCGCCGGGGGTCATGCTATTCTCGCTCGGCTGCGCGTTCGCCTACCGTGTCGTGGTCCCGCCGATGATGGACTTCCTGTTCCAGTACTCGCGCGAGCTCTCGGCCCAGTCCCCGGGCCTCATCATCGTCTCGGTCTCCATCGGCCAAGCGCTCGAATTCGCTCTGATGCTCGTGCTCGCCTTTGGGTTCGTCTTCGAACTTCCGCTCGTCATGAGCCTGGTCACGCGGATCGGACTTGTTCAAGCGCGCACGTGGCGGCGGTATTCGCGCCACGCCATCGTCGGATTCCTGATTGTGGGCGGGATCATTACGCCGGACACCTCGGGGGTCACCCAGGTGCTCGTGGCGCTCCCGATGATGGGACTCTACTTCGCCGGCTGCCTGCTCGCCGAGATCGCCGAACGCCGCTCCGCCGCGAGGCGTTCGGCCGCGCCTTCATGATGCCGGGAGCCTTGACGGGCGCCTTCGTTGCGCGGTGATTTGCCTTTGGGACCCGTTCGGCACGGAGCTCGACGAGAATCTCCTGCGCGACCTGTGCTGCGCCCTCGGGCGTGCCATCCCACCGCCACTTTGCCGGGCCCCCGTGCTGGACCGTCCCGATGACGATTTTCGGCAGGCCCGAGCGCTTGAACCCCTCGACGAGGATCAAGTCCGGCGCGTCGAGCGCGGCGATGCGCGCGAGCACTTGGTCGAGCGAGTTGCCGCCCCCGTGGAAGTACACGGTCTCGGCGTCGGAGACGGCGGCCGCCAGCGTCGCCCCCGCTTGGCGGTGCCGCTGCGTGTCGCTGCCGCCCGCGTCGACGCGCAGGTCATCGTGCGCGATGTGCTTGACCGTGGCCACGGTAAAGCCGGCGGCGCAGACCCGCGGAGCGATCAGCTCGATGAGGGTGGTCTTCCCCGAGTTCTGGTAGCCCGCCACGCCGAGAATCATCGTCCCGCAGACCCGCGCCCGCCAATATAAGGCCCCGCGCGGACCCGGCGCCGCCCCGCCGCGTGGCGTCCTGCAAAGCCATTTCATCAACCGCGCGCGTCGAGGGACGATGGACGACCCACCGCCGCGCACCGCCGAGGTCGAGGCCCTCCTCAAATCGGCCGCCGACCACTTCGGGGCCGGCCGCGTAGAGGAGGCCCGCAAGCGCTACTCGGAGGCGCTCCGGACTGCCCCGCGCGACCTCGAAGCCCGAGACGGGATCGCCCGCTGCGCAGTCGCCCTCGGCAACCGTGCGCTTGAGGCGGGCCAGGTCGACCGCGCGATCGCCCACTTCCAGGTCGCCCTCGAGCTCGCTCCGTTCCACCCGGAGGCCGACGCTGGGCTGCGCCGCGCCGACGCGGTCGCGCGCAAGCGCGCGGGCGACGACGCGCTGGGCGCGGCCATCGAAGGGCTCGCCCCCGTGCGCGCGCTGCGGGACCTGCAGGTGGCTGACCGCGTCGTGGGCAAGATGGCCGGGATGCAGCGGCCAAGCGCAATTATCCAAGGCACGATCGAGGCGCGCCGCCAGGGGCTTGCCAAGCAAGGCGCGCCCCCCCGCGAGCACCGCATCGAGCATGAGATGGCGGCCGCGTGGCGCAAGCGGTGGTTCTATCGGTTGCTGCCGGTCGCCGTCATCGCCGTGGCCGCGGCACTTTGGCTGCTCACGGGGGCCGTGCCCGTCCTGAACTGGGGCCTGCTCATCGGCGGGTTCGCGGCGCTCTGGGACTACATGTTCGTCGAGCGCGGTTCCTCTGCTGCCGAACGCTTCAAGATCGGCGAGTAGGCCCGTCACGCCGTGTCGAGCACGGTTACCGCCACGCTCGTACCGAAGCCGCCGATGTTGTGCGCCAGCCCGCAGGCGGCGTCGACCTGTCGTCCCTCCGCTTTCCCGGCAAGCTGCAGGTAGACCTCGGCCACTTGGGCAAGGCCGGTCGCTGAAAGCGGGTGGCCGCGCGCCTTGAGGCCCCCCGACGGGTTCACCGGCAGGCCCCCTTTGAGGTCGAGTTCTCCCATCTCAAGCGCCTGCACCGCATGGCCGCGTTCGAAGAACCCCATGTCCTCGAGGTTTAGCAGTTCGAGCGGCGAGAACGCGTCGTGCGTTTCGATGACATCGATGTCGTTCACGGTTTTCTCCGCGCGCTTGAAGGCGGCACGGGCCGCCGCGCGGGTGGCCGCAAGGCCGCCGATGTTGGCTCGAAGGGCATACGAGGCGAAGTCGTTGGCCTGACCCGTGCCGGCAATGCGCACGGGCTGGCTCTTCGAGGTGAGGAGCACCGCCGTCGCGCCATCGGAAAGCGGCGCGCAGTCCAGGCGCCGAAGCGGGTCGGCCACAAGCGGCGAGGCTATCACTTCCTCGACGGTCACCTCTTGCTGGAAGTGCGCCTTGCGGTTCCGCTTCCCGTTGCGGTGGGCCTTCACGGGCACGAGCGCGAGCTGTTCGCGCGTGAGCCCTGTGTCCTTCATGTAGATCCGCGCGAGCATCGCACAGAGGCCTGGCATCGTCACGCCCGCCGCGCGCTCCGAGGCGGGCAGGATTTGGGCGAGGCGCGTGGCGGCTTCGCGGGCGTTCAGTTGCGTCATCTTCTCGCCGGCGGCGACGAGCACCCCGTCGTGCTGGCCCGAAGCGACCATGTGCGCCCCCACGTGGAGCGCCGAGGAGCCCGTGGCCGGCCCGTTCTCGACCCGAATCGCCGGGATCGGCGCGAGCCCTAGAAAATCGACGAGCTTGGTCGAGATGTAGCCCTCGCCCCCGAATGATTCCGGGCTCATCGACCCGACGACGATCGCCCCGAAGGCGTCGACCGAGGCGGCTTCGATCGCCTCCAACGAGGCGTCGAAGAGCATCTGCTCGACCGTGCCACGGTACTTTCCAAACGAGGTCTGCCCAACTCCGGCGATGTAGACGGGGCGCACGCGGAACCTCTCCGCAATCGGCCCAGGTGGATTATAGGCGTGACTGTTCCACCACGCCTTCGAGCGGTTTTGCCCCTCTTTGTAATCGAGATCGTAACGACCCCAAAGCCTTTATCTCCCCACGACCGGCACGCAAGGCTGCCGACTGGCTGCTGGTTCGTCTCATGGAGCCTCCCCGTCGCGTGATGTCCGTCGCGGCGGCTTTCCTGCTCGCTTTTTCCCCTCTCGTCATCCTCCTCGGCCCCGCCGCCGCCGCCGCCGCCGCCCTTCGGCAGGACACGCTCGACCACTGTGATGATGGCGCAACCTCCAAGTCAACCCTCTTCAGCCACGCCGGCAACCGCACCGACTGCACGCTTGCCTTCGACAACCACGCGACCGTGGACAATGGGTATGTCGACCTCACGGTCCAGGGCACGCGTTCGAGCGGCCGGCCAAACCCCTTCGACCGCACGCCGGACGCGTTCCCGGTCACCCCCTACCTCGATGTGTCGGCAAACGGGTCGCGCGAATGGGCGTTCGACTCGAGCCGCTTCGGCCCGCTCGGCCACACTACGGTCTTTGACGACGGGCTCGCGGCGCACAGCGCCGACCTCAGCAACGGGAGCGTCTTCCCGCTCGCTTTCGATGTCCCCAGCCACGCGACGATCATCAACGCCACGATTACGCTCTCGGGCGACCCGACGCCCTATTGGGCCGAGCAATACCCCCTCACCGACGCCAACGTTTCCCCCGGCGAAGAGGGGCCGTTCCTGATGGCCTACAACGGGCTACTCTACGCGGCCTGGTCCACGATGGACTCGAGGCTGACGGGCGACAGCGGCTCCGACTTCGACGTTGTCGTGCGTTCGTACAACGGGACGGCCTGGGGTCCGGTCACCGTGGTCTCACCGCCGCCCGCCTCCGATGGCGTTGACGACCGCGAAGTCGTCATGCTCGTCTACCGCAACGAGCTATGGGTCCTCTGGTCACACGGCACCGACAATGGCGTTCAGGGCATCACGGACCTGATGTACAGCCGCTACGACGGCACTTCCTGGACGGCGCCCGCCCTCATCTCGCCCACGAACACCGACGGCATCAACACCTACGAAAACGCGGTCGTGTACGCGGGCCGCCTCTGGGTCCTTTGGAAGACCTCGGACTCAACAATCTCCGCCGGAACGCCCGGGCCGAACAAGGACCTGGACATTGTCGTGCGCTCCTACGACGGGGTGACTGGCACATGGGACAACACCACCGAAATGACGGCGCCCGACAACAACTACCTCGACTGGATTTCCGACATCGAATCGTTCGACGGCAAGCTCTACGTTGTCTGGGAAGCGACCTACTGGGACCTCACCAAGACTTACGGGTTCGACGCGCCGCTTGGCGACATCCACATGCGCGTGTACGACGGTCAATCATGGGGAGCGATCCAAAACATGAGCCGCGATATGGATGTGACCGAGGGGCGGACGAACGAAGACCAGGCGCCGCACCTTTCCGTCTACCGCAACCCGGTGAGCGGCCTCGACGAGCTCTACCTCATCTGGATGCGCGGCTGCCTCCAGGAGGTCCAACAGGGTATCCCGAATTGCCCCACCGACTACGACATCGCCTACCGGATGTTCAACGGGGCCGCCTGGACACCGGGCGACTACCTCACCTACTACAACGACACCGACGAGGACATGTTCCCCTGCACCGCGGATTTCAACCAGGTCTTCTACGTTTTCTGGGTCTCCGGGGTGATCACGACCGAGGACCACAGCGGCCCGGTGACGCTGATCTCGACCTACGGTGACATTCAGTACCGCGCCTACAACGGGCGCGAATGGTCGGAAATCAAGGAGGTGACCCACGTGGGGACTCTCGACAATGTGTCGCACCCGACGTGCGCGGTTTGGGCAAACCGCTTGTTCGTGGCCTGGGAATCTCCCTCGCCCGGCCCGTCGGGCACGACCCAGTGGGACATCACCGTGCGCAACATCGACTTCAACAAGGTGGAGATCACGGGCGTCTACGGCGGGCTCGTGGAGAACTACACCTCGCCGGTCAACCTCAGCTTCTCGGACACCGCGTTCCCCTTCAACTTAACGGGGTTGAATTCGCTGCTTGGAAACGAGCCTGTGGCTTGGGATAGGTGGGGCAACGAAATGTCGAGGATCCCGCTCAACCTCTCCACGCAATTCCCGGCGAGCGTCCAGGTCACGGGCATCGACATCCGCTACGAGTACCACGTGCGGGTGAACATCACGCAGGCGATCAACGACCAGATCGCGGCGGAGCGCGGCGACCTGTACTCCGTTTCGACGGTGAATGTGCCCCTCCAGGTGGGCATGGAGGACGGCGCGGGCCGCATCCGCATCGACCAGATCCATGTGGAGTACCGGATCGACTACCCGCCGGAGCTCGTGCGGTCGATCGCTTCCATCAAGATTGACGAGGACTCGGGAATGGCCTTGCCTTTCGACCTCAACGACTACTTCACCGATGATTGGGACGCGGGCCACCTGCGCTTCGAGATGGGCAACGCCACGAACACGCAGCACGTGTCGGTGGCGCTCAGCGGGTCGATGCTCACGGTGGGCACGCTGACGGCGAATTGGTGCGGGGTGGCCACCTTCCAGATTTTCGCCTTCGACCGCAATTCCTATGTCGCGCGGTCGAACAACGTTACGGTCTTCGTCCGGTGCGTGAACGACCCGCCGCAGTTGCAGCCCATCGACGACATCAACCTCTCGGCCAACCAGGTGTACACGGGCGACCTGTCCGCCTACGACCCGGACGAGGGGGATGTGCTGCGCTTTTCGACGGATTCGCCTTGGGTGACGGTCGACCCCGTGACGGGGGCGTTCCTCATCGGCAACAAGACGGGGATGGCCGAACGGTTCGTGTTCAACATGACGGTGACCGACCTTGCAGGCGCAAGCGACACGAAGAACGCCACGCTCTTCCGAGCGCCGCCGTTGAACCACGCGATCGAAAACAACCCCGACTTCCCGTATTACCTGTTCCTCCTGTTCCTGGGTCCGATCGTGGGCTATGTCGCGTACCGGGTGCGCGCCCAGCGCCTGCAAGCCGAAGAGGAGGCCAAAGAAGAGCGCCAGCGCGAGCAGGACCTCGAAGACCTCAAAGAGATCGACGGGTAGGGCGCGGCCCCTTGGGCGAAGCCCGCCCGTCTAAACCTTCATTATGCGCGCGCCGTGTTGCGCGGGCGTGCCCCCTTCCCGGTTGCCGGCGGTCGTGTTCTTCGATGTGGGCGGCACGCTGCTCAACTTCAACATCGAGCCATCGCACCTGTTCGCCCGGATTGTAAGCGACCACGGCATTTCCGTGGAGCCCGCGAGCCTCTACCGGACGATGCGGGAGGTGGAGGCGCGCTACCCGGTGCCCCTTGGGGCGTCCGCGCAGTCGGAGGCGGACTACTGGCGCGCCTACGACGGGAAGATCCTTGAGGGGCTTGGCCTGGACTCCAACCAGGCGCTGCTTGACGAGATCGCGCGGCGTTTTGTTGAGGAGCTCACGCTGGAGGCCTTCCCGGAGAGCCTGGCCGTGCTGGAGCGGATCCGCGCGCTCGGCGTACCGCTCGGCGTGATCTCGAACGCCAGCCATGGCATCCTCGGCGACTTGGAACGCAACGGGATGGCGCCGTTCTTCACGCACATCGTCTACTCGCAGGCCGTGGGGGCGGCAAAGCCCGACCCCCGCATTTTCGAGGAGGCGCTGCGCCGCTTCGGCGTGGAGGCGCCCTCGACCTGGCATGTGGGGGACAACCCGCAGGCCGACATCGAGGGCGCCCGCGCGGTCGGCATCCGCCCCGTGCTCGTCGATCGCGCCGGCCGCCACGCCGCCGTCGAGGCTCACCGGGTCGCGGACCTGCGAGGGGTCGTTTCGATGCTCGAGGAGGCCTGAAGGCGTGTCGGTGGAACGTCTGCCCCGCCCGCAGGTCGTCTTCTTCGACCTGTTTGGCACGGTTTTTAGGTGGTCAAAGCCTCCGCGGCAGGCGATCGCGGACGTCCTTGTGGCCGCCGGCAGGCCAGTCGACCCCGAAGAGGTGAACCGGGCGCGGATGGAGGTCGAGAAGAAACTGCCCGCGCGCGACGAATTCCCGGCCGATTCAGAGGCCCAGTATTGGCGGCACTACGATGCCGACCTGCTGGCAAAGCTCGGCATCGAACCGACGCTCGCCCTGCTCGAGGCGATACGCCGCGAATTCGAGGAAAACGTGCGCCTTGAGCTCCAGGGCGACGCAGTCCCCACGCTCCAGGCGCTCCAGGGAGCGGGCGCAAAAGTTGGGGCGATTTCCAACGCCACCTTCGGCATGAGGCGGGACTTCGCAAGGCTCCGGCTCGACCCGTTCTTCAGCCACGTGGTGTTCTCGCAGCCGCTGCGCGCGCGCAAGCCCGACCCGCACATCTTCCTCGTGGCACTTTCGAAATACGGGTGCCCACCCACGCGCGCGTGGATGGTCGGCGACGAGCCGGAGAGCGATGTGCGCGGCGCACGCGGGGTGGGGATGGTGCCCATCCTTGTGGACCGGCAGGACCGGCACCCGGAGGCAACGGTTACGAGGGTGAGCGACCTGCGCCAAGTGGGCGAGCTCTACCGCGCTTCCGAGGCGTAGGCCGCGGGGGGCGCATCGGCGCCGCCTTCCTTGTAGCCCGAGGGGTCGATGAGGACATCGCGAAACCCGAGTTCGAGCAGGGCGCGCGTCAGTTCGGCGCGGCGCACCGCGGCTTCCGCGACGCGGTGGGCAGCGACCTCGACCTTCGCCACACCGGCGAGGTCACGCACGCGCACCTGCTCCAAATCGAGCGCGCGGCGCACGACGGCTTCCGCGCGCGCAACGCGGTCGAGGCCCTCAATCGTGATGAGTTGACCGTGGGGGAAGCGGGAGGAGAGGCAGGCGAGCGCGGGCTTCTCTGCGTTGCCAAGTCCGAGCCCCCGGGCGAGGGCGCGGACCTCGGCCTTGGAGAGGTTCGCGTCGACGAGGGGGCTCAGCACGCCGCGCCGCTTCACGGCGCGAAACCCAGGCCGTGGACCGCCCAAGTCGCTCGCGTTGGTCCCGTCGGCGACGGCACGAAACCCGCGGGCCCGCGCGACCTCGCTTAGCATTCCGTAGAGGTCGTCTTTGCAGAAAAAGCACCGGTCGTCAGGGTTCGACGCAAAGGCGGGGTCGCCGAGCTCCGAGCGGCGGACGATGAGGTGGGGCCACCCGCGCGACGACGCGATCGCGCGCGCTTCGTCGACTTCGCCCGGGAAAATCGTCTCGGAGTCGGCGGTCACAGCAAGCATCCGGTCGCCGAGCGCGTCGTGCGCAAGCGCCGCGAGCACCGTGGAATCGACGCCGCCGGAGAAGGCGACGAGCGTCGGCCCGGCCACCCGAAAAGCGGCGCGAACCGATTCCGCCTTGGCGGCAAGCGCCCCTCCGATCGGAGCGGCGAGAGGTTCGGCCATCATCGGGTAGTCTTCCTCCTCTTGGAAATCGCCGCGCGCGCCGCCTGCTCAGCCGCAGCCCGTGCCTCGGCGAGTGTTACGCGGGCGGCGCGAGCGGCCGCTGCGACGTCGTCGTGCTCGGGCTTGATTCGAAGGATGCGTCCGCCCTCTTCAAGGTACTTGACGCGGGCCTCGGCCTTGGAGCCGCGCAGCACAAAGCGGACGCGCATCTCCTTGGGCACGGCCTTGAAGCGGGCGACGCGGTGCGCCACCCGGACGCCCCACGAGCCCGTCTCGTCGACAAGCAGCTCCACAAGGCGTTCGGCGTCCTCCTCGCGGGCAAGGACAAGCAGGAGGTGGCCTGGCCGCCCCTTCTTCGTGAGTGTGTGGACGAGGTGCGCGTCGAGCGCGCCCTCATCGAGCGCCCTTGAAATTGCGTGGGAAGCCGTCTCGCCGGTGACGTCGTCGAGGCTGAGTTCGATTTGCGACACAGGGTCGGACACCGGACGCGAGGCGCCGCCCCCCGCGCGTTCACGAATTTGGACGTAGAGCACGTTCGGCCGGTCGGGCAGGTCCGCCTTGCCGGCGCCCACCCCGCGCGCGACGACCAGGGACGCGGGAGGCGGCCCGAACCGCGGCTTGAGCAGAGCGAGGAGCGCGAGGCCTGTGGGCGTAGCGACCTCGCGGTCGGCATGTTGGGTGAAGGGGATGCGGAATCGGTGGAGGATCAGTTCAGAGACCGGCGGCGGTACGGGCACGGTGCCGTGGGAGAACGTGACGAGTCCTGAGCCGACTTCCACGGGCCGCGCGTAGGCGACCGCACCCGCGTCGAAGTGCCCGAAAAGGTCGAGGGCGCGCGCCACGCCGCACGCGTCGAACACGGTGTCGTAAGCAGCAAGCTCGTGGAGGTGGACCTGCTCGCGGGGCTTGCCGTGGACCTCGGCCTCAAGGTCGATGATCAAATCGATGACGCCGCTTGCGAGCTCGCGCGCCCCCGCCGAGAGCTTGAGCGCGCGAGCGGCGCGCGCGGCCTCGTGGTCGAGGTCGTGGGTGTCCAGGTCGCGCTCGGTCGTGTCGAGGTAGAACGCGCGGAACCCGTGGCGCGTGGTCTCACCCGAAAGCACATCAAAGCCCTTGCGCGCAAACGCCCGCCGCAACTCCTTCAGGAGCGCGCGCCTCCGGGTGGGCGCGAGCGCGTCAAGAAGCGCGCCGAGGAGCATGTTGCCGGCGATCCCTGAAGTGGAAGGGTCGAGGTAGAGAAAACGTTCGGCGGGCACGCTCGCGCGCACGGCGCGCGCGCCACTTAACTCCTTTCCTTGGCCAGCGCGACGACCATCGCGCGCGCATCATCGTCAAACCACGGCGGCGAACCGGCAGCAAGGTTCTCGCGCGCGTGCGCGGGGTCGCGCGTCGCCGGGATCGCGGCAGTTACGCGCTTGTCGGAAAGGACCCACTTGAGGAGGACCTGCGGCCAGGTGGTGCAACCGAATTTCTCGAAGGGCTTCAGCGCCTCGGCAGGGGGCGCGCGCGCGACGAGCTTGCCCTGCTGGAGCGGCAGCATGACCAGCACGCCCAGGCCGCGCTTGGCCGCCAGCGGCAGCACCTCACGCTCCACCGTGCGCTCCCCGACCGAATAGGGGACCTGGATTCCGTCGAGCCGACCCGACTCCATCCAGGTCATCAGCTCGCTGAAGGCCGGCGGCTGATAGTGCGTCGCACCGACGGCGCGTACCTTGCCCTCGGCCCTGAGCCCGTCGAAGAGGCCGAGGACCTCGCGCGTGAGCGAAAGGTTGTGCACTTGGTAGAGGTCGATGCGCCCTTCGTAAAAGGTGAGCGCGTCACGGATTTGGCGGCGGGCCTCCTCGACGGTGTTGGCCCAAACCTTGGTCGCGACGATGGCCTTGTCGCGCCGCCCCATCAGGCACTCGGCGAGCACATGTTCGCTGTGGCCGTACATCGGCGAGGAGTCGAAAAGGTTGGAACCGCCGCTGAACGCCTCATCGACCACGCGCCTGCAGGTGGACTTGTCCTTCGATGAGGTGACATTGAAAACTTTCCAGGTTCCGAACCCGATGGCCGAGCACGAGAGCGCGGTCCGCCCGTAGGCCCGGTATTCCATGGGCGCGCGGCACGCGATGCCTTCACTTGAATTTCACGAGCGGCTTGCGCCTGCCTCGCCCCGACGGGTATTTCTCCCGGCTCGGGTCTGGACGCCGCCCATGGCCGGCCGCCGCCCGAAAAAGACGGAAGGAGCGCTCACCAACGCGGTCGCCGACCTTCGCCGGGGGGCCATCGACGCGGAAGAGTTCGTGCGCCGTGTCGCGCCCTATGCCGTCCATGAAGTGGGCGAGGTCGCCAAGCTTGACACGGGGCGCCACGCCCGGACGGGCGTGGCCGAGGCGGTGCTTGCCGAAGGGAAGGACGGAGCCACCCTTGCCGCCGTCGTGCGCGCCGCGGTTTCGCAGTCGGGGCGGTGCCTCATCACGCGGATCCCTCCCGCGCGGGCCCGCAAACTCAAGCGCCGCCTCAAGGGCCTCACCCTCGAGATTGACGCGACGGCCCACTGCGCGGTCGCCCACGACGGGAAGACGCCGAGGCGGCGCACCCGCGGAAAAGTAGCGATCCTCACAGCCGGGTCGTCCGACTTGCGCGCCGCGGGCGAGGCCCGTTTGACGGCCGAAGAGCTCGGCTGCCGCGTGCTCTTCTTCGCTGACGTCGGCGTCGCGGGAATCCACCGCCTCTTCCCCGCCGTCCGCGCCATTGAGGAGGAAGGCGCCCATGCCGTCATCGTGGCCGCGGGCATGGACGGCGCGCTGCCCTCCGTCGTGGGCGGGCTCGTTTCCGTGCCGACGATCGGGCTGCCCATCAGCACCGGCTACGGCGTCGGAGGAAAGGGCGAAGCTGCGCTGCTCTCGATCCTCCAGTCTTGCGCCCCAGGAGTCGCCGCGGTAAACGTCGACAACGGCTATGGCGCGGGAGTGCTGGCCGCGAAGATCGCCAATGCCGCGGTGGGCGCGCGGCCTCCGCGAAAGACTTGAATGGCAAGGGTGGCATCGGCAAGCGGAGCGTGGCCGGGTGGTCAAGTCGGCCAAGATATTCGAGAAAGACCGCGCTTCCCAAGAGTACTACGACACGGGGATCGTCATCTTCGAGGACGGCCGCGTCGAGGGCGAGGACGAGACGCTGCTCGCCGCCTACAAGGAGCTCCTCTGGATCAACATCAAGCGCAACAACACCTGGGGCCAGATCCTGCGCAACTTCACGGACGGCTACAAGAAGGCGGTCGAGGTAAAGGAGCCGCCCAAGGGCGAGCCCCCCGCCGTGCCGAAGGCTTAGACCTTGGCGCGCTTTGCCGCGCGAAGCGCCTTCGGGGTCACCAGCCAGCGGAGCTCGCCGGCCGGCCGGCCGCCAAGGTCGTCGATGTCGATGCACGCGACCGCCCCTTTGGCAAAGCCGATGCGCCCGTTCTCGTCCCCGGCGCAGATGGCGGCCGCGATCATCGAAATGGAGGGGTTGTGGCCGACGACCACGAAGCTCTTGGCTCCGGTGGCCGAAAGCGCCTGGAGCGCTTCGCGCAGGGCCGGCCAATCCGAGTCCGGCAGCAGCGCCTCGCTCGCCTGGATCTTCGCGTCAAGGCCGAGCGACTCGCGCAGGATCTCGGCGGTCTGTTCTGCCCGCAGGTAGGGGCTCGAGAGGAGCCGCGTGGGCGGGTCGAGCGCCGCCGCAATCGCGGGGGAAACGGCGGCGACTTCCTTGCGCCCCTCGTCGGTGAGCGCGCGCTCGGGGTCGGGCCGGCCCAGCTTTTCTTCGGCGCTGCCGTGGCGGACGAGGAAGAGGCGCATCGCCGCCCAAAGGCGCCTCCCTCCAAAAAAGGGCTCGCCAGGCGCCTTCCAGCGCAAAAGTTAATCCAGGCGCGCCGGATCGAATGGCCGGGGCCAGCGGCGGGGATGGGTTTGCGCGATACCTCGGCGTGCGGCTAGGCGAGGTGCCGTTTCGTGGGCGACCCGAACACCTCCTTCCACGACATGGTGGAGATCCTCGGCCTTTCCAAAGCGCCGCTCTCCGTGCGGGTCGACGTCGCGTACAAGCCGACCTCCGACGAACTCCAGATCGCCCGCCGTGCGATCGGCCACATCATGGCCGACGCGCAGGTGCGCGGGCGGATCGCCTCGCTCAAGGTGGAGCCGCTCGTCCGGGCCTCCTCGATCGTGCTCGAAGACGCCAAGGCCGGCAAGGCGGCCAAGTCGCAGCGCGAGATCGCGGAGTCGATCGCGGAGTACTTGGACGTCCTCGACCGGGCGTTCGGCGCGCTGCCGAGCGTGCTCAACAACCGCGGGCTTGCGCGGAGTATCCTTAGCGACTTTCCAGGCGCGAGCGCCGACTTCTCGGCGGCGCGGCAACTCGCACCCACCTTCGTCGCGCCGCGCGTCAACGAGATCGCGCTCTTGCGCCGGAAAGGCGACTTCGCGCACCTCGAGCGGGTCGCACACGAGATCGAGAGAGCCGACCCGGGGGATGTGGAGGCGCTGCGCGCGCTCCTCGACGCAAAGGTCGCCCTGAAGCGCCCGACGGCGGACGTCCTGCCGCTTGCAAGGAGCCTTTTCGACGCGAAGGGCGCGCGCCCCTCCGACCTGCTCCTCCTGGGCAGCCTCGCCGAAGGTGCGGGCCACCCTGAGGAGGCGGAAGGGTACCTGCGCGCTTGGGTCGAAGCGAACCCCAAGGAGCCCGAAGGGCACCTGCGCCTGGCGGCCGTGTTGCTGGAGCAAGGCAAGCCCGCCGAGGCCCTCGAGATCTACGAGAAGCTGACGGAGGTCGACGGGCCGAAGCACGAGTACCTGCTCGCGATCGCGCTGGTGTACGACCAAATGGACCGCCTCGATGACGCGGCAAACGCATTCGACTTCGCCCTTGAGCACGCCTCCGCGCGCGACCAGGAGATCATCGAGCGCGCGTTCGACGAGTTCAAGCAGCGGCGGGGCAAGGATGAGGCGGCGCCCTCGACGGTAGCGGCCGAGCAGCCCCTGCCGCAGCCGTTTGCCGTTGAGGAGGCCGACCTCCGGGAGCCCCCTGCCGCGGATGGAGGGCCCGCCGGCCCGCCGCCGGCGGCCCTTGCCCCTGACTTTGGCGGCGACGAATTCGCGCCGATGGCCGTTGGGGAGGCGGAGCTCCTCGGGCTTTCGGGTAGGGAGTTGCCCGTGGATGGTTCGGCGGCCCCACCCATGCCGTCGCCCGCGGAAGTGCCCAAACCGCCCCCTGTTGCCCCTGAGCCGCCGTTCATTCCAGAATCGGCCCCCGCGGCCCCTCATCCGCCTCCCGCCCCGAAGGCGCCTGAGGCGCCCTCGGACACCGAAGAAGAGCGGATCGTGAGGGCCCTCGAAGGCGACGACGGCGAAGCCGGTTGGGCCGACGATATCATGGGTGGAAGCGACGAAGCGGCCCCCGCCGCCGCAAGGCCGGCGCACGAGGAGCCGCCAAAAGCCGAACCCTCATCGCCGCCGGAAGCGCCCAGGGTGCCTGAGGAATCGCCGCTCGAACAGGAGGCGATCGTTGTGGCGCGCACCGAGGCGATCGTTGTGCGCCCCGAACCGCTTGCGCTCCCCACGGCCCCCGTGGTCACCGGCCCGGCACCGGCGCCGACCGCCGCGCGGGCGGAGCCCGCCGCGCACCGGGCAGGGCCGGTGGTCTCGGCGCCGCCCCCGGCTGGGCCCGCTGAGGCGCCCGACGAAGAACTCACCGCCGCGCTCGAGGCGCTTTCGGAGGCGGCCACGAGCGCCGCCACGGAGCCGCCGTCGGAGCCCGAGCCGTTCCGGCGACCCACCTTCGACGTCGACGCGTTTATGGCCGCGTTGGAGGCGAAAGCCAAACCCGTGTTCGACCACCTTTACGACGGGATGCTCGAGGCGCGCAGGAAAGACGGCGCCGACCGGATGATCGAGGGCCCGCCGAGCGGTTCCCTCTACGAATCTGCGCCGCCCAGCGAGATGCCCTCCATAGAGACGCGGCCGTCGGCCGCCCCGGTCGGACCCGGCTCGGCGACTGAAGTGCCGCCCTCTGCTGCGAAGCCGCCTACGGTGGAGGCGCCGCCGCCGGCCATGCCCGCACTCTTTCACGAGCCCGCAAAGAAGGCGATCGTGGAGGCCGCCGGCGAAGCGCGGCCGCACGACCCCTCGCTGCTGCCAAAGGCCGAGGAGCTTGCCCGCCGGGGCGACGACAAGGCCGCCTTGGAGGCGGTCGACGCCTTCCTTGCCGGACGCAGCGATGACGCGCGCGCGTGGAATTTGCAGGGAGACCTGCGCGAACGCGCGGGCGACGAGCGCGGTGCGGTCGACTCCTATTGGAAGGCCGTGAAGTATGACCCCGCCTTGCGCGAGGCGTGGAACAACCTCGGCGTACTCCTGCATTTGACAGGGCGCCTCGACGAGGCGCTGGGTGCCTTCGAGTCGGCGGTGAAGGCCTCGCCCGACGACCGGCACCTCTGGCACAACCTCGGGTCGACCTACCACGAACTCGGGCGGCTCAACGACGCGCTCACCGCGTTCAACCGGGCGATCCAGATCGACCCCGCCGACAAGGTCTCGTACAACAACAGGGGCACGACGCTCTTCGAGCTTGGCGACTTCGTTGGTGCCCGCGCGAGCTTCGAGAGGGCCGCGCAGATTGACCCCCACTTCGAGCAGGCGTTCAACAACCTTGGGCGCGCGCTCGAGAAGCTTGACGACCGCGAAGGCGCGGTGAAGTCGTTCGAGGCCGCCCTCGCCCAAAACGCGCGTTCCCGCACGGCGCTCAAGAACCTCGCGCGGGTCCTGCGCGAACTCGGGCGCGGCAATGAGGCGACGGCGGCCGAGTCCAGGCTCGCGGCGCTGCCCTCCTCGTGACGGCCGTGGGGGGCCGTTCGCTCCCTTCCCCCGCTTCGGGTAAGATGGGCTGATTCTTCAAGGGGTGGTGTGGGCGGGGTGAATATGGGTAGAGCCCCGAGGGCTTGGGATCGCGTCGGACGGGCCGGTTTTATCAGCAGGCTCGTCTTGCCCAGGCCAGTCGTGCCTTCGTGATCCGCTCTGAGCTCCCGATGGCCCGCGGCGGCGCGCCAACAGGCCACGGCCGTGAACCCCAGACCGGCCCCGCCCACGACCACGATAACACCGGGCTTGGCGCCCCTGTCATGGAGCCCTCGGCGGCCACGAAGGCCGAGATCCAGCGCCGCCGTGCGTCCATGTTCCGTTTTTGGGCGCTCGTCTCGCTGGTGAGCGCGGCGTTTGTGCCGTACGTTTGGGTCCAAGCGATGCCCCAGGGCGACAAGATTGTCTTGAGCAGCGCGATGGGCGGGGTGGCCGCCGTACTCGCCCTCTTCGGCTACACGCAATATTGCCGCGTGAACCTGATGGTTCTCTACGAAAAGGGGATCGCGCCGCCGGTGAAGCCGCGCCTGTCGTTCGACCGCGCGATGGACTTCCATGTGGCATTTGCCGAGTTCGCGCGCGTGGAAGTCGAAGACAACGACATTGACCGCAAGGAACTTGCCGAGCAGGTCTACTTCCGGTTCATCTTCCATTACAAGGATGGCCGGACACTCGAGCTTGGCCCCTCGATCCTCGGCCGGGACCCCACGCGCGAACAGATGATGTCGTTTTACTCGGGCCTCAAGGAGGCGCTTGGGGGCGCCGCGCCCGACCTCGTTGAGCTTCGCAAGACCTTTCCGGACGGCAAGCGCCCGGTGGCGGCGATCTCTTCCCGGTCGCTGCGCCTGCGTGTGGGCAGCGAGCTGCGTGAATTCCCGTGGGGCAAGATCCGCAAACTGCGCGTCCGCCCGGCGAGGCTCGGCAGCGGGCGGAGCTTCGACGCCTTCGATGTGATGGTGGGCGAAAGCTGGACAAAGCTCGACGCCGCGCGCATCCCGGCGCTAAAGAAGGCCGAATTCCTCACCTTCATGGAAGAAATCCTGCGCATCGCGAGGGCCTCCAAGGTCGAAATCGTTCAGGAGTGAGCCGGGTGGGCGAAGAAGTGGCCTCCACAGCGGGCAAGGCGCCAGTATCGGCGCAGGCCCCGCAGGAAACGGCGGGCGAACCCACTCCCGAAGCGACCATGGCGGAGCGCAGGGAGCGCGCGCGCCTCATGACGTACCGGCTCTTCCCGCTCTGGCTGTTCTTGCTCACCTTTGGGGTCACCGTCGTTTGGGAGGCGGCGGTGCGCGGCCACGACATCACTTCGGACAAGTTGCAGGCGGCAGCCCTCATCGCCCTTGCGGTTGCCCTGTTCATCGGCGCTCCCGTGGGAATCCGGTTTTTCAATCCGCTCCCGCCGAAGACTTGAGGAGGCCAAGCCGTGACGGACAAGGCACCGGTCTCACCGGCTCTTTCGGTCCGTTTCGAGGTGCCGCGCTTGGAACTGGAGCGATTCAAGGCGGCCGCGACCGAAGCCGGGGAATACTTCGAGGCGCACGCGCGGGCGGGCCGCTTCGACGAGACGCACCTTCGCGGGCGCGTCCAATTCGAGGTGGGGGTGCCTTTCGCCCCCGACCCCCTCCTTGACTTCCTCCGAGCGAAGCGAGGCCTCGCTGCGGCGCCGCCTGCAAAAGTTGTCCTCGACCAGCCGGTCGCGTACCTCATCGGCCAGCTTGCGGGGGCGGCGGTGCTCGCGCTCCACGGCGAGGGCGAATTCTCAATTCCTCTCACGGGAGGGAAGGGTGTTGTCTCCGTGTCGGCGCGGGCCGGCGTGCTCGACCTCGGCCTGCCGCTCGATCAGTATGCCGGGATCGCGCCGGTACCCGCCGGAGTAGCCGCAGCCGCCCTCGCGGCGGCGGCCGAGTCGCTTCACACGACGCTCGCGTCGACGGGGCTTCCGCCCTGGTCGGTGTCGGGGGCCTTGGAACGCGACGCAAGGATCCTCCAGCGGGTTTCCACAGACGCGCGCGACGGGGACGTCCGGCCGGAACCCATCGGCTCGCCTCTCCTTTGGCGGCCCGATGAGTGGGCCGACGGAGGCGGCGTTGAGCTCGGCGCGCGAGCGTCGGAGGCGCAGCGCAGCGGCGCGCGTGTGGTGCCCTATTGGCGCGCCACTCGGCGGGAGGGGCAGGCCTTGGTCGAGTTCGCACCGGTGCGCGTGCCCACGCGCCGAGAACGCCGGGGCACCCTCGCCTTATGCATCTTCCCGGGCGAGGTCCGCGCGATCGAGGTCGAGGTCGCCGGCGATGAGGAAGGAGCGCGCAAATTGCGCGAGCGGCTCAGGCGGCCCACGGCGTTTTCGGCCCGCTTCCGCAAGGGATCGCTCGATGGTTTGGCGGAGCCGGACAGGGCGCTTCCGATGGCTTGAGGTGGAGCGAATGCCAACCTTCGAGATCCTCTACTTCGCCGGCTGCCCGGCCTACCGCCGCGCGCGGCTAAATGCGCAGCGCGCTGTCGCGGGGTCTGCGGCCGACCTCAAGATGGTTCTCGTGCGGCACATGCGCGATGCAAAAGCGCTCAACTTCCACGGCTCCCCCACGGTGCGCCTTGACGGGGTTGACATCGACACCGAGGGGCTCGCCCGCTTCCCCGAGGTCGGTCTGTATTCGCGCGCCTACAGGTGGCAAGGCAAGGAATACGACGTGCCGCCGGAGGCGATGATCCGGCAGCGGCTCGCCACGGCCGCGCCGCCGAAGCCTTGAGCCGCAGGGCGAGCCTTTTTGTCCCGCCCGAGGGCTTTTGCCCCGAGGAACCGGATGCCCGACCCCATAGCCGACCTGCTAAGGAGCGCAAAGACGATCGCGGTCGTGGGGATGAGCGCCAACCCCGAGAAGGACGCGCACACGGTTCCGAAATACATGGCTGAGCACGGATACCGGATCATCCCCGTCAACCCGAACGCGACGGAGATCCTGGGCCTCAAGGTGTTCAAGGCGATCACGGACGTCCCCCAGCCGGTCGACATCGTCGACGTTTTCCGCCCGGGCCCCGAATGCGACAAGGTCGCCGAGGCGGCGATCAAGATTCGCCCGCGCGCGGTGTGGCTGCAGCTTGGGATTACGAACCCGCGGGCCAAGCAGATTGTCGAGAGCGCGGGAATCCAATACATCGAGGACCGGTGCCTGCGCGTCGAGCACCAGCGTGCGTTCGCCTTGAAGAAGTGAGGGGATCAAGGTGGCCAAGCGCAAGGCGCGCGCCGCGAAAGCCGGCCCCAAGGGACCACGGCCTGCCGCACGCGATTCCTCCTGGGAACTCTGCCCGAACTGCTCGGAAACGATCTCGTCGCTCGACCGCTTTTGCCCGGCCTGCGGGACGCTGATCCCGAGCCAAGAAGAGGAGTAGCCGTCTCTCAAGGGCCGGGGGGCGCGCTGCCTTCCCTTTGCGCCTGCCGAACAGGCGAGGGGCGCCGGGGCCGCCGGACCGGGACGCCATCGGCGTCGAAGCACCGCCGCCGGATCCAGAGGGCGACGGTTACAAGCGCGAGGAGGACGGGGACCTCCACGAGGGGCCCGACGACGGCCGCAAGCGCCTCACCCGACGCGATGCCAAAGACGCTGATGGCGACGGCGATCGCAAGCTCGAAGTTGTTTGAGGCGGCCGTGAAGGCCTGCGCCGTGGCCGCGCCGTACCGGAACCCGAGGGCGATCGATAGGGCGTAGGAGGAGCCGAACATGACGAGGAAGTACAGGAAGAGCGGGGCGGCGATCCGCACGACGTCGAAGGGCAGGCTCACGAGCACGGACCCCTTGAGCGAGAACATCACGACGACCGTGAAGAGGAGGCCGAGGAGGGTGAGCCCCTCCGTGCGCGGGACGAACGTCTCCTCGAACCATTCGGCTCCGCGGCGCCGCAGCAGGACAAACCGGGTCGCAAAGCCGGCGGCAAAGGGGATGCCGAGGAAAATCGCGACGCTGAGGGCTACCTGGGCGGTCGAAACGCCGCTCGAGGCGCCGTCGGCGTCCAGCCCGAGGACGGGCGGAAGGGTGACGATGAAGAGGTGGGCGAGCACCGCGTAGAGCGCGATCTGAAAGAGCGAGTTGACCGCCACGAGGACGGCGGCGTATTCCTCGTCCCCGCGCGCGAGCCAATTCCAGACGAGGACCATGGCGATGCACCGCGCCAGCCCGATGAGGATGAGGCCGGTGCGGTAGTCAGGTCGGTCGGGCAAGAAGATCCACGCCAGCGCGAACATGAGGAGGGGCCCGACGACCCAATTCTGGATGAGGGATGCGCCGAGCATCTTCCGGTAGTTCTCGCGCCGCGCGATCTCACGCAGCTCCTCGTAGCGCACGCGCGAGAGCGGCGGGTACATCATGACAAGCAGGCCGACCGCGATGGGGAGGGAGACGGCGGCGACCTGGACGGAGTCGAGCCAGGCCCCGAGCGAAGGGAGGGCCGAGCCGAGGCCGACCCCGAGCGCCATGGCGGCGAGGACCCACACGGGCAGGAGGCGGTCGCGCCAGCCGAGGGCGGGCGGCTCGGGGTCAGTCACGGGTAGCCCCTCCCATGTTTGCCCCGGGGCGCGGGGAAGGCGCCCTTTGGGTAGGGCCGGAGGAGCGTGCCGCCGCATTCCGCGCAGCGGCATACGCCGTCGAGCGCCTTGGCGGTCGCCGCGACATCGGCCAGGAGCTTGGCGAGTCTCGGGTGCGCAAGGCGGTAGACCACGTGGGCGCCTTCGTACCGGCTCTCGACGAGGCCCGCCTCCCGCAGGACCTTCAGGTGGTGGCTCACCGCGCTCTGCTCCATGGCAAGGTGGGCGACGACCTCGCTCACGGTGCGCTCGTGAAGGCGAAGGAAGCGGAGAGCGGCGAGCCGCGCGGGGTCGCCGAGCGCCTTGAGAAGCGTGAGTTCGTTCGTACAGCCCCTAGGCCGCTGGAGAGATATGAAAATTTCTTCATATCCTAAGGGGACCGAATGACCCGGCGGCGGTGGCATGATGGGAGGCGGCAGGCTCGACCCGGAGGGCGCAGGCCACGGAGGCTTCGAGGGGCCCGGCGGCAGCGCGGCGGGTTGGGCGGGCGGCGGCTGGCTCGCGACGAGGTGGATCTTCAGGCTACCCGCGAACCACATGAACGGGAACGCCGCAAGAATGCCCCCGAGCAGCGGGCCGACGATGTAGGGCCATATGGGACCCTAGATGATCGAGTTCGTGCCCGAAGCGGACGCGGGCCCGAGCGAGCGCGCGGGGTTTAGCGAAGCGCCTGTGAGGGGTCCGCCGAAGAGAACGCAAAGGAAAAGCGTGCCGCCGATTAGTGCGCTGGAAAGCGCTGCGGGCCGTGGGTGAAGCGTTCGCCGATGATGGCGCCGGGGAAGGCGGACCACATCGTCAGCGTGAAGGAGTTGATCCTACGCCGCGTACCGGGGAGGAACGTGCGGTGCTGCTTCGGGGGCGGGTAACGGTTGCGGAACACCACCAAAGCCCCACTGAACAACCGCTATCCGAGGATAACCCTTATTTTCGACATCCCTATTTCCGACATCCGCATGTTCGATGGGGATAACCCCGTCCCAGCGGTTCGGGCACATGACAGTCCGAGAGGGCCCGCACGCCCCCGGACAGAGTTGGCAGAGAGACGACGGGGAGGAATGAGATGGCACCGGTCGACAAGGACCAGCAGGGATCGAAGGACCACGTGAACGCCGCGATGGAGAAGAGCGTGGACAAGTGCCCCGTCGTGCACGGAACGACGAACGTCGGAATGCGGTCGAACAGCGATTGGTGGCCGAATCAGCTGAACCTCAGGGTTCTTCGCCAGAACTCGTCTCTGTCCAATCCGATGGGCGGGGCCTTCAACTACGCTAAAGAGTTCAAGAAGCTCGATTTCAAAGCGCTGAAGAAGGACCTCCATGGGCTGATGACCGCGAGCCAGGACTGGTGGCCTGCGGATTTCGGTCACTACGGGGGGCTCTTCATCCGCACGGCGTGGCACGCGGCGGGCACCTACCGCATCGGCGACGGTCGCGGCGGCGCCGGCGCCGGTCAGCAGCGGTTCGCGCCACTCAACTCTTGGCCGGACAACGTGAACCTCGACAAGGCGCGCCGGCTACTGTGGCCGATCAAGCAGAAATACGGCAGCAGGATCTCCTGGGCCGACCTCATGGTCCTTGCCGGCAACGTCGCGCTCGAGTCGATGGGCTTCAAGACCTTCGGCTTCGGCGGCGGGCGACCGGATGTCTGGGAGCCCGACGAAGCCGTCTACTGGGGCAAGGAGGAGTCCTGGCTTGCCGACAGGCGGTACACGGGCGACCGGGAGCTCGAGAATCCTCTCGCCGCCGTTCAGATGGGCCTCATCTATGTGAATCCGGAAGGGCCGAACGGCAAGCCCGATCCACTCGCCGCGGCCAGGGACATTCGGGAGACCTTCAAGCGCATGGCCATGAACGACGGGGAGACCGTCGCGCTCATCGCCGGCGGACATACTTTCGGCAAGACCCACGGCGCCGGCGATCCGAAGCTGGTCGGCCCGGCACCCGAGGCAGCGCCCGTCGAGCAGATGGGCCTCGGCTGGAAGAGCAAGTTCGGCACGGGCAAAGGCAAAGACACGATCGGGGGCGGCCCGGAGGTCACCTGGACTGCGACGCCGACGAAGTGGAGCAACAATTTCTTCGAGAACCTTTTCGGCTACGAATGGGAGCTGACGAAGAGCCCGGCCGGCGTGTACCAGTTCAAGGCGAAGGGCGACGCGGCGACCATTCCGGATGCCTTCGACCCGTCCAAGCGTCACGCGCCCACGATGCTGGTGACAGACCTCGCCCTGCGGTTCGATCCGGTCTACGAAAAGATCTCGCGGCGCTTCCACGAGCATCCGGATGAGTTCGCGGATGCCTTCGCCCGGGCGTGGTTCAAGCTCACGCACCGCGACATGGGTCCGCGCGCACGCTACCTTGGACCCGAGGTCCCGGCGGAGGAACTCATCTGGCAAGACCCGGTTCCTGTCGTCGATCACAAGCTGATCGAAGCCAAGGGCATCGCGGACCTGAAGGCCAAAATCCTGGCCTCGGGCCTGTCCATCTCGCAAATGGTCGCGACCGCGTGGGCCTCGGCAGCCTCCTTCCGCGCTTCCGACAAGCGCGGCGGGGCGAACGGTGCGCGCATCCGCCTTGCGCCGCAAAAGGACTGGGAAGTCAACGAGCCCGCCCAGCTCGCCAAGGCGCTGACCACTCTCGGGAGCATCCAGAGGGCGTTCAACGCCGCGCAGTCCGGCGGGAAGAGGGTGTCCCTCGCCGATCTGATCGTCCTCAGCGGTTGCGCGGGAGTGGAGCAGGCCGCGAAGGAGGCCGGGCACGACGTGACCGTCCCCTTCACACCTGGCCGCACGGACGCGTCGCAAGAGCAAACCGATGTGGAGTCGGTCGCCTATCTCGAGCCGGTTGCGGATGGGTTCCGCAACTACCTCAAGACCAAATTCACCGTGCCGGCAGAGGAGCTTCTTGTCGACAAGGCGCAGTTGCTGACCCTGACGGCGCCCGAGATGACGGTTCTGGTGGGCGGCATGCGTGTCCTGAACGGGAACTTTGCGCAGTCGCAACATGGCGTCTTCACGAAGCGGCCAGAGTCGCTGACCAACGACTTCTTCGTGAACCTGCTAGACATGCGCACCGAATGGAACGCGACCTCGGATGAGAATGTGTTCGAGGGGCACGACCGCAAGACCGGCGAGCTGAAGTGGACCGCCACCCGTGTCGATCTCGTCTTCGGCTCGAACTCCGAACTGCGTGCCCTTGCCGAAGTCTATGGCTCCGCCGACGCGCAAGCGAAGTTCCTGGCCGACTTCGTGGCGGCGTGGAACAAGGTGATGAACGCCGATCGTTTCGACCTCCGGCGACCCCGGATTAGCCGGTCAACGCAGTAGCTGCCGCCTAGCGGCGCGGCTTTCTGAGTTCACCGGCTTTTTGCACAAGTGCCGCCACGTCGCGGACTCCAGTCAACTTCCAGGGCCGCCCTAGCGGCTTGCTGCGCGACCCTACTTAACGGCGGGGCGCTTTCCGGGCGCCGTGGCCGAACACGGGGACATGCTCGCGTGGGCCGACGCGTGGGAGGCCGCCTTTGAGCGCTGCGCGATCGCCTATTCGGAGAACGTGGGGCCTGTCCTGGCTGCGCTTGCCGAGGGCGCGATCGAGCGCGCAGGCTTCACGAGCGGCTCGAAGGTCCTGGATGTGGCCTGCGGGCCTGGGCTCGTCACGCGGGGGGCGGCCGACCGTGTGGGCCCCTCGGGACTGCTCGTCGGAATCGACACCTCCCCGACGATGGCCAAGACCGCCGCGAGGGGTGCCGCGCGCCACGGGCCAACTTCGCGCGCCCGCTTCGCGGCCGCCACCGCCCGCGCGCTGCCGTTCAAGGGGTTCACGTTTGACGCCGTCGTCTCCTCCTTCGGGCTGCCCCTTTCCGGGGTGCCGAGCGAATTCGAGGAGTGCCGCCGTGTCCTGAGGCCCCGGGGGCTCCTGTCGTTCGTCCACTTCGGGCCCGAGTTCATCGAGCCGATCTTCGAGGTGTCGCGCATCTCGCGGCAACACCGCACCCAGAACCCGAGCCAATTCCTCGCAATGTACCGCGACCTATCCTACCGCCTCGAGAAGGAGTTCCACGCGCGCCGCGCGCCGGCGGCCATCGGCGCGCTCCTCGAGCAGGCCCGCTTCGAGATCGTGGACATCCACACCTCGACGGTAAAACAGCGGATGTGGGGGGTCACCAACTTCGTCGACTTCGCCCTGTCGTTCCCGCTAAACTACCTCGAGCACGAGGAGATGGGGCCCGACGCGCGCCAGCGCTTCCACGCGCAGTGCCAGGTGGAACTGAAGAAACACATGGACCTCGAGGAATTCATCGCCAAGACGGAACTCGTCTTCGCGCTTGCCCGCGCGCCGTAGCCAGCGGGCTTTCAAGGGGAGCAGTAAATGCATTTTATAACATGAAAGTCCATTTGAATCTACGGTCGCCATGAACTACCGCCCCGTCTTTGCCGCCGTGCTTGCCTTCGTGCTTTGCGTCCCGATTTCCGCGTGCTTCGGGCCGCCCCCGACGCCCCCCGACACTTTCGTCCTTGCCGACGGCGAGGGCACGAACGTCACGATCAAGCACCACCCCGCTCGGATCATCTCGCTCACCCCGAGCCACACGGAAGTGCTCTTTGCGATCGGCGTGGGCGCCAAGGTCGTCGGGGGCACGGACTTCGACAACTATCCGCCCGAGGCGGCGGCGGTGCCCGACGTGCTCACCAACCTCCATGTCAACTTCGAGGAAATCGCGAACAAGACGCCCGACCTCATCTTCGTCTCCAGCCTGAACAACCGGGCGGACATCGAACGCCTGCGCGGGCTCCACTTCGCCGTGTTCTTCGCCGACGCCTACGCCGTGAGCGATGTCGCGCCGATGATCAGGCTGATCGGGAAGGCCGTCGAGGAACAGGGGAACGCCACGCGGGTCGCCTCGCAGCTCGAATCCTCGATCAACCTCGTCACCGCGAAGGCCGCCAATGCCACATCCAAGCCGCGCACCTTCTACCTGCTCGACGACTACGGAGGCTGGTGGACGGCCGGGAGCGGGACGCGCGGGAACGACATGATTGCGGCGACCGGCGGGGCCAACGTGTTTGCAAATGTCACGGGCTGGTCGTCGGTTGCCCTTGAGTCCATCTCGGCCGCGGCGCCCGAGGTGATTATCGTGGGGCTCTACGTCTCGATCAATCAGACGGTGATGAACTCGACCTCGCCGTGGTCGTCGATGCCGGCGGTCCAGCACGGGCGCGTGTACCGCGTGCCCGACGCCGACAGCGTCGACCGGCCGGGCCCTCGCCTCGCGCAGGGGCTCACCTGGATGCTCGGCGCGATCCACCCCGAGCTTGCCTGAGGTGCGCCGTGTCCTTGCGCGACCGACGGCTGCGCGTGCTCCTGCTGCTCGCCGGGTTCGCGGCCGCCTCCGTCCTGCTCGGCGTGCTCATCGGCAGCGTGCGCAAGGACCCGGGCGAAGTCCTGCGTGCGCTCGTCCAAGCTGTCCCCGGGCTTGGCGGCGTCGGCGAGCCGGTCTCCGAGGGCACGCGCGTGATCATCATCGACATCCGGCTCGCCCGGGTGATGCTTGCGTTCTTCGTCGGTTCCGCGCTTGGCATTGGCGGCGCGGCGATGCAGGGGTTGTTGAGGAACCCGCTCGCCGACCCCTACCTCTTCGGCGTCTCCTCCGGGGCGGCTGTCGGTTCGGCGGCCGCCACGGCGCTCGGCTTCGCGCTCTTCGGCTCGTTCAGCATCCCCGTGGCTGCCTTTGCAGGCGCGCTGGGCGCGACGTACCTTGTCTACCAAGTGGCGCGCGCCGGCGGGGAGCGGCTCCCCGCGGAGGTGATGGTGCTCGCGGGGCTCGCCATCGGCTCGCTACTCGCCGCGCTCGCTTCGTTCATCGTGTACCTCGATGCGGCGCGCCAGCTGCGTGTGATTTTCTGGCTGCTGGGCAGCTTCGACCAGGCGAGCTGGGCGCAGGTCGCGCCGGTGGCTGGCATCACCATCGCGGGCGGGGCGGCAGTCCTCTGGCAGTCACGGCACCTCAACGCCATGCTGTTTGGCGACGAGACGGCGGCCAACGTGGGCGTCGAGGTCGAGAGGACCCGTGTCCTCGTCCTCTTCCTCGTCGCGCTGCTCACCGCGGGCGCGGTCGCGTTCGCCGGCATCATCGGGTTCGTGGGGGTCATCGTGCCGCACGCGATGCGACTGGTCATCGGCCCCGACCACCGGTTCCTGCTGCCGGCCTCCGCGCTTTTCGGCGGGGGGCTGCTCGTTACATGCGACCTCATCGCCCGCTCCGTGATCCCGCCCACGCAGGTGCCGGTCGGCATCCTGACGGCGTTCCTCGGCGCGCCCTTCTTCGTGTACCTGCTGCGCCGGTCAAGGAGGCTGAGGTCGTGGGGCTGACCGCGAGCGCCCTCACCGCAGGCTACGGGACGACGCCCGTGCTCGAAGGAGTCGACCTTCAGGTGGGCAAGGGCGAACTGGTGGCCGTCGTGGGCCCGAATGGTTCGGGCAAGACGACGCTGGTGCGCGCGCTCTCCGGCACCTTGGGGCCGCTTTCGGGGCAGGTCCGCATCGGGGATGCAGATGTCCACGCGCTCACCTCCCGCGAGCGCGCGCGGCGAGTTGCCGTGGTCCCCCAGTCGAGCCCGCTGCAGTTCGCTTTTACCGTCCGCGAGGTCGTCGAACTGGGCCGGACTGCCTACCTCACCGGCCTTGGGTCGCTGGGGAGCGACGACCGCGCCGCGGTCAAGCAGGCCATGGAGCAGGCGGGCGTGGCGGCCCTTGCCGCGCGCGATGCGACCACGCTTTCGGCCGGCCAGGTGCAGCTCGTGGCCATCGCCCGCGCGCTTGCCCAAAAGGCCGAGGTGCTGCTGCTCGACGAGCCGACCGCGCACCTGGATGTCACGCACCAGATCGAGATCATGGAGACCGTGAGGCGGCTTGTGAAAGCCGAGGGCCTAGCGTGCGTCGCCGTGCTCCACGACCTCAACCTCGCCGCCACCTACGCTGACCGAATTGTCATGATAGCCAAAGGCCGGGTGCGCGCGCAAGGTGCGCCGCCCCAGGTGCTGACGCGGGCAAACATTGCCTCGACCTTCGGGCTCGACGTCCTCGTGCGCCGCCACCCCGTCTCCGGCGCATTCTTCGTCGTCCCCCTGTCGGTAGCGCTGAGCGCCAACGAGGAAGCGCCCTCCCGGGCTTCGCCGCAGCGCGTGCACCTCGTCTGCGGCGGGGGCACGGGCGCGCCGCTGATGGGCGAGCTTGTCCGCAGGGGCGCGCAGGTCTCCGTGGGGGTGGTCAACGTGCTCGACACCGACTTCGAGGTGGCCGAGAGCCTCGGGCTGCGTGTCGTTGCCGAGGCCCCGTTCTCGGAGATTACGGCCTCCTCGCTCGAAGAGGCCAGGCCCCTTGCCCTTTCGGCCGACGCGGTCGTGCTCACGGCCGTCCCGTTCGGCCGGTCGAACCTCGCAAACCTCGGCCTCGTCGAGGCGTCGCTGCGCGCGGGCACGCCCGTGTTCGTGATCGACGCGCCGGGCGCCCAGGCTCGGGACTTCGCCGGGGGGGAGGCGCAAGCGCGCATCCTTGCGCTGCTTTCGGCAACCCCGGCCGCGCGCGCCGCCGCCTCGGACGACGATGCGCTGCGGGCGATCCTGGCGATGGCGCGCGTCCCACCGGCCCCCTGAAAGGCGCTACCTTTTTGGCACAGGGCGCGCGTTCAGGCGCAATGAACCGCTTCGGCGTCCCCGAACTTTCACCTACGGAGGTCAAGGCCCGGCTCGACAAGAAGGACGGCGTGATGCTCCTCGACATCCGCGAGCACGACGAGGTTGCGATGGCCTCGATTGAGGGCGCGGTGCACATCCCAATGCGCGAGCTCGGCGCGCGCCTCAAAGAAGTCCCGCAGGAAAAGGACGTCATCGTGTTCTGCCACCACGGGAGCCGGTCGCTGATGGTCGCCGCGCAGCTCAAGCGGCGCGGGTACACCCATGTGATGCACATGGGGGGCGGCATCGACCAGTGGTCGCAGCAGGTGGACGGAAGCGTCCCGCAGTACGAGTAGAAAGGTGGGAGCCTGGGCACCAAGGCGCGCGCCGCCGCGCTTGCAAAGCTGCGCGAGGAGAAATTCGACCTCCTCGTTGTCGGCGGCGGGATCGTCGGGGCAGGCGTGGCACGCGACGCGGCGCTGCGCGGGCTGAAGGTCGCGCTCGTCGAGCGCGGCGACTTTGCGCAGGGCACATCCTCGCGGTCGTCCAAGATGGTGCACGGCGGACTGCGGTACCTGGAGCAGCGCGCGTTCCGTCTCGTCTCCCAGTCGTGCACGGAGCGGCGCGTGCTCCAGCGCATCGCCCCGCACCTCGTCCGCCCGCGGTCGTTCGTCATCCCCGCGTACCGCGGCGTGCGCCCGTCCCGCTTCGAAGTGGAGGTCGGGATGTGGCTCTACGACACGATGGCGCTCTTCCGCAACACGCGGGTGCACCGGCCGCTCTCGTCGCGGGCGCTTGCCGGGCTCGAGCCCGGGCTTCTCCGTGAGGGCCTTGCCGGCGGCGGGCTGTTCTTCGACTGCGTGACCGACGACGCGCGGCTCACCCTTGCAAACGTCCTCGACGCCGCCGCGCACGGGGCGGCCGTGACGAACTACACCGAGGTGACCGCGCTCGAAGTGAAGCGCGGTGCCGTTCGCGGGGCCCGCGTCAAAGACGCCCTGAGCGGCGAGGAGGTCGACGTCGCCGCGCGGGTGGTCGTGAATGCCTCGGGCCCGTGGTCGGACAGCATCTCGCGCATGGCCGACCCCACGCTTGCCCCGCGGGTCCGCCTCACGAAAGGCGTCCACATTGTCGTGCCGCGCGACCGCCTGGACCACATTCGGGCCTTGGTGCTGCGCGCGCCGCAGGACGGCCGGGTATTCTTCGCGGTTCCATGGGGCGCGCTCTCGCTTGTGGGCACGACCGACACCGACTTTGAGGGCTCACCCGATGAAGTTCGCGTGGATGCGGCCGATGTGCGCTACCTGCTCGAGGCGGTCTCCCACTTCTTCCCGGCTTCCAACCTCACCAAGGACGACGTTGTCGGGGCATACGCGGGGCTGCGCCCGCTCCTGCGGCAGGAGGGGGTAACGCCGAGCGCCGCTTCGCGGGAGCACGCCACCTTCGTGGGCCCCCGCGGGTTCCTCACCGTCGTGGGCGGCAAACTCACGACCTACCGCCCGATGGCCCGCGACGTCGTGGACGAGGCGCTGCTCTCTGAGGGAGTTTCGGCAAGGCCTTCCTCCACGGGAAAGCGCAGCCTGCCCGGCGGGCGCGCGACCCCGGCCCAGCCCATCAACGCGGCTGCGTCCATCGCACGCCGGTTTGGCCTCGACGATGAAGAGGCGGACACCCTGTATTGGCTCCACGGCTCCGACGTGGCCCAGGTGCTCGAGGGATCTGCCTCGTGGCAGCGCCAGCGCATCGCCCCGTCGCTCCCCTACCTGCGCGCCTCCCTCGTCTGGGCGTTCAAGCGCGAGCGGGCCGAGCACCTCGAGGACGCCTTGGCCCGGCGCGTCCCGCTCGCCGTACGGTTGGGGGACGGCGGGGCCTCGCTCGCCTCCGAGATCGGTAAGCTCGTCGCGGGGGCCGCCGGCTGGGACGATGCGGCGCGCGATTCTGAAGTCGAGGCATACCTCAAGCGCGTCGAACGCGAAAGCGCCTGGCGCCGGGCCGCCTAGTGTTTGGAAGGCGCCGTCCAGTGCGGGGCCCCGGCGAGCGTGACCCGCGCTGCCTTGCCCGATTTTTCAAGGGCCTTGAGTTTCTGCTTGGCCGCGGAAGCCGAAAGGGCGAAGACGCGCTCGATCTCCCGTGACGGCGCTGGACCGTGTTCCTTGAGGTACAGGGCGATGTCGGTCGGGCGGCGCTTGCGGAACTTGCCGCCGGACATGTAGTCCACGGCGTCCTCAAGGACCGCAGGGTCGAACGCGTGCTCGAGCAAGACGTGCCGGTGGCCGTCGCTGACGACGACCGTGTAGAATGAAAGCGGCACATCCGGCCAGCCGTGTCCTTGGCTGCCGTATTCATGAGTCCGCGCCTCCCGGGCGGCAAGGTCGCGCCGGAACTTCGGAACATTGAGTCCCGCTTCGCGTGCCGCTTCCAGGATCGCGCTGTCTTTCGAGACGTCTTGGGCTTCAACGCAGCTGCGCCGCAGGACAGCGCGCACAAACCGCGCGCCTTTTGCCTCGCCCTGGCGGTAGGCGGCCATCGCCGCCAGCGAGGCCGGCATCATGTTGAACGGGATCTGGCTCCGCTTGAGCGGGACCGCGACCGGCAGCCCGATCGTTTCCTTGATTTCGGCCATCCACGGATTGAATTCTCTCCATTTCATCCCGTATTCCTTGAGGTACGCCGGGAAATTGTCCCACACGCACAGCGTCATCGTCTGCACTCCGACCTGGTCGCCGTAGACGAGTTTGAGCCGGTTGAAGGCCGCCTCGTAGCCCCAGGACCAATGGCACGTCGGGGCCGTGGCGTGGAAGACTTGGACTTTGTGGGAGTGGTCGTGGGCCATGGCGTTCCCCTCTCAAAGGCCCGCCGCTTCAGTTAAACGTGCGCACCCGCCAAGCTGCAGGGCCCGCAACGGCGAAAACCGCCGCCGAAAGCACGGCTGAACTCAGGTGCTCGGGCGCTCGGATTCCTGCCAGGTTGCCGCGGGCTCATCGGCACCAAGGCCGCGAGCCGCCGCGCGAGCAATCTGCGCGAAGATCGCCTGGGCGCCCGCGATCGCGTCGCTAACACCGTTGGACAGGTCGCCTTCGACATCCACAAGCAGGCGGCCGCCATTGAGGGTCGCCGTCACGCGCTTGCGCCCGTCGTCAGTGACCCACCGGAGCACCACGGCGCCGCCGTGGGCGGTGAACCCGACCCACCGCAGGCTCGCGAACCATTTGAGCTTCAACTGCTCGACGACCGCTTCCGGGGTGACCGTGGAGGGCACCATCGTGTCGAGGACGGTCAGCCGCTCGGAGCGGGGCCGGTCCGCGGAGGGCACCGCCTTGACGCCGGCCTCGGTGAGCTTGTAACCGTCCTTCGTGTGCACGATGACTCCGGCCTCTTCGAGGCGGCGAAGGGCGCGCGAAAGTTTCTCGGGGTGGAGGTTAAGCGAGCGGCGGATGCCCTGAAATGCCAGCGTGGCGTCGGCATCGTCGGCAAACGCCTTCAAAACGGCCCGGTCGCGGTCGTCGACGGGCAGAATTGTGGCTTCAGGAACATTTGTCACCACGGAAGAAAACCCCTTTTCTAGAGGTATTCACCGGGACGAGCGTATTTAATGAGTCGGTTGAAAGAATTGGGAACGTTCCAACCGCTCTCGGGCGCCTCAGCCGCCGTACTGAAGTCCCGTGTCCTCCAAGCTGAGACTCGCCCCGTCTCGGCGCGTTTCGGCGTGGATGACCTCGCCAATGAACACGCGGTGGTCGCCGCCCTCCGTCTCCTGGACGACGCGGCACTCGAGCACCGCAGCGGCGTCCTTGAGCAGCGGCGCGCCCTGCCCGTTGGTCGTGAATTCGAAGCCGTTCACGCTCATCCCCCGGAAATTGGCTCCCTTCAGGAACGCCTTCACCACGTCCCTCTGCGAGCGGTCGAGGATGTTGACCGAGAAGATACCGCTCTTGCGGATCATCTCGTGGGACCCGGTCTCCTTGCGGCATCCGAAGGCGAGCAGCGGGGGCTTGAAGGAAACTTGCGTGAGCCAAGTGCCCACAAACACGTGGTAGTTGCCTTCAAGCGCGCACCCGACGAGGAAAACGGGGTGCGGCAGCATGCGAAGCGCGGCGCGCTTGGCGTGTTCGTCGAGGGCCACGGTGGTCGATTGAGGGGCCGGTAATAAAACTGATCTTGTGACCGTGCGAGCGGTGGAAGGTCTATTCCCATTGGAATTGCCTTAGCACGGAAAAGTCGGATTGGCCGGGGGGCGCTACCTCGTGGCGGGCGGGGCGGCCCCGAGCACTTGCGACATATGGGGCTTGAGTTGGCAGGTCTCCCAGGCCTTCTTCGCCTCGTTGCAATACCCAAGGTGGATGCACTTGGGCTGCAGGCGCTCGGCGAGGAAGGGCGAGACATCGCGGATCTCGCGCTTCATGAGGGCAAACACAACGCGGATCTCCCACTGGGCGCGCGTGCACAGCCGGTCGTCGGAGATGTCGTAGATCGCGCGGTAGTTCAGCGTCGCCGTGACGTTCGTCTTCATCCCGTTGGGGAACACGAAGCGCGCGTCCTCGGGGGGCACGCCGCCCTTGACGAGCTTTTGGTACTCGGCCACGTCGTCGGCGTACGACTTGGCAAGGGCAAGCGCGCTCTCGGGCTTGCGCCGAATGGTCGGCGGGAACACGAAGTACGTCTCGAGGGCTTTCACCGGGTCGGGCGTCTCAGGCAGCTTCCCGGTACCTCGGTAGGCCTCAATAACATCGGAGAGCGGCTTGTCGAAGGACTTGTGGCCGGGGTCGAGGAGGACCGTGAAGTCGACGTATCGTTGGCTCTGCTGGTCGAAGGTGGCGATGCGGTGGCGCACGAGCTGGTGTGAGCACGCCCTGGAGATCCCCTCGATCGAGAAGGTGAAGTGCGCGTGCTCAAACACGCCGTGGTGCCCGTGTTCGAGGCAGAACTTCAGGATCCCCTCCCAGCCGCCTTGGTCATAGTCGGTAATCTTGTGGGAGGGGCGGATGTCGGTGTCGCCTTTGGCCGCACGCGCGCAGACCGCTTCCGGGTGCGGCGTGTGCTCGATGAGCTTGACTTTCACGTGGGGCCACCTAGCGGGAATGGTCCTGCTCCACGGGGAAGTCCCCCGTCGGCCCCGCCGCCGATTGCCGGCCCCGCTAATGAAGGGTTCGCCCCCCAAGACGCTTAAGGCGCGCGTCGCGTTTGCCGCCCGTGGAATTCCGGGCGGCGAGGCCCGCAGACCGGCGGGCGATCGAGGCGTTCCTCCGGCGGGAAGACCCCGAGGACTACGTGCTCGAATGGATGGACCGTTTGCTCTCGAAGGGCACGTTCTACCTCGTCGTCGAGGGCCGCACTATGGCGGGGCTCGTGCACGGCAGCCTTGCCCCCGACGGGTCGGCGTGGATTAGCGCCGAGCGGATCGGCGAAAAGTACCGCGGCGAGGGCCGGATCAACAAACTCAACGCGTTCGCGCTCGCCACCCCGCAGCTTCGCCGGGCGCAGGCGGCGCGGATGCTGATCACCCACGACAACGCCTCTTCGATCCGGGCGGCCACGAACGGCGGCTTTGCCGCGGTGAGCACCCTCTCGTTCATGGATTGGCAGGAGCGCTCCAAGCGTCAGCGGGCGCTTCGCAAGCCATCAGGATTCGTCAAGGCCTCTGCGAGGGAATTCCTACGGTCTGCGCGCGGCTCGCGCGTGCTGAGGGAGCAGCGCGGTCTCGCGTACATGTCCTTCAACGGGGCGTTTGCCGTAAACGGAGAATCCGTGCGCGCCTCACGGCCGTGGCTGTTCCGCTCCGCGACGCAAGGGCCGATCATGGCCTGCCTGTTCCCGGACGTCCGCGAGCGGTGGATGGCCGTCCAGCCTTTCCGGGCCAACGCGGCGATCGCCGCTCGGCTGATCGACTTTGCTCGTGAGCAATCCGCAGACAGCCTGACGGCCATCCTGCCGGCCTCTGCCCGCGCGCGGCGTTCGTTTGCGGCCGCTGGTTTCTCAAACTCGGATTGGGCAAGCCGCGTGTTCATCTTCGAAAAGCGCCGGCCGGCGGGCGGCTGGGCCGCTACTTCTTCGCGTGCGGCGGCGGCGCCGAAAACGCAACGACGGTGAGCCGGTCGCGGCCCTTGTTCGACAGGGAGTGCGTCTCGCCCGCCTTTGCAACGGCGAAGGTGCCGGGCCCCAGCTCCTTGGTCTCGGCGCCAACGGTTACGGTGGCGGTGCCCTCGACGACGAAGTAGACCTTGTCCGCCCCATCGTGGGCGTGCGAGGCCTGTGACTGCCCCTGCTCGAGGCAAAGGAGCCCCAAGTGGAGGCGTTCGGTCGTGGCAAGGTCGGCCTCGACGAGGGCAGCCTTGTCGAACTTTTGCGCGGGGTAGATGCTGGCGAAGGACAACTTCCCACCGGGGAGCCCAATTCCCCTACGGCGTTTTAGCCCTGCCGGGGGGCGTGGCCCCTTCCGGTGGAACCCAATCAAGAAAAACCCAGACCGCCAAGGAGGAGGCGATGACCTACGGTAGCACGGCCGAGCGCTTGGCGGCGGCCAAGGGAATCCCGGACGTATTCGAGGCCGTCAAGGAGGCGGTGCGCCGCGTGCTTGGCAAGGAGCGGGCGGGGCTCATGGTGGTCACCCAGGAGATCGGCAACATGCCGGGCGGGTTCCTGGGCGCCTACTTCGTGGTCGGCGCAAACGCCATTGTGGTTAACCAGACCCCGCTGCGCCGCATCAAGGAAACCGAGCCCGCGCTCTATATCCCGTGGCTCTTCGGTGTGCTCCTTCACGAGTACCTCCACGCGCTTGGGACCATCGACGAAAAGGAGGTGCGGGTGGTGACGAACCGGGTCGCCGGCGAGGTCCTTGGTCCCGACCACCCCGCAACGAAGATGGCCGCGAACCCGATGGAGTACATCGGCACGCTCGCGTGGCCCCATGTCGTGTGGCAGCCGGAGGACGCGCCCTTCGAAATCGTCAAGGGCCTCGACCGGGACTCGACTTCGTACATCCAATAGGAAGGGACGGCATGACGCGCAGCTACCGCTTCCCGCGCATTCGGCACCCGCGCCGCTCGCGCTTCCTCTCCTGGTCGCGGCGCCCCTACCCGTAGACCGGCCCCCCAAACGCTCAAGAGGGCCCTCTGATTTCTCAAGCGCGTGGCCAAGTTCCCGTACTGCCACCCGATCGAGGTGCGCTTCCGCGACATTGACGGGATGGGCCATGTCAACAACGCGGTCTATTTCACCTACATCGAGGCCGCCCGCACTGAATACCTGATGCGCGTCATGGGGGCGAAGAAGCTCCAAGATGTGGACTGGATCGTCGCCTCCGCGAGCCTCAACTTCCGGAAGGCCGCGGCTTACGGTGACCCGCTCGAGGTGCGGGTGCGCCCTTCGAGAGTCGGGAACACGAGCTTCACGCTGGCCTACGAGGTTTGGAACACGAAAGCCAACGAGCTCGTTGCCGACGGCGAGACCGCGATTGTCATGTTTGACTACGCGAAGTCCGCGAAGAAGCCGATCGGTCCCGCGCTAAGGAAGAAACTTGAAGCGGATTCCAAACCGGCCTGACGGCCGGAGCCGGCGTTCAGTGGATGGCGCTCTCGAAGAGGAAGAATGCGGCCGCGATCCACGTCCACTTGACGAAGCGCGCGACAAGCGTGATGCCCACGAATTTCTTGAACGGGTAGTCGGCAAGGCCGTAGGCGAGTGCGACGATTTCGGGGAGCGGGAGCGCGGCCGCAAGTGCCAGCAGGACGGTGCCCCACCTCGAGTGCGCGCGCTTGCCCCATTTGCCCAGTTTGCGCTGGTCCCCCGTCCCCTTGCCGGCGCTGCTCCGCAGGCGCCGGCCCATCGCGTAGTTGGCGCACGAGCCGACGGTGCTGCCAAGGGCAGCGGCGATAATGGGTAAGACCGGGCTCCCCGTGCTGCCAAGCACCACGAAAAAGAACGGCTCGGTCGGGATAACCATGAAGAACAGGGTCCCGATGACCGTGAAGCCGAAGAGGCCGAGGGGGCCGAGCGACACCATCCACCCGACAAATTGGCCGCCGGCCAGGGCCACGATCGGCAGCGTGAGGACGCCGTACCTGAACTGGTACGCGACGGCCGTGATGAGCGCGATCAGCGTCAAGACGGCGGCCCAGAACACGACCTTGAAAAGGACCCAGGGAGGGCTCGCCTGGTGCTCCACGAACCGCCATGTGCCCGAGACGAATCGGCCGAAACGCGAGAGTTCGGCGACCCCCCGCCCGTAGGCCGCGCTTGCAAAGTCGCCCGCCCGGTCGGCGGCCCCGCCGACCACGGGCCCGATTGCGGTGGAGGCCTCGCGCGCCGCACGCCCGGCCTCGGATGCAGCCCCTTTGAGCGCGCTCCCGACGGCCTCGTGCGCTTCGGAAGCCTCGCGGTGCACGTCGTCGATGGCTCTGCCGAGCTTGCCGGAAAGGCCCTCCTTGCCCTCGCCTTCCACGCCGAACCCGCGGCGCGAGCCGCGTCGGAGTTTTTGATCCTTCCCCGGGGCCAATCGGCGGCCGCCCTCCCCGGGGCGCTGGCACCGAAACGGGCCGGGGGTCGGGGGCAACCCTTTTCACAGGCAACCGGCGTTGCGCTCCTTCCTCGAGGCGCGCAAGGTGGCTCCCGAATCAGCACAGGGCAAGTCACACAAGCCCAACCGGCTTGCCGGCGAGGCCTCCTCGTACCTCAAGAGCGCGGCCCACCAGCCCGTAGACTGGCACCCCTGGGGCCCCGAGGCCTTTGAGCGCGCGAGGCGCGAAGACAAGCCGATCCTGCTCGACATTGGAGCCGTGTGGTGCCATTGGTGTCACGTCATGGACGGCGAGTCCTACGAGAACTCCGAGACCGCCCGGATCATTAACGAGCGGTTCGTGGCCGTCAAAGTCGACCGCGACGAGCGGCCGGACGTGGACGCGCGCTACCAGCCGGCGATTGCCGCGCTCTCGGGCAGCGGCGGGTGGCCGCTCACCGCGTTCCTCACGCCCGACGGGCTCGTGTTCTCGGGCGGGACGTACTTCCCGCCGCGGGACGCCTACGGCCGGCCCGGCTTCCCGAAGGTGCTCGAAATGGTGTCGGATGCCTACAAGCGGCAGAAGGCGCAGGTGCTTGAGCAAGCCGAGGAGATTTCGTCGGCCCTGGCGCGCAGCGGCGACTCGAAGGCCGAGGGCGGCAAAGTCGGTTGGGCCATCGTCAAGCGCGCCTTCGACTCGGCGCTCATGAATTTCGACATCCGGCACGGGGGCTTCGGGGACGCGCCCAAGTTCCCGCACGCGAGCGCGATCGAGGTCGCGCTCACCGAGATCGCCCAGACCGGCGACGAGCCGCTAAAGACGGTCGTCGAGGTGACGCTGACGCGCATGGCGCAAGGGGGCGTCGCTGACCACGTGGGTGGCGGGTTCCACCGGTACTCGACGGACGCGCAGTGGATCGTCCCGCACTTTGAGAAGATGCTCTACGACAACAGCGAGCTTTTGCGCAACTACGCGCACGCTTTCCAGGTCCTCAAAGACCCCTACTTCGCAAGGGTCGCCCGCGGTACCGTAGGGTACCTCGACCGGGTGCTCACCGACCGCGAACGGGGCGGCTTCTTCGCTTCGCAGGACGCGGATGTGGGCGAAGGCGACGACGGCGACTTCTGGACTTGGACGAACAAGGAGCTTGAGGAAGCCCTCGGCAAGGGGACCGAGCTCTACAAGCTGATGGCGGAGCGCTACGACGTGAAGCCGCACGGCGAGATGCACCACAACGCCGCGAAGAATGTGCTGTGGGTTGCCGTCTCGGTCGAAGAGCTCGCCTCGAAGCTCAAGAAAGGCGAGAAGGAGGTCGAGGCGCTTCTTGAGGAGGGCGACCACAAATTGCTCGCCGCGCGCGAGATGCGCGATGCTCCGTTCATCGACCGCACGGTCTACACCTCGTGGAACGGGCTTGCCATTTCCGCCTATGTCGAGACCTGGAAAGCGCTCGGCCTTGAGTCGTGCAGGGAGTTTGCCGTCAAGAGCGCGGACTTCCTCCTCTCCACCTGCTACGACCCCTTGCGCGGCATGGCGCACCAGTGGCGCGCAGAGACCGGCGCCCGCGTATGGGGGCTGCTCGACGACCAGGCGATGTTCGCCCTGGGCCTTCTCGATCTCTTCTCGGCCACCTCGAACCCCAAATACCTCGAAGCGGCGCGCGCGCTTGCCGACCTGATGGTCGCCCGCTTCCGCGATGACGACGGCGCGCTGCTCGATGCGGCGCCAACGCTTGCCGACACCGGGGGCTCGAAGGCGCTCGAGGCGAAGATGAAGCCATTCCAGGACGCACCCACGCCTGCGGGCAACCCTGTCGCGGCCATCGTGTTCGACCGCCTGGAATCGCTCCTTGGCGAATCGAAGTACGCGCAGGCGGCCGAAGGCGTGCTTGCCGCGTTTGCCGCCTCCGCGCCGAAGTACGGGATCTTTGCCGGCACCTATGCACACGCCGTGCGCCTGCACCTCGAGCGGCCCATCCACGTGACCGTCGTGGGCGATCCCAACGAGGCCGCCACGCAGGCGCTCGTGAAGGTCGCGCAGCGTTCCTACCCGCCCCACAAGGCGGTCATCACGGTTTCGCCCGACGCCGCGCCGCCTGACGGCGTGCCGGACTCGGCCCGCGATTTCGCGGCCGGGTACCCCCGGGATAAGCTGCCGGCCGCGTGCGTGTGCAGGGGCACCCACTGCAACATTCCGACGAGCGACCCTGCCGAGCTTGCGCGTCAACTCGCGGCCCCCGCGAAGGCGCAGTGAGGCAACCCGATGGGCGACCCGCGCGCGGAAGCGTTCGACGAGTGGGCGCGCCAGGGCGCCGGAGCGCGGATGGAGGAAGCCCACGGGTTTGCCGGCAGGAAGGTCCTCGACCGCTTGTCCATCGGGTACGACGAATCGTTCATCGACCTCGGCTGTGGGAACGGCTGGGCCACTCGTTATGTCGCCGAAAAGGTGCCGACAATCGGGCTCTGCGTCGGCGTCGACGGATCGCCGGAACTCATCAAGGAGGCGCGGGGGCTCTTTGCCGGCAAGTTCCCGGTCAAGTTCCTTGTCGCACCTATGGAAGACGTCCCGTTCGGCGAAGGGTCGTTCAACCACGCCTTCTCGATGGAGGCGATTTACTACACGGAGGACCCGGCCCGGGCCCTGCGGAGCATCTGGCGCGTCCTGAAGCCCGGCGGCACGTTCCACCTCGTGATCGACTTCTACGCCGAGAACCCGCCGTCGAAGGCATGGCAGAGAGACTTCCCCGCGAAGATGCACTTCCTGGGGGAGGCCGAATGGGTCTCGCTTCTCGGGGAGGCGGGCTTTGCCGATGTGCGCGCGGAGCGGGTCCTCGACGACCGGCCGGTCCCCTCGGACCTCGCGTTCCCGTGGGGGGGCTTCAAAACGCGGGAGGACTTGGCGCGGTTCCGGACTTCGGTCGGGTCGCTGTACATCGTCGGCCGCAAGCTCGAGCTTTCGCACGCGCTTGACCCTTACCTCGACCGCGCGAGGCAGGGCCTTGCAGGCCAGGAAGCGGCGGGTGAGGGACCGCGCGGCGAACGACCGGGCGGAGGGAAAAGCAAGAAGCGCCGCGGCCTCTTCTAGGGCGGGCTACGGATGCCGCTTCGCGCCGCCTTGCTCGACCTTGGCAACGTCCTCTGGGACGACGAGGCCAATGACGCTTTCACTTTCTACCGGATGCGTGAGATGCTCAAGGCTCACGGCCTCGAGCTTGAGGACAGCGAGGTGGCCGACGCAGTCGACGAGGCGGTCCGCGAGTGGGCCCCCTCCGTGGACGACCACCTTCTTGCGAAGTTCGCCCCGCGCGCGGGGCTCGACCTTGTCCACGCGCGGGCCGAGTGGGCGCTTGTGTTTGCCCCCGAGCAGGACAAACTCCTTGGACGCACCTTCCTTTTTTCCGATGTGGCGGCCTCCCTGGCACGGCTGAAGGCGGCGGGCCTCAAGCTTGCCGTCGCGACGAATTACGGGCCGAGCGCAAAGGTCCGGTTGGGGGCCCTTGGCGTTGGCGGACTCATCGATGTCTGGGGCCTTGCACCGGAGATCGGCGCGCCCAAACCGGAGCCCTTGTTCTTCGAGCGAGTCCTTGGACGGCTCGCGGTGGCTCCTTCGGAGGCGGTGATGGTCGGCGACCGCCAAGACAACGATATCGCGCCCGCCAAGAGGTGCGGGCTGGGGCGGTGCGCATTTTGCACGGCCTCCACAAGGAGCAGCGGAAAAGGAGCGCGGCGCAGGCCCCCGATTTCACCGCGCGCTCGTTTGCCTCGGCAACCGACTGGATCCTCGAGCGCTCGTGAGGTCATTGCGTCGCCTTGGCCACGAGACCCGGCTTGACGTCCTCGTCGTAGAGCGCGAACCGCGGCGCCTCGCCTCGCGCCATTTGGGCGAGCACCACTTGGTGGGCTGCAAAGAACCACTCCTCCGTCCGGAAGCTGGTGACCCCCTCCGGCTCGGGCGTCAACCACCGCACCATAAGGCGCATCTTCTCGATGAGTCCGCGGTCGGCCTTTGCAACCCCTTGCGCGAATTGGAGCTTGAGCAGGCGCGGCGTGTCTGGGAAGCGCTCGGCGAATTTCTTGAGGTCGGACATCCCCTGGGCACCCATGTCCGCAACTACGGTCGCGTGGAACACGACCTCCGCCCGGCGAAGGTCGCCCGAAACGACCGCCATGTACCCGGTGTCGTCGGAGCCCGCCAGGCCGTTTGCCGCGAAGAGCCCGACGGCCTCCGAGAAAACGCGGCGGGCTTCGTCGACTTGGTCGGCGAAGAGGTGAGCGGAACCGAGGTGGAAGATCGGCTCGCACTTCTGGGGGTCGGCCGTCACGAGCGCGAGCGCGGCATTCCACTGTCTCACCGCTTTGGCCCCCCACGATTTCGCCTCGTCCCATTCGCCCTTCAGGAACAGGGCCTCGGAGAGCCTATCGAACCCGGGGTTTTGATTCGGGTCAAGGGACCCCCCGTCGAACTGCACCGCGCGCTCGCGCAGGCGCTCGACCTTCAGGTCGAGTTCGCGACGGAATTTCCGCGTGGCGGGGCGCACGCGCGTTGCATCGCCACGGGGGCATTTCAAACAGCGGGGGTCAGAACTCGCCGAGGCGGGCCTGCGAGCGGCCGCCGGACATGGCCGCGCGCCAGTCGACCGGCGGCAGTTCGGCGCGGGCGCGAAACCGGTTCACGCTTTCCGGACCGAAGCCCTCGAAGTGGTTGTTGAAGAACACGAACGTGTCGCCAAGGCCCCCGCTGCGGCTTTTCATCCGTTCGATCCACTCGTCCAACACTCCGTCCCTGCGCACCACCAGGCTGCCGGCAGGCTCGAAAGACCGGTCACCGATGAACCTCATTACGAGGAAATCCGACGTGGTCGCCGCGGGCACTTTGACGGCCGCGACCTCCGACCAGACCAGGGCCGCGTGGTGCTCGCGGAGCATGGCGAAGGTGGACGACTCGAACCACGACTCGTGGCGGAATTCGAACGCCGCGCGGCGCTTGCCAAGTGCCGCAAGGATTGTCGCGATTTCACCCGCGTGGCCCCGTTTGGCATAACTGGGGGGAAATTGGGCGACGATCGGCCCGAGCTTGGGGCCCAGCACATCGAGGGCTTCGAGGAATTGGGCGAGCACCTGATCGGGGGGCTCCTCGGGCGCCGACGCGCGAGCGACCTCACTTCCGGCACGGCGCCCGCCCGTGACCTCCTGCGGGAGCTTCGGGACGAAGGTGAACCCCGCCGGCGTTGCGTCGCGCCAATGCTCCACTTGGGCGCGTTCGGGGGGCCTGTAGAAGGTGGAGTCGACCTCCACGACATCGAACGCCTTTGCGTAAAGGCTTAGGAACTTGCTTTGCGCCGTGCCCGGCGGGTAGAACGGCCCCACCCATTCCGGGTACGACCAGCCGCTGCACCCGACGCGCAGGGGCACAGCGCGCTCCCCTTTAGTGCGCGGGCTCCGCGGCCGGCGCCGGCTGGGCAACCTTCGCGCCAGTCTTCAGCTGATGGCGCAGCCCCTCGGTAACTTCAGCGACCGTAAGCGAAGACGCCGCCACGCCCCCGGTCTCCTTCCCGTAGCGGAGCACCGAGGTCTTGCCCTGCCCTTTCCAGGCCGTCAGCCACTTGCCGTCCCCCTTGTCCATCTGGTTGAGTTTCTCGGCCAGGGACGCCATCTCGACCCAATCGACCTTCTCGCGCTGCACGGTGTCTGCCCAACTGTAGTACGCGTAGTCGACCGCGTACTCGTTTCCTTTCTTGTGCGGCGAGGCGCTCGCAAGCAGGAAGACGCGCCCCTGGCAGAACCGGTCCACAGCAACGGGCTGGGGCTCGAAGGGCCCTTCGGCCACCGACAGCCACTCGTCCCAGTACTCCTTCACCGAGAAGGCCTTGTTGCGGAACGCATCGAAACTCTTGTTGACTTCGTCGAGGGCCGACGCCCACAGCACCTTGTGTTTCTCGAGGTCCTGCCACAGGTCCGGGAACATGTGCGAGAGTTTCTGGTAGACGTAGCCATCGGCCGCGTTGGCGTCGAGCCCGGCAATCGTGGAGGCGTAGGGCGAATTCGGCGAGTTGCGGTACCCTTCGATCGCCGCATTGATCTTGAACGCCTCGTCGGTGGTGTGGTGGTTGAAGTCGCCGCACTCCGCCGCCTTGATGGCAACGTCCTTCGAGAGCATCGCGTCTTCGGGGAAACACATCGCCCAGACGGCAAGGACGCCGTCGGTGTCGTAGTGGTTGTTCGTGCAGATGGGCACGCGGTTGCGGTCGAAGGACGAGTCCTCGGCGACCTTGAGGGCAATCTCCGTGCCCGTGTCCGCCTTGTACCGGGGAGGGGTCTTGTTGCCCTTGAAGTGCGAGAAGTGGACGGACATGGGCACGATGCCGTCCACCGACAGCTTGGGCTTCTTGGCCAGCTTCTCGTTATAGTAGCGGAACTCCACGCAATGCCCCCCGCGCCGTGACGCCCGCTTGGATCGCCCGCCGCGCCATAAATACCTTCTCGGGTTACTTTCCAACGGAACCGCTTTCGATCGGCAAGGTGCGACCAACGGGCAAGGACTTGGTGCGCCGGTTTTGCCCGCGCCGCCGGTTAGGGAAGGTGAACCTCGTAGATCACTGCAGCCGGGTTTGCAAAGGCGCGCACGTACTGCGAAGCCTGCCGGGCGAACCGCTGGAGGTTCGCGCCCGAATCAGTCCCCACGTAAAGGTGCGTGACCCCGTTCTGCGCAAGGATTGCCTGCGCGAGGAACATCGTGAGCGGCGCTGCGTCCGGTGAACTGTCTGAGACTTGGGTGAGCGCGAAAGTCGCCGACATTCGGATCGATAGCCCTTGGGCCGCGAACCGAAGGCCAACGCCGCGCTCTCCCGGGACAAGGTAAGCTTTCACCGCTGCCGGCGCCGCGAGGTTGGTGAGGCTGAACGCTACGGTTCCTCGCTCCCGGTGGAACCCGAACCCGTCGGGCACACTCACGCCGATCGTCCGGTTCGCAAGGCCTGAAAGATCTGCGACGGTCGAGGGGGCGAGGGTGAGGCCCACTTCAAGAGCGTCCCACGGGGCGCCGGCCTCGATGGAGAATTCCAACTCAAGGGTCACCGAGTTGTTCGCGCCGTCCACGGTCACCGCGCGCCTGCCCGCGAAGCCCGGCCCGCTGTAATTGCCCGAAATCCAACCCATTCCGTCGGCGACGCCCCTCGATATTTGCACCTGGGCGGCGTCCTGGAGCACGAAGCTCAAGTTATCGGCGCCGCGAAGCAGCCGCGGCGAGGAAAAGCCCACGAACTCATGGTAGTCCGACAAGTATCCCGTCATGATTCGTGGGAGCGCCCCGTCATCGACGGGGAAATTATCGGCCACCCGCAAGCGCCCGTTTTCGAATACCGTCTCGCCGCTGAAAATCCGGTTCGCGTTCCTGGCGTCCTGCCATTTGCTGAGGAATGGCAGCAGGATGAGGTCGGCCTCGTAGAGCGCCTTGCGGTTGGTCCAACCCTCGAGCCACCAGCCCGTGGCCATCCCCTTCCAGTGGTCGTTGTACTCGGTTGCCACGAAACGGTCGACGGCGAGAATCGCCGAGGGCGAGGTGTTCTGGGCGACCCAATCGAAGGCGTCAAGCGTGCCGGGGATCATGAATTTCTGGTACTCGATGATCCCGTTATTCTCGTTCGTGGGGACCGCTGCAGTTAGGACCGGGATCGCAACGAGCAGGAGAACGGTGACCACCGCCCGCATGGCTCTCGTGGCCCGCAGCGGAAGATTTCGGAACGCGCCGTCCGCGTCCCCGCGCGCCGACCACAGGGCGGCGATGGCCACGAGCCCGGCCGTCTCGAAGAGCAAACTGCGGAAAGGGTGCGTGCCGAGGACGGTGACGACGAGGAGCACCGGCGTACCAAGCACGGCGGCGGCAAACGGCAAGACCTTCGAACGCGGCCGGAAAAGGACGAGGGTGGCGCCAAGGGCAAGCACACCAAAGGACCCCCAAATCCACGGCGTGTCTCGAAAGACAAGGCCGGAGATGCCCGAAGAAAAGGCGTAGGCGGTGGGTCGGCCAAACCCGCCGTTCAGTTCGCCCTGCATGAGGGCGAGCAAGTACGGCACGTATACGGCGCCCATCAGACTTGCCAGCCCGAAAATGCGCATTGCTTGGAGCGCAATTTGGCGGCGCTTCGGGGCGTCAAGCACGAGCCGCACGCTTACCCACACGACCAGGGTCGCGCCGGTCACGAACGCGGTGAGATGATGGGTGGACAAGAGCAAGACGAGGAGCAGGGCGGACGCAAGCGCCCCGCGCGAAGGTCGCCACCCAGAGCTTTGCTGCTCGAGGGCATCGAAGAAAACGCGGTAGACAACGAGGCTGATGGCGATTCCGAAGAGGTTGGTGACGCCTCCGAAGGTGATCAGTTCGGTAAACTGTTGCCAAAGCGCGACCGTTGCGCCTGCAAGCAACGCGGCCCACCGCGGCACGAACCTCGTGAGCAGGAAGTATGTCGCCGGGACCAAGCTCGCGGCCGCCATAGGCCCCGCCGCCTGCAGCGCGCCCAGCCGGCCCATGAATGCGGAAAGGGAGTTGAGCAGGAGGGGCACCAGCGGGAGGTCCATGGGGCCCTCGCCGGAGTGGTCGTTGAGCGCGTACCAATTCTGCGCGATTAGGTAGTGCCCGTAATCGGGGCCCCCCGTGGGGTAGCCAGCCGCAATGCTGTAGCGAAGGGCGAAGATCGCCGCCGCGGTCGCAAGGACCACGCAGGCGGCGATCCTCCGGTCGGAAAAGGCGGCCTCTACGGCGTCTTCGACCTTTCGGGGAAGCGAAAGGAATCGTTCCCCGACCAACCGCAACCCGCCGAGGCCCGCATCGATCCTCGGGGGAGAGAAAGGTGTCGGCTATGTTCGGCCTCGTCCGCGCGCTTTTCGTTCCGCTTTCAGGGAAGCCGACGCTAGGATCGCCCCGTGCCGATCTTTTTCGCAAGAAAGGCGCGGACAGGGCCGCGATTCTCGATGTTTCTCGCTCCTCGGTCTGGGAACCCTCGACCAATTCGGATATCTTTTATAACGACGCGGCTCTGGGTCGAATCCCGGCATCGCTCTGGCGAATTTTCCGGGGATGGATGCCTGGGGGGTAAAGCGGTGAGCGGGTCATTTTCATCCACCGTCGAGATTTTCGAGCCGCGCTGCGCCCGCGAGTGGAGGGAAAGCGCGCCGGCCGGACTGCCCGCGGCCTTCGAATCCTTCGAGGCTGGGAGAGAGGCCGACCATTGCGGGCTGGCCCCGGTTCAAGAGCCCGCGCGTTTCCCACAGGCATCGAGAGGTTCCGCCTCCCCGGCCGTGAGCATCGTGGTGCCCACCTACAACGAAGCCGCGAGCATGCCGGAGCTCATCCGCCGGATCCACCGGTCGGTCGAGAACTGTGAGATCATCGTGGTTGACGATGGCTCCCACGACGGCACTGCGGAGATTGCAGAGGCGCTCGGCGCGCGCGTAGTCCGGCGGAAAGGCAAGCTCGGCCTTGCAAGCGCGGTCCTCGCCGGGTTCGAGTGCTCGACGGGGCCAATCGTCGGCGTCCTCGACGGCGACCTTTCCCACCCCCCCGAGGTGATTCCAAACCTCGTTGGGATTGCGGCAAGCGGGCACATTGCCATTGCAAGCCGTTACGTGCCGGGCGGCAGCGCGCGCGACTGGCCCCTGCGGCGGCGCGTGATGTCGCGCACAGGGGCGCGCTTGGCGCGCCTTTTGCTCGAGGTGCGCGCGCGCGACTGCATGAGCGGTTTCTTCTTCGCGCCTCGCGAAGCCTTCGCTCGGACGCGCCTGCGGACGCGCGGGTTCAAACTTCTCCTCAATGTGCTCGTGGACAACCACGGCGTCGAGGCCGTGGAGATCCCCTACGCCTTCACCGAGCGAATCCACGGCATCTCCAAGCTGGGTTGGGGCGAGATTCTGAACTACTGGAAGACGGTGCGAGCGCTGCGGGATTAACCCCCCGCGCGCGCCGCCTCGTGCGCGTGAAGCGTCCTTCGACGGCCCGACGAGTTCTTATCGTGCCGGGGCCGGTTGGTCGATGCGGCCGCCGCGCGGGGGTCACCCGGTTGCGCGCGCGAACCGGTACCTTGCGCGCGCTCGAACGGGTGGGGCCACGATGAGCAGCGAGCCGGCCGCCCCCGTCGCCGCGGCGCGTGCGAAGGAACCCCTCGGGCCCGATTCGGGCCGGGTCGTGGTCATCATCCTGAACTGGAACGCTGGAGAGCACTTGCTGCGGTGCGTTCAAACCGTTCGCGAATCGCTGGCGCCCGAGGTGCGGGTCGTCGTCATCGACAACGCGAGCAGCGACGGTTCGATCGAGCGCGTCGAGGGGATTTCCGGCGTTGAAGTTGTGCGAAATCCGTCGAACCTCGGGTTCGCCGCGGCCTACAACCAGGGCATCCTCGCCTCCAAGGAGGAATTCGTTGTCCTGCTCAACCCCGACGTGATGGTGAAGGAACCCCAGTGGCTCAAGGCCCTTCTTGCAAAGGCGGAGGAAGACCCGCGGCGGGCAGCCGTCGCCTGCAAGTTGCTCTTTGCCCACGACGCGCGGCTAGTCAACTCGGCGGGCGGGATGGCCTTTTGGTGGACGGGGCCGGTGGACGTCGGGTTCGGCGAACCTGACGAAGGCGCGCTCGCAGGCGACCTCGCCCCCTTTGCGCCGAGCGGCGGGGCCATGCTCGTGCGGCGCGAAGTTTTCGCCTCGGTCGGCGGCTTTGACGGCGCGATGTTCGCGTACGTGGAAGACTTCGACCTCGGGTGGCGCCTCCGGCTCTCGGGCTGGAACATCGGCTACGCCCCGCGCGCGGTATTCACGCATGTCTTCTCGGCAACGACAGGTCCCCTTTCTCCGCGGCGCATCTACCTTTCCCACCGCAATTTCCTGCGCGCGATGTTGAAAAACTACTCGCGCCGAACGCTTGCGCGCGCCGTCCCGGCCTACCTCCTTTGGACGGCCGCCAAGTCGCTGGGCGGCGCATTTGGCGAGCGATCCGTGCGGCTGGCGGCCGCCCCCTTGCGGGGCGTCGGCTGGAACTTGCTGAACCTTGGCGACACGATGCGCTTGCGCCGGTCCATCCAATCGACGCGCGTGGTCGACGACGCGGAAATCCTCAAGGCGATGGGGCCCCGCGGCTTCGAGCCGCTTTCGAGCCTCCAGCGCCGCCGCCGGATCGCCCACGATCGCACCGCCGAGGGCACCCGATGAAGCTCGCTGAGGTGAAGGGCCGCGCGTCCGCGGCGGCCCTGCGGGCCGTGGCGGGCGACCGGCGTCTCCTTTCCTTCATCGCCGGCGCGGTCGGCCTTCGCCTTGCCATGATGCCCTGGTTCAGCGACCCCTACAATTTCCATGTCCTTAGCCAAACGGCTTCGATGGTGGCGAGCGGCCAAAACCCGTGGCTTGCCATTGCCGCCGACCCCGCGCTTGCGCAGCTCAACCCATGGGGGTACCCGCCGCTCTACCTGACGCCCGTGCTCGCCGCTTCGGCCCTCTCTTTCGGAAACGGGGTCGTGTTTGGAATCCTCCTGCGGCTCCCGCTCATCGCAGCCACGGTGCTGACGGCCGTGTTCCTCCAGCGCACCGCGCTTGGCCTCGGGCTTTCGAGCGCGCGGGCTCGCTCGCTCAGCCTGTTCTACCTCCTCAACCCGTTCGTCGTGTTGGTTGACACGGTGTGGGGGGTGAATGACCCGCTGCCGGTCGTCTGCGTGGCGGGCGCGCTCTACTACATGGTCCGCGCGCCCCAGCGCCTCGACCTTGCGGCCCTGCTGCTTGGCCTTGGAATTGCCTTCAAGCTGTATCCGGTCGTGCTCCTGCCCGTTGCCTGCGCGCAGTGCACGTCGTGGAAAGCCCGCCTGCGCCTGCTTGCCTTTGCTGCCCTGCCCGCCGCCATCAGCGCCGGGCCCGTGCTCCTTGCTTCCCCCTCGGAATTCCTCTCCACCCTCGGCGTGTTCGTGTCTGGGCGCGGCGGCGAGCCTTCCGCGTTTACGATTCCCTACGTCCTCGAGGCGGCCGGATTCGGCTCTTTGCCGCTCGGAACGGCACTCGCGGCCGCCGACCTCGTGCTCGTCCTCTTCGTAGCCCTCCGAGTGGCCGCCGGCAAATGGAGCACAGTCGAGGGGTTCGCGATCACGTTGCTCTCGATCTTCATCTTCGCGCCCCGGATGTATGAGAACTACTTCTTGTGGCCCATCCCGGCGGCGCTCGTCGCCTATGCCGCCGCGCAGCGGTGGTGGCCGGCGCGCCGTGCCGTGCCGTGGACATGGGCGCCGGCCATGGCCTCGGCGCTGATCTACAACGGGGCGGGCGGCACGACGGGCCTTGCTTATTGGACGCTGGTCGCCGGCGCGGGCCCCAGTCGACCCTACCTCGCGGCGCCCGAAAACACGGGGGCCGCATTTTCGTTTGTCGCGCTCATCATCTTCGGGCTCGCCATGGTTGGCCTGCTCCGTGCCCCGTCGAAAGTCGAGAGTGGCGCAGACGCGCGGACGCCGCTCAAGGCGTTTTCCGGCGCCCTCTCACGCCTGCCGGCAGGCCGACGCGCGCTTGCCCTTGGGGCCGTGCTCATGCTGGTATCGGCGGCGTGGGTGGTTTCGCTCGACCGCCGGGTGGGCCCCGAGGACTTCCCTACCTTCCACTTCGCTGACGGCCGGGTCAGCATCGATGAAGAATTCCACAGCGCCTTCCTCGACAACACGTGGGTTTTCGGCGGCGCCGGCGGCTTCGAGCTCTCGCCGTATGGCGCAGGGACACTAACGCTCGAAACGCGCGTGCCAAGGGGCAATGCCTACATTTCCCGCGCCCTGCCCAACACGACGGTTCGCGCGGACATCCTCGTGCGCGTCGATCGCGTCGACGGGACGCCGGGGCTCCTCATGCTCGCCCGAACCGACGCCGGTTGGGTAGGGGCCAAAAACGTCACGTCCGATCCGCAGCAACCCCGCTACAACCTGAGCTTTTTCGACGACTCGATTCGCCTCCTCTTCGACCTCGGCGAAATCACGCTTGGCTCCTGGCTCTCCCTCCGCCTCACGGTCAATTCGAGCAAGACCGTCCTGACCTTTGGGGCGGCGACCGTGTCAGGAGGGGGTGCGCCCCCCAGCACGCTCAGCTTTGGTCACCCGGACGCTGGCCTGAACCTCGGCGGCCGTTTGACCTTCGACCGCATCGAGCTGTCGTGGGAGCAACAGCCGAGCTCCTCGGCGCCAATCCTGGCGCCCGCCCTCATCATCCTGGGTGTCCTGACGATGGTCGTGCTCTTCGAGTGGTGGCGGAGGATGACGACCTAGCGGCGCGCCCCGAGGTCACCCGCCGACCCTCGATTTCGACCCAGGTTCGCAAGAAACCGCTTCGGCAAAAAAGTCACTTATCTTCGTCAATCACCGTTGAATCAAACCCCTGGCACCCGTGTCGTGACGGGCCTTTCCGCCTCGGCCACTCTTCCCGGCCCTTATGTGTAAGACCAATGAGTTCTTATAGTAAATTTGGCTGACTTCACCTGGGGTTAAAATCGGCGTTTCAAGACGCCTTCTCCATGATCTCGGTGTGCCAATGCATCTTTCCGTCCTCGTCCCCGTCTACAACGGGGCCCCCTATCTGGAGACCTGTCTTGGGGCCCTGGTTGACACTTTGTCGCCTAAACCCTACGACTGGGAGATCATCGTCTGCGAAGACGGCAGCACCGACGGAACCAAGCAGCTTTGCGAGGTCCTGAAGGCCCGTTACCCCAACGTCCGGTTCATCAATTCCGACCGTAGGCTCGGCCGCGGCGGCGCGCTCACCCAGGCTGCCGAAGCGTCCCGCGGGGACATCCTCGCGTATGTCGATGTGGACATGGCGACCGACGCTCGCCACCTCGACGAGCTCGTCACCAAAGCCGCCAACGGCTCCGACGTGGTGACGGGCTCGCGCTATATGCGCGGCAGCCGCTCCAACCGGACGCTCGGCCGCCTCGCGTACAGCCGCGTCTACAACGGCCTCGTGCGGGTCCTCTTCGGATCGCGGATCCGCGACCACCAATGCGGCTTCAAGGCCTTCAAGCGCCAGGCGCTCGAATCGGTCTTGCCATTCGTGAAATCGCGCCACTGGTTTTGGGACACCGAGATCATCGTGCGCGCGCAGGCCATGGGCCTTCGCGTCTCCGAAATGCCCGTGGACTGGGTCGAGAACCCCAAGCACTCCACCATCAACTTGCGCAAGGACGTCCCCTACTTCCTGCGGGAAATGGTCGCGCTCAAGCGCGAACTCAACCAGCAGCGGTACACTTGAAGGCCCGAACGGCGGTGGGCTCACCGCCCCGCCAGGCAAGGGACATGACCGATGCCGCCGCGCGTGTCCGTAGTAATCCCGCTCTACAACCCGGGCGCCCTGCTTGACGCATGCCTCACCTCGGTCACCAACCAGACCTACCCCGACCTCGAGATCATCCCGGTCGACGACAAGGGCCCCGAGCCGCTGCGCGCGCCGCTCGACGCGCTCGCCGCGAAGGACGCGCGGGTAAGGCCCGTGTTCCACGAAGCCAACCTGGGCCTTGCCGGCGCGCTGAACAGCGGGCTCGCGCACGCCTCCGGCCAGTTCGTCCTCGTGCTCGAGCAGGACTGCGAACTTCTGAGCCCCAACGCGCTTGCGGTGGCAGTGCCGCTCCTGCTCGCCGACTCCACGCTCTGCCTCACCGGCGAGCGCCGCCTCCCCTTTGGTGAAATGGGCTCCCCGGAAGTTGCGATCACGCTGCTGCGCGACGACCTGCCCGCCGGAGAGGCCGGGGAGATGAAGGTGCATGCGTTTTCCGAGCTCAAGTGCGACCTCTTGCCGCGCGATGCGCTCGACAAGGCCGGCGGCTTCGACGCCACCTTCCGCTTCTCCGGCGAGGACCAGATGCTGGCGTTTCGCCTCGCACAAGCCGGCTTCCACATCCGGCAGGCGGGCGCACTCGCCTACGTGTTGCGGGCGGGCGGCCAAACGACGGTGCGGGCCGCCCTGAAGCGCGAATTCACCTACGGTCGCACGCAGGCCGCGCTCGTCATGCGCACCGCGTTCGGCTCGCTGCGCTCCTCGGCCGCACACCCGCAAGGGGCGCGGCGCCTGTCCAACCGCGCGACCTCGACGGCCTCAGGCGCGGGCCTCGTCCTGCTGCCGCTCGCGTTCCTCGCGGGGCTCGGGCTGCCTTGGCTCGCTCTCTTTGCGCTCCCCACCGCGGTGCGGCTCGGCATCATCGCGGCACGGTCGCGCCGCCTACCCAGCGGGATCCCGCGCAGGGCCAGGGCGCGTGCGCTGGGCATTGCGCTCGCCCCCATCGATGACATTGTCTACGGCGCCGGGTTCGCCTCCGGCGCCATCGGCTACATGGCGACCGGCAGATCGTGAGGAGGGGAGCCGACGGAGGGCACCGCAGCGGCCGGAAAAGGCGCGTCTCCCACGGGCGGTGCGTTGGGCGTCCTGCTCGCCCACCTCCACGGCCCTCTCGGCCGCGGCGGCCTTTTCCTTACGCTGAACCAGGCGATCGTCTCAGGGCTCGGCTTCCTGTTCTGGGTGGTGGCGGCGCGTTCCTATCCGCCCGAGGCTGTGGGGCACGCCACCTCCGTCATCGCGGCCGGCTCGTTCATGGCCATCGTCGCCACCCTCGGCCTCCCGTACGCGCTCGTCCGAGGCCTGTCGCGGTCCCGCGAACCGAAGCGCCTTGCGCTTGCGGTGCTGCGCAGCGCCGCCCTTTTCGGCCTCGTAGCGGGCGTGGCTGGCGGCGTCGCCATGGGCGCGCTCTCCAAGGACCTCGCGTTCCTCCTCGACGACCCCATCTCGCTCGGGCTGCTCGTGCTTCTTGTCGTTTCCTTTGCCCTCGAGGCCGTGCTCGAGCAGGCGTTCGTGGCGGCGCGCCGCGTCGAGCTCTCCACCGTGATGCTCGCCGCCTTTGGCGCCATGCGACTTGCCGGTCCCCTATTGGCTCCCGCCGCAGGCTCGCGCGAACTGCTCGCCGCCTGGGCCATTTCCATGCTTGTCGCAGTCGGCATGGCGCTTTTGGCCCTGCTCCCGCGCACGCTTGCGGCGGTCGAGGCAAACCCGCAGGGGGAGCCGGCACGCGTGCGCCCCTTGCTCGCCTACGCCGGAAAAAACCACGCTGCGACGCTGCTTTCCCTTGCCGGCCCGTCGCTCCTGCCGGCCACCCTGCTCGTCGCTGTGGGCGGCAGCGCGGGCGCCCACGCCTCCGCGGTGTTCTACCTAACCTTCCAGGTGGCGTCCCTCATTTTCGTCATCCCCATTGCGCTCGCGTTGGTCCAATTCGCCGAGGGCGCCCGTCCAGGCGCCGACCGCCGCCTCAACGAGCGGAGGGCGCTTACCCTTGCCTTCCTCACGGCCGGCCCGGGGGCGGTGGCGCTCGCCCTCCTGGCCGGCCCCGTGCTGTCGTTTTTCGGTCCGGCGTACGCGGCCGAAGGCGCCCCCCTCCTGCGCGTCCTGGCCTTGGCAACCTTTGTGGTTGTGCCGTCCACGATCCTTGCGACCCGCTTCCGCCTTGAAGGCCGCCTGCAAGCGCCAATCCTCGCCGCCGGACTTGCAAGCGGCGCCGCCATCGCGGGCGCCATCGTTTCCGTGCCAGCTTGGGGCGTTGTCGGGGCCGGCGTAGCTTTCATGGCGGGCCAAGCGCTTTCCGCGGGCGTCCTCGCATTCTTCCCGCGAAAGCCCGAGGGCGGTGAGCCGCATGGATGAGGCTATGGAGACGTCGCGCCACCGCGCGGCGGCCGCGGGCCCGATCTGGTTCGAGCCCTTCGAAAGCCTCATGCGCCGCAAACGGTTCGCGCACACGCTGCCGCGAGGTGCGTCCCGGTGAACCTAAAGGACCTGCGCGGGCGCGTTTGCGCGCTGAGCATGGCGGCCGCGCTCAACGACCGCAGGCTCCTCGGCGGGCTCGTCCTTGCCCTCGCCCTCCGCCTGGTGCTCCTCCCGCTCTTCAGCGACCCGCTGAACTTCTACGGATTCAACCTCACCGCGTCGTTCGCTCTGGACGGCCAGAACCCATGGGTGAGTATTGCAAGGGATCCGGCCGAGGCGCACCTCAACCCATGGGGCTACCCGCCGCTCTTCCTGCTGCCCACCCTTGCGGCCTCCGCTTTCTCGCTCGGCAACGGCTTCGTTTTCGGCCTCCTCATCCGCGTGCCCCTCATCCTCGCCACGCTCGCGACCGGCGTTTTCCTCTACCGCACGGCCCGCGAACTCGGTCAGGGCGAATCCACGGCGCGCGTGGTGGCACTTTCCTACGTGTTCTGCCCGCTCACGCTGCTCGTCGACACCGTTTGGGGCGCAAACGACCCGCTCGCCGTTGCTTGCGTTGCTGGCGCGCTCTATTTCCTCGTGAGGAAGGCCCAGCGCCCCGACCTGGCGGCCTTGCTCCTTGGCCTTGGCATCGCGTTCAAGCTCTACCCGATCCTCCTCGTCCCCCTTGGCCTTTCGGCCCTGCCAACCGCCAAGGCGCGCCTGCGCTTCCTCGCCCTGGCGGCGCTGCCTGGCGCGATATCCGCGGGCCCCGCCCTGCTGCTCTCGCCGGTGGAATTCTTGCGCACGATCGGCGTGTTTGCCGTAGGAAATACCGACGAGGGCGCGACGATGGGGGTCACATGGCTCCTCCGCGAAACACTCGGCGTGAACCACGGCGGCCTGGGCACCGCACTGTTCGTCGCCTTTGCCCTTGCCGTCGCGGCCCTCGGCTGGGCGGTCCACCGGCGCCGGCTGAGCCTGCTCCACGCCTCCACGGTCGTAATGCTCGGCCTCTTCCTTGCCGCCCCACGGGTCAACCCGGACTACTTCCTCTGGGCCCTTCCGTTCATCGCCCTCTCGGCGGGCTCGGGCGTTTGGACGCGCCTCCAGCGTTACGCCGCGACGCTCTCGTGGACGCCCGTCCTTGCGCTCGCGCTCATCTATAACGGCGCCTCAGGCGTTACCGGGCTGTTCTACTGGGCGCTCGTCGCGGGTGCGCCGCGAGGCCACCCCTACCGCGATGTGCCTGACGGGACGCAGCAAGCACTCGTGTTTTGCTTCCTCCTCCTGGTCGCCCTCGCCGCCGCCGGCCTCCTGGGGGCGGTGCGCAGGAAAAGTCCCTTCGAACCCCCGAAGCTTCGCGAGCGACTCCCCGCAAGGCTCGCCGCGGTGGCCTCCGCGCGCGCAGGGGCCGTCCTTGCCGTTGCCTTGGTAATCTGCCTCGTGCTTGCCGCCGCGGTGGCCTCCGCGCGCGTACCGGTGCTTCCCGAAGACTTCGGGTCCTATCACACCCGCGACCATAGGGTCACGGTAGTTGACGACTTCAAGGGCGGCCTCTTCGGCTTCACCTACTCCTTTTCGGGCACCGGCTATTTCGAGCTGAACACGTCGGACTCCGGGTGGCTTGAGGTGGACACCGGCGTTGTGGGCGGGAATGCGTTCCTCACGCGCCTCCTGCCCAACCAGACGGTTGAGGTGTCGATCCGCGCGAGGGTGGAGGCTCTCTACCCGGTGCCTGGCGTCATCGAGATCGCGCGGATTCCCTCCGGTTGGGTCGGCGTCCAGGTCTCCTTCGCGACGGGCAACGCGGCTCATGACCTCGTTTACCACGACGATGTGGCCAGCACCCTGCAGGACTTCGGGCCGATCACGCTCGGCCGGCCGCTCGACATCTCGCTCACGCTGGCAGCGGGAGGCACCGCCGTGCGCTACGGGGGGCTCACAGCCTATGGCTCGGGGGCTCCCCCGAGCGAGATTGCGCTCGGCCACCCGGACGTCCTCCCCGAAGGAGGCGGCAGGGTGGGTTTCGACCAGCTCGAACTCTCGTGGCAAGCCGACCCGTCGGCCGAGGCGCCGGGGCTCTTGCCCGCTCTGCTTGGCACCGGGGTTTTCGTTCTTGCGCTCCCCGTGTGGTGGTGGCGCCGGCAAGACAGCTGGTCGCCACCGCGCCTGCGCAGTGCGAAACCCTAATGAACCCTCCGCCGCTCGCGCCCCGCGTGGATAGAGAGGCAAAGGCGCCGCAGCCTTTGGGCGACCCCGGCTCGAACGATTACTACCGGGAGGTCGAATCGATTTATTCGGCCATGGCCCCCACCTACGACATGTCCATCGGCATGAACCCGGTGGCGGCGCGCTCAAAGGCGCTCGCCATGCGAAGGCTCGTGGCGCTTGCGCCCCCCTCGTCGCGCCTCCTCGACATCGGGTGCGGACCTGGGCAGGAGGCGGTCACGCTAGCGCGCCGGGGGTACCGCGTCTTCGGGATCGACAGTTCGGCGGGCATGGTGGAGCTTGCCCGCGAGCGGGCGCAGGATCTGCCGGCGGGGGCGGCCACCTTCGCCCAGATGCGTGCTTCGGATGTGGGCGAGCTCGCCCTGCAGGCCCAGCATTTCGACGCGGCGTTCTCCTTCTACGCGGTGCTCAACCTCGAGCCGCGGGTCGAGCCCGTCGCCAAAGGCGTCTTCTCGCTGCTTGACCCGGGCGCCCCGTTCCTCGTCGGGCTCTTGAATCCGACGGTCCTCTTCGAGCTCGCCCTCTACCCCGCCGCCCTGCGGCTCAAGGGGTTTCGAAAGGCCTCCCAACGGCCGGTCCGCCTCAAGGTGTCGCGAGGAGCGAGCGACGCCGTCGGTTGCTTCCTCTATTCGCCGCGCGCCTTTGCGCGCCTCCTTGCCCCTTGGTTTACCCTTGAGTCGTTCGAATCTGTGCACCTATTTCTGCCGCCTCCCGACGAAAGGATGCTCCGGTTCCCCACCCTTGTCCGGGGCGTAAACCGGATGGAATCTCGCTTGGAGTCACGGTGGCCGTTTCGGTCGCTTGGCTATTTTTCGCTGCTGACCTTCCGTCGGAAGGAGGGCTCCCCTGGAACCCCGACGGGTTGACGCCCTTGGCGGGCCCAACCTGGCGCGCGCCGGGCTCTGGCCGCCGGTGTTCGCCTGCGGGCCTACGATTGCGGTGACGCCTCGTGCGGGCGCGGCAGGAGCGCTTCCGGCGGCACTACGACCTCGCGCCCGGGCACATCGAAGACGGAGTAGGGCCGCTTCACGAGGTTGACAAACGCCTCGCGGTCTCGCGCCTGGGGCTTGCGCGAGCGCGTTAGCGAAACGAGCCGGTGAATTGCAATTACTGCGACCCTCGAAAGGGCCTCGACAACCGCAAGCGCCGATGCGTGCCGGTCCAGGAACGCGAAGAACCCTCGGACATGGCGCCTTTCGCCGGCGCCTTGCAGAGCGCGCGGCCGGTCGCCGCCCACGAAGCCTGAACCAAAAACCTGGGGGAAGTGCGTGGCCATCCAGGGGTTGTCCTTGAGCACGCCACTCCACGCCGCGGCCCCAAGGATCGGGCGGTGCATCAGGAGTTCATAGGCGAGCCACTTGTCTTGGCGGACAAAGGGGTGCATCTGGCCCCGTTCCCAAACGACGTTGATGCAGATGATTTTGGGAAGGAAGGGCAGCGCGCTCATCTCGTCGAACGGCTTGCCGCGGTTTCGCAGTGAGGTCACCGCCGAAAGCGCAAGCGCCCAGAGGTAGACCGTGTACTTTGACCCGTCGCGGGCGATGATGTTGACGTCGATGTCGTCGCCCGGGTCGAAGCCACCGGAGGCCAGGGAGCCGGACAATGACACCATTCGGGCCAGCGGGCATGTCGATAGTAACCGCGCCGCAAAGTCGTCGGCAAGGGCGCTGGCGGCATACGCGTTGGCTCCGTGGCTCGATTGACGCAAGCGCATGGAGCGCTCTTCGCCGCTCCGGTCGCGGCGCACAACGAGCCCGTCCTCAACGGAAAGGTCGGTCATCTGGCCAAGCTCGAGTGCAACGGCCGCGGGCGGCTCGGAGCCGCCGTAAAGGAGCCGCGAGAAATCTTCTAGGTCCACGCCGTAGCCACGCCGGTCCATGAGCTGCACCGTTTCGCGGATCCGCGAGCGCAGGTCGAGGTCGGTGACCCGGGCGGTGGCGGTCTCCGCAACCGGAGGGGCCCTTGCAAGCGTAACGTTCATGGAGACTTCGGCCAGGCTTTCCAACGCTACATAAACATTCGGTTAAGGGCGCCGCAAGTCCGACCCATTGGGCGAAAAGGCCGTGCGATCGCGGGCGGGATCGTTAGATTCGCCCGGTCGTGCGCAAACGCTCGTGCACTTGGTCGCAAATCTCCTTTACACTCGGGAGGCGGTTTTCCATCATGAGCGTGTAGATGATTTCGCCGTCGACCGCAATGTCGAATTTTCCTTCGTGCGAGGGGATGATCTTGATGAAGCTGATTTGCGTGCCGAACTGGGCGAGGAGCGCGTCGGTCAACTTGACGGCGTGGGCATTGTGCTCGGCGTTGACCTCGTACTCAATCTCGATGTCCACCATCGAATTCATCCACGACAGCGCGCGAGGCGCGAATGAACCTTTGGGCGCGGCCGGCGATGCACCCGGCCGCCGCCCGTGATCGCGACTCGGCTACGCTGACGGCCGCTTCGAAGGTTTGAGGACAAACCCGACGCCACCCGAAATGTGGCCCTCCACGGCGTGGCGTTTTGCAAAATCGGCAAAGGCGCTGTTCCAGAGCACATCATCGCTCACGAGGAGACCACCCTCACGCAGCGCCCCATAGGCGCTTTCAAATTCGAACGTCATGTGCCCATAGGTGTGTTCGCTGTCGTGGTGGAAGAGGCCGATGGCCCCCAGCCTCTCAAGAAGGGGGGCAAGCTCCCGTCGCGAGTCGCCGACGATGAACGTCCACCGATCCCGCAAAGTCTCCGGCACCGTGAACCCCGCTTCCTTCGAACGGACTGGTTGCCGGCTGCCGCCCCTCGCCGTCCCTTCGGGCGCCGCGAAAGCGGCTCGCAGGTCGATCGAGTACAGGTGCCCCTTTCCGTTGTCGGCCAAAGCCTGAAGGATGAACGCCGAGGACGCGCCGAAATAGACGCCGGTCTCCACCACGATCTCGGGCTGGACCTTTCTACATAGCGGGTAAAGGTACGAGGTGTGGTAGCAGATCGCGCGTTGATATCGCAGAATCATGCCGGCAAGTTCGGCCTTGTCGAGTTCCTGCGGGAAAAGGGACTGCGCCTTGCGAAGCTCGCTCTCTGTGAGGGAAACCGCCCGGCTCCGTGCCCCGCGATACGAAAAAACGGCAACCCCCGCTTGGAGCGCGATCGTGGGGTGGAGGATCGCCTTTGCCAAGACTCCCACGGGCACGGGCGCGCCGCGTTCGCGCTTGGATTCTTCGATCACGTCGCGTAATGTCACGCCGGGAGCCTCCCGCGCCTTCAGTGAACGTAGTAGTTGTTGACGAAGGGGTTCTGCACTTTCGGGTCGAAGTGGTCGATGAGGTAGAGGTTCCCGACTTTGGCGTCGTATGCCTTGGGGACATACAGGGAGGTAACCATCGCAGCCCCCAAGGGCACATCATTTGTGGTGATGTTCACGGTGGGGGTGCTGTATCCCTTGTCCACGGTCACGAAGGTGTAATGCGGCAAGTTGTAGCGTAACGCGATCGCTCCTTCAGTATAGATGGTCGAGTACCCACGCGAATGGAGTTGCTGGTCGAGCGCTTCGAAAAACGAACCGTTGCGGTCGCCTTGGGAGATTCTTGGAACAAGTTGTGCCGTCAGGAGAAGGACTGTGGCGGCAAAGGGGAGCAAGAAGCGCAGGGGTCTCTTGGCGCCAGCCGTCGAGCGCCCGTGCATGCCGATTGCAAGGTAGGTGATTGGCGAGACCATCGCAACGTAACGCAGGTAGGTGTCGGCCGTGCGCAAGGGGCGGTCGGGCTCGTAAAGGGTAAAGACTCCCGCCACGAAGGCCGACAAGGAAATCACGACTCCGATGAACACGACCATCGCGCCGACCTTTTGGTCGCGCAGCGCGCGGCGCGGGAGCGCCGCCAGTGCCTGGCGCCCCTCGCGCAGGGTGAGGAAAGGCAAGGCGGCCTGGACGACGTAAAGCGCGAAGAACACTGCGAGGCCCCCGATGGTAATGACTGCTACGTGGAGGGGCGTTTCCGCAAAAAAATGGCCGAGGTAAAGGGCGGTTCGCGGGTCGGTGATGGGCGTGCCAAATGCCGCCCAATTATACGCGGTCCACCCGACGGCCACCGAGCCGAAAATGGCGATGGCCGCAAGGTAGCCGCGATTGCGCAAGAGGTTCCAGCGCAGATAGTAAAAACGCCAGAGGAAGCCGGCCGCTCCGGCTGCGACGAACAGGGGGCCGACGGCGTCAGCGGTGAGGAACCCTAGGGAAGCCCCCACCGCGGCTACCGCGAGCCACCGACTGTTGTCGAGGCCCTTCCAGATGCCCCAGAGCGTGAGCAGGGTGAAGAGGATCATCGCGGAGAGCGAACGACCCTCGCTCATGTTGAGGTAAAGGATGGGGTCTACAGCAAGGAGCAGCGGGGCTACGAGCGAGAACTTCGGCCCTAAGTCCCGCGCCAAGAAATAGACGAAGCAGAGGTCGATGACGAGGAAAACGAGCTGCATCGTGTGGTTGGACGATTCGGAAAAACCCAGAGCAAGGCCGAACGGGAGGTAAACCAGGGCCATCCCGGGCGGGTGGTGGGGCGCGAGTGTCGTTTCGAGCTGTAGGGAGCCGTGCTGGGCAATCGTCTCCGCGGTTTCCATCGCGACCCCCGCGTCGAAATTCAGCCCGTCACCGTAGATAGGAAGGTGCAGCGCCACCGCCAGTGCCAAGAGCGCAAGAAACCAACGGTGAACCCAAATCCGTTTCCCAAGCGAGGCTTCCACGAGGAAAGGAGGGCCAGGCGGGCCATCAAACTTTGCCCAAGTCCCGCACGGCGAGCGTACGCGCCTCCGCCCCGCGCGCGGCGTCGGGGAAGAAGGGGATGGGGGCCAAGTTGGACCGGCGACCCGGTCGCGGCGGCCCGCTGGTCGCGCGCGCGTGCGCGCGCGCGATGAAGAGAGGTTCCACTTGCCGCCGGGGCAGGCTGCTCCTGCGCCTCGCGCATGCGCGCGCCTCATGCGCGCGTATCATGCTTTCAGCGTCAGGAACACTCGGGGATGCCAGCCTGACGCATAACGCGCCGTGCCTCCGCCAACGTTGAAATAGAAAACGCCGCTAGTTCGCGGATGCCTCCGCCCAAAAGGCGGTGACAGAGGGATGCAAAAAATGACGGGACTGCACGCCATCAGCATTGAGCAAGCACGAGAAATCGCCTCCAAGAAGGGCCTAAAGCCGGCCCGCGTCCGCGGGACGGAGAAGGTCCAGTTCACGAAGGGCCGCAACAAGAACGTTGAGGCCGTGGACTGGTCCGAGTTCGAGAGCCTGCTCTCGAAGCGGCACCTTGGTGTCTACGAAGCCGGCGGCTTCATGAAAATCATGAAGTCGTCGTAAATCCGGCCTCTTTGGGTTGGGGGGCCTGCCCCCCATCCTTTCAAGACCGATTGGCGCGCGGGGGCCCGCCCCCGCGCGTTTTCCCCTTTCCCTTTCCCCCATTTTCCTTTGACCCAACGCCGCGCGCGCTCTTGCCTCGACCCTCCTGTTTGGCGCGCGCGGTACCTCCTTTTTTCGAGACGCGCGGCCCTCAGCGAGGCCGACGCCGGGATTGAGGCCTCGCCAGTTTCATAAGGGCGGCCCCCGTCGGTCGGTCTGGAAGTGCGGCCCTGCTCGACATCGCGACCGCGTTCTTCGCGCTCTTCGCCATCGTCGAGCCGATCGGCGCCATTCCGACCGTCCTTGCGCTCACCCACGGTTTCACCGCCGCGGAGCGGCGCGACGCCATCGTGAAGGCGGTGCTCGTGGC
>JBGQKI010000012.1:0-69774 GCA_041499475.1 Thermoplasmata archaeon
GCCGATTTCATCGCCTGCCGCGGACTCGCAGGGCGATTCCAACCGAGGTGATGAACGAGAGAAACGGGCCGGGGCTCCACGCTGGGTGGGGGGCCTGCTGCTCGGCACGATGGTCGTGTGGGCGTTTGTTTTCACGATGGCGCCCCGGCCGCCGGCCGGGGCAATTCTACTGAACGGAGAGTACTACCACCCCGGGACGGTCGTCCTCGAGAACTGCACGATGCCCGAAGGCAACTCGACGCCGTGGCAATCGGTGGACGTGTACGAAATTCACTTTTCGGTCCGGACGGAGAACTGCTTCGCTCCCGGGGGCCAGGTCCTTGCCGGCAATGCCAGCAACCCCGCGGCTGGAAACTGGAGCTTCCGGGTTCTGGACAGGCAACCTGCCGATGCCTCGGGCTGGATAACCTCAATCGCGCCGGACAGCGACGTCGGTGTCCAATGGAAGGGCGCCGTGGTGCGGGCGCTCGTGCACGTGTAGAGGGCTCGCGGCCCCGCTCCGCGGGCCAAATCGTTATGACGGCGCCCGCCGCTCCCTGCAAATCCCATGGGCGAACACGACTTTGATGTCCTCATCGTGGGCGGCGGCCTCTCCGGACTTTCGGCCGCCATCTTCACCTCGCGGGCGGGGCTGAAGACCGTCGTCTTTGACAAGGACGAGTCAACGATCACCAAGGTCTCGGTCGTGCACAACTACCTCGGCTTTCCCGAAGGCATTGGAGGCCGCGAACTCATCGAACGCGGGCGCAAGCAGGCGCAGCGGTTCGGGACGACCCTAAAGATGGAGCGCGTGGAGCAGGTCCGGCGCGACCACGACGAGACCTTCGTGGCGCGCACCGAATCGGGCGAGCAGTACCGCGCGCCGCGCGTGATCATCGCCTCGAACAAGAATACGAAAGCGGGCACCGACCTCGGGCTCGAACTCACGGGCTTCAAGGCGAGGTTCATCCGCCACGACGGCAAGGGGCGCACGCCGATCAAGAACGCGTATGTCTGCGGCAGGATTACGGAGTTGCCGAGCCAGTCGTCGATCTCGGTGGGCGATGGGGCGGCAACCGCGATCACGCTCATCTCCGATTGGAAGGGCGAGTACTACGTCGACCACGACGACTAGGAGAAGAAAGATGCTTTCCGAAAAACGTGTGGCGTCGCTGCTTGCAAAGGCCCGGGCCGCGCGCAAGCGGGCGTACTCGCGCCACCGGCCGAAGCGGATCAAGGTGGGCGCGGCGCTGCTCACCGAAAGCGGGCGCGTGTTCTTAGGCTGCAACATCTCGAACGACTCCTCGACCCTTGGGATGTGCGCGGAGCGCGTCGCCGTCTATGCGGCGGTTGCACAAGGCCAGCGGCGCTTCAAGGCCATCGCCGTCGTGGGCAGCGGCCGCGAGCCGTGGACGCCCTGCGGCGCGTGCCGGCAGGTGCTCCACCAGTTCGACCCCATGGGCAAGGTCGAGGTGCTGATGGCGGATTCGTCGGGCCGCAAGGTGCTGCGTGCCCAGATGCGCGACCTCTACCCCCTGCCCTTCAAGATCACCGAATGAGGCCGGCCCGTTCAGGGGCCGGGGGCCGTGGCCATCGCGACCGCCTGGCAGAAGGCGTCAGGCGCGTCGTACATCGGCGCGTTGGAGGGCGATTCGACGAGGATCACGCGCGCCCCCCTTGCCTCGGCTGCCGCCGCCTCAGGCCACCCCTCGTAGGTCTCGGGGGTGAGGATCAGCGCCAGCGGCGCCCGCGCCTCCCGGAAGTGCAAGAGGAGCTCGCCGCGTTTGGCGGCTTCGAGCAGGCCCTTGGCGCTTCGGTAGATTGCCCTCGAGGACGCGAATGCCGCCGTTTCCGCCCAGCGGCGGTCGGCGAGCGACTTTTCGGACGCGCCGTAGGGCCCGATGAATTCCGCGTACCTTACACGGAACTCGCCTTCCGAGACGGCCGTGGCCCGTTTCGAGAAGGTCATCTGGCTTTCCACGAGGGCCGGCTCCACAAGGACGAGGTGACCGAGGCCCTCGATGGGGAAGCGAGCGAGTTCCACCGCCACCGCGCCGCCAAGCGAGTAGCCCACGATGTGGACGGGTGCAGGAAGGCGCATCGCGCGCAACGCCTGGAAAAGCACGGCCGCGTGGCTCGCAGGCCGGTAGTCGAAGTTGGCCGGCTTGTCGCTTGTGCCGTGGCCGAGCAGGTCGACGAGCGCAAGCTCGAAACGCGCGAGCGCCGGGGCCTCGATGGCGTCAGCGAAGGTCGAGGCGGCGTCCCCGAGCCCGTGGATGAAGAGGAGCGATCCGGCGCTGGGTGTGCTGGAGGCATCCCGCCGCACGACCGCAAGATCCGCGCCGGGCGGATCGACCCGCAGAAACTCCAAACACAAAGGTGAGGCTTTGAGCGCACTTAACTTCAAGGTGGGGCGAATCCTTTAAGGGGCCCTCGCCCGCTCCGCGGGGGAGCCCGATGACCGCGGATTTGACGATAATCCAGAATTACGCCGACGGGGTCGCGGGCCTCATCGAAGAGGTCGCGCGCGAGCGCGACCGGACGGTCCATTTCGTGCGCCCGTTTTCTGGCGATGACGTCCCCAAGGACGCTGAGGACACCTGGGCGCTCATTGTGCTTGGAGGCCCCATGGCGGCATGGGAGGACGAAAAGAACCCGTGGATCCGACCCGAAGTCGACCTGCTCAAGGCTTGCATCGCGGCCGACACCCCCACGCTCGGGATTTGCCTGGGAGGCCAACTCCTCGCCCGAGCGGCAGGCGCGCGAAACTACAAGGGCGGCATGCCCGAGATCGGCTGGTACCAGCTCGACCTCACCACGGAGGGAAAACAGGACCACCTGTTCGCCGGCATCGGGCCGCAGCCGCGCTTTTTCTTCTCGCACCACGACACCTTCGACCTCCCGGCAAACGCGGAGTTGCTGGGCTCGACGCGGCTGTACCCGAACCAAGCGTTCCGGCTCGGCAAGCGCGTGTACGGCCTCGGGTTTCACCCCGAAAAGACGAGGGCGATGATCGAGACCTACCTGACGAACCAGAAGGACGAGATCTCGAAGTATGCAGGCACGATTGACCCGGCGCGCGTCCGACGCGAGACGGACAGCCTCTACCCGAAGCGCAGCGGCGAGGCGCGCAAGCTCCTTGCCAATTTCTTCGAGCTCGCCGAACTTTGAGCCACTATTTTCGGGGGCTCCCGCCGCCGCCCTCGCGCGCCGAGCTCGTGCACTACCCGGGCGCAGGGCGGCGGAGCACGGCCTCCCAGCCGTCGAGCTCTTCCTTGAGGAGGGCCTTCTCCTCGGAGAGCATTTTGGACACGGAGCCGCTTTCCAACAAACGCTGCTTTTCGGTGGCTTCGACCGGGAGGGCCGCCGCTACCCAATTCGCCACGACCGCCGCGTTCCCCTTCGGGACGGGGGCGATGAGTTCCGGCGGCCACGGTCGCCCCACCACGCGGGCCGCGCGGTGAAGGGTCTTCACGTAGAGTTCGTGGAGGATGCGCAAGTCGCGGGCGGCGGCCTCGTCGGCGTCGGTCGCCGCCAGGGGCGCAAGGAAGCGCACGCGCGCCCTCGGGTAGTTGCCGCCTTCGATGAGCGAATCGATCTCGAACCGCCTGTCGCCCCGCACGAGCAAGTAGAACTGGCCGCTCTCCTCGGCGACCTCCTCGATGGATGCGCGGCAGCCGACCCGAAACGGCGTCGAGGGCCCGGCGACCTCCTCCCCGAACTTGATGAGGGCGATCCCGAACGTCCGGTCGCCGTCGAGCGCGTTCTGGAGCATCGCTTTGTACCGCGGCTCGAAGACGCGCAAGGGCAGCCAGGTGCCCGGGAAGAGGACCGTGTTCAAGGCAAAGAGCGGGATTTCGTGGATCTCCGGCTGCTCCGGCGCGATTCGTCCCGCCACCGCGACCCCCCGGCCCGAATTCCACGAGCGCATGATTTGAGGGTTCGCTTGCGGGGGTCGCCCGCCGCCCGCGCCCCCAAAAGGTTGACTAACCGCCGCTCGATTGGCCGCCCGATGGGCTCGCCATACAAGTCGTCGGCCTCCGACGCCGACCCGAGGCTGCGCACGCGCACGTACTCGCGCAACTTCGACGTGATCTACCAGCAGCTCTTCAACATGGTCCGCCGACCGCTCAAGGGCTGGTGGCTCGAGGACCGCGAGATGGCCCAGGGCGTCATCCGGGCCAAGTTCCAGCGCCTGCTTTGGCGCGCGACCGTGACCGCGTGGGTGCGCAAACTCGAGGGAGGCGGCTGCGAAGTCGACGTGGAAAGCACCAACGCGCCGACCGGCCGCGGCGGCAACCACAAAAAGCGCGTGCGGAAGTTCCTCGCGGAACTCGACGACGCGCTGCTTGGCGACAACCCGTTCCAGCCCACCTTCAAGTGAGGGAAAGCCGCCGCCCGCCCCGGGGCGCGGCGAATTCCTTATTAGCGGCCAGCCATGCCGCGCGAGAGGGAAATCCGTGGTAGCCCAGACCTTGGAACACAAACGCACTTTGATCGACTACAAGAAGGAGGGCAACATCGGCATTGCCGAGTTCAACCACCCGCCCGCCAACACCTACACCTACGAATTCATGCAGGACCTTGATTCGATCATCGAAGAGGTGCGCTTCGACGAGGAAATCGGAGCGTGCATCCTCACGAACAAAGCCGGCACGAGCATGTTTTCGGCCGGCGCGCACATCCCGATGCTCGCCAAGGCCGACCCGAAGTGGAAGGCCATGTTCTGCCTGAACGCCCAGGAGACCCTGGACAAGATGGCGCGCACCCCGAAGATCTTCATCGCGGCGATCCGCGGACACTGCGTGGGCGGCGGCCTTGAGATCGCCCTTGCAACAGACCTCCGCATGATGCACCGAGTCAAGGGGCCCAAGACGCCCAAGATCGGCCTGCCCGAAATCACCCTCGGTGTGCTGCCGGGAACCGGGGGCACGCAGCGCCTCGCGCGCCTGATCGGAAACTCGAAGGCGCTCGACCTCATGATTACGGGGCGTCTCCTTGAAGCCGACGAAGCCGAGAAGTTTGGCATCCTGAACTACGTGTGGGACGAGGACGTCTTCTGGAACAAGACCTGGGAGTACGCCGACAAGATTGCCAAGGGCCCGCGGCGGGCGGCCGGGTTCATCAAGCGCGCCGTGATGGAGGGCTCGCAGATGTCCCTCAATAACGGGCTCGCCCTCGAGCGTGAACTCCAGAACCAGCTCTTCGCGATGGAAGACGCGAAAGAAGGGTTCACGGCGTACGTGGAGAAGCGCCAGCCGGTCTGGAAGCACCGGTAGGCCGCTTTGGTTGCGGCGGGGCAAGCGCCCCGCCGCTTCCCTTTTCAACTTCGAGCGCTTCCGCCAGCCAATGGCCGACGAATTGGAGCGCACGCTGGAGGGCGGGGTCCTCACCCTCACGCTTGCGCGGCCTGACGCGCGCAACGCGCTGTCCCTCTCGCTCATCAAGGCCCTCTCCGCCGCGCTCCACGACGCGGAGACCGACAAGGCCGTGCGCGCTGTCATGATTACGGGCAAGGGCACCGCCTTCTGCGCAGGCGGCGACATCAAGGAGATGAAGGAGCGCGCCGGCAAGGCGGTCGCGACCAAGGAGCGCCTCCAGCAGGGGCTCAACCGGATCGCGCGGTCAATCTTCGAGATGGAGAAGCCGGTGGTCGCAAAGGTGAACGGGGACGCGGCAGGCGCCGGCTTCAACCTCGCGATGGCCTGCGACATCGTCTACGCGGCCGACACGGCGCATTTCCACGCCTCGTTCATCAAGGTCGCGCTGGTCCCCGATGTCGGGGGATCGTGGACGTTGCCCCGCCGCGTCGGGCTGCACAAGGCCAAGGAAATGCTGTTCCTTGGCCAGAGCGTGGGGGCAGCCGAGGCCGAAAGGATCGGGCTCATCAATCGCGCGGTGCCCGCCGGCGAGCTCGACGCGTTCGTCACGGGCGTCGTGCGCGCGCTTGCGGCGCAGCCGACGAAGACGATTGGCCTCGCCAAGCGTGCCATGCACCGGGCGCTCGCATCAACCTTCGAGGAAGCGCTCGAGCACGAGGCCTACGCGCAGGGGTACTGCTTTTCGACCAAGGACCATGTCGAGGGCACCAACGCGTTCTTCGAAAAGCGCGAACCGAAGTTCGAGGGGGAGTGAGCCCGTGGCCGCACCGCGCCCGCGCGTCGACAACTTCGCCGCGCTCATGTGGGCGATCAAGAACATCCTCCCCTACGCGGTCCTCTTTTACGCCATCGACATTTTCATCTGGTGGAACGGGCAACCCCCGAGCGGCGTCCCCTCCGAATCGAACAACCGGAACCTTATCCAAAACGTGGTGTTCTCGTCGCTTTTCGTTGTGGGGTACTTCCTCATCAACTTCTTCCGCGCGCGGTCGCGGCAAAAGCAGGCGATGATGGCTCCCGCGCAGGTCGTTGTGCTGCAGCAGCCCATTTACGTGCAGGCGCCCCCCGGCTACGTGTATCCGCCGTACCCAGGGCAACCGGGGGCCCCGCCCCCGCAGCAGCTGCAGGGCCCCCCCTACTATGCCCAGTACGCGCCGCCCCCGCCGCCTCCTCCGCCGGCACCGCCGCCCCAGCCCGCAGACCCGCGGCGCAAACCCCCGGAGGGGCAGGCGTGAAAAGGCCCCGTGCAGGAGGCTCGCTGAAGCCTTTCGTGGACGTGCACATCCACATCCAGGACTGGTCCGAACTCCTGCCCGCGGTGCGCAAGCGCATGGAGCACGGGCGCAGCGACCTTGCGCAGGTGCGCCGATTCCAAAAGGACCCGGACGCGTTCGCCTCGTTCCTCGACGAGCAGCGCGTCGCGCGCGCCGGCCTTGTGAACTACGTGGCCCCCGACCTGATGGGCTTCACATGGCGCGCGAACGAATTTGCCGCCAGGTACCGCGACACCCACCCCGACCGATTCTTCGCGTATGGGAGCGTCCACCCCCGGCTCTCCAAGGACCCGAGGCGCGAAATGGAGAAACTCCTGCGCACGCTCAAGGTCGACGCGGTCAAGATCCACCCGCCCCACCAGCTTGCCTACGCCAACGGCTACCTCGACGGGTCGGCCCCTGCGCTCAAGGTCATCTACCGGATGGCGCAGGACGCGCATGTCCCGGTCACCATCCACACGGGCACGAGCGTGTTCCCGGGCGCGCGCAACCGCTTCGGCGACCCGATCCATGTCGACGATGTCGCCGTCGACTTCCCGGACCTCAAGATCGTCCTTGCCCACGGCGGGCGGCCCCTCTGGACGAAGACCGCATTCTTCCTCGTCCGCCGGCACCCGAATGTCTTCCTCGACTTGTCGGGGATCCCGCCCTCCGCGCTGCTGGATTCGTTTCCCCGACTGGAAGAAATTGCTGACCGCTGCATGTTTGGCTCCGACTGGCCGGGCCCTGGAGTGAAATCGATCCTTGGCAACGCGCAGGAGATGGCGAAACTGCCCCTCTCGGCGGGCGCGCTCGAGCACATGTTCCGGAAGACGGCCGCCCGGGTTTTCCCGGCGTGAAACCGGGGTCGGCAGCACCGCTTCGCGTGCAGAGAGCGCCCATCTGGCCAAGCCGCGGTCCGGCGCGCGAAGCACGTCTTCGGCGCTCTGTTTAGCGCAAGCTTCGGTCGGACGATACCTACAATTCCCCCGAGACCCATAGGCGCAAGACTCATGCCGAAAATGATTGACCCTTCGCCCCTTGAGCGGCCGGTCGAGAAGGGGGACGACGCCCTCGCCGTGGAGGCGTTCCTCGCGCAACTCGAACGGGGCATCCCGCTTGACCAACTCTACCTCACGACGGCGCACATCGGCGCGCGCCGCTACGACTACGAGACCGCGGCGCCCAACCTCCCTCACGGGATGATGGCGATCAACTCCGCGTGGGGGCTCGGCACATTCCTCACCGGTCAGGACGAAGTGATCGCGTTCGGCCTTGCGCAGGGGTTTGCCATGCTCGCGGCCGAGAACCGCGCCTTCGAGCGCGCGCGCACCGTGGCTCGGAGGCCCGTGCGCGGGCTTGCCATCGGCGACGTGGCCAACCTCGTGGTCGAGAAAGTGGAGAAAGGCGATATCGCGGAGGCCGACGGGGCGCTTGCCCAGCTCATCGAGTCGAAGCCGGAGCAACGGCTCATCGCCAAGGCGTTTTTCCAGTCGGCGGCCCAGGACCTGCAGCACGGCGCCCACAAGGGCGTCTTCGCGGGCCACCTGTGGCAACTCACCGAGCGCGACAATTTCGCCGACATTTTCACCTTCCTGCGGCCCGGCATCCACTACTTCGCGGCGTTCGGCTCGCGCGACGAAAAGCGCCAAATCGAGCGACACACGGTCGACCTCGACGCGAAGACCGTTGAGGTGGCCCGGCGCCAAGACGACGCAAAGGCCGTCGAGACCCTCGCTGAGCGAATTCTCGGGGGCGGCTCGACGCGGGCGATCGTCGACGCGCTCCAGGCCGGTTTCGGGATGGAGGACGCGATCGACGCGGTCGTGCTGGCGGCCTGCGAGGACATCCGCAACTCGACGAACAAGCCCTCGGCCGTTGAAACGATGACCTACGCCCACTCGATGCGCATCGCCGCGCGCGCGGCGGGCACCGACGCCCTCCTCATGCTCTTCCAGGGGGCCTCGTGGGCGCACGACTGCGCCTCCACGAAGGCGTTGACGCCGATCGGCCCGCCGCGCGAGGTCAAGTCGGCGCACGCCGCCGCCTGGGCCATCCTCGAGGACTTCGCGCCGTCGCAGGGGCACGTGGCGAAGGTGACCGAAGCGATCCTGTCGGAGCGCGAAGGGGCGCCCGCGTGGATGGGGCCCCGGCTCACGGGCGCGCTCCTCCACACCGGCACGATGGCCCAGTCCAAGCGCGCCATGCTCGAGCGCTACCAGGACCGGCTCAAGATTTCAGCCGACCTTCGCGGCGTGAAGCTCACCGCACCTGCCTGAACCGCCGATTAGGCCGGCGCCTTTGCGGCACCCTCGTCCTTGAGCTTGCAGTGGTAGGTCAGGTCGGTGCCGCCCTTCTTCAGCATGGCCGCAACCGAGCAGTACTTGTCCATCGACAGGTCGACCGCGCGCTTCAACGCGCCGTCGGTAAGGCCGGGCCCCGAGGCGACGAATTCGAGGCTCGCCTTGGTGAAGACGCGCGGTGGCTCCGCGGCACGTTCGGCGCTGATGTCAACGGTCAGCGAGCTCAATTCGAGGCGCATCTTGCGCAGGATGTCGACGATGTCGATCGAGGAGCAGCCGCCAAGCGCCATGAGCACCATCTCCATCGGCGAGGACCCGATCTGCGGCGAGTCGCTCATTTTCGAATCCATGATCACGCCGTGGCCGGTATCGGCCGAGCCCACGAAACGCATTTCTCCGACCCACGAGACCTTCGCCTTCACGTCACTGCACCGCGGCCGCCCCTGCGTTGCGGCAAGATAATTCCTTCGCGCTTTGTGCGTGCGCGCGCCCTCCACGAATGCTTTTAAGTGGCGGCGCAAGGCTCCTTTCGGGAGAGGCCCGCCCACCTTGAACCGCAAGGTCGCCGTGGTGGGCGCCGGGTCGACGCGCTATGGGGACTCGCCGGTCGGCGTGCGCGAGATGGTTCGCGAGGCCCTCGCCGAATGCGCCGCGTCGGCTGACCGGGGCGTCGACCTTCGCCAAGTGCGCGAAGCCTTCGTCGGTTCGCTCGGGTTCGGCGGCGGCCAGCTCGGGAACCTCGCGGCGGTGTTGAACGAGACGGCCGGGCTACGGCTGGTCTCGGCCCAGCGCGTCGAAAACGCGTGCGCCTCCGGCGGATTCGCGTTTCGAGACGCAGTGCTTGCCGTGGCTTCCGGGGCCTGCGACCTTGCTCTCGCGGTGGGCGTCGAGCGGATGAATGACCAGACCGGTCTGCGCAAGCGCTACTGGCTCGGGGTGTCGGGCGAGACCGAGTGGGAGCGTATGGCGGGGCTTACCTTCCCCGGCGTCTACGCGATGATGGCCTCCAGGCACATGCATGAATTCGGCACGAAGGCAGAGGACCTGGCGGCGGTCGCCGTGAAGAACCATGGGTACGGCGCCTTGAACCCGAAGGCGCAGTTCCAGAAGGCAATCACCGTGGAGGACGCGCTCAAGGCGCCGGTGGTCGCCTCGCCGCTCACCTTGTACGACTGCTGCGCCACGACGGACGGGGCGGCGGCCGTCATCGTGGCGAGCGAGGAGCGCGCGCGTGCGATCACCGATACGCCGGTGTGGGTGCAGGGGTCGGCGGGGGCCTCCGACTTCCTCGCCGCACACGAACGGAGTTCGATCACGAGGCTTGACGCGACGGTGAAGGCCGCCAAGGACGCTTTCGCGCAGGCGGGGCTAGCGCCGGGCGACATCGACGTCGCGGAGGTGCACGACTGCTTCACGATCGGCGAAATCCTTGCGCTCGAGGACCTCGGCTTCTGCGCCAAAGGGCAGGGCGGGGCCTTTACGCGCGACGGGCTCTCCAAGATCGGCGGCCGCGTCGCGGTGAACACGAGCGGCGGCCTGAAGGCGAAGGGCCACCCGCTCGGGGCCACCGGAGTGGGGCAAATCTACGAACTCGTCCGGCAGCTGCGCGGACACGCCGAAGCCGGGCGCCAAGTTCCAGGCGCCGCGGTCGGCCTCGCGCACAACGTCGGCGGGTCGGGCGCCACATGCGCCGTCCATATCCTTTCGAGGTGAGCGCGTGGCGGGGATCTCGGCGGTCGGATGGGCGCTCCCGCGCCTTGCGCTCAAGGCGGACGAGGTGCGAAAGGCCACGGGCTCATGGAGCGCGCGCGGCGTCGTCGAAAAGACGGTTGCCGCCTTCGACGAGGACGAGGTGACGCTGGGCACCGAGGCCGCGGCGCAGTCCCTCGGGGCGGCGGGCTACCACGGGGGGCGGATTCACGATGTCGCGTTTGCGTCGGTGGGCGCGCCCGCGGGCGCGGCCTCGCTCCTCACGCTCGCGCTCGGCGCCACGCATGCGCAGGCCGCCGACTTCCGCGGAGGGCCGCCTTTTGCGGCGGCGCTCTTCGCCGCGCTCCAGACCGCGGAGGCCGGCGAGGGCGCCGCGCTCGTGGTGGCGGCCGACGCGCTGCGCGCCCGGCCCGACGACGCCTGCGACCACGCGCTTGGCGCGGGGGCTGCGGCGTTCCTCATCGAGAAACTCGCGAAAGTCCAGGTCGTCGGCGAGGCGTTTGCCACGGTGCCAAGCCTCGAGCCCTCGCGCCTGGGTCCCGACGGCCTGGTGAGGAGCCCGCTTGGCGATGACCCGAGCCCGGCTGCGTTACGGCTCGCGCTTTCGCAGTTGTTCCTTGCCGGGGCAACGCGGCCGGGCGCGCGCGGCCTAACCGGGTTTGCGCCCAATTCCTTCGACCGTGCGGCGGGCGTAGAGCGCGCGGGCGTGATGCTCGCGCCGCACCTGCAGGCGGCCTTCCCGGCAGATGCCCTGGCGGTGCCGCTTTGGCCTCGCACCGGCGACACGGGCGCCGCCTCGGCCGCGCTCGCGCTCATTGCCGCGCTCGAAGGCGCGCAGGGCGGCGACCAGCTGCTCCTTGCGGATGCGGAAGGCGCCTCGGCGGCCGCCTTCGCGCTGAAGGTCGCCGAGCGCCCGGCCGGCGTCGAGGGCTTGCGGGCCACCGTCGAGGCGGCGCGCACGCACCTCACTTGGGCCGCCTACCTCGGCCACCGGCGCTACCTCCCCGACGCAGCGCCCACGCACACGAAGAGCGAAGGCGCGTATGTCTCGCCCTCCGCTTGGGAGGAAACCCTCGAGGCACGCATCACGCTCGTAGCCTCCCGCTGCACGGAGTGCCACACCGTGCGCCACCCGCCCCGCGAGGCCTGCCCCGACTGCGGCTCCACCGTCCTCCAAACATTCCACGCGCGTCCCGCGGGCGCCGTCCACGCCTTCACCCGCATCGGCCGCGGCGGCGCGCCCTCGGAGTTCGCCCTCCAACAGCAACTTGTCGGCGAATACGCGGTGGCAACCCTCGACATGGACGACGGTTTCCGGATGGTCGCACAGGTGTCGGGCGCCGACCCCAAGACCGTCAAGCTCGGCGAGGCCGTCCACCTGCGCCTGCGCCGGCTCTTCGAACAGGAGGGCCGCACCCGCTACGGGCTGAAGGCCGTGCCCGTGGGCCCCGAACACGAAGCGGTCACCGCGCCGCGAAAAGACTAAACGCTCAAAGCCCCAAGACCCGCCTTCCAGAGGAGCGATTGAACGTGCACCACGCCCACGCGGTCCACAGCCACCCCAACGATTTCCCGCTCGAACCGCCGGAGGCGTTCAAGATGCTCTCGTGGTTCCTTTCGGACCCAACGCCCGAGGCCGCCGACGAACTGCGCTCGTACCTGCCCGACATCCGCAACATCGCATTCTACTACCGCTTCCAGATGGACATTAGGGAACTCTCGGACACCCAGCTTAGCCTCGTGCGCCAGTTCCTCGGCCAAACCTACGCCGCCCAGCAGCTCCTGCAGCAATTCTCAAACGACTAGGAGGACCCCCCGTGCTCGACATCAAGGACATCGTCACCGACATCCGAAGGACCAAGGAAACGCTCACCGACGGCTTCAAGCGCGGCATCGTGAACCCGCACCACCTGCCGCAGATCGCCACCATCTTCGAGGAGGTCGGCACGCTGAAGGAAGACGGCTCTTACCTCATCGCCGCGATGCTGCTCAACAACTTGGACGCGAACCTGCGCAAGCTTCCGCCGGACATCCGCTACCTCGACGAGACGCTGAAGACCGACATCGGCAAGCTCGTGAAGGACGTGGCCGACGCGCTCGAGAAGCTTTCGGGGGCGCTCACCAACAACGGCCACACTTCGCTCTACGAGGCGTACGCGAACCTCGCGGTGAAGGTCGTGCAGACGAGCGAGCGCGCGGACCAAATTTCCAAGATGCTGCCCATGGTGCCGCCCGAGTTCATCGAGTAGGGCGGTCTAGCGGCGCCCGAGCGCCTGGCGGTCGCGCAGCTCCGTTTTCTTCGCTTCGATGAGCGCGACCTTGCGCTCCATCTGCGCCTCGCGCTTGCCGTCCACAACCACCTTTTTCTTCGCCAGGTTCTCGGCGCGCAGCGCCTTCTCTTCACGCTTCTGCAAGTGGAGTTCCTTTTCGCGGATCTTGCGCTCGCGGGAAAGGGCCCGCTTGTCCTTTGCAAGCCCCGGCTTCTCGGCAAGGATCAGCTTGTTCTCGCGGGCGCGGCGCACCGAGCCCACCCGCCAGTCGACGAGCAGCCACCCCAGCGTAATTCCGCCGAGCACGGAGACTGGCGAGATGATTCCGCCGCGGTAGTTGAGGAGCGCCGCAGCAGGAGAAAGCGCGGCCGCCACACCGGCGTAGCCTGCGCCGATGACGCCGAGGACCGCGAGCCAGCCATAGGCAAGCAGCCTCGTGACCAGGTTCATCCGCGATCCCCGGTCGCGCCAAGGGGCGGCATGGGTTCTTGAATGTTGACTCACAACTTGCAGGGGCGCCTACCTTGCCTCGTAGGCGGCCGGCGAAACCTCGCCTAGGAATTCGAGCAGCGCCCGGTTGAATTCGTCGGGGTTGTCCCAGGCCGGCAGGTGCCCGGCGCCCTTCACGACGACCATTCTCGCGCTGCGCACGCGCGCGGCGATCTCCTTGGCGATCGCCAGGCACGGGTCGACGTCCGTTTCGCCGACGACAACGAGCGTAGGCTTCTCGATTTCAGCGAGGCGGCTGAAGTCCGATCGGGGGGCCTTGGGGCCGCGCGCGCTCGACAGCCAGCCGGCCCCGGAGTACCGGACGGCGGTCTTGGCAAATCCTGCAAGGTCGCGCGTGCTGCGGAAAAAGGGGTGGGTCAGCCAGTCGCGCACCGCGGCGTCAACGGATTGCGTCTGGGCGATCGTGCGCGCGCGGCGAAGGCGCACGCCGTACTCCTCGTCCCACCCCTCAAAACCATCCACGACCGCGCCTGCAAGGGTGAGCGAGCGGACAAGCTCGGGGTGGTCGAGCGCCAAGTTGACGGCGATGGCCCCGCCAAGCGAGGCGCCTAGGAGGTGCGCGCGCGGCAGGTTGAGGTGATCGATGAGCAGGCGCAGGTCCTCCGCGTAGTCGGCGGTGCCATACCCGTCGGGGGGCGCTGAGCTCTCGCCGTGGCCGCGCAGGTCGAAGGTGAGCGTGCGGAAGCGCCGCGAAAGCGGCTCGACCTGGTGGTCGAAGAGGTGCAGGCTTGTGGCAAACCCCGGGATGAGGATCACCGGCTCGCCCGAGCCGGCCAATTGATAGTTGACCCGGGTGCCGCGCAACTCTACGGAGGGCATTGGGACCGTCTCCACCGAGGCGCCCGCTTGCCAAAAACTCTTGGGGCGCCCGCGGTTGCCCTTTTAGCCCCGGGCGGCATGTGCGCCCCCGATGGCCAAGCCGCGCGCGCCGGTTACCCTCATCCTCGCGGAAGCCGCGGTCGAACTTGTTCCCCGGTCGCTTCGCGACCACACGAGCGTGGTCGTGAACGCAAAGCGCGCCGGCCGCGACCCGGCGCGGACGCTCCTCGATTCTTCCTTCCACCACCGCGCGATGCGGGGCCTGCCGGCATCCGAGCGGCGAGGCCGGCCCGACATCGCGCATTTTTGCCTCCTGCTTGCCCAGGGCTCGCGCCTCAACACCGCCGGCCGCCTGCGGACCTTCCTCCATACGCGCGACAACGTCGTGATCGCCGTGAAGCCCGAGACGAGGTTGCCGCGCGTGTACGACCGCTTCAAGGGCTTGATCGAGCAGGTGATCGTGGAGGGCGCCGTGCCGCAGGACGAGCAGTTCCTGCGCGTGGAGGAGGGAGGCCTTGCCGAACTCATGAAGGCGGTCGCCCCGGCGCGCACGGTGCTCTTCACTCCGAAGGGCCCGCGCACTACGCTCCAGAAGCTATTCCCCGTCAAGGCTCCCGTCGATGGGACCGCGCTGATTGTTGGCGCGTTCTCGACGGGCGATTTCGAGGCGAAGACAAAGGCGGTGGCGACCCAGCAAGCCTCGATCGCCGACGAGCCCATGGAGGCATGGGCCGTGGTCGGGGAGTTGCTCCACCGGCTCGCCGATGTCGACGGTCACCGGTAGGCGGCGTGCCGTGTCCGGAATGGCGCCTGACAGTCCCACAACCATTATTAGGCGCCCTCGTCAAGCATGGCGCCGCCGGGTTTCGGGGTGGCATCCAATGAAGTCCAAGGTCTTGCTCGCGGGGCTTGTAGCGTTGGCAGCCATGGCCGCAACGGTTTCGGCCGCGTCGGTCGTGGTGCCGCCGTTGCCGAAAGCGACTCCGGCCGTTTGGCAAAACCTCGAACTGCAGCGCGCGGACTTCCCGGCCGGCACGTCGATCCCCGCCGAGACTTCCTTCGTCATCGGCACCGACGGCGCGTACCGCGCGTTCGTCAACGGCCTTTCCCCTAGCGGCGCCAACGGCGCGAGCTTCCCGAACGTTGACTTTGCCAAGCAGTTCCTTGTCGTGGCATCATACGGGGTGAAGGACCTCGGCAACGCGATGACGATCACCGGCGCGAGGACCGACGGCGCCCATGTCGTGGTGTACCTCAATCAGCAGGCCGACAACCCCAACCACTGTCGCCTGCAGCACAACGTCCACTTCATCGGCCAGCTGGCCATCGTGCAGCGGTCGGGCGGCGCGGACGTGACGCAGGACGGCAGCGTCGGGTTCGTGACGAGCGCCAGCGTCGCGCCCTACAACGACTACTTCAACTGCGGCTGCCCCGAGATGGGCACCCCGCCCACTGAGTAGGCCGCCTGCGCCTGCCATCCTCTCAACCCTCCCAAAGGGTATATTACCGGCCCAGATCAGACGTGGAAGCAGTCCTTGGAGGTCCTTCTTTGAAACTAAAGGCCGCATTGCTTGGATTGGGCGCGTTTGTTCTTGCTGCAACGACGGTGTCTGCCGCGCTACTCGTCGTCGTCCCGACTCCCAAGGGCCCCGTAACTACCGCCACGACTTGGACCGACCTCCCCGTCGTTTCCGTCGCGTTCCCCGACAACCTCAACATCAAGCTCGAGCAAGTCTATGTGCTAAAGACGCAGGCGCAGTGGAATGCGTTTTGGCAGAGCGTGCCCGGCGTCACCGTCGAGGGGAAGGCCATTGGCGACCTGCCGGCGCCTGACTTCTCGCACCAGTTTGCCGTCGTGGCGTCCTATGGGTGGAAGTCCGAAGGCTACGCGATCCAGGTCACGCACGCCAAGACCAACGGCATGCAAGTGGCCGTGCAAGTCGACCGCCAGGTGCCGAACCCGTCGAACTGCCGCGTGTATTTCGACCCCTTCTTCGGTGGCATCGCCATCGTCGAGCAACCGCACACGGCACACTTCGATGCCACACCCGTGGGCTCCTCGTACAACCAGGTGATGGAGCCTCGGTGGGCAAGCGCGACGCGCGACTGCCGGACGACGAGCGCGTAGGCCGGCTCAAGTCCCCTTGCGGGTTTTTCGAGGTGCAGCGGAGCCTTGAGCGGGCTTGGTCGAGCGCGGCGGCTTGAGGTCGATGCGGAAGCGGACGAGCCCCTTCAGCGGGCCGCCCTCAGCGTGGAACCCCTCTTGGAGAAGGTGGCGCGCCTCGGCTGACCCCTCGGGCGCGATGACTTCGACCGCCCGCTTGCCGCCAAACTTTGCAGCGGAAACGACATACTCGACGACGGCGCGCTCGGCCCCCGCGCGAAGTCCGATCTCCGTGAGGGCAAGCCCGGAAATCTCCTCGACCCCGCCCTCGAGCTCGGCAAGGACGAAGGCGCCGACGCGCTCGTGGCCAATCTCGGCAACGCGCACGCGCTCGGGGTGGACCGAAAGCGCCTCTTCGAGTGCGGGGGCCTTGGGGTTTGCCTCCTTTGCCGCGCGCGCGACATCGGCCGATTCGTGCGCGGCCATCTTGCGCACGAAGACCAACGCGGCCGCCCCGCACCCGAGGGGCGCTTATGCTAAGATAAGGTGTTGGAAGGGGGCGGTTGACGCCCGCTTCATTTTCCCTGCAGGCAGGCCGATTACGCTTTGCCAATTCCGTGCTTGTGGCGGTGTTCGAGGAAGTTGTACCGCTTGATCTCCTCGTTCACAAAGGCCCAGTCGAGGTTGTTGAACCACTGAGCGATGTAGTCCTTGCGCTTCGTGCCGTAGTCAAGGAAGTAGGCGTGCTCGTACACATCGAGGATCACGACCGGGGTCGCGTTCCACACGCCGCCCTGGTTGTGCACGTCGCAGAGGTAGACATGGATGCGGTGGTCTTCCCAGTCGTATGCCGTCACGACCCACCCCCGCGAGGAGACGCCGGCCGCCTCGACCTCCGCTTTCCAGGTCTCCCAGGACCCGAAGTCGTCGATGAGCAGGTTCAGGATGTCGCCGCTCGGCGCCCCTCCCTTTCCGCCCATGCCGTCGAAGTAGCCTTCGTGGAGGCGGACGCCGTTCACCGCGAAGGTCTCCTCGACCTTCAACTCGCGGAAGTCGCCGTGCGTCGCGTTTGCGGTCTTGAGGTCGACCTTGTCGAGCTTCTCGCGGATTTCGTTCGTCTTGTTCACGTAGCCGGTGTACAGGACCCCGTGGTGCTCGGTGATCTGCCGCTCCGTGAAGCCCTGGAGGCCCCCGGGCGTGTACTTGAGCGCCCTTGCCGTTTTCTTCGCGTTGTTTCGAGCCATTGTTTTCCACTCCCTTAGATTCGTGATCGATGCGTTTTAGAGGGTCGGCTGCCCTGGGCGCCACTCGGCGGGGCACGACGCGCCAGTCTGCAACGCCTGGAGGGTGCGCAGCGACTCTTCCATTGAGCGGCCCGTCTCGGTCTCGTTCATGGTGAGCGCCCGGATCCGCCCTTCCGGGTCGATGAGGAACGTGCCGCGCAGGTGGTAGCCCTCGTGGTCGAGGAGCACGCCGTAGCGGCGCCCCACATCCTTCTTCAGGTCGGCAAGCAGGGTGATGTTGAGGCCCCCCAGGTGCTTGGCCCAAGCCTTGAGCGCCGCGTCGGAGTCGACCGAGCAGCCAAGCACGACGGCGTGGGCGGCGGCGAAGTCGCCGGACCGCTTAGAGAACTCGGCGACCTCCGACTGGCAGACCGTCGTGAACGCCTTGGGGAAGAAGAACAGGACCACCCACTTGCCCTTGTAGTTGGCAAGGGCGTGCTCCTTGCCGTCAGTTCCCTTCAATTTGAAATCGGGTGCAGGATCGCCCACCCTCACCATCGGAGCCACACTCGCCAAAGAAGAGGAATTTGGATCAGGAGAACGCTATAAATACGTTAGGGGCCGCGCGTGAACAAACCCGCGCCGCGCGCGCGTTTGATTCCAACGGAGCGCGGCACCTCGAAACCATTAATACGCGCCCACGGCAAAGCGCAGGCGCGCGAAGGCTCGCGCGCGTGAAGGAATCCGGGATGCCCTCCACAAAGGCCGCGCCCACGGGCGAAGCCGCCTACGCAGATGCCCTCAAGGTCGCCATCGGCCACGAGAAGGAGAAAGCGCGCCTCTACATGGAATTCGCCGAGCGCTCGAAGCACGGCGCGAAGATGATGTTCACCGAGCTTGCCTCCGAGGCGATGATGTACATCAACTCGCTGATGCTCGAATTCGAGCACGTGATTCTTTCGGACGAGATCGAGGAGGGCGAGGACTCGGACACTTACGTGGACATCGGGGTGCTAAGCACGCAAAAGCTCGTCATCCCCAAAGAGTTCGAGCTGCCCGAGCAGGCCGTGCTCGTGGCCGTTCAGAAGACGGAGGCGAGCCAGGCATTCTACGAGGGGCGGGCGAAGCAGGCGAGCGAGGACCGGCTGAGGGCCTTCTATGGCGGGTGCGCGCGGCGCATGCAGCGGCGCGCCGTGGACCTCAAGGAAGAGTACGAGCGGTTTGTGCTCACGCAGATGTAAAGAAGGCCGTGGTACGGTCGCGGCGAAGACGCGGCCCCTGGCAGGGATAGCGAAGCCCGAACGTATTTAACGCGCTGAACCCCAAGGCCCGATGATGGGCCGGCTCGTTCTCAGTCGATTCCGCGCATTTGCCGCCGCCTTCATTGTCTGCATGGGAGCGCTCCCCCTCGCCCACACGGCGAGCGCGGCTTCGACGCTTGTCATCGACGCCCCCGGTTGGCAGGTGGTCGTCCCGGCGGGGGCCGGCGACGCGGGCGTGGCCGGTGCCTTTGCGAGCAACGACATCACTGGCGACGGGAAGGACGACCTCGTTGTGCAATACTCGCCAAGCTACTTGATTAAGGCCTTCCCGCCGTACTATTCCTCCGTTTCGACCTGGGACCTCTTCGAGGGCGGCGACGCGGGTTTGTCGAGTTCGCGGCTGTCGCGCAGCGCCGCCGAGATGGGTTTCGGGTTCAGCACGCCCGCCACGACCTTCCCGCACAAGCCGTTCGACTTCAACGGCGACGGGCGTGCCGACGTCGCTTTCATGGGTTCGAGCTACCTCGCCCAGAATGGCACCGGCATGACGTCGTTCGTCAACCTGTTCCTCGGCACCGCCTCGGGCCTGCCGAGCGGGCCGGACTGCACGGCATCGAAGACCGCGGACCTGTTCAACTACTCCGTCGGGTACTCCTGGAGCCAGGGCGGCGACTTCAACGGCGACGGGGCAAGCGACCTGCTCCTTGTCGCCACGGACTACAACGTGAGCGTCCCGCCGAGGGGCGGGGGCAACGCAACGAGCCCTGGCGGTCCGAGCGTCGTGCTGACGATGCTCCGTGGCGGCGCGGGCTGCGACTTCGACGCGCGCTGGGGCCAGCCGATCGACATCTCGCCCGCATACGGGGGCTACCCCGCCGTGATGGGTTGGGGGGACTTCAATGGGGACGGCAAGGACGACGTTGTGCTTGACGAGGTCACGTATTCCGGGGGCCCGAACGGCGACCACCACATCACCGTCCTTGCGGGCAGCGCCAGCGGCCTCTCGAACGCGTCGGCGACCCGGATCTCGATCGGCACGTCGCCCTCCACCAAGTTCGTGGCGGGGATCGACCTCGACCACGACGGCTTCGGCGACCTCGCGCTCTTGCTCGGCTACCAGGCGGGGTTCCAGGGCGAGTTCTTCTCCATCCTGCTCTACCGCGGCAGCCCGAGCGGCCTTTGGATGGACCCCGCTCCCCCGCAGAACCTCCCGGGCGACGGGTACGCCAGCGCGACGGCATCGTTCGGCGACTTCGACGGCGATGGCTCCCTCGACCTGCTCCTGATGCAGGCAAACACGACGTTTCCAAACACGGTCTGCACATTCAGCCTGTATTTTGGAAACGCTGGATTCTTCTCGGGGACGAGAGACTGGAACACGACGATCTCGATCAACGACAACAACGCCAGTTGGTATCGCGGGAACACTGCGGTGCTCGACGCCTCGGGCGACTTTGACGGCGACGGGCGCAGCGACATCGCGCTGCTCGCGGGCAGCGGCTCGGGCGGGCCCATCCCCCTCAGCGCGTCCACCGTGAACGCGCCGGCCGGGGCCGTCGTCCTGCTCTATTACGGCTACCAGATCCTCCGTGATGTCTCGGGCGTCGAGCCGGTGGGCTTCGACCGCGGCGTGGCCTACCCCACCTTCGAGTACGGCTGGAACGTCCGCCAGAAGTCGGCCAACCGCAGCTACTTCGATTCGTTTTCCGTCGAGACCGAAGTCGGGTCGTTGTCCTACAACGTGACGCTCGACGCCTTCGCCTTTGCGCCCAACGCGTCGCTGCCCGCCGGCGACTTCATCATGCTCCACGCCAACTCGTCCGCGGCGTGGGACGATGTCGCGAAAGTTTGGGACGTGCGCTTCCGCTTCGAATTCAACTGGTCTTTCCCCCGCGAAGACAACGTCACGTACCGCCTCGTCCCGACGCGCGCCGGGTCGGCCTCTCAGGTGGGGCGCGGCCCGGCGGGCGAGTTCCGCGTGGAGAAGGACGTCGAGTTTGCAGGCGCGCTTGTGGCCCGCGACCTCACGAAAGGCGCGGCGCTTGCGCGCGGTGCGTGGGTTGCTGGCAACTCGACGCTCGAGTTCACCGGCCTGCGCGTGGTTTTCCAAGGCACCGGTGACCGCGTGGTGCCGCCCAACTTCTACAACTGGAGCGCATCGGACGACGACCTATCGATGTGGAGCCAGGCGGGCGGGCCCCTCAGCCTGCGGGCTCTGGCCGACGACCGCAGCGACCCCGCCGAAAACATCTCGTTTGGCCTCACCGGCCTGCCCGACCCGGGCGTGAGCGCGCCCACCGCCGCGTTCCCCTTCCGCGTCGATGCCGACGCCCCGACGCTCGACGGAGCGCTGCCCACAAACGAATCATGGATTGCCGACCGGACGGTCACCATCGGCATCATCGCGCTCGACCCGCTCTCTGGCGTCGACCCTTCGACGGTCGAGTACGCGCTCTCCACGGCCGGGCCGGGCGCATTCGGCTCCTGGTTCTCCCCCACGCTCGACACCTCCGACCCGCACGCCGTGCGCGCGCGGGCCGACGCGTTCTTCGACAACGGCGGGGCGAATTATTTCAAGTTCCGCGTGAAGGACCTCGTCGGGAACGGATACACCGAAAGCGCCCCCTTTCAGGTGCGCGTGGACACGCTCCACGTCGCGTTCCACGACCCGACGCCCGACCCCGCGGTGTGGCAGAGGCACCTCGCCGTCGAAGTCGGCGTCACCGTCTCGGACGCCCAGCTCTCCGGCGTTGACGGCGCGAGCGTGAGCTACCGCATTTCGACCGACGACATCTTCGCCTACGGCCCGTGGGTGCCGGTCAGCGGGCTAACCTCGGCCGTGGACCTCCGCCTCCTCAAGACCCTCCCCTTCGCCGAGGGCGACGCGAACTATGTCCAGTGGCGCGCCGAGGACCTTGCCGGCAACGGCCTCACGGTGAGCGACCACTACCGGAACCGCGTCGATGTTACGCCCGTCTCCTTCGGCGCCTTCGCGCCGATGCCCAGCGCAAGGCTGACGAGACCGCAAGTGACGGTCTCGATCAACTTCTCGGAAGGGCGGCCGACCGCGCTTGCCCAGTCGGGCGTCGACGCATCGAGCCTCGAATACCGCTTTCAGCCCGCTGGCGGAAACTTCTCCGCGTGGGGAAACCAGGGTTTGACCGTGCTTGACCTCGACGGTACCAATTGGAGCGCCATCGCCGACCTTACGCTTGCGCCCGGCCCGGGGAACCTTGTTGAGTTCAGGGGCTCAGACTTGGCTGGCAACGGGCCGGCGAATTCCCTCACCTTCGACCTCCACCTTAACCGTGCCCCGACGGCGGCGATCATACTGTCGCCCGCCAACGGAACCGTTTACCTGAACGCCACCGTGCGGCTCGAGGCGGTGATGGACGACCCCGATGCAGACCTCATGACTTATGCCTGGAGCAGCCTGACCTACGGCAACCTAAGCAACAACACCACAGTGCTCAACCTCACCTTCCCCCTCGCGGGCCTCTACGCCTTCACCCTCACGGTGACCGACGCCTTCGGGGCCCGCGCCAACGCCTCGGTGACCGTGCAGGTCAAGGTGCGCCCGCCTCCGCCGCCGCCCCCACCGCCTCCGCCGCCCGTCGAAGTGCAGGCGGACTTCTCGATGGTTCTCCTCGGCCTGATCATCGTGGCCGCCGCTGGGGGCACCGGGTACCTCGTGCACGTGCGGCGCCGAAAGCAGCCTCCGACTTGACGGGAGCGCCCCGCCAACCCTTTTTGCCGCGCGAAGGGATCGGCCGCTCGCCTTGGTTGACGCACTCCTGCTTGCCGCGATCGGTTTGCCCGCCATCGCCATGGCGACGTTCGCGCTGTACCTGATCTCCGCGCGCGGTCGCGTAGCGGTGCTTCGCACGCCTCCCGCGACGGGGCTGGTGATCGGCGTGCTGGTGATCCTCGGCGGCGCGCTCGTGGCCATCGTGGGCCTCTCCTCGGGCGACTCCGCCATGCTGTCGCAGGGTTGGCTCGCGATGGGCGCCGGCATTGCGCTCGCGAGCGCCGCGGGCCTGCGCCTCCTGCGCGCCTATGAGAAGGAGCTCTCGTCGAGCCATTCCTCCGCGGTCGACGCCAGGCTCGGCCGATCCGAGCTCGACGCGATCGCGAGGGCCGCCGAGGCCACGGGCGTGGGGCTGCTGCTTGCCACCCGGGGGGAGGACGGAAGCTACCGCGTCACGTTCTGCAACCGCCCGGCGGCCGCGCTCCTTGGCCAATCAGAGGAGGACCTCAAAGGCCGACCCATTGAGAGCATCTTCGCGGGCCCGGAGCGCGCGGCGCTGCTTGACATCGCGGCCCGGGCGAGCGCTCACCCGGGCGAACCCCTGTCGGCCGGGTTCACCCTCGCGCCGAGGGCCGGGGGCGCCGAGGGCGTGCCGGTCGAACTCGGCCTTACCTTCAAGGACGACGGGGGGCCCGCCGCGGTCGCGGTGACCATCGTGGACGCGCGGCCCAAACGCACGGCCATCGCCGCCGCGCGCGACGCGCGCTCGGACGCTGACTTCTACCTCGACCTTGTCACCCACGACCTCTCCAACTTCAACCAGGGCGCGCTCGGCTACCTCGAGCTCGTCGACCTCAACAAGGACGCGCCGCCGGAAAAGATCCGCCGCTTCGAGGCCAACGCGCTGCGCCAGATCCGCAACTCGGCGAAATTGATTGAGAACGTTAAGCTCCTCTCGGTCATCCGCGAGGCCCGCGAGCCGCTCGCGCCCGTCGATGCGCTGTACGCGCTGCACGATGCCATCGACCACACCGTGTTCTCATGGACGGAGAAGGAGGTGGCGGTGCGGCTCGTGCCCATGACGGCGCTGAACCAGGTCAAAGGCGACGCGTGGCTGCGCGACCTCTTCTCGCACCTCCTCGACAACGCCGTCAAGTTCTCGCCCGAGAAGCGCGTTGAAGTCGCCGTGTCGGTCGCCGAAGGGGCAAGCGGCGACTTCCTCGTCTTCCGGATCGCGGACAAGGGCCGCGGCATCTCGCCGGAGGAGCGCGAGGTCATCCTCGACCGGCTCGGCTCGCACCGGCGCGACTATTCGGCGTACCGTTCCGGGATGGGCCTCTTCATCGTCAAGACGATCACCGACCGCTACGGGGGGCGCCTGTGGATCGAGGAGCGGGTGCCGGGCGACTACAAGCAAGGCTCGGTGTTCTGCCTGGAACTGCCGCGCGCCTGAAGGCCCCTTAGTCGTCCGCGCGTTCGGCGGCCACGCGCCACTCGAAGAAAGCCGCGGGCGAACGGGTGGCCCTGCCGCGGTCCAGGCCCTCCTTTGCCGCCCACAGTTCGGGGAAGCGCTCCTTAAACCCCGACCAGGCGGCGCGGCGCGCCGCCTCCCGGCCCGCAAGGATGATGGCGAAAGCGGCGGCCGCGCCCACCGCGAGCGCGAGTCCCGGCGGCTCGCCGCGGGCAAGGGTTCGGACGTGGCTGTCGATGCCCCAGAGGAGTGCGAGGTACGCAGCGACCGTTGCCAGGAGCCCGTAGTTCACGTGGCGGAGGAACCGGAGGTCGGCTTGGTCGAGCGCCTCCTGCGGGAGCGGCCTGGCCGCCGCGCGGGGCGCAGCGCGCACCATCGCGCCTGCAATGGCCGTGGAACGCAACTGGAGGATGAGCATCACGACGAGCGCGAGCGACACGAGCGCAAGTGTGGGCGAATAGGCGAACACGCCGGCGGCCATCAACGCGACGTAGAGGCCGGGCAGGCAGAGGTACCCCAGGGTCTCGCGCGCGAGCTGGGCGCGGCGTACCTCTTTGGCTTGCACGGGGCCACCATGGCGCCTTGCCCCCAAGGCCCTTTCGCTGGGGCGCGAGGCTTTAACCCGAACCGCGCCTTGAAGGCCGGGTGGTGCGGCGGCCGAGCTCGACGCGGCGCGCTCGTTCGAGTCCATCTCGCGCATGGTCGACCTCATGGCGCGCTCTGCCGATGTGCGCCCCCTCCTGGAGGCCGGGCTTGAAGCGGCGCTTTCGCCGCTCGGCCTCTCGCGGGGGGCGATCTACTTGCGCCGCGGAGAGAGCGACGAGATCCACCTCGAAGTGCAAAGCGGGCTCCCGGCGCAGGTGATCGCCAGGCGCGGGCGCCAGAGGATCGCGGCCGAAGGGTCGGGACTTTCGGGGATGAGCGCGCACCGGAAGGGCGCTCTGATTCTGCCCGACCTCTCGGCCGAGCCTGCCGCGCGCCCGCTCGTCGAAGCGTTCCGCGAGGCCGGGGTCGCGGTGAATTCGGCCGCCGCGTTCCCGGTGGTCGTGGAGTCGAAAGCGATCGGCGTCATCCTCGTCGTGTCCGAGAAGCCGCGCACGTTCGAAGCGCCCGAGGTCGCCTACCTACAACTCGTTGGCGCGCTGCTCGGGTGGACGCTCGTGGGGCGCCAGGCGCTTCGCGACCTCGCCCGGACCAATGAGGAGCTCAAGGCGCTCACCCGCGCCCTCGAGCAGCGCACGGCCGAGCTCAAGGACCTCGACCGGTACAAGACGAAGAGCATCCACCTCATCACGCACGAGATGCGCAAGCCGCTCTCGCCGATCTTCACGCTCTCGGACATGATGCTCACCATGAGCTTCCCGGAGGAGAAGCGCCGCCAGTTCCTCGAGCAGATCCGCGCGGCGGCCGACGAGATGAACGAGTACATCCGGCAGATGATCGAGGCTGCCGGCCTCGAGGAGGGCGGCGTGCAGCTGCTCTTCTCGGATGTCGACGTCGTGGAAGTCGCCAAACTCGCGATGGCCAAATGGCAGCGCGAGGCGCAGGAAGACGGGGTCCAGATGGAGTTGGCGGCCCCGATCGAAAAGCGGATCGTGATGAGCGACGGCGTCAAGATCGGAGAAATCCTTGAAAACCTCCTCGAAAACGCGGTGAAGTACACGCCCAAGGGCGGGCGCGTGACGCTGACGGTGGCCCGCACCGTCGACGCCATCGAGTTTTCGGTGAACGACACCGGTATCGGAATTGCAACGGAGGACATGCCCGACCTTTTCAAGAAATTCCAGATCGTGGAGCGCGCGAACGTGCCCCGACCCACGCACCGGGCGGGGCTTGGGCTTTACCTCGCGCGCGTTTACGCGGAGGCGCTTGGCGGGTCGATCACCGTGAAATCGGAGCCGGGGGCGGGCAGCACCTTCACGCTGCGCGTCCCCGTGGGCCCATGAACGCCCGGTTACGGGCCGACGAGCGCGAGGTAAAGGTCGGCAACATTCGTCCCGGTTAAGGCGCCTCTTTCGAAGGTGCCGGCGGCTTCGAACACGGACGCGGTATTGTTCCTGTCCCGTTCGGCAGCCCAGTCGACGCCGGCGGCCTTCGCGCGCTCGAGCGTCAGGCCATCGGCGATCACGAGGGAGGCGTCCCAATCGCCGTCGAGTCCGTCGGTTGCCATCGCGGCCACGACCACGCCGGGGTTTCCTTGGATGACTTCAGCCGCCGCAAGCACCAACTCGGAGAGCCTGCCGCCGCGCCCAGCCGTTTTTGCCAGCCGCACCGGCGCTTCGCCCCCGCCTACAATGGCGACCGGTTTCGCCTGGCGAATGCCGCGCGCGATGAGTTCGCGGTGGTACAGCGCGAAGGTGCCAAGCGCACGGCCCACGGAGCGGGCATCGGCCCCTGCGACCTCGCTCGACCGCCCCTTCCGGAAATCGCCGCCGTCCGCGTAGCCCCGCGCTGCGGCGGCGCGGAAGGCCCCGGCAACGGCATCGGCATTCGACCCCACGAGCCGCGCGTACGAGCGTTCGAACAACGGGTCGCCGGGTTTTGGCGTCTCGGGCCGGTTGCCGGCCGCGCCCGCAGCGAAAAAGGCCGCGACGTGCTCGGGCACGGCGCGCACCGCTCCGGCCCTTGCGAGCACCTCGGCGGCCTCCCCAAACGTCGAGCGGTCGGCGACCGAAGGGCCGGAGCCCACCGAGTCGAGGCGGTCGTCGGGGACATCCGAGAGGACAAGGGTTACGAACGTGGCGGGAGAGGCCGCGCGGGCGAGCTTTCCGCCAAGCAACGCTGCCGCGTGTTTGCGGACGGCGTTCACCGCGTGGATGTCCTCGCCCGACGCGAGCAGCGCGGCCCACGTTGTTTGAAGGTCGCCGAGGGTAAGGCCCTCCTCGGGCGAGGCAATGACCGACGAGGCCCCACCGGAGATGAGCGCCACGACCAGGTCGCGAGCCGACACCTGCGACGCCATCGCCTCCAGGGCCCCCGCCGCTGCGACGGACGCCCGGCCCGGGACAGGGTGGTCGCCCTCGACGACCCCAACGCGTGACGAGCGTGGGTTAGCGCCGGGTCCCGACTGCACCGCGACTACGCCGCCGGCGAGCCGCTCGCCGAGGATCTCCTCGAGCGCGCGGGCCATCGGAGCGGCCGCCTTGCCGGCGCCAAGGATGACGACCCTGGCGAAGGCGTCGAGGTCGTAGGCTTCCTTCGGGTGGAACCAGACCCTTGGGCCGTCGCGCCGCACAGCACGATGGACGAGCGCGTAGGCGTCGGCCGCGCTGGTCCCGGCTTTCAGGATCGCGGCCGCGTCGGCCGCAAGGGAGGCCGGGCCTTGCCGGTCCTTCTCGTCGGGCACGAGCCCCCAAGGGGCGCGCGGTATAGATTTCGGTGGCCCCCAAGGGTTATTGGCAGCAGGCAGACATGCGCGCTCCGGTGGTCAAGCGGGAGGCGAAGCGCTCCTTGGGGCTTTGGAAGGCTTCGAGCGAAAGGTCGCCGGAAAAGTGGTTGTCTGCCTGCCCGACCTCTTCATCGACCAAGTGGTGACGGTCCCGCGGTGGGCCGAAGTCCAGAAGCAACTTACCTCGGCGACGCTGCGGGGAGGCGGCCGCATCCGGACGGGGGGCGAGCGCCTCGTGGTCGGCGGGAACGCCTTCAACGTCGCGCGCGCGCTCGCAAGGCTCGGTGTGGCGGCGAGGTTCGCCGGGCTGACCTCCAAGGCCGCTCTCGACTTTGCCGAGGAGGAGACCACCGGAGAGCCGCTCGACTTTTCGCTCGTAAAGGTCGGGGGCCGCGCGTCGCTTACCGTGGCGCTCGAGATGGGCGAGGAGCGCACGAACGTCCAGCTAAACGACCCCGGTTCGCTCGATGGCTTGCGACTCTCCGACCTTGGAAGCGGAATCGGGGCGGCCCTTGCAACCGCCGCGGCGGTGCACGTTGCAAATTGGGGGCAAAACCTCCAATCGGGCACCGCCCTCGTGGCCGAGGCCCTTCGCGCGGCAAAGTCGGGCGGCGCGATCACCTTCCTCGACCCTTCCGACCTGTGGGGCCGCGAGAAGGACACCCTCGAACTCATCCGAGCTGTGCCCTCCGGCAAAGACCTCGACTACACCCTCGTGAATGAGGCCGAACTGCGGGAACTCTCTAGGGTGCTCCTGCTAAACGCCGGCGGCACCTCGCCCTGCGCCCACGACGACGTGGAGGGCCAAGGCCGGGAATTCACCAAACGCGTCGAGGCGGGCCTCGCGGTCCACACGCCCCGCCATTCTCAATCCTGGCGAAAGGGCCGTTCCGAAGGCGTGGTAGAAGGGCACAACGCGAAGCCTTTGCGCACGACCGGCGCGGGCGATGTGTGGAACGCTGCTTTTATCGCGGGCACGTTGGCCGGGCTTTCGCCTCAAGTCCGCTTGGAATTTGCGCAAGGAGCCGCCCAACGGTTTGTCGCCACGAAGGGACCGCCCCCGTCGCTGGACGACCTGCGCGCCGCGCTCTCCGCCGGGGCTCCCCCAGCAGCCTAGTCGGCCCTCACCCCTCAGAGAACGGTACCACAACCTTCAACAGGGCAGGAAGGGGGATTCGAGGGCACATGACTCCGTCGTACCGAGAGAGGGGAGAGAAGCTCACGGCCGGCGCGCAGACGATCTTTGCGTACCTCGTCGACCACCCGCTGGAGTTCCGCAAGGAGATCCGGCACTCGCTCAAGATGCCCAACGGGACTTTCCAGTACCACCTCCAAGTCCTCGAAGACTGCGGCCTCCTGCGCCCCGTGCACTACGACGGCAAGACGTACTACCGCATCCTCGTGCGCGGGGCACCGCGGGTCGCGGCGTCCCTGGCACGGCTCGGGTGGGACGAAGCGGAGCCGGCCTCGAAGCTCGCCGAAGTGAGCGCGAAGGTCGACGAGATCTTGCTCACGGCCGACCGCGCGATGGTCGCGCACGCCGCGCGCGCGACGAAGGACCGCGCAAGCGGGACCTCGGACCACTACAGCGCGCTGAAGACGCTCCTCGTGCTTTGAGGCCGCGCCTCATCCTGCCCGCCACTTTCTTGCAAGTAGCGCGATCGCCGCCACCGCCACGACAGCGGCCGCCGCGATGAGGACGGTGCCCGTCGGGGGACCTGCCGTTTCAGGCGCCGGGGACTGCGGCGGCGCAATCGCGGGCGGTGCCTCAACCTCGAAGGCCCGGTTTTCCACGAGGGTCGTTTTGGCCCCGTCGGAGACGGACACGCGCAGCGTGTGGTTCCCGGGGGCCAATTCCGGGAGGGGCGCACGCAGGGTGCCCGACGGGCCCACCGCCTGGCGCAACACGAGCACCCCGTCGACTTCCACCTGGATCTCCAGGGTCGAGTACGGCGAGCCAATGAGGTAATTCACCGTGAGGTTCGTTCCGTTGAGTTCGACGGTGGTCCCGTTTACGACGGGCGCCGGGTGGACGACGACGAGGGCGGCGGTCAGGGTAGCAGTGGCCCCGAGGGAGTCGGTGACTCGGAGCGTAACGGTGTAGTTGCCCTCGGAGTCATAGGCGTGGGTGGCGCGAATGGGCCCGCTTGGCGTCCCGGTGGTGCGGCGGCCGTCCCCGAAATCGAGCGTGTACGAGTCCAAGCCGCTGTCCATGTCTTGCGCCGTCGCGCTGAACGAGACGCTGGACCCTTCGGCGACGGGTGAGAGCGGGGGACTTTCCCAACCAAGGATGGGCGCGCGGTTGGTGACTTGGATGGAAAGGTGGACCCGGGCGGTCGCGCCCCAGTCGTCGGTGACCTCCAACCATAGGCCGAGCTCGCCCGCGTGCGCGTACAAGTGGACATCGTGGGGCGCGCTTGCCACATCGACGGTGCCATCGTCGAATTGGAAGGTCCAGGAAACGATCGACCCGTCGGGGTCAAATGACGCATTGGCAAAGAATTCGACGGGCAGGAGCGTTATGGTGGTGGTGACGTTGGCCGCGACGGCTGCCACGGGCGGCCGGTTGGCGACTTGGACCTGGATTGAATCCGTGCCGGTTGCCCCTTCGTCATCGGTGACGGTGATGGCCACAGCGAAGGTGCCCGCCCGCGGGAAGGCGATCACGAATTGCGGCCCGTAGCCCCTGCCGAGCAGACCGGCGTCCCACGAGAAATTCGCGATGGCGCCGTCCACGTCCGACGAAGCGCTCGCGTCGAAGGAAACCGGCACGAGCGACGGCGGCGCGGTATCGTTGGCCGCAATCGACGCGGTCGGCCGGCGGTTGAGGACGGAGACCGCGATCGGGCCAAGTGGAAGCGACCGCAGCCCGGCCGAGTCCACGGCGGACACTTCGAAGGAATGCGCGCCTGACCGGTTGAAAGAGGTCGTGAACGTGGGCCTCCCCGCGAAGGCGCTCACGTTTGCCGGCGCGCCGCCGTCGACGCTGACCTCATAGTGGTCGATCGGCCGGTCGGCGCGGGCCGCCGATAGCGTCAGGTTCACGGGCTCGAAGGTGAGGACCGTTGCGCGATCCAGGGCCGAAAGCGGGACGGGCAACCGCCGCACCTCGAGCGCGCGCGCAAGCGCGTTGTTCCCTTCGAACCACTCCGCAATGGAGTTCGAGGGGTCGACCGTCATGATCAGGCTGTCCGTGCCCCAGACCCCGGCCGGAACGCCTGAGAAATCGAGGGCAACGGAATAGGACGCGGCAGTGTTCGCGGGCACCCAGACGGAGACGTTTCCCAACGGCTGGGGCCCGAAGTCGAACCGAACTTCGGTGTCGCGGCCAACCGCGCCGGTGTTGTCGATTCCAAGAGTGAGGTTGAGTGTGCCAAATTGCGTGACGGCAGGGGGGATGCTCAGCAGCGTGCCATTCACGGTAAGGTCGGGGATATCCGCAAAGGGGGCCATCTTCGGGTCGCCAATCACGATTTGGCGCCAACCGATAAAGTGCGAAGCGGCCCAGTAGCTTTCGGCGAGGTTGTACCCGCGCGCATAGTGGCCGTAGAGGATGTGACCGTCGGCAATCGCGTTGATGTAAGGCTCGTCGGTGTAGCCCTTCATCCCGTTGGCGCCTTCGTCGATCCAATCCGCAATGAGCGACTGGCCATAGGACGGCGGCCATGTGAAGGTGCGGCCGCCGGTGGAAACGAAGGTTTCCCCGATCGACCCATTTACCCATGTGTTGTGGGGAAGGGCCAATTGGGTCGCCGAGCCCCAGCAGCAGTCGTTGGAGCCCCACGAAGAATACCCGATCACGTTCGAGCGGCCGGTCACGTAGGTATTGTTCGTGTCGAGGTAGGTCGGCAACCCCTGGGCGCGGAGCGTTTCGTTGGCCCAAACAAGTGCGGAGTTCGCCCACCCGTAGGTGCCGTGGCTATTCGAGTAGCCCTTCGAGGCATCGACATCGAGCACGAACTCGCCTCGGGAGCCGAGCGAGTTGGCCGCCCGGTCGATGAGCGCCATCGCGGTCGATTCATTGTAGGCGTAGATTCCGGTGACCAGGCGGAAGCCAAAATTCGCGAACGAGAAGCGTTCGGTGCTATTGAAAAACGGGTTGCCCCAGAGGTTTGCGTTTCCGATGGCCGTTGAAAGGCTTCCCCCGAGGAGCATGAGCGCGTCCTGGAAGGAGGTGGGGCCGTTGGGGCCCGACCAATAAACGCGGATGGGTATCCCCTTGAAGGTAACGATGTAGTTGATGTTCGGCCCGATCGATCGGTTCGCGAGTTCGCCAGTGAACCACGATTCGAAGGCGCCCCACTGCGCCTCGCTGATCGACTCGGCGTCGGGCAGGTCCGCGTAGAGGATTTGGTTCGCCGGAATTTGGTGCACCGCCGCGAAGTGCTCGGTGAGGTTGCGGGACGTCAACGAGTTGTTGTTCCCGAGCAGGAGGACGTCCGAGTAATCGAAAGGGTCGAAGAGAGGGAAGGTCGCCGTCGGGGAAAGCGGGGCGGCCAGCGGCGCCGGACGGGCGGGCGCGGCCGGGGGGGCCCCAGCCGCAGCGGGAACGGCAAGGAGCAGCGCCAACAAGAGTCCGATCGCCGCGCGGCCCATGCTGTTACCGACCTGGCTCACCACGATTTGATGCTTGCGTGATCGGGCATTGCGTTCGGGCATCCAAGGGCTTAATGACGGCCCGCGTGTTCCGAAGGGTGGGAGTCCGTTGGCGAGCGTATTCATCACCGGGGGAGGAGGCTTCCTCGCCAACCACCTCGCGGCGGGCCTCCTGCGGGACGGCCACCGCGTGTCTGCCCTTACGCGGCACAGGCGCGTGGCGGGAGCCCCCGAGGGCCTGCGTCCGGTGCGAGGCGACCTGCTGCTTTCAAGGAAACCGATCGTGCCGCCCGCGGCGGAGGTCGTTTACCACCTGGCCGCCAAGAGCAGCGTCGGCGAAAGCGTGGCCAACCCCGCAGAGACCTTCGAGGTCAATGTGATGGGCACGGCGCGGCTCCTCGAAGAGGTGCGGTCCCGCGGCCTTTCGCTGCAGCGTTTCGTGCTCGCTTCGACGGGACAGGTTTACGGGCCTCCGTTTGGCCGCGCTCTGCCTGAAGACCATCAGGTGCAGCCGCGCAACCCCTACTCCGCTTCAAAGCTCGCGGCGGAGAGCTATGCGCTGGCGTGCGACAAGCTTTATGGAATCCCCGTGTCGGCGCTGCGCCTCTTCAACGTTTATGGGCCAGGCCAGCGCGAGAGTTACGTGGTCCCAAGTGTACTGCGCCAGTGCCTCGCTTCGCGGGAACTGAAGATTGGGAACGCTTGGCCCGTCCGCGACTTTCTCTATGTGGAGGACGCGGTGCGCTTGTTCCGGCTCGCGGCCACGCGCGCGGGCGCCCGCGGCGAGGTGATCAACGTCGGCACTGGGAAGGGGACACGCATCGAGTCGATGGTGCGCCTCGCACTTTCCCTCACCGGGGCCGACCTCAAGCCGCGTTCGGTTGCGAGGCGCACCCGGGCGAACGACTTTGACCGGCTGGTAGCCGACATAAGCAAGGCCCGCAGGCTGACCGGGTGGCGCCCCCGCGTTGGCCTTGCAGAGGGCCTCCTTAGGACGGCGGCCTGGATGCGCGCGAACCCCCTGGGTTAACGGGCCCCCGCGATTCGTAGGCCCGCCCGCCCACCCTCATGACGCATGCGTCTAGAATAGGGTGAGGGTGGGTAGAGCGAAGGCGCCTCAACCTTTCCTCAATAGTTTGGAGGGGCGGCGTTCGACCTGCTCCATTCCCTCGCGCCAGTAGACCGTGTGGAGCCCCTTTTGCGACGCGGAGGCCGCCGCTTCGCCGGCCCTGGAAACGACGAGGACTTGCAGAATCCCGCGGGGCTCCTCCTTGAGGACTTCGCGCAGCACCGCATCGGCGGCCTGGCGGGGACTCTTGCCGGCGCGGAGGTGCCATACGGCCGTGCGCGCGGCGCTGAAGCGGATCGCAAGCTCGCCCTGCCCCACGCACGCGGCGGCGCCATAACGGGCGTCGGCGTAGTTTCCGGCACCGATCAGCGGCGAGTCGCCGGCGCGCCCGGGGAGCTTGAGCGCAAGGCCGGACGTGGACACGCCCGAGCACATCTCACCCTTACGGTCGATCGCAATGACATCTACAGTGCCGTGCCAGTCCCGCGCGAGGCGCTCGTACCACGCTTTGACGTCGAAATCCTTCCTCTGGAGTTTCAGGTAGGGTTTGTAGCGCCACGCGAGCTTGGCAACGGAGTCTGGGACACTCCCGAAGCCTTCGAGCAGCGGGCGCCCCGACATGAGGTTCGCGTACCTCTTGCGCCCTGCCTCAGACTGCAGCTCCTCCTTCGGAAACCCCATGGCGCGCGCGAAGCGGTCCGCTCCCTCGCCGACGAGGAGCACGTGGGGGGTCTCCTCCATCACTTTGCGCGCCAACGTGATGGGGTTCTTCATCGTGCGCACGCCGGCCACCGCGCCCGCCCGGCGCGTCGAACCGACCATGATTGACGCGTCGAGCTCGACCTCGCCGAGGAGGTTGGGGAGCCCGTCGAATCCCACCGACCAATCCAGGGGGTCGTCTTCCGTTACGCGGATCGCCGCCTCAACGGCGTCCAGGGCCGACCCGCCGCTTGCAAGGATCCGGCGGCCTGTCTCCAGGCCCTCTTCGGCGTTGCGTGTGCCGGCGATGACCGCCTTTGCCATGGGCCGGAACATGGCGCGCCGGGGAGAAAAGCGCCGCCCATGGGTCGGAACGCTTATGCGAACGGCGGGCCTCAGCCCACCTGCGTGACCCGCGCTCCCGCCAAGCTCCCCCTCGGGGAGCGCACGCTGATCATGGGCGTTGTGAACGTGACGCCGGATTCTTTCTCAGACGGCGGCGACTTTGCCCTGCCCGAGGCCGCGGCCGCCCACGCGCGGCTGCTTGCGCAGCAAGGCGCAGACCTCCTCGACATCGGAGGGGAAAGCACGCGGCCCGGGTCGAAGGGAATCTCGCTCGAGGAGGAGCTGCGCCGGGTGCTGCCCGTGGTCGAGCGCGCCGCCCGCGACCTGAAGGTTCTGATTTCGGTGGATACCACCAAGGCGGAGGTGGCTCGCCGCTGCCTGGCGGCGGGGGCCTTGATGGTCAACGATGTCTCGGCGGGCCGGCTCGACCCCGGCGTGATCGACGCGGCGCGCGATGCGGGCGCCTACCTCGTGCTCATGCACATGAAGGGAACTCCCCGCGAAATGCAGTTGAGCCCCTCCTACCAGAATGTCGTCGGCGAGGTCTCACAGTTCCTCAAGGAGCGCGCCGGTTACGCCGAGTCGCGGGGAATCCCCCGGGGGCGCATCATCGTCGACCCCGGCATCGGGTTTGGGAAGAGTCTCGAACACAACATGGCGTTGCTTTGCGCGGTGCCCCAACTCAAGGCGCTCGGCTACCCGCTGCTTGTCGGCGCGTCGCGCAAGTCGATGTTCAAGGCGCTGCTTGGAATCGAGGAACCCAAGGCGCGCGACGGGGCCACCGCGAGCCTGACGTCGATCCTTGCGGCGGCCGGGGTCGACATCGTCCGCGTCCACGAGGTGCCCCGGAACCTCGAGGCGGCCCGGCTGGGCGACAAGTTCCGCGCACGGCGCTAGGCGGCGCCCCTACCACCAGGGGACGAGCGACCCGGTCCGCGCGGCGGCAAGCTCCCGCTCGAAGCGGTCGAGCGACTCGGCCACGGTCCACGCCCGGACGCCGAGCGCCGCTTCGCTGCGCTCCATCGACAGGCAAGGGCGAGCGGGCCTCCTCGCGGGCTGGTGGAGGTCGTCCGTCTTGATGGGCGAGATCAGCGAAGCGTCGAGCTTGAAGCGTGCGGCGATGCGGCGCGCGAACTCGAAGCGCGACAGGCAATCGGCGGCTGCGGCGTGCACAACCCCTTCCAAACCACGCTCGATCGCGAGGTCCACGAACTCGGCGATCATCTGCGACATCGTGGGCGTGTTCCATTGGTCATCGACCACGCGGACTGGCTTGTGTTGCTCCAACTCCCCGATAAGCCAGGTGGCAAAGTTGCGTTTCATGTGGCCAAAGTCGGCCCCGTAGATGACCGTGGAGCGGGCGATCAGGGCGCCTGGCAGCCCCTTCAAGCAGGCTTCGGCCTGCGCCTTGGTCGCCGAATAGACGCACAGCGGGTTCGGCTTTGCGTCCACCTCGTAGGGCGGGTTCGTCCCGTCGAACACATAGTCGGTCGACATTAGCACGAGGCGCGCGCCGCGCCCTTTGGCCCACCTCGCCAGCGCCGCCACGGGCGCCACATTCGCGCGGCGCGCCTCGTCGGGGATGCTTTCGCAGGCGTCCACGTTCGTGTTTGCAGCGCAGTGGACAACCACCTCGGGGTCGATCCGCTCGGCAAGGGCCCGCAGTGCCGCGGTGTCCCGAACGTCCATCCGGTGCAAGCGGTCAGCGGGGTGGCCCAAGAATTCCGGGCGGTGCGTGTGGAAGGTTCCGTGGACATCGTTGCGCCCGCGGAGGCGGACAACCAGGCGGCTGCCGACGAGCCCGCTTGCGCCCGTGATGAGCACGTCGGCCACGCGGCACCCCGTTCCGGTGAGCGCCCTCAGTCGTCGCCCTCGATTTGATGTTTGATGCTCTGGTCGCCGGTTTCGACCCAGCGGTTGACCCCCTCGGCCTCAGACTTGAGGACGGGGTCTTCCTCCAGCGAGCGGGCGACCCACTTGTCGAAGTGCTCGAGCGTCTTCTTGTCGTCGGCCGATGGATTCCCGGCGCGGACTGCGGCCTGCCACAGGCGGATCCAGTGGATCTCCTTGGCCGTGAGCTTGTACGAACCGTACGGGTTTCGTTCGATGCCGACGATGCTCTGCTCCTTCCAGAACTTCAGCCGGTCGAAGGCGAACCCGACCCCGAAGACCGCGGCGAAGATCGCAAACATGGTGATGAGGACGCCCGGCAACTCCGCCGCGTCGGGGAAGCCGAAATTGTTGAAGTAGGCCTTGAGGTAGAGTTTGTACAAGCTCGCGGCGGTGAGCGTCCCCAGCAGCAGGATGTTGATGATCGCGCCGGACTGCTGTGCGCGCCACAGGTAGACCATGGCTTTCTTGCGGATTCCCCTGGCCTTCGGCATTCCCTCGACCCCCGTTACGCGACCTTGCCGTACTGCCGCTCGTAGTACTGGCGGAACTCGCCGGTCTTGATGGGGCGCCACCAGTCCGGGTGGTCGCGGTACCATTCGATCGTCTGCTTGAGGGCCGCATCGAACGATCGCTCCGGCGCCCACCCGACCGACTTGCGAATCTTGGACGAGTCGACCGCGTGCCGCGCGACGTGCCCCGGCCGATCGGGCACCTTCTGGATCAGTGAGCGCGGTTTTCCAAGCGTGTCAAGGACCGCGTGCGCGATGTCAAGCACCGACTTTTCGACGCCCGAGCCGATGTTGTAGACCTCGCCGCCCTTGCCGTGGTCGAAGAGCATGTCGATGGCGTTCGCGTGGTCGTCGACATGCACCCAGTCGCGGGTGTTCAGGCCCGTCCCGTAGACGGGCAGCGGCTTGTCATCAAGCGCGTTGGTCACAAAGAGCGGGATGAGCTTCTCGGGGTACTGTCGCGGTCCGTAGTTGTTGGAACAGCGCGTGATGACCACGTCCATCCCGTGGGTGGCGAAATACGACCACGCTAGCCGGTCGCCGCCGGCCTTCGACGCGGCGTACGGCGACTTGGGGAAGAGCGCGTCGCCTTCGAGGGAGGGGCGGCCGGGCGCCTCGCCGTAGACCTCGTCCGTCGAGATTTGGATGAAGCGGTCGGCCCCGTGCCTGCGCATCGCCTCGAGGAGCACCCCGGTGCCCACGACATCGGTGAGGGCAAAGTCGAGCCCGCTCATGATTGAACGGTCGACATGGGTCTCGGCCGCGAAGTTCACGATGACATCGGATTCCTTGACGAGCGCGTCGACGCTCTTGGGGTCGCAGATGTCGCCCTTGACGAAGCGAATTTTTCCCGCATCGACGAGGTCCTTGAGGTTGGCCGGGTTCCCCGCGTAAGTGAGCTTGTCCAGCACGATGACCTCAAGCTGCTTCGACTTCAGCATGAAGCGGACGAAATTCGACCCGATGAAGCCCATCCCGCCGGTGACGAGCAGGACATCTTTGGCCACCGAGACAAGCCTCCTGATTGAAGCGCTGACCCCACGCGCCCCGTATTGAAGGTTTGGGGGTTTGGCGCGCGACTAGCGGCTCTTCACTTCCCAACTGTATGGTATGGAGGGGTCATCCGAGCCCTTGCGGAACTCGTCGGGCTCCTTGTAATTGTAGAGGCGCGTGGGGTAGTTCACGATCATCGTGCGCTCAGGCCCCACCGCCGCGAACCCATGCCAGACATAGGTCGGGATCTTGATGAGCAAGGGCGAGCGCTCGCCCGAGATGAATTCATTGATGAGGCCGTGGGTGGGCGAACCCGCCCGGTCGTCGAAGAGGACGATCTTGGACATGCCCGCCACCGTTGCGAAGTGGTCGGTCTGTTGTTTGTGGTAGTGCCACGCCTTGGCAACCCCCGGGTAGCAGACCGTGATGTACGATTGGGCGAAGTTCTCGAACTCCGGCCAGTCGCTGCGCAGCATCTCCATGAGCCACCCGCGGTCGTCGTGGATTGCGCTCAGCTTGCGCACCGCGGCTCCCTGGATCAGCGGTTTCTCCATGGGCTGCTCGCTCCGCGCTGCGGGGCCCTACGATCACGGGGCCGCCCTTTGAATGCTTCGCGGGCCGCGCACTCCCAGGCGTCGAAAACCGGTTCCGGCGCGAGGGGGGAGATACCTTCATTTGCCCTGCGCCGGATTTGAGCCAGCGCATCTGGGCAGTTTGGCCAGATGCGCTAGGGGGCGGCGCTGGATGTCAGATGCGATCCTCGTCATCGGGGGCTCGGGGCTGCTTGGCGCCCGCGTGGCCACCGCCGCCCGCGACGAATACCGGACGTTCGCGACCTACCTGGAGCACCGCTTCGACCTCCAGGGCGTCGAAGAGCTCTGCCTGGACGTGACCGATTACCAGCAGGTCCACGCGATCGTGCGCGCCCTGCGCCCGCGTGCAGTGGTCCTGTGCGGTGGGATGGGCAACGTCGAGGCTTGCGAGGCGGACCCCGAGCGGGCCTTTGCCGTGAACGCGGAGGGGACGCGCAATGTGGCGAAGTCGCTTGGCGGCCACGGCAAGCTCATCTACGTTTCTTCGAACTATGTCTTCGACGGCACGGCAAGCTCGCCGTACAAGGAAGAGGACTCGCCCTCGCCGGTGAGCGCCTATGGGCGATCCGTGGCTGCCGCCGAAGCAAGCGTCGGCGAGTTCTGCGACAACTTCGCCATCGCGCGGATGGCAACGCTCTGGGGAATCGACCTGGTCGCCCGGCGCCCAAACTTCGTCTCGTGGGTGCTTGGCGAATTGCTCGAGGGGCGCGAGGTGCGCCTCTTCGACGACCAGCGCATCACTCCAAGCTACGCAAACCAGGTCGCCGAGGTGCTCCTCGAAATCATCCGCAACGACCTGAAGGGCGTTTACAACGTCGTGTCCCAAGGGTGCCTTACGCGGTACGACATGGGGCTGAAGATCGCGGAATTCTTCGGGCGCGACGCGGCGCTCATCAAGCCGTGGAAGCTTTCGCAGGCCCCGTTCAAGGCCAAGCGCCCGCCGAACGGCTGCCTCGACTGCACCAAGGTGGAGGAGACCCTCGGGCGCCCGATGTTCACTTTCGAGGAATCGCTTGTTTTCTTTCGCAGCGAAGTCCAAAACTATCATTTCAATTGGGGGCGGCCGCAAAAGTCGCAGGGCTGAGGGCGTGGCAGAAGCCCTGAAATACGGCGAGCGGGCCTGAGCGGCATCCCCTGGGCGAAACGCGGGAGGCATGGGTATGAAAGGGGTTGTGCTGGCCGGCGGTTCGGGCACCCGCCTGCGCCCGCTCTCCTACACCGGTCCCAAGCAACTCATCCCCATCGCGAACAAACCGAACATCGTCTACTGCATCGATGACCTGCGAGAGGCCGGGGTCACCAAGATCGGAGTCATCCTCGGAAACAACATGCCCGAGAAAGTGCGCGAACTCTTGGGCGACGGCTCGAAGTACGGCGTGGAAATCACCTATATCCACCAAGGCGACCCGCGGGGGATCGCGCACGCGGTTTACTGCGCGAAGGACTTTGTCGGGCCGGATTCCTTTGTTGTCTACCTCGGCGACAACCTGCTGCGCGGGGGGATCCGGGGCCTCGTGCGCGACTTCAGGGAATCGGGCGCCGACGCGGCGATTGCCCTTTGCAAGGTGCCGAACCCCTCGGCCTTTGGCGTCGCCGTGCTCGACGCCTCGGGGCGCGTCGTGCGCTGCGTGGAGAAGCCCAAGGAGTTCATCTCGGACCTTGCCGTCATCGGGATCTACCTCTTCACCCCGAAGGTTTTCGATGTGATCTCGAACCTGAAGCCGTCGGCGCGCGGTGAGCTTGAGATCACCGACGCGATCACCGGCCTGATCGACCGGGGCGGCCGAGTGCACTCGTGGAAGGTGGAGGGCTGGTGGAAGGACACCGGCAAGCCGGAGGACATCCTTGAAGCGAACCACCTCGTGCTCGACGAACTCGAGGCGAAGGTTGAGGGCACGGTGGAGGATGGCGCGCAGGTCACGGGGCGGGTCGCGCTCGGCCCGGGCAGCGTGGTCGAGCGCGGGTCGCGGGTGCGCGGCCCGGTGCTCATCGGCGCCGGCTGTCGGGTCGGCCCGAACGCCTATGTCGGCCCCTACACCTCAATCGGGGACCACTCGACGGTGGCCGACAGCGAGGTGGAGGGCTCCATGATCCTTGACCATGTGACGATCCGGTGCAAGCGCAAGCTCGTGGACTCGATCATTGGCCCGTACTCGCAGGTGCTCTCTGCAGAGGGGCTCGTCCCCGAGGGCGCGCGCGTGGTCATCGGCGACTACACGACCGTCCGGATTTAGGGGGCGCCAAGATGCCCGCACGAGCCAAGGGCGGTGTGGACCTTGACGACTGGAAGAGTTTCCCGAAGGTCGACCGCTCCGACCTCCTTGGCCGCGTCGAACGGTTTGCGCTTGACCTCGCTCAAGGCTGGGGAAACGCGCGCAAGGCCGCACCGTCCTTCCGCAAAGGCGGCCGGTACGTCTCGTCGGTAATCCTCGCAGGGATGGGCGGGTCGGCGATCTCCGGGGAGATTGTGGCCGACTCGTTCCGCCAGGCGATGCCCGTGCCGATGGTTGTGGTGCAAGACTACGAGCTGCCGGCGTTTGCGCGCCGCGAGACGCTCGTCATCGCCTCGTCTTATTCGGGTGGCACCGAAGAGTCGCTTTCCATGTTCGAGGACGCGGTGCGGCGTGGGTGCCGCGTCGTGGGCATTACCTCGGGGGGAAAGCTCAAGGCACGCCTCACGGAGGAGGGGCTCCCGTGCTTCTCCCTTCCCGAGGGGATCCAGCCGCGCGCCGCGATGCCCTTCCTCCTGCCCCCCGTCGTAGAGGTGCTTGACCGCGCCGAGCTCATCGCGGGCGCACCCTCCATGGAAGAGTCGGTGAGGGTGGCGGCCGAGATCGTGCGCTCGTGCGCACGCGGGAGGCCTTCGCGCCAGAACAAAGCGAAGCGGCTCGCGTCGTCGCTTTCCGGGGGGACACCCGTCGTCTTTGCCGAAGGCGTGCTGCGCGCCGCCGCGCTGCGGTGGCGGACGCAGTTCAACGAGAACCCCAAGGTGATCGCCAGGGACGATGTCTTCCCCGCGTCGAACCACAACGACATCAACGCGTGGGGCGGCGACCCTCGAGCGCGCGATTTCCGCGTGGTGATCCTGCGCGACCCGAAGGGGCGCGAGCGCACCGCACGCCGGGTGGAGCTTACAAAAAAGCTTGCCCTAAGGGGCAACGCGGGGAGTGTCGTCGAATTCGAGGCGCGCGGGCAGTCGGCCCTTGCCCGCTCGATCTCGGCGGTCGTGTTTGGAGACCTTGTGTCGGTCTACATGGCCATCGGCAAAGGGGTCGACCCGACCCCGGTCGATGTGATCAGGCGCCTGAAGGACGAGCTTGCCAAGGCGTGAGCGTGGCTCACTGGTCCTTGCCGGCCGCTTCGCCCGAAGCAACGCCCAAGTATTCGACGTTCGAATTGGTCCCCTCCTTCTTCCGCGGAATGTCCGCATCGAAGCGGCCGATGGGCCCGACTTCGCGCTCGGCGGCAGCGACCTTGGCGGAAGGCCTCCACGTGGCGGCCGCAATCGCCTTGTCCCAGTCGATGCGCGCTTCTTCCTTCTTTTTTGGAGCGGGTGGGACGGCGGGCTTTGCCGGGGAGGGAGCCGCCGGTGCCGCGGGCTTCGCGGCGGCCGGCCCTGCGGGGCCTGCTGCGGGAGGGGCGGCGGGCTTAGGAGGGCCCGGCGCGGCTGTGGGCGCGGCGGCTGGCGCAGGCGCGGGCGCCGCGCCTGCGGCAGCCGCGGGCGCGGCCGGTTTCGCCGCCGCAGCGACTGCCGGGGCCGCTCCAAGGGCCGGCACTGCCGGCCGGGGCGGCGCGGCAGGGGCCGCCGCCGCCATCTTCTCGCGCATTTTGGCTTTGTAGGCCGCCACGAGCAGCACGCGCGCGTCCTCCTGGGTAATCGGCGTCCCGTCGACGGCCGCCGGCTGCGGGGCGATCTCCGCTTCGGCAATCTCCACCGGCGAGTCGGTCGGCATCGACGAGGCGAACGAGTCGGCGACGCGGATCGGCTCCGGGACGCGGTGGCCGGGCTTCGTGACGGCGGCCAGGATGTCGGCGGCGCGTGTCGGGTGGACGCCTGCGATGTGGCCGTGCAGGGTGTAGGTGCCGATGCGCACCGAAGTGATCCGGTTGCGCTCGAATACCTTGAAGCGCTCCGCCCAATCCTCGAAATTGTGCTCGAGCGCCCGGTGGATTCGCCCGAGGTCGGGGTTGCGCGTCGTCACGGCAAGCACCGGCACGCGCGTCGCCTCCCACACGCGCTCCACATCGATCACATTGAACCCGCCGACCGTGAGCCCGTCGATCAACACCGCGTGCAGCCCCATGCTCTCCGTCGCGCTCTTCTCGAGCGGCTCGGGGCGGCGGCCCTCGACGGTGACATACTCACGGCGCCGGAAGGCCGGGGCCTGCAGCACGAGGCGGATCACCGCATCGGTGGCGTCCCACCCGTCGACGTCAATCATCTCGGTCATCGTGGATTCGACGACATCGTGGCCGCGCATCTGAACGCCCACGAGGTACGCGCGGCCTTCCTTGAAGCGGAACCTCGAGTCGTCGATGCCAAGCGTGCGGATTTGCGGCTTGACGCCCTTGCCCCGTCTGGCCATCGCCGATGAATCGGGAAGACCCTATTTGATTTGTTGGAGGCGGGCCATCCGTCAGTACAGCGCGAGGTGCCCGGTGATCTTGTCAACGACCTCGTCGGGCGCCGGTCCGATGCCGAGGCAGGTGGTGGTGCCGGGCTCCACCTCCGTGAGGCCCGCGTCCTGGACGAGCACCGAGACGAGGCCCTCGCGCTCGGCCTTGGAGTGGAGCTCCTTCAGGGACTTGAGGTCCGGGGCCTTCAGCACGATCTTGCGCTGTCCGCCGTCGATCCACCGGTCAAACCACGGCCTTGCCTTCACGCGGCTCTCAAGCGCGCACATCACGGCGGCGTGTGCGACCTGGACGGCGACCTTGCCTCGCGAGATGTCGAGGTCGAGGCGAACGACCACGACGACTTTGGTGTCCGATGCCATGCGGAGAGCCCCCTTGCGACGCGCCTACTTCGAGCCGCCGGGCGCCGATTGGCCTTCGGGGGGCCGCCGGAGGCGCAGCGCGGTGAGGACGGCGTCGCGCCGCTTGCGCCGGCGCTCTTCGAGGCGCACGACCTCCTCCTCGGCCTTCTCGATGGCCCGGTCGCGCTCGTCGCGGAGCTTCTGCAAGTCCTCGTCGACCTTCACGAGCTCCTCGGTGAGCTGCGCTTTGCGCTTGGAGTTGTACACCTTGTCCTTGTCCATGCTGGACTTGCCGCGCTCGCGCCGCTTGATCTCGGCGCGCACCTCGAGGCGCCTTGCCATGAGGTCCTGTTCGCGCCAGTAGCGCTTTGGGTCGTCCGAGACGCCGCTGCCGTCCGGGGCGGGCTTGGGGTTGCGCTTCAGCGTAGGCGACAGTCGCCCCATTTGCGGGAAGGCGCCGCGGTACCAAGCGACGAGCGCCGCAGCGGCACTGAGCGCCACCAGGGAGGGGAGGTTGTAGTCGACGATGTGGCCTTTCCCCGTGACCGGGTCGGGCGGCAGGGCCCCGAGCACAATTCCAACGAGGATCACCGCGGCGATGGAAAGCGCCATAGAAAACGCGACGGTGTAGACCGCGGCGAATTCATCGGCGACATCCTTCGCGCGGGGCACGAGTGCCTTCCACAGGAAGAAGCCGGGAACAAAGAAGAGGAAGAGGACGGCGGCTACCGTGCGCAGGATGTCGATTTCAACCATGGCTCGCTCCGCAATTGGCCAAGGAGGCTGGCCCCTAAAGAAAGTTCGCGGGTGGGCGGCGCCCAAGGCGCGCGCGCAGCGCTATCCCCCGAGGGCCTTGCGGATGGCGACCCGCGCGGCCGCCAATAGCCTGTCGGGGTCCGCCTGAACCGGCGCTCCGCCCTGTGCGAAGTCCGGCTTGCCGCCGCCAGAACCTCCCCCGGCGGCCGCCAGCACCAGCTTCAAGATTTCACGGCAGTCGATCTCCACGTCGGCCGTGGACGTGATGATGACCTTGGGGCCCTTGGCGTCGGCGGTCGATACGAACACACCGACCGCCTTGGACTGCCGGGCAAGCCCCTTCGCCTGCGCGGTGAGGTCCGGAAGCGCGAGCGCGGAGCGGTCGGCGACGATGCGCACGCCGTTGACCTCGTCGCCCGCCGACGGGCCCTTCAGCGCGGCGCGCGCGAGTTCCTCGCGGAGCCGCTCGATCTCCTTGCCGCGCTCCTTCCACTCGCCGAAGAAGCGCTCAGCGGTCTTCGGCAGGTCGTCGGGCGCGACCGACAAGACGTGGGCCGCCCTATCGAGGAGCGCCCGGACGCGCTGGCCTTCCTCGACGGCCGCCAGGCCGCCGCAGTAGGTCAGCCGCTCGACGCCGTCGGCGATCCGCTCGTTGCGCTTGATGCGGATCGAGCCGACTTGACCCGTACTCTTGAGGTGCGTGCCGCCGCAGCACTCCCAGTCCGTGTTCTCGATGGTCACGATGCGCACCATGCGCCCCTCGGGCACACCGCCTTGGAAAATGCGGATGCCGAAGCGCGCCTCTGCCTCCTCGCGGGGGAAGAACGCCGCCTCCACCGCGTGGTTGGCAAGGACGATCTCGTCGGCCCGCCGCTCGACCGCGTCCACTTCCTCCTGAGTCATCCGGTCGAAGTGCGTGATGTCGATGCGGGCTTCGCGCTCGGACTTCTGCGTGCCCGTCTGCCAGACATGGGGGCCAAGGACTTGGATGGCCGCCGCCAGGGTAATGTGCGTGGCGGTGTGGCTCACGGCGTGGTTCATCCTGCGCCGCGCGTCGATGCGCCCGGCCACCTTCGTTGCGCGCGGTATCGCCCCGCTTTCCAGGCGGTGGACGGCGGCATCCCCCTCCTTCTGCACGTCGACGACCTTCCAGCTCTGCCCGCCCGCTTCGAGGGTGCCGTGGTCGGCTGGCTGCCCTCCCGATTCGGCGAAAAAGCCCGTGCGGTCAAGCACGACTTCGCTGCCCTGCGACCAGAGGACGGTGGCTTCGAAGCGGGCCCCTGCAAGGGGCCCCGGCTCTTCATAGTAAAGGAGCCGCGTGGGAGCCACGCTGAACGCCCGCGGGCGGGGCTTTGGCGCCTTCTCGCCCTGGGCGCGGGCCGCGACCATGGAGAGGAACGCGTCGGGCACCTCGACCTTCACGCCGTAGGCCTTTGCCGCCTCGCGCACGAGGTCCGGGTGGATCCCCTGCGAGTTGTAGAGCTCGAAGAGCTTTTCGAGGGTGATCGGCGCACCCTTCTCGCGCTCGACGAGCTGCTTGACCATGCGCTTGCCCTTCTCCACCGTCTGGCCGTAGCGCTCCGTCTCGAGGGCGAGCACGCGACGGATGTACGGCGAGCGGTCGGGCAGGTCGCGCTCGCGGCGCAGCCGCTCGCCCTGCATCTCGACAAGCTCGAGGAGGGCATCGCCTGCGCGCAGGTGCAGGGCTTCGAGGTGCCGCAGCGTCTTGCGGATGAGCAGCCGCGCCAGGTAGCCGGCCTTGACGTTCGAAGGCACGATCCCGTCGGTGAGCAGCAGCGGGATCGTGCGCGTGTGGTCGGCGACCGCGTAGGCCGTCTCGAGTGGCACCATCAGGCGCTCCAGCTCTTCGACGGTCGTGCGCACTCCAGCCGCCTCGAGCGAGCCCGCCACGGCGGTGCGGAGCTCGCGGAGCTTGGCGTGCGTGTCAACGCTCATCATTCCCGCGAACCGCGCGTGGGCCGAGAGCACCTCGAGGGTGTGCGGCGCCTTGAGGTCGATCCCAAGGTCGGCCTTGGAGAGCAGGTTGTCGATGACTTCTGGGTAGAGCGCCTGGTAGAGGTTGGGCGAGCCCGCCGAGGCCCACAGGAACCGTTCGAGGCCGTAGCCTGTGTCCACGATGCGTGTGGCCATGGGCCTGTAGGTGGAGCCGCCAAGGGAAACGGCGCCGGCAGGGTCTTCCTCGAGGAACATGAACACAAGGGTGGCGACCTCGAGCCCGCCGGCGAGCACTTCGAGCGCCGGCCCCGCGTTTCCGCCGCCGAACCACGGGTTCTCCTTGTAGGTCACCGCCTCGCGCGGGATGCCGAGGGCCTTTACGAGGAACTCGTCGCAAAGCTCGACGGTGCGCTCCTTCCAGTAGATTTCCCCCTCGCCCTTGCGGTTGAACGCGTGGTGGGCCATCATCTCGAAGGCGGTGAGGTGGCGCCCCGAGCGGCCCACGCTGTCGAGGTCGGTGAGCCGCACGCAGGGCTGGGAAATGGTGAGCGGATTGGCCGGCGGGGGCACCGCGCCGGAGGTGCAGTGCGGCTGGAAGTCCGCGATCGAGGCGGTGGTAAGGTAGATGTCCGTGCGCCACCGCGCGATCACGGGGTAGGGCGCCACGCGGGTGTGGCCGCGGGCCTCGAAGAACGTGAGGAAGGCTTCGCGCATGCCGCGCAGGTCAAACCGGGAGCGCGTGACCGGCGCGCCGATAAAAGTGTACTGGACGCAGGGGTTGTCGCCGCAGCGGCGCGCCGCAGGGTCGAGCGACCAAAACCGATTCCGGCAGGACTCGCAGGTGAGTCGGTGGAAGCCTTCGCGGGCGAAGAACTCGAGCTTGAGTTCGGCCTCGAGCGGCGACTCGGCCCCCGCGCTCGGTTGTTCCTTCGGGCGAGAAACCAAGCGCCACCACCGCGGCCGCGTGAGAAGGCGAGCGGTAGATAAACCGTTCTTGGGGGGGCCATCATGCGCTTGGGAGCGTCACGATGAGCGCGGTTCCCTGGAGCGGGGCGCCCGGGATTCGGCTCTCCACCTCAATGGTGCCGCCCGCTCGTTCGACGACCAACTTGCAGAGGGAGAGGCCGATCCCGGAACCGGTGGGCGCGATCGTGCCCTCCGCGCGCACGGCGGCTCGCGACTGCTTGGACCCGCGGTCAAAAAGGCGCGGCCGGTCGCCCTCGGGAATCCCGATCCCGCGGTCGGCGATGCGCACGCGCCAGGATGGCTTGCCGTCGGCGAGGACCTTCCGGACGGCGATGTCGATCACGACTTCGTCGTGGCTGTCGTACTTCACGGCGTTGTGAATGACGTTCACGAAGACCTCGCGCAGCAGGTCCGGGCGCCGCACGGGAGCGCTTGGCGCCTCGTACTCCCGGCGCACCCTGAGCTTGCGCTCGCGCAGGATCGGCTCCACCCGGTCGGTGGCCTCGTTGAGGAGGGTAACCAGGTCGCCCTCCGCCTCCGCCTGCGTGGAGTCCCGCTCGAGGTTGGCCAGCCGACGGGTGTCGCGGATGAGGTCGAGGGCGTTGGTCGCCTGGTTGCGCGCGACCTGCGCCAACCGCTTCGTCGGCGCCGAGGTGTCGCCAGCCTCGATGACAATTTCGAGGTACCCCCGAACGGCTGTGAGGTAATTCGTGACGTCGTGAGCGATGAGGTCGAAGAATAGTTCGGCGTCCTCCGGCGGCGCGGCCTTGCCTCGCCCCGCCGCCACGCTGTCGGGGGAAGGCGACAAGGCGGCCGCTGCCTCGAAGTGCGTGAGGTTGAGGATTACCGCAAGCCGCTTGACCCGGCCGCCGATCATCACGTTTGCGCCCGCGATCTGCACCGGGAAGAGCGTGCCGTCCGCCCGGCGGTGGTGGGTGCGGTGCAGGAAGGTGACGATCGCGTTCTGCCCCGCCCGCTGGACATGGTCAAGCGTGCGCGGCCATTCGTCGGGCGCGACGAGTTCGGAAATGAAGCTGCCTTCGAGGTCGGCGCGCGGGTAGCCGTAGAGCTCGCAGGCGCGCGCGTTGGCGCGTTCGACCACGAGCGTGTGGGGGTCGAAAAGCACCATGGGCATGGGGCCGTCCTCGAACAGCGTCCGGAAGACCTGCTGGCCCTCGAAAGCCCCTTCGCGAGCGCGGATCAGTTCCGAGGCGTCGACGGCGACGCCGTCCCAGCCCGCCAGCGCGCCGCTGGGGTCGCGCACCGCGTGCACGGTGGAAGAGAGCCAGACATCGCGCCCGTCCTTGGCGCGCAAGCGCGTCAGCAAATGCGCCCTCTCGGGTGCTTCGGTTCGTAGGCGGCGCACGGCCGCTTCGAGCTCTTTGGCCGATTCCGGGTGCACGAGGCGCGAATAGAGCAGCGGGTCGGCGAGGAGCTCGGCGCTGGTGTAGCCAAGCACGTCCGCCACCGAGTCGGAGATATAGAGGAAACCGGCCGAGCGGTCCCACCGGAAGAAAATGACCCCGCTGCGCTCCGCGGCGCGCAGGAGCCCCTCCCGCGACAGCGGGACGGCCGGCGGAGCGGCCCCGGCCGAGGGCAGGTAAGACGTTTTTTGACCCTCGGGGGTCGTGCGCTTTTCCTTTCCCATGGAACACCGCCACCCAGGCGCGCTTTCCCCGCAGATTCCTGGAGGCTATTTGCCCTTTCCGGCGCGTCGAGGCCACTGGCCTTCAGGCCTGGCGCTCGGGCTTGCCCGCGCGCAAGCGACGGTTCTCGGCTTCAAGCTTCGAAACGCGCGATTCGAGGGCCAAGACCTTTTCGTGTGCGGCGGCGAGCACTTCGTCGAACATTTCCTCCCAATTGGTTTCCGCGCGGTGTGACTTTGCGTGCGCCACGCGCCGCGTGAGGAACGGGTAGCGGGTGTTCTCGACCTCGTGGCCGCACGATTCGCACTTCCAACGGGGCTCGTCGGCCGAGACCTTGTACTCTGACTGGCACTTTGCGCAGATCACGATCATGTCCATGGGCGATCGCCCGCCGACGCGGCGGAGGGCCCTTCAACGTTTGGATCGCCGCTCGCCGCCGGCCGCCCCCGGGTAAAGCCGCAGGGCCGTGGCGCGGGCGACCTCCTCGCGGTCCTGCGGGGGCAGTTCAAGCAGCGCCTTGACCTTTGCAAAGTAGCTGCGCTCCCGCCCCAGGCGGTCCGAGCCAAACATTAGGCGGTCGTGCGGGATCGAGCGGAGCGCCCAGCGGAGCATCGCCGGCGTCCCGGACGCGACCTCGCTGTCGAGCAGCCCTGGCACCTGGAAGTACACTCCGGGGTAACGGGAGAGCCGCGCAAAGTCGGCGCGTCGCCTTGCGGTCGAAAACGACAGCACGAGCTTGAGGCGTGGGCGCTGCCGCGCGAGGACCGCGAAGCTTGGAGGGTCGCTGTATTTCGAGGCGTCCACGACGACCTGAACGGGCAGGCCGCTCGCCTCACAGGCATCCCAGACCTGTTCGAGGGCTTCGTCGACCGGGTGCATCTTGAAAAGCGAGGGCGCCGCGCGCGCCCCGGCGACCCTGCCCTCGCGCGCGGCCGCCCGCACGTTCGCCGCCGCCCAACCGGCACGGTTGGGCGCGATGTAGAGCTGCGCCGAAACGCGTCCCGGGTGGCGCTCGAGCCCTTGCATCACGGTCTCGAACGTGTCGTCCTGCTTCGTCACGAACGCCGTCGCGATCGTGTGGGCCACGCCCGCCTTGTCCATGTCGGTTACGAGGGTCGCGAAGGTGCCGTCGAGTTCCTCGGGGAGGTGGTTCTCCTTGAGGAAGATCGGCGAGAAGGCGAACGCGTGCGTGTCGACGACCCCGGGCCGCTCCCCGCGTGCCGATTCGCCCACGAACTCCCCGCGGCCCCGCCACGCCCGAGCCGCGCGAAAACCCTTGCGCAACGGCGGGCCCTTGGCGCCGCGCCTGGGCGCTCCAAACGTATTTCCGCCTCGACCGACTGGGCCCAAATTCCCCATGGCCCGAAAACGAGGAACGCGGTCAGCCTGCGCTCTCGGGATTGAAGGCACGGCGCACACGGCGGGCGTCGGCATCGTCCGGGGTGGAGAGGACGGCGGGTTCGAGGTCCTTGCCAACCGCAACGACATGATGCGCCCGCCCAAAGGCGGGATCCACCCCCGCGAGGCCGCCGAGCACCACGCTAAGGTCTTCCCCGCGCTCGTGTCGGGTGCGCTCCACGACGCCGGGCTTTCCGCCCGCGAACTCGATGTCATCTGCTTCTCACAAGGGCCGGGGCTCGGGCCGTGCCTGCGCACCGCCGCCACCACGGCCCGCGCGATCTCCGCCGTGAGCGGCGTACCGCTCGTGGGCGTCAACCACTGCGTGGCCCACCTCGAAGTTGGCCGCGTCCTCACCGAGGCGGTGGATCCCCTCCTCCTTTACGCGTCGGGCGGAAACACCCAGGTCATCGCGTACGCCGCCGGCAAATACCGCGTGTTCGGCGAGACCCTCGACGTGGGGCTTGGCAACATGCTCGACAAGTTTGCCCTCGAGGTGGGCCTCACCTTCCCCGGGGGCCCGAAGGTGGAGCAGTTGGCCAAGCAGGGAGACCTATACCTGGAGCTCCCCTACTCCGTCAAGGGCATGGACCTGGCCTTCTCCGGGATCCTCACGGCCGCGCTGTCCCTGCGCCGCGGCGGCGCGCGGCTGGAGGACATCTGCTACTCACTCCAGGAGACTTGTTTTGCGATGCTTTGCGAGACCACCGAGCGCGCACTTGCCCACGCCCGCAAGGAGGAAGTCGTCATCGGCGGCGGCGTCGTGCAAAACAAGCGCCTGCAGGCCCAGGTGGAGACCATGTGCCGTGAGCGCGGCGCCCGATTCTTCGTGCCGCCGGCGGCACTGCTGCCGGACAACGGGGCGATGATCGGCGTGGCCGGCGCGCTCGAATTCGCGGCCTCGGGGCCTGTGGCTCTGAAGGACACACAAGTCCGCCAGCGGTACCGCACCGACCAAGTCAAAGTCACCTGGAGGGCGTAGGCGGTGGACGAGGTCGCGTTTGCGCCCGGCTCGCGCATCTACCAAGGCGCGGAGGCCACGCTCACGACCGCCTTTCACCTGCACCGCCCCGCGGTCGTCAAGGTCCGCAGCCCCAAGGGGTACCGCATCAAGGAACTGGAGGAATCCATCGCCCGCGGCCGGATGCGCAACGAGGCGCGGCTCCTCAGGCGAGCGCGGGAGGCGGGGGTCGGCACGCCGGCGCTGCTCGACAGCGACCCGGAGGCCTGCTCGCTCACCCTCGAGTACCTGGCCGGCCAGCCCCTGCGCTCGAGTTACGATTCGGCGCCCCGCGCCCTGCGCCGCCGGTGTGCCGGCCTTGCAGGAGCGGCCATCGGCCGCTTGCACAAGGCATCTATCATCCATGGCGACCTTACCACTTCCAACATGATCGTCCGGGACGGCGTGCTCCACCTCATCGACTTCTCGCTTGGCCACGTCTCCGACCGGCTCGAGGACCGGGCCGTTGACCTCAAAGCGTTCAAGGATTCGTTCCACGCGACCCACCTGTCGCACGCCGCCGACTTCGCCCTCGTCCTTGCCGCCTACCGGCGCGAACTCGGCCCACGCGCTCGATCCGTCATCGGCCAAATCAAGACTATCGAGAGGAGGCGCCGCTATGCCTAAGTCCAGGAAGCGGTCGTTGCACCGCCTGACCGTGGTCACCCACAACCCGGGCAAGGTGCGCGAATTTCGGGCGGGGCTCGCCGCGCTGCCCCTCGACCTCCACCACCTCGACCGAACCTACCATGAGCTCCAGGCCGACACGCTGGAGGAGGTCGCCTCGTTCGGACTGCAGGAGCTTGCAAATGAGGTCGCCGGCGACTTCTGCCTCGAGGACTCCGGGCTCTTCATCGACGCCCTTGCCGGCTTTCCGGGCGTCTACTCGGCCTACGTCCACAAGACCGTCGGCCTTTCGGGTGTGCTCAAGCTGCTGCGGGGCAGCGACGACCGGCGCGCGCGCTTCGCGTCGGTGATCGCGCTCTCATGGGATGGCGAAACCCACCTTTTCCGCGGGGATGTGCGCGGGTCGATCACGCGCGCGCCGCGCGGCGCGCAGGGGTTTGGCTATGACCCGATCTTTGTCCCGGAGGGCGGGCGCAAGGCGTTCGGCGAGTTGCCGCTCGCTGACAAGATGGCGTTCTCCCACCGCGGCAGGGCGCTTGCAAAGCTCGCAGAGTTCCTCGGTCGCAAGGTCGACTGACGGCCGGGGCACGTGCGGGCGCCGGACTGCGATTATTCTATTCGGCATAAACGATGGCACAATATATTTCATTGGGAGTAAGCCTCGTCTTGCCGTGAACCCGTGGCCTGCGGCGGGCGCGTCCGCCCCGCATGATGTTAGCCCAACCTCAGCCCCGAGTTCTTCGCACCTGGCAAGGCTACTTGCCTCGGGCGCGTTTGTCTGCACATCGGAACTGACACCACCCCGCGGGGCGGACGCCAACGCTCTCCGCGCCAAAGCGCGCGTCCTTCGCGGCTGCGCCGACGCGGTGAACATCACCGACAACCTGACCGCCAGCGTGCACATGTCGTCGGTGGCCGGCGCGGTCGTGCTGCGCCAGGAAGGCGTGGAGCCCGTCCTGCAGATCACCACCCGCGACCGCAACCGCCTCGCGCTGCAGTCCGACCTGCTCGGGGCCTCGGCGCTTGGCATCCGCAACGTCCTGTGCCTCGGCGGCGACCCGATCCACATCGGAAACGACCCGACGGCGAAGTCCGTGCACGACCTCGACGCGACAGGCCTCATCGGCCTTGCGCGGCGCCTGCGTGACGAGGCGAAGGACTTTGGCGGCGCCGACCTCACCCACGCGCCCAACCTGCTCATCGGCGGGACCTGCAACCCCTTCGGCGGCTCCACGGAGGTCGCCATCAAACTGCTCTGCGACAAGGTCCGGGCGGGCGCCGACTTCTTCCAGACCCAGGCCGTCTTCGACCTCGAGCAATTCGAAGTGTTCCTGGACGAAGCGCGCGTGGCCGGCGCGCTCGACGGCGCCAAAGTGATCGTGGGCATCATCCCGCTCAAGAGCCCCAAGACCGCACACTACCTCGCCGAGAAAGTCCCGGGCATCGTGATCCCGAAGCGGATCCTCGATGAGATCGACGCGGCACCCGACGCGGGCGCATACGGGCGTAAGCTCGCCGTTGAGCTCATCGACGGGGTGCGCGAGCTTGAAGGCGTGGCCGGCGTCCACATCATGGCCGTCAACTGGGAAGACGCAGTGCGCCCTATTGTGGACGAGGCGGGCCTGCTGCCCCGGCCCCAGGTGCCATAGGCGCCTTTCGTTCCGCGCGCTGCGCGCGGGCGGCTTCTTGGACCGCGCCGACGAACGCGGCCTTTCCGTCGGTGTACGCCTCGCGGTTGGCGCCGTGCTTGGCGGCAAGCTCGCGCTTGAGCGCCGCGTAATCGCGGGCCGCTTCGGCGTGCGCGCGCAGGTAGTCGCGGAAGAGCAGGTCCCGCTCGAAAAATGCGCTGCCAACTTCTACCATGTGGACGTGGAAGAGGTGCTCCGCATCCGGGGCACCGCGAACCGCTTTGCGGAAATACCTGCGCTCGGGGATGGTAGCCTCGAACTGAGGCACGTACTCGTACCCCAGCGCCTCCATCCGCTCGATGCACCGGGGCGCGTCCTCGAGCCGGAAAATGCCGACCAGGACGTCGATCGTCGCCTTGGCCTCGAGCCCCGGCACCGCCGTGCTGCCGATATGCTCGATGGCAAGCGCATAGGGGGCAAGCGCGCCGGCCAGGCGGACCCTTTCCGCCTCAAAGGCGCCGGGCCATCGCGGGTCGTACGGCGAAAGCGTCACGCGGCCGGCCACGGCAACCTTCTCCCGGGAAAGCCCGCCGCCATTTAACGGGATCGGCAGGGCGCCGGGCGGCGGCGCAACCCTTTTACCGGATTTGGCGATCGGGGCGCGTCCGCGTTTTTGGGGGCCTGCTTCTGAAGGATGACGTGACGATCGCGCAGGAGGCGCGCTTGCGCCCGATTGTCGAGATCGCCCGCGAGCTGGGCATCGAGGAGGGCGAGATCGAGCAGTATGGGCGCGACAAGGCCAAAGTGAGCCTTGCCCTGCTCGAACGCCTCAAAGGCCGGCCCGATGGGAAGCTCATCCTCGTCACGGCGATTACCCCGACGCCGGCCGGCGAAGGGAAGACGACGACAACGGTGGGCATCGGCCAAGCCCTTCCCAAGATCGGCGTCAAGGGGATCATCTGCATCCGCGAGCCGTCGCTCGGCCCCGTCTTCGGCGTCAAGGGCGGCGCGGCGGGCGGCGGCTACTCGCAAGTCGTTCCCATGGCTGACATCAACCTGCACTTCACCGGCGACATCCACGCGGTCACCGCCGCGAACAACCTGCTCGCCGCCATCGTCGACAACCACCTGCACCAGGGCAACGAGTTGAAGCTCAACCCGAAGCGCGTGATCTGGCGCCGCTGCCTCGACATGAACGACCGGGCCCTCCGCGAGATTGTGATTGGCCTTGGGCCCCCCGGCTCGGGCGTCACCAGGCCCGATGGCTTCACGATCACGGCGGCGTCCGAGATCATGGCAATCCTTGCGCTGTCGCGCGACCTTGGCGACCTCAAGGAGCGCTGCTCCCGCATTGTCGTCGCTTTCAACACCGACGGGAAGCCCGTCACGGCCGGCCAGATGAAGGCGCAAGGCGCGATGGCCATCGTGCTCAAGGACGCCGTCAAGCCGAACCTCGTCCAGACGCTCGAGCACACGCCGGCGTTCGTCCACGCGGGCCCGTTTGCCAACATCGCGCACGGCACCTCGAGCCTCGTGGCCACGCGCATCGCGCTCAAACTCGCGGATGTGGTCGTCCAGGAGGCGGGCTTTGCAGCCGACCTCGGGGCCGAGAAGTTCTTCGACATCTTCTGCGAGGCCGCCGGCCTCAAGGTCAACGCATGCGTGATTGTCGCAACGGCCCGCGCGCTCAAGATGCACGGCGGGGTCGCCAAGGAATCACTTGACCATGAGGACCCGCAAGCCATCCGCAGGGGCATCGCGAACCTCGAGCGGCATGTCGAGAACCTGAAGAAGTTCAAGGTCCCCATCGTCGTTGCGATCAACCGGTTCCCGAAGGACACCGACAAGGAGCTTTCCGTCATCGAGGATTTCTGCAAGCGTGCGGGCGTCGCGTTTGCGCCCTGCACGAACTTCGAGAAGGGCGGCGAGGGCGCCGTCGAACTTGCGCGCAAGGTCGTGGCCGCCGCACAGTCCTCCGAGGGAATTTCGGCGCCCATCTACGACTGGTCGTGGCCGCTCAAGCGCAAGATCGAGACGATCGCGAAGGAGATCTACCGCGCGGAGTCGATCAACTATGCGCCCGAGGCGGAGGAGATGATCAAGCTGCTGGAGGCCAACGGCTACGGCGGCCTGCCGATCTGCATGGCAAAGACGCAAGCCTCGATCAGCCACGACCCGAAGCTCATCGGCGCCCCTCAGGGGTTCGAATTCCCCGTGCGCGAGGTGCGCCTTTCGGCCGGTGCCGGGTTCGTGGTGGCCGTCGCGGGGGACATGATGCTCATGCCGGGGCTGCCCAAGGCGCCCGCCGCCGAGAAGATGGACATCGATGGCAGCGGCCACATCACCGGGTTCCGGTAGCCGTTCCCCTCGGCCAAAACTCATCTGCCCGGTACGCGTTCGACCTCCGCAGGCCGGGGCAAATGCACACCGACTCGATCACCCTTCAAAACATGGCCTTCTACGGCTACCACGGCACCGACCCGCACGAGGCCAAATTGGGCGGCCGGTTCTTCGTCGATGCCGTGCTCCACACCGACATGACAAAACCAGGGCGCACGGACAAGCTCGACGACGCGGTGAACTACGAGCGTGTTTACGCGATCATCCGCGACCATGTCGAGGGGAAGCGCTTCAACCTGCTCGAGGCGCTTGGCCAGCGCATTGCCGACGAACTGCTCCACGACTTCCCCGCGGTTTCGCGGGTCGAGGTCCGGGTGCGCAAGCCCGGGGTCCCGCTGAAGGGAATCCTCGATTTCACCCAGGTCGAAATCGTCCGGTCCCGCCAGAGCAGCACGAAGTGAAGTTCGGCGCGCCACGTATCCAGCCGGCGGGAACTTCGGCGCGCCCGTAGACCTGGGGCAACCTATATCATGCGAGAAGGAGCGAGTCCCGCCGAGGGGTCTTCTCATGGTACGCCATGTTGGACGCGATGTGCTCGTTCGCCGGCTGACTTCAATCGTGCTCGGTTTCGTGCTGCTGCCGTGGATCTTGCCCTCGGCATCGGCGACCGTGACCGCCGGGGTGACGGCCGAACTCGTGAACCCGGAGCAGCGGGTGCGCGAAATGAGCTCGGCGGTGCCGATCTTCGGCTTTGGCATGACCTCCGACACGGCCGAGAGCCTCCACAGCATCAACATCACCTTCACCGGGGTCAACTTCGACGCGGGGGACGACCGCGACATCGCGGCCCTCTCGACGGACAGCGCCACCTCCGGCATCGGGCTCTACCGCGACAGCGGGTCTCAAGACGACGGGCTCGACCCCGGCGACACCCCCGTCACCCTCGACGGGATCGCCTGGAGCGGCACGGACGTCCGCATCAACCTCACCGGCCACAACGAAGCCCTTCCCTCCACGACGGCGGGCAACTACAGTTGGTTCATCGTCCTTCGGAGCTCCAACAACTCGGCATTCCTCCACGACGGCGACCGCATCACCGGGCGCATCTACACGAACACGATCCTTGCGACCAACGCCGGGGGGCTCGCCTACCAGCCGACCGCCGACGTCACCACCGACGCGCTCGTCGTGCGCCTCACGCGCGGCTCCAACCTGGTGGGCGGGGTCACCGACCAGTGGATCGGGCCCGGGAGCGTTGAGGTCCACCAGGCCGCCCCCCTCGGGCTCCGGATCGTGGACGGCGGCGGCGGGGTAAACTCCGGCATCAATGACTGGATGACGGGCCTCCAGCTCCAGCTTACAACGACCTCGGGGGTCATCACCTCCAACGACTTCGCGCCGATCGTCCCGAACAGCGCAAGCGGCGGCGTCGGCTTTTACATGGACGACGGCAGCACGGACGACGTGTGGGACGCGAACGACACGGCCATCCCCTTCAGCTCGATCAGCCCGGCGACCTTTGACATTGTCTCACCGGTGACCTTCGACGTTGGCTTCTCGCCGGCAGTAGCCGTGCCCGACGATGTCGCTGGCAACTACAACATCTTCGTCGTGGTGCGCACCGGCACCATCACGACGGGCGACTCATTTAGCATGCGCATCGTCCCCGGAAGCATCCGCGTCAGCGGCGTCGTCTCCTCCGACTCGGGCCACACCGCGCTCTTCGCCGGCTGGTCGGCGGCAAGCGTGCGCCTCCTGGGCGACGACACACCACCGACCTTTACCGGCGTTGCTTGGTCGGAGTCCTCATACTACCTCGGCGTTTCGGGCGACACCCTCTACTTCAACCGCCAAATGACCACGAACCAGAGCGCCGCCGCCTCCGGCTTCTCCGCTGACTTCGGCGGCTCAGGGACGCGGAACGTCACCTACTCTGACGAACCGGGTCTCGCCTTCAGCCCTACGACTTCCTCTCAAGCCCGCTCGGCGGGCGGCTGGGCGTTCTTCGGCGGGGCCTACGAGGTGAATGCGCTAAGCACGGACGGGGACAGCCCCCTTACGATAACCGCGCACGACTGGGTCGGCAATTCCGCCACCGCCGACGGGAGCGGCTACTCGCTGAAGTACGCGTTCCGCGACAGCCCGATCCTCTTCACCGCGACCTCGGGCTGGAAGTCGGCCGGCTGGCCCATGTACATCGACAGCGCGGGCACCCTCTGGTTCGGCGACAAGATCTACTCCACCGCGGATGCCTTGCTCGAAGTGACTGCCGTTTCCCTTTACGGCGGCGGGATCAAGAGCATCAGCGCTTCCCCCGAACCTAGCCTCGGCGGCCCCTCCAACCCGAACGACATGTTCGGCCCGGGCATCATGTCGGCGACCTTCGACTCGAGTTTCACGTTCTGGGGGAACAGCTCCACCGACGGCGCAGTCACGGTGACCGCGGTCGACCAGTCGCTGAATTCCGCCTCGGTCGACCTCCAGGTGCGAAAGGACACCTCGCCCCCGCTGATCACGATCCTTGCGCCCACGGGCGTGAACCCATTGACCGGCCTCTTCCGGATCATTGCGAACGTGACGGACGCTGGCGCGGGCGTGAGTTGGGTGGAAGCGGGCATCGACCCCAACAACGGCTCCAACACGATGGTCTTCGACGGCACCAACTGGTACCTCGACGTCTCGTCGAACACCTTTTCGGACGGGCCGCACTCCATCGTCGTGCAGGCATCCGACCGCTTGAACAATCAGCGGGCCGCGACGCTGAACGTGATGTTCGGCAACGGCGTCTTCGACTCGGTGCCGCCGCGCGTGAGCGTCGTCGGCCCGAGCGACGGGAGCCTCACGGACGGCACCGTCATGGTTACCGCGCTTGCAAGCGACAACGCTGCCGTGGCGTCGGTCTGGGTGCAAGTCGGGGCAGGCGCCCCCGTCCAGGCGGCGTTCAACGCGGCGACCGGATACTACGAGTACGCATGGGACTCGAGCGGGGCGCCCGACGGGACGGCCAAGATCACCGTTACGGCCCTCGACACCTTCGGGAACCAGGCGAGCGCATCCGTGTCCATTCGCATCGACAACACGCCCCCGCGGGCGTCCATCTCGGGCCCGGCGCCGGGCGCCCAGGTCGCGGGCACCTCCATCGTGCGGGTGTTCGCAAGCGATGCAGGCGGCGTGCAGTCGGTCGTCGTGACCATCGACGGCCGGGCGGTTGACTTGGCCTACAACCCCTCGACGGGGTACTATGAGTACACGCTCGATACGACGACCCTGAAGGACGGGACCCACTCGCTCAGCGCAACCGTGACCGACGCCAACGGCCACGCGACGAGCACCCAGGCCGTCGAGTTCAAGGTGCAAAATGGCGACACCTGGAAGGGCGTCCGGGAATCGACGAACTTCCTGTTCCTGCTGTTTGCGATCGTGGTCGTCGCCGCGGTGCTGGTGCTGGCGCGCCGCGGAGTGATCCGCCGCTGGATGACGAGCGACGCTGCCGTCGACCGCCGCCTGAAGGACGAAGACGACCGGGACAAGCGGAAGCGCGACCAGTCGCCGTAGGCGACCGGCGCCCCACGCAAGCCCTCATTTGCGTGGGCCGGCTAGGGCCGGCCCATGGCGCGCCGCCAGATTATCCGCTTCGAGCAGGGCAAGTTTGCCCACGACCCGGCGGCCGAGCTTGCCGAGGAGGCCATGCTCCATGTCGAGATCAACGAAACCGCCTCGTTCGACGTCGTGGTGACGCCCGAGCACCTGAAAGAGTTCGTCGTGGGTTACCTCCTCTGCGAGGGCTACATCACCGACCCGAAGGAAGTGACCTCGATGCGCCTGTACGAGAAGGAGCGCATTGCGCGCGCCGACATCACCGTCGACTCGCCGCGCGTCAAGTCCCTCTCCTTCCGGAAGAACTACAACATCATCTGGACGGAGTGCGGCACGGCCGAGGCGTTCTACCGGATGCTCGGCGAGCGCGTCCCGAAGATCGAATCCAGCGTGTCGATCACGCCGCAGGCGATGTTCAAGTGCTACGGGGAGGTGCTCGAACGCGACGACGCCTACAAGCAAACCGGCGCATACCACTACGCGTTCCTGTTCGACCCCTCGACGAGCGAAGTGGTGACCTACGACATCGACATCGGGCGGCACAACGCGATCGACAAGGTCGTCGGGCTCGCGCTCGCCAAGGGGGTCGACCCCTCCCGGACGGTGCTGTTCTCGACGGGGCGAATCACGATCGACATGATCCTCAAGGCTGCCCGCGCCCGCATCCCCATCGTGATCTCGCGCTCCGCGCCGCTCGACAAGGCCGTGGAGCTCGCCAATCTCTTCGACCTCACCCTTGTCGGGTTCCTGCGGAACAACCGGTTCAACATTTACGCGGCTCCCCAGCGGATTGCGACGGCGCCGCCGCTGGAACGCGGACCGCGCGCGCCGTGACGGGGGCTCGGCCCCGCGCGCACCGCGTGGGCAACCTTTTTTGGGGCGGGCGGCCTCGCGTGGCTTCCCATGCAGGTCATCGCGCTGAGGCTCCCCCGCATCGAAAGGCGCGGAGTGCTGCGCTCGGCTCTCGACGGCGCGCTGCGGGGGGCTGGCGGGCTCCAGGCCGGCGACATCCTCGCGGTCACATCGAAGGTCGTCTCCTACGACGAAGGGCGGCTTGTTGAGTTGGCGCGCGTGCGCCCCACAAAACGCGCCACTGCGCTTGCCCGCAAGGCCGGCATCGACCCCGCCTTCGCGCGTGTGGCGATCGACGAGAGCGACCATGTGCTCGGCGCCGTCCCGGGCGCGCTGCTGACCCTGAACGGCGGCCACCTCATCGCCAACGGCGGCGCCGACCTCTCGAACGCGCCGCCCGGCTTTGCCGTCGTGTGGCCCCGCAACCCATGGGCCTCGGCCGAGCGCCTGCGCGGCGCGCTTGTGGGCAAGGCGGGCGGGGCCGTCGGCGTGGTCATCACCGACTCGCATTGCGAGCCGCTTCGCCAGGGGACCTCCGGCGTGGCGCTTGCCTGCGCGGGGTTTGCGCCCGTCGAAGACGTGCGCGGGCGCACCGACCTCTTCGGGCGCACCATGCGAATCACTTTCCGCGCTGTGGCCGACGGCATCGCCTCGGCCGCAGTGCTAAAGATGGGTGAGGTCGACGAGTCGACGCCGGCCGCCATCGTCCGGGACCAGGGCGTCGAGGTGTTTTCAAGGCGGCTCACGCAGAAGGAGCGCGCGTCGGCGTCGATCGCGCCCGACCGAGACCTGTTCGCGCCGGCGTACCGCACGGGCTTTCTAAGGGCCGCGAACCGTAAGCGTCGCTGAGCCGTCTCACCGCTTTTCCGCAGGCCGACAGTTGTTTGTCTGCGGACGCCGAGACATTGAATGATGCCGCGAAAGACGATTTCTTTAGGATACCTCGCCTACCAGAGACTCGCGGCCGCAAAGCGGCCGGGAGAGACCTTCAGCGACGTCGTCATAAGGCTCGTTGATTCTGGGAGAGCCTCGTTCCGCGTCTTCGATGGGCTCCTCGACGAAAAGGAGGGCGTGGAGCTTGACAAAACCTCTAAGCGGATGCGAAGCGAGGACGGGGAGTCGGAGCGGTCCCGCCTCAGGGGATGAAAGCGCTGGTTGGCTCATCGTTTGGGCCGCGCGTGCCTAACGATTTAAATGGCTTGTGGCCCAATCGGACGCAATGGCCGACGCGGCGGAATCCGCCCCCCTGGCTGCCCTTCGCGCACTTCGCGAAAAGCACGCGCAGCCCAAGGCCCACCGCGTCCTCGTTTCGAACGCGAGCTGTTGCCGCGAGCACGGCTCCGAGAAGGTCCTTGCCGAACTCGAACGGCTGTTCAAGGATTCCAAAGTCCGCCTCAGTCAGGCCGGCTGCACCGGCGCGCACTTCGCACACCCCACGATCCAGATCCACATGGCCGACGGCCGCCGCGGGATTTTCACCGCCAAGGGGATGCCCCTCAAGGGATTTGCCGAAGAACTCAAGGCCGGCAAGATGCCGCTTGCCAACCGCCTCGTGGTGTTTGCAACGAGCGGGCGCGTCGACGAATCCCAGCCTTTTTTCGCCCCGCAGGTGCGCACGACGCTCCGCGACGCCGGGTTCGTCGACCCGACCTCGCTCTCCGACTACCTCGTCTTCGGGGGGTTCGAGGGTCTTGCGCGCGCGCTCGAACAGGGCGCCGACGGTGCGCTCGAAACGCTCAAGCAGGCAGCGCTGCGCGGGCGCGGGGGCGTTGGCTTCCCGATGGGGCAAAAAGCCGAGTTCACACGCAAGGGCGGGGCCGCGCCCCGTTATGTCGTTGCAAACGGAGAGGAAGGCGAGGAGGACACCTTCAAGGACGAAGTCCTGCTCGAGGCGAACACCTTCGGCATCATCGAAGGGATGATGATCGGGGCCCTTGCCTGCGGGGCGAGCGAGGGCTTCGTGTTCGTGAACCACGACTACGTCGCGGCCCACGAGTGGTACCCGAAGGCCCTCAAAGCGCTGAAGGACGCGGGGCTGCTCGGGCGCAAGCTCCTCGGCTCAGGCTTCGACTTCCGCTGTTCGCTCAAGATTTCCACCGCCGGCTACATTTCGGGCGAAGAGTCCGCGCTGCTCGAGGTCATCGAGGGGCGCCCCGCCCGCCCGCGGCTTCGCCCGCCGTTCCCCGCGCAGTCCGGCCTCTGGGGCCGCCCGACGCTCATCAACAACACCGAGACCTTCGCTCTGGCGCCACTCCTTTTTGCCCGCGGCCTCGATTGGTGGAAAACGGTTGGCACCGCCAAGAGCCCCGGAACCAAACTCGTGTCGGTCCTCGGCGTGCCCCGTGCCGGCGTGATGGAAATCCCAATGGGCATGGCCGCGCGCGATGTGGTCGTCGGGATGGGCGGCGCCGACCCCGAGGGCCTCAAGGCGGTGCAGATCGGCGGGCCCACGGGCGGATACCTCCTGCCCGGCGCGCTCGACTTCGCCCTCGAGTTCGACACAAGGCGCGGCCACGCGCTGATGGGCGCCGGCGGCATGGTCGCTGTGCCTAAGGGCAAGCGGGCCATCGACCTTGCGCTCGAAGGGATCCGATTCATGGAAGAGGGCTCCTGCGGGCGCTGCACGCCCTGCCGCGAGGGCACCCATGCGATGCGCCTGCTCGTCGAGGACCTCGCGCACGGCAAGAAGTCGGCCACCCCCGAGGACCTTGCGCGCCTCGCGCGCGACATGGGGCAGACCTCGATCTGCGGCCTCGGGCAAACCGCCGGCAACTCGTTCACCGCGGTCTACGAGGCGTTCAAGCCGGAGATCGAGATGCTGCTGGGGGCCGCCAAATGACGAAGATCCTGCTCAACGGCAAGCCCATGGAGGTGCCTTCCGGCAGCACCATCCTCGACGCAACCAAGGAGGCCGGCGAGTACGTTCCCACGCTCTGCTACCACCCGCAGATGAGCCCGCTTGGCAATTGCCGCATGTGCATGGTTGAAGTCAAGGGCTGGCCGCGGATGGCTCCGGCCTGCTACACCAAAGTCAACGAGGGCATGGAGGTCACGACGAACTCCGATTCGGTCAAAGAGGCCCAGCGCTACAACGCCGACCTCCACCTCCAGAACCACGACCTCACCTGTTGGGCGTGCGAGCAGGACGGCCTCTGCGAGCTCCAGGACGTCATCTACAAGCTCGGCATCAAGGAGCCGCGGTTCGGGACGCTGAAGAAGCTGAAGCCCATCCACAAGGACAACCCGTTCATCCAGATCGACAACAACAAGTGCATCTTGTGCGCCCGGTGCATCGAGGCGTGCGACAACGTGCAGGTGCAGGGCGTCCTTGCGATCAAAGGCGAGGGGCAGAACGCGATGCTGCTCCCCAAGAACACCACCTTTGACGACTCCGGCTGCGTGTACTGCGGGCACTGCGTTTCGGCGTGCCCCGTGGAGGCCCTCCAGGAAGTCGCCGCCGTGGGGAAGGGCCGCGACGCCGAGTTCAGCCACGTGCCGGTTGTGTGCGTCTACTGCGGGGTGGGGTGCCAGTTCGACCTTGCCGTCAAGGACAACCGCGTCGTGAAGATCCAGACGCGCGAAGAATACCAGCCGAACGGGATTTCGACCTGCGTGAAGGGCAAATTCGGTTACGGCTTCATCGCCGACCCGCGGCGGCTCACCAAGCCGCTCATCAAGGAGAACGGCAAGTTCCGCGAAGCCTCCTGGGACGAGGCGCTTTCGCTCGTCGCCTCGAAGCTCGGAAAGGTCAAGGAGGCGCACGGCGGCCGAGCGATCGGGACGCTCTCTTCCTCCAAGTGCACGAACGAAGAGAACTACGTCTTCCAGAAGTGGGTGCGCGCCTGCCTCAAGACGAACAGCGTCGACACCTGCACGCGGCTTTGCCATTCCTCCTCGGTGGCGGCGCTGCGCACCGCCTTGGGGGACGCCTCGGCGACGGGGGACATCGCGGGGATCGCCAACGGCGACCTCATCCTCATCACGGGTTCGGACACGACGGTCTCGCACCCCGTCATCGGCACGCGGATCAAGCAGGCGGCGAAGAAAGGGACGATGCTCATTGTCGTGGACCCGCGCCGCGTGGAGATTGCGGAGTCGGCCGACATCTACCTGCAACCCAAACCTTCGACCGACATCGCGTGGCTGAACGGCTTCCTCCACATCGTGATCCGCGAGGGCCTCATCAGCAAGCCGTTCATCGAAGCGCGCACCGAGGGCTACGAGGCCGTGAAGGAGTCGGTGAAGGACTACACGCCGCAGAAGGTCGAGGAGATCACCGGGATCCCGGCAAAGGACCTCGAGCGCGCGGCCATTGCCTACGGCAAGGCGAAGAATGCCACGATTTTCTGGTCGATGGGCCTCTCCCAGTCGTCGCACGGCGTCGACAATGTCCACGCCGTGATCAACCTCGCACTAGCCTGCGGACAGTTCGGCCGTTCCGGCTCCGGGCTGCACCCGCTGCGCGGGCAAAACAATGTGCAGGGTTCCTCGGACTTCGGCGCGCTCCCCATGGCCTACCCGGGCTACCAAGACGTGAATGTGGAGGAGCACTGGGAGAAATTCGAGAAGGCGTGGGGCGTGGCCCTCGACCACCAGCTCGGGCTCAAGTCCACGCAGATGGTCGAAGAGATGCACGCGGGAAACCTCAAGGCGATGTTCATCATGGGCGAAAACCCGATCATCTCCGACCCCGACCGCCACCACACGGAGGCGGCGTTCAAGAAACTCGATTTTCTGGCTGTCCAGGACATTTTCATGACCGAAACGGCCGAGATGGCCGATGTCGTCCTGCCCGCCGCCGCCTGGGGCGAGAAGGAGGGCACCTTCGTGAACACCGAGCGGCGCGTCGCGATTACTCGGGCCGGGCTCACCGCGCCCGGGGAGGCGCGCCTCGACTGGAAGATCATTTGCGAGATCTCCACGCGCATGGGCTACCCGATGGCCTACAAGAGTCCCGCCGAAATCTTCGACGAAGCCACGCCGCTCATGCCCGCGCTGGCGGGCCTGCGCTACGACCGGCTGGCGCCGAACGGCATCCTCTGGCCGTGCCCCACGCTCGACCACCCCGGCACGCGAGACCTCTACATCGACACCTTCCCCGTGGGCCGCGGCAAGCTCGTCCCCGTGCAGCACCGGCTGGGCATCGAGGTGCCAGATGCCGATTATCCGCTCGTGTACACGACGGGCCGCTCGCTCTTCCACTGGCACACGGGCTCCGTCACCCGCAAGACCGACCTTGAACTGCCCGCGTCCGAACCGGTCGCCGAAGTCAACGCGCTCGACGCTGAGCCGAAGGGCATCGCGGACGGCGATTGGATTTGGGTCGAGACGCGCCGGGGCAAGATCCGATGCCGCGCGGCGCTCACCGACAAGGTGCCCGAGGGCGTCGTGTTCGTGCCCATGCACTACAGCGAGGCGTCGGCAAACACCCTCACCGTGACCTACAGCGACCCCGTGTCTGGGATCCCCGAGTTCAAGTTCTGCGCGGCAAGGATTTCGCTCGCCGAGAAAGGCGAGGGCGGGCGGAAGGTGTGGGGCTGGGAGCGGATGGTCCACACGAAGGCGAAGGAGTAGGCACTCCGGCCAGGGAGCGGGAACGGTGATGACCGCCGCGCGAAGTTCCGACAAATCGGTGCGGCTGGTGCCCATCGACGACCAGAACCATGCTGCGGTTCTCGCGCTCCAGGTCAAGCACGACCAAATTCAACTCGTCGCCCCGAACTCGAAGTCGCTGCGCCAAGCCTCCCAAGACCAGAGCCTTGTGCCCTTCGCTTTCTTGGAGGGCGACCAAGTCGTGGGTTTCGCGATGTACCAGCGCCGCAGGGACGGCTCTGCCTACATCTGGCGCGTCATGATTGGAGAGGCCCACCAGGGCAAGGGGCTCGGTCGCAGGCTGATGGAGCTCCTCCTGGAGGAGCTGAAGCGCGAGGGATTCCGGGAGATGATGATCAGCCACCGGCCCCAGAACCGGGTGGCGGCGCGGCTCTTCGAGTCGTTCGGGTTCTTCGAAGAGGACTTCGAGGCCGACGGGGAAGTGATCCGAAGGCTGCACCTGCCCCCGGCGCCGGCGCCTGTTCGTCGAGATTGAGCGTGCCCTTCACCACGCTCACCACGTCGCTCGTTACGATGCCTCGATCGGGATGCGGACCTCGAAGACGACGCCCTCGCCTTCCTTCTCGCGGGCGGCGCGGATCGCCCAGCCGTGGGCTTGCGCCACGGCGGCTGCAAAGGAAAGCTTGACGCCGGACCGCCACGGCGTGCCGGACTCGGCGCTCCCGCCCGGGGCGGCGAGCATGAGTTTGAGGTCCTCGTCCGAGACCGGACGCCCGAAGCCGTGCACGCTCAAGAGCGCTTGGGGGGTTGGCCCGGCCTCGACGGTGGCTGCTAGAAGCACGCGCCCCTCGCCGTGGCGCCCGCTTGGAGATTCGGCCGCGTGCTCGATAAGTTTGGAAAGGACGAAGGGCGCAAGGTCGCTTGCCTCGACCTTTGCGGTCGCCGCTTCTGTCGACACCTCGGCCTCCATGTGCAGCCCCGCGGCGATGTCGGCGAGCGTCATGGCCCTGTCGACAAGGGCCGAGATGTCTAGGCTGCGCTTCGGCCAGTTCCCGCGCTCGGCATCCGCGATCTGCTTCACTTCCTTGATGAGCGCCGCCGCTCGGTCGGCGGATTGGGCGACCTTCGCCAGCGAGGCTCTGGAGGCCGCGGAGTCTTTCGCCATCAGGGCCCCGGTGATTCCCGTCCGGGCCACCACCTCTTGCATCCGATTGGAGAGGTCGTGCGTGACGGCATCAAGAGCGAAGGAAGAGAGTTCCTGATAGCGGGCGGCGCGCGCTCGCGCGTCGAGGATCTCCGTGAGGTCGCTGATGACCGCCAGCGAACCGTCATAACGGTCGCCGTCAAAGAAGGGGATCGCGTTCACTACGGCCCGCAGGATGCTCCCGTCCTTGTGGATGATCCGCATTTCATAGGTGGAGATCTCCCCTTTTTGGCGGTGTGCGAGTTCGCCCGCCACGCGCGCCCGGTCTTCGGGGTGAATAAACGACGCTACGCTCGACCCCGCGACTTCCAAAAGGGCAAACCCGGTAAGCTGCTCAAGCGCGGGATTTGCGTAGGTCACTCGGCCCGCCTCGTCGAGGAATAGGATGCCCGCGGGCAAGCCTGCGAAGAGGACCGATAGGGTGCGGATCGTCCCGATGCGGTCGCGCCCTGCGTCAAGAAGCAGGTAGCTGAAAACTGCAACGTTGATGACGAGGATGATGGCGCTGAAAATGAGGTCAAGCTCCTTCGAGGTCTCGATCGGGAGCAAGTCGAAGACGAGCAGCCCGAGAAGGAGGAATGCGCCAAGAACGGGGGCAAGTTGCCGACGCAGGCGGCGGCGCAGTTCACGCTCGGTGGGGATTACAAGGTCGCGCGGCCTGGGGCCGAGGACGGGCATGCACGCGAAACTTGCGGGGAGACTATAGAATTGCCCCTCGCCAGACACCCCATTGTGGTCACTCAAGGGAGGCTCAGTTCGCCCTTCATTATTACCTGAACTTCCCCCGCCACGCGCACCTGGGTCGGCCTGCCACGTTCGACCGCCACCGCCACTTCGATTCGGCTCGGGTGATGAATCTCGATCCCCTGCTCGATGACGAACCATTGCTTGTCCGGGAGCCGGTGGTTGAAGGCGAGGTACGCCCCGCACGCCCCCGCCGCCGACCCGGTGGCCGGGTCCTCCGGCACTCCCTGGAGCGGAAAGAACCCGCGTGCGTGCAGGTCGGCCGAGCCGCCCTCGACGAAAGCAAAAACGTAAACACCCGGGTCATGGCCGAGCCGCTTCACGGCTTTGCCAAGGGCGCGCAGGTCGGGATTCATCTCACGAACGAGGTCAACCGAGCGCAAGGGCACTTGCAGGGAGTTCATGCCGGTCGAGGCCACCCGCGGCACCAGCCCCGTCGCCGAGATGTCGCGTGGCTTGACGCCGAGCGCTTTGGCAAGCGGGGCAAGCGCCTTGAACCGCGCGCCGAGTTTCGGCTTGGCCTGCGTCATCGCGACGCGCTTCACGCGGCCGCCCTCGACCTCGAGTTTGATCGGCGTTAGGCCGAGCCCATCTTGCTGGTGGGCGGTGACGATCCCCTCGCTCTTGGGGATGATTCCCTCCTCGGCCGCGACAAACGCGGTGCCAAGCGTCGGGTGGCCGGCGAAGGGCAGCTCGCCGCCCGGCGTGAAGATCCGGGTGCGGTAGTTTGCGCCCGGCAGTGTGCCGGGCTCGATGAAGGTGGTCTCGGAGATGTTCATCTCCCTGGCGATGGCGAGCATCTCCGCATCGCTCAGCCCCTTCGGGGAGGGGAACACGGCGAGCGCGTTGCCTTCAAGGGGGCGCGAAGCGAACACGTCGACGCGCCAGAACGGGTACGAACGCATTGGATTTGCATGGCGTGGCTCGGCTATCTACGCTTCGAGAGGTTGGACCTGCCAGGGCCTTTTCCGCGTGCTCTCGCAGCCGCGCGCCGGAAGGCGTACGCGACGGCCGCAATCACCAGGAACGCCACAACGGCGGCGCCCACGAGCTGTGGAAGCTTGCTGGCGGAGGGCGTAGGCGAGGGAGTATAGGGCGCGCCGATCACGCGCACAGTGACTGTTGCTTCATTGTTCTCAATGACTGGGGCTTGTACACGAATTCACTCGACCCTCACCCAGCCCCTTGAGATGACCCTCAGGTTGTAGAGGAGACCGACGAGGAGAAGTTCGTTTCGCTGCGCCACGAGCCGCCGGGTCGCGAGCTGCGACCCGAAGAGCTTCTTGATCTCGCTGAACACGCTCTCGACCTGACTCCTGCGCCTGTAGCGGTCGTGGAATCGGTTCGGGAAGTGCTTCCCGAACGTGACCATCTTCTCGAACGCGTCGCGCGGGTGCGCGCGGTGCCGCGTATTGCTTTTCAACGCGATGTACGGCGTCGCCCCCGCGGCCTTCGCCGCGGCGCAGGCCGCGCGCGAGAGGTACCCGCTGTCGGCCACGAGCGTCGCGAAGGATTCCTCGGCGGAGGCCGTCTTCACGAGATCCTCGAACCGCGCGTGGTCGTGGACCGTTCCGGGCGTGACTTCCATCGCAACGATCGTTCGCGAGGGCAAGCCGCAAGCGACATGGGCCTTGCGGTAGCCGCGCCGGAGGAAGCGGCGCCGCTGCTCGCGAACGAAAATCCAAGGTGACCCGCGAGTCCGGAGGAATCCCGTCGCATCGATGACGAGGGTCGAGTCCTCGACCTCCTTCATCGACGCCGCGAGGCGAAGCAGCTTCGCGATGCGGGCGGAGATCTCGTCGCGCCCCATCCACTTGATGAGGGTGTTGAAATGCGGCCGGCGCTCGATTCCGAGGGCAGGCTCGAACACTTCGAGCAGGGCGATCGAGCGTCGGTACGAGACTCGGAAGAGGACCTTCACGAGCAGCGACTTGAGGAGGTCGCGGATCGGGAAGCAGGGCCCGCCGCGGGCGGGCCCTCGTGTGCGCAGGTCCGTGTCGTCGACGACGGCGCGGATCAGCCGAAGGACACGAGGGATCTCGGCCGTCGACCAGTCGTTGTACGCGCCCCACCCGGCGGGCGGGGCGTAGGGCTTGCGAGGTTTCTTGTTCTGGACGTGCTGTTCGTTGACTCGGGAGTGCATCCCAGGGATTCCTGCCAGTTCTGACGCCGGCAAGGGTCACGGGGTGCCTCCCAACGTGAATCTTTCGGTGGGGGGGCTACGCTCTGAATTCATGTGCAAGCCCGATTGATTACAAGGTTCTGTTCAGGAGCGTGCCGTGATGCGCGTTAGAGGTCGGGATGGCGAAGGCGGATGGTTGACGGCGAGCCGAGAACACGTGGTGCTTTGCATTGAAGTTGAACATGGGCGCGGAGCGCTTTTGCGGATCGAGGCCGGGGAGGCCAACACACC
>JBGQKI010000013.1:0-69270 GCA_041499475.1 Thermoplasmata archaeon
AAACGGGAACGGCGGCGCGCCTTGCGCCTCGCGCACCAGCCATGCCGCCCCGAAGAGCACCAGCGCCGCGACCACGGCAAGCAGCGCCGAGACCTCGTAGGTCGCTGCCGTGAAGGTGAGCGCTGCAGCGCCGATCAGCGACACGGCCACGAGGCCAAGCCCCATCCCGCGCCCCATCTTCCGCCGCCGCGCGCGCTCGACGCGCCGGATCAGGTCGTCCGAGGGCTTCCAAGTCAGGGGCCCCAGCGCGCCCTCAAGGGTCGAAAGGATCGTCGAGGCGCGGGGGTCGCGCTCTTCACGCTCGGGGCTTGCCACTTCAGGCCTCGCCTTCGTACTTGTCATCCGTATAGCAATAGTATCGGTTGTACTCCGCCACCCACTCCATCGGCCGCCCGCAGGTGCAGATGGGCGCGCCCGTCGGCTGGGCAAATTGCGTGCCCTGCGCTTGGGCCGGAACTTCAGCGGGCGCCGGCTCCGCCTGCGCATACGCGTAGTCCAGCTGCGCGGTCGCGGCCGGTTGCGGCGGCGCGGCGTACGCCGGCTGCGGCGGGGCGTAACCGTAGGCCGGGGGCGGCTGCGCGTATGCCGGCTGCGCGGCGGAGCCGTATTGCGGCGCCGGGGGCGCCGCGGGCGGCGCGCTCGATGCGAAGAGCGATTCGTACTCTGACTTGCGCGCCTTCTCGGCGGCCGCCGGGTTGTAGGCAGGCGCTGCCGCCGCGGCCGCCTCTTCCGGCGTCGGGGCCGCCGGTGGGGCCTGCCCCAGCAGCCCGAAGATCGTGAACGCCTCGGTCGAGTGCGCGCGCCAGACGAAGAGCTCCAGCAAGCCTCCGAACACAAGGCCCGGCAGGATCCCCGTCACCGCCGTGATCAGCGACCACTTCTTGATGTCGTCCTGCTTGTCCTCATCGAGTGCCTTGCGGACCTTGAAAAAGCCGAAGAAAAAGGTCGTGATGCCAAGCGCTCCCCCCACCATGAGCAGGATCGAGGTCGTGAGCTTCGCCTGGATCTTCGCGTCGGTCCAGCGGGTCGTTTCGCCCACGCCCGAGAAGTGGTCGTGCAGCCACTGCCAGTCGCCGTAGGCAAGGATGCCGAAAATCAGCGCGACAACGCCAAGCCCCGCGCACACCACGACGGTGATCAGGTTGAGGCGCTTCGACCACTCATAGCGCCGCCTGGCATACTCGTAATCTACGATCCCTCGGCCCCCTTCTATCTTCGCCAGGCTGGCTCGTACTAGGATCGGTTTGACTGCCGCCAGCGTATTTAACCGTTTTTGAATTTGGGGGCAATTCAGCGGAGCAAGAACTGCTGGCCCGCCCGCGCGAAACTACAAACCGCGCCTGCCGTTTGGCGGCTCCGTGGTAAGTTCTGCCGCCGCGCGCGCCCCCGGCAAGGCCATCCTCTTCGGCGAGCACGCCGTCGTCTTTGGCGAGGGCGCGATCGCCGCAGCGCTCACCCTCCACTTCGAATCGCACGTGCGCCTCGGCAAGGGCGAGGCCTCGCGCGTCGACGGCCGGCCCCTCGAGCGCAAGCAGCACGCGTACTTTGAGGAGGCCCTGAAGCAGGCGTGGGGCGACCGCGGCCCGCTCGAGATCACCACGTCCTCCTCGATTCCATCGGCCTCCGGCCTCGGCTCAAGCGCCGCGCTGACCGTGTCCGTCGTGGCGGCCCTCAAGGCGATGCGCGGGCGGATGGCCCAGGAGGACACCGCGCGCACCGCTTTCGAGGTCGAGTTCGCCGTGCAGGGCCGCGCCTCCCCCACCGACACTTCCGTGTGTTCCCACGGCCGCGCCGTCTACATCGCCAAGGCCCCCGGCCCCGGCCTCCTGTGGACCATCGAGAAAGGCGAGAAACGCTGGTGCGTCCACGACCTCGAGTTCCCGCCCATGCAGTTCGTGATCGGCTACACCGGCAAGAAGGGCAACACCGGGGACCTCGTCGAAAAGGTGCGCCGGCTCGTCGAGAAGGACGCGGGCGCTCGCGGCCGGATCTTCCAGATCGGCGCGCTCGTCGACGAAGCGCGCGACGCGCTAAAGGCGAGCGACCTGCCCCGCGTCGGCCGCCTCATGGACCGCAACCAGGAGCACCTCGCGGCCCTCGGCGTCTCCTCTCCCGAGCTCGACCGGCTCATCGCGGCGGTGCGCCCCCACGCGCTCGGCGCCAAGCTCACCGGAGCGGGCGGCGGCGGATGCATGATCGCGCTCACGGAACGGCCAGAGGATTGCGCGCGCGCCATCGACGCGGCCGGCGGGCGGGCCTACCGCGCGCTCATCGACCCCCGCGGCGTGGTGCTCGTGTAGCCTCGCGCCGGCTCGAGCCAGCCCAAAGTCGCAAGGTTAACTATGCACCAACCCTTAAGAAGCGTCCAAGCGCGAATCGTACGTGCCCCGGAGGCAGCCCCATGTTTGAACCCAAGGTGACGCTGGACCAAGCCAGCTTCCGCGCCCTTGCCTCCGAGACGCGCGTCGCCATCCTGCGGGCCCTTGCCGAGCACCAGATGACGCTCACGGACCTTGCCGAGCGCCTCTCCATCTCCAAGCCCGGCGTCATGAAACACCTCGAGCTGCTCCAGGAGGCCGGCCTTGTCCTTCGCGAGGACACCGAACGCAAATGGATCTACTACCGGCTGACCACCAAGGGCGAACGCATCCTCGACCCGGAGCGCACCCGCATCGCCCTTGCGCTGGGCATCTCCCTTGGCGCCGCTGCCATCGGCGCCACGGCCACCGCGTTCGTTTCGGCGACCCACGCGGGCTTGGCTTCGTATACCACCGGCATCGCCTTCGACGCGAGCACCGTCCTGCCCTTCGCCGTCCTTGGCCTTGGCGCCGCCGCAAGCTTCCTGTCGTTCCTTTCCTGGCGCAGGCGCCCGCGCGCCACCGACGAAGAGATCCTCTCGCGGATGGGCAACATCCCCGAGGAGGCCCCTCAGGCCGCCCCCGTCGCCGGCTCCTCGCCGCCGAGCTGACGGGTCGGCGAGCGCGCCGCGCTTCAAGCCTTCTCGGCCAGCCGTACCACGTAGCCAATCATTAACCGTTGATGCAAGGCTCGATGCAGACGTGGAGCAAGCCGCCGTTGCCGTCGCCGACCCCATCATCTCCGTCCAGGCGCTCTCCAAATCGTACAAAGACACCCGCGCGCTGAACAAGATCTCGTTTGCCGTCCCCAAGGGCGCCCTCTACGGTTGCTTCGGCCCCAACGGCGCCGGCAAGTCCACGCTCCTGCGCATCCTCACCGGCCAGCTCGAGCCCACCAGCGGCGAGGCCCGCGTCCTCGGCCTTGCCCCCGGGCGCGAGACGCTGGCCCTCAAGCGCAACGTCGGCATCGTCCCGGAGTCCGAAACGCCCCCCTCCTTCCTCACCGCCGTCGAGTACCTCGAGTTCGTCTGCCGCGTCCGCGGCCTCGACGACACCCAGGGGCGCATCCTCAAGTGGCTCGAATTCTTCGACATGACCGAGAAGCAGGACACGCTGTGCAAAGACATGTCCAAAGGCACCCGCCAGAAGATCATGCTCGCCTCCGCCTTCATCCACCGCCCGCCCCTCCTCTTCCTTGACGAGCCGTTCATCAACCTCGACCCCATCTACCAGCGGCGCGTCCGCGACTTCCTCGTCGAATTCGTGAAAGCCGGCGGGTCGATCTTCATGTGCTCCCACATCCTCGAAGTCGCCGACAAGATCTGCACCGACGTCCTCGTCATGGACCGCGGCGAAGTCCTCGCCCAAGGGCCCATCGCCTCCTTCCGCAAGCACGGCAAGGACCTCGCCGACACCTTCCTCGACCTCATCGAAAGGCAGGGGGTACGCCCACGGGCCGGCTGACCGACTTCACCTCCCTCATCGGGCTCATGATGCGCGAGGAAGCGCGCTTCCAGAGCAACTTCACCTCCAAACTCTCCTTTTACGAATTCCCCATTGTCCTCACCCTCTTCGCGTTTGCCGCGGGCTACTTTTATTTGCAACTCATTTCTACGACCCCGCTCCCTCAACTCCTCATCACCCTCCACTTCTCCATCCTCCTCTACGGGCTCTCCACCGGCGCCTTCGCCTTCCTCGGCAAGGAGATCGTCGACCGCCGCTTCGGGGCCGTGAACTTCCTGCTCTCGGCCCCCGTCACCCTCCCCGTCCAGTTCAAGACCACCACCGCCGCATTCTACCTCAAAGACGCCGCCTACTACCTCGCCTTCACGCTCACGCCCATCGCCGTCGGCCTTGCCCTCGCCCAGCCATTCGCGCCCTACACGATGGGCTCCGTGCTCGCGCTTTACCTTGCGATCATCCTCACTTTTTCCTACGGCCTCGCGCTCTCCTACGCCTTCTCGGCCGTGTACCTGCGCTCGCGCCGGCTCTTCGCCGTCCTCGCCCTCGGCTTCATGGGGCTGCTCGGCCTCGCGGGGTTCGCGGGCGTCCTGCCCATCGGCGTCCTTGTCCCGCCGATCCAATTCCAACTCACCAAGGAACCCCTTGCCCTCATCGTCAGCGTCGTGGCCACCGTCGCCCTTTCCTGGGGCGCCACCCTCCTTGTCGAGGAGACCTTCGAGTCCACCGAATCGCAGTTCAAGGAGTCCTTCCTCGGGCGTGCCCGGAAGTTTGCGCCGTTCGGCCGCTACGCGCCGCTGCTTGCCAAGGAGTGGATCGACCTCGAGCGCTCCCACGCGCTCACCAAGATGGCGTTCTCGTTTGCCGTGCCCCTCGTTTTCCTCTCGCTCTCGGTTTGGTTCCTCAACAGCACGCTCGGTGTCTCCCTCAAGTTCGACACCGTGTTCTACGCGGGCAACGTCGGCTTCTTCGGCGTCATGATCTACTCGTGGCTCAACCACATCGACATCACGGAGTACTACGACACCCTCCCCCTCACCGTGCCGCGCCTCATCAAAGCGAAGCTCATCGTCTTCTTCCTCGTCACCGCCGGGATCACGGCGTTCTTTGTCATTGTCATGGCCTTCATCAACGGGGAGCCGTGGAAGCTTGCCATCGCCCTTCCGGTCGCCTTCGCGACCTCCGCCTACACCGTCGTGGCCACCGCCTACCTCACGGGCCTGCGCACCAACACGGCGCTCCTCAACGGCCCCATCATCGCGCGGTTCGCACTCGGGACTGTGCCGCCCCTGCTTGCCATCGTCTTCCTCTCGCTCAGCTACGACCTCTTCCCGGCCCTTGCGCTCCAGTGGATCATCATGGTCATGGCGGCGATGATGCTCCTCACCGTGCTCATCTACGGGCGCATCGATGGAAAATGGGTCAAGGCGACGTTCCAGCGCGCTTGAACGCTTATACGAGCGGGCGGGGATAAGGGCCCCAACGGGGGCGCCTTCGATGACCGAACGCATCGCTGGCAAGGGCCTCACGTTTGAGGCGGTCGAGCGAATTGCCCGGCGCAACGAAAGTGTGGAACTTGGGCCCGCGGCCCGGAAGAATATCGAACGGTCCCGCAGCGCCCTCGACAAGATCGTCGCTTCTCGCACGCTGGCTTACGGCATCAACACGGGCGTCGGCGACCTCAAGAACGTCCGCATCGCGCCTGCAAAACTGCGCCGACTCCAGTTGAACATCATCCGCTCGCACGCGGCGGGCGTCGGCGAGCCTCTGGCCACGGAAGTCGTCCGCGCGATGGTCGCGATTCGGCTGAACGCCTTCGCCAAGGGGTTCTCCGGGGTTTCGGCCGAGATGGCCGACGCTCTCGCCGCGATGCTGAACGCCGGTGTCCACCCGATCGTCCCGTCCCAAGGCTCCGTGGGATCGTCGGGCGACCTTGCGCCGCTTGCCCACATCGGCCTCGCGCTCGTCGGAGAGGGTGAAGCTGAGTTCCAGGGCAAGCGCCAGGCTGGTGCCACCGCCCTCAAGGCCGCCGGCCTCAAACCTTACGTGCTGCGCGAGAAGGAAGGGATCTCGCTGGTGAACGGCACGCAGGGCATGTCCGCCATCGGCGCCCTCACGATCCTCGACGCCGAGCGCGCGCTGCGCGCGGCCGCGGTCGCGGGCGCCATGGCGCTCGAATGCCTCGACTCCAGCGAAAAGCCGTTCGACCCTCGGCTCCACGCCGCGCGCCCCCACAAGGGCGCGGTGGACGTTGCCGGTGCGGTCTTGAAGATGGTCAAAGGCAGCGGCATGATCAAGGGCCACGAGGGCTGCGACAAGGTGCAAGACCCCTACTCGTCGCGCGCGCTCGCCCAGGTGCTCGGCGCCTCGGTGGACGCCGTCCGCCACGCCCGCGGCGTGCTCGAAGTCGAGATCAACTCGGCCACCGACAACCCCCTCATCTTTCCGGACACGGGCGAGGTCATCTCGGGCGGAAACTTCCACGGCCAGCCCGTCGCGCTTGCCATGGACTACCTTACCATCGCGGTTGCCGAGGCCGCCGACATCATGGAACGTACCGCCGCGCGCCTCGTGGCCGGCGACGAAGGTGGCCTGCCCCGCTTCCTCGCCCGCGACCCCGGTCTGAACTCCGGCTGGATGATCGCCCAGTACAGCGCCGCAGCGCTCGTCTCCGAGAACAAGGTCCTCGCGCACCCTGCGAGCGTCGACTCCATCCCCACCTCCGCAGGCCAAGAGGACCACAACTCCATGGGCACCATCGCCGCCCGCAAAGCGCGCGCGGTTGTCGAGAATGCGCAGCATGTGGTCGGCATCACGCTGCTGCTCGCCGCCGAAGGGATGGACCTCCACGGCGGCCGCCCCGGGAAGGGGTCCGCCGCCGGCCGCGCGGCCGTGCGCCGCAAGGTCAAGCCGCTGCTCACCGACCGGCCGATCTACCGCGATTTGGAGACCTCCGCGCAGCTTGTTAAGGAGGGCGCGGTCGTCCTCGCCGTCGAAAAGGTGGTCGGGACCCTTGGCTTCTGACGATCGGCTTGCCAAACGCGCGCTGCTCTTCCCCCTGCGGCGCCTCGGCGACTCCGGCCGCCGCTTCCACCTCGCGGTGCTCATCGGCGGCGCCCTGCTCACCGCCGGCGGGCTCCTCGGCTACGCGCTCGTCGCGCCGGAGATCCCGTTTGCCAGCGCGCCGGTCACGCTCGTCGGCGAGGTCCGGGCCGAAGAGACGGTGAAGGTCTTCGGGCTCGTCCAGTGCAACTGCACCAAGGCGATCGACCGCGAAGAGACCAAAGTGAGCTACAACGGCCACTATTGGAACGCGAGCTACGTCCAGTTCAACGTCGTCGACCCGAGCGGCGCGCTCTTCATCGACACCGACAGCGTCACGCGCCTCACCCCTGGCCCAAGCGGCGGCGACTGGGTCGACGGCGACAAGATCACGGTTTACGGCACCATCTACGACCAGGGCGTCGGTAATCTCGCGCTGCGCGCGCAGACCATCGCAAAGACCCCGAGCGACACGCCCGCCGTGTACTCGCTCCACTTCCTTATCGCCGCGGCACTCGGGGCACTTTCGCTCGCGTACGTCCTCACCGACCGCCTCGTGTTCGGCGGGCCCGACGGGTGACTCACTCCTCTTCACGAGTCAGGTTCGGGGCAAACTCCGCCTGGGCCGCCACGACCTCAGCGCTCGTCGCGCACTGAGCATACGCCGCAAGCGGCTCGCGGTTCAGCACTTCGAACTGCGGCCCCCAGGTGTAGGCGGCGAGCAGCTCCCGCGCTTGCCGGTCCTCCCCGAGGATGAAGAGCGCTGCCGCAAACGCCTCGAGCGTCGAAAGCTGCATCGGCTGAGCGAAGTGCACCGGGTTTGCCGCCAGAAGGAACGGCAGCGCGCGCCGAGGGCCCACGCCCCTCAGGTCGTGCTTGCGGTATGATTCAACGACATGCTTCCACGAACAGTCGATCGCCACCAGCCCGCGCCTTGACGCCACCTTGGCATCTTCCGGCGAGAGCGCCTTCTGTTCCCGCGGGTCAAGCACCAACGCCCCGCGCGGCAGCGACCGCACCTCTGTCACGCCTTGAGCCAGCCCGCGGCGGATCAACTTGCGCCCCGTGCACTTCTTGGGGTCGCATTGGTCCTCGAGGAGTTCCACGAGGCGGATCCCACCGCCGACCGGCGCGCGTCGGCGGTCGCAATGGTACCGAGTCGCAGCGCGCATCGCCACGCCCCAGGACCCTCGGGTTAAGAAAGGGATGGGGCCTCCTGATTCAGCGAAACAATTAAACCATTGAACCATTGATTAGTGACCATGGCCGCGACCACCATCACCGTCAAAAAGGAGACCCGGGACAAGCTCGTAAACGCCAAGCTTGCGGAAGGCTTCAGCAGCATTGACGAACTCCTCAACGAGTGGCACGCAGCCTATCGCCTGCAGCGCCTCCAGGAGGAGAGCGAGAAGTTTCGCCGACGGATGAAGGAGAAAGGACTTACACTCAAGGATCTGATCAAGTGAGGGTTGTAATCGATACGAACGTCCTCTTTTCCGGATTCTACGAGACCTCGTCGCCTCCGGGTCAGATCCTTCGTGCAGCAGCCCTGGGCCGGATCCATCTTTGCGCACCCAACTCGGTGAAGTCCGAACTGACGCGGGCATTGCGCCGGAAAATGAGCTATTCGGAGAGCGACATCGAGTCCGCAATCGACGGCTTGCCCGTCGAGTGGATCGACGAGGCGCTGTACCGACGATTCGTTGCGGAAGCGATGGGCGCTCTTCGCGACCCGAGCGACGTTCCAGTGCTCGCCTGCGCCTTGGCGATCGGATGTGACATGGTGTCGGGCGACAAAGACCTGCATGCAGTCAAACTCAAGGGAATCCGGGTGTGGACCCCGGCGGACCTCGTGGCCTAAGCCGAGGCGTCCTGCGCCACATCACGCCGCCAGCATTCCTTCGAATTCGGCGACAACTTCGGGGTATTTCGACTGAATCGCTTTGAGAATCTCGAGCGTCGTCACCTTCGTGAATGTAAATCCCTGCAGCGCGTCAATGACCTTGTTAAGCGTCTCATCGGAGGCCTTCATCAGCGCTTCTTTTGCCATGTAGTTGCGCATCAGCTGCTCCTCAAGCTCGTCCCTCCACTTTTTCTCGTAGCGCTGCAGGAACGTTTCCGAAAAGTCCTGTGCATCCCACGCTTCCTTCGCGATGTCGCCGGCGTATTGGCCCGAGATGCACGCATTCGCCACGCCGCCGCCGGTGAGCGGGTCAACCAGGCGCGCCGCATCGCCCACGAGCATCACGCCGTTTGCCGTCGTGCGCTTGAGCGGCTGCGAGACCGACACGGCACCGGCCACATCCTCGATTGACTTGCCTTTCGCATATCCGGGGTGCCGTTTGATCCAGGCATCGAGGTACGTCTTGGCCGTGGCAATTCCCAACGATTTCTTGAGCGACACACCGATTCCCACATTGGCCTCCCCCTCGCCTTTCGGGAAAACCCAGAGGTAGCCGGCCGGAGCCACTTTGTCGCCGATGTAAAAGTCGTTGTAGCGCACATCGCAGTCGACCCCCACAAGCCGGTACTGCAAGCACGCCTCAATGTCCGAGGGCTTCAGCTGCGTCTTGATCCCGGCCCATAGCCCTACCCGCGATTCGAACCCGTCGGCCGCGATGATGAGCGGCGCACGCAGTTCCATGTCCTTGTTGAGCTTGCGCGCGTTGACCCCCACGGGCACGCCGTTTTCGTAGATGACGCCGAGCGCATTGGTCTTGACCCAGCAGTCGGACCCGGCGCGGATGGCTTCGCGCGCCAGATACTTGTCAAACATGTCGCGCTCAACGACGAATCCGGTCTCGTTGCCGGCCTGGGCCGCGTCGAGGGTGATGTACTGCTCGTTTGGCGCGAACACGCGCGCGCCGTCGACTTCGTTGGCGATCCAGTCCTTCGCGGGCTTGACGCCAATCTGGTTCAGCCACGCGGTCGCAATGCCTTCGCCGCAGCGCACGGGCGTGCCGATTTCTTGCCGCTTTTCGATGAGCAGCGTCTTTAGCCCTTTGCTTGCCGCCGAGCGGGCCGCGCACGAGCCGCCAGGGCCCGCGCCAACCACGATGACCTCGTAGTTGTGCGTCTCAACCACGGCAAGCCCCCCTCAAGCCGTCGCCTTCAGCTTCGGGCGCATCCGCTCCGTGCCCGGGATCGGCGAAATCGCTCCCACCGGACACACGCGGTCGCAGAGCCCGCAGTCCACGCAGCGCTCGTTGAACACGATGTGCATGTCGTAAAGCGTGATCGCGTCGAAGGGGCACGTGCCCACGCACGCGGAGCAGTGCATGCAGGTGTCGCGGTCGACTTGTCGCATCCGGAGGAGCTCCCTGCGCCCGCGCAGCCTCAGAGACCCCGGCCGCACATTTTGCGCGCTGGCATCTTCATCCGCAAGGCAGGTTTCTTATCGAGGGTTCTCGTATAAGTCTTTTGTAGCGATCGGACGCACAACGCTGCGCTTGGAAGTGCCAAAATGGTGTCGGCCAGGGAGCTTTCCGAGCATCTTGCAGGATTTGGGATTGACCTCAAGTCGCTGAACATCGACCTGCAGCGGGAACTCGAGGAAGCGACGCGCCGGCTGGAGCTTGTCGGCCTCACGACCTACGAAGCGCGGGCCTATATCGCGCTCATCGGGCTTGGCATGGGCACCGCCGAAATCGTGTCCACGGCCGCGGAGATCCCGCGCACCTCCGCCTATAAAGTGCTCCAGTCGCTCGAGCGCAAGGGCTTCGTCGTCTCGACCGAGGGGCGCCCGCAGACCTTCCGCCCCAATCCCCCCGACGTCGTCCAGAAACGTGTGATCTCGGACCTCGAGGAGACTTTCAGCAAGCTCCAGCTGCTCCACGAACTGTCCTCCCAGCGCGGGCTCCCCCAGCTCATCTTCACGATCACCGGAAAGGACCGCGTGGTGCAGAAAATCTCCGAAATCGTAAAGACGGCGGCAGAGAGCCTGTGGCTTTCAACGCCCGCCTACGGCCAGCTGCGCGACAGCATCGACAAGTTGGTGCTCGATGCGGCCAAGCGCGGCGTGGTGGTGACGATCATCACGGACGCCGCCCAGGGCGTGCCCCCCGCGACCGCCGAGAAGGTGCGCGTGATCCGCCGGCCAAAGCTCATCGCGACGGACATGGTGGCCGACGGTCGCCACGCGCTCATCGCGTCGGCGGCCCTTGATGCGTGCGGCTATGTGGACAACCCGATGCTCGCCGAGCACTTGCACCGCTTCTTTGATGCGGTGCTCGAGACGGCCACGGAAGCTAAGCTTCCGACCCCGTGAGTCCGAAACGGCGGAGCCGCTTGAAATGCGAGATCCCTTGTGAGGATCTCACTTCAAAGCGCCGCGATCAGCGGTTGCTGCCCCGCCTCGAGCGCGAGCAGCTTCCGCTTCACGGGGAGCCCGCCGCCGAATCCGGTGAGGCTCCCATCGGCGCCGACCGCGCGGTGGCACGGGATGATGATCGGGATTGGGTTCGCGCCGTTTGCGGCGCCGACGGCTCGCGAAGCGCTCGGCTGGCCGATGCGCTTGGCAAGTTCGCCGTACGACACGGTCTCGCCGTAAGGGATCTTTCGAAGTTCCTCCCAGACGCGCTGCTGGAATGGCGTGCCCCTGGGGTCGAGAGCTACGCCGAAGGTCTTCCTCGAGCCCGCGAAATACGCCTCAAGCTGGCGCGCCGCCTCGCGCACGGGGCCGTCCCGCGATTCGAACCATACGGGGTGGGGCTGGCTTTCGCGGTCGAAGTGGACGAGCCGGACGGCTTTGAAGTCCCCCGCCACGAGCACGTGTCCGATAGGCGTCTCAAGGCGCCTGTACTGCATCGCCTCTTGGTCGATCATGCGTTTCGGAGCCCCCTTGGGGCGGCCGGCATATGAAGCCGAAGGGGGGGTCAGCGAAAGCCGACAACGACCTGTAGCGAAGTATTATTTGCATACAAGTATGCAAGGCATTCGATGGCCAGTACGATGCGCGTCTCCCAGAACGCCACCCAGACCCTCGATGAGCTGCAGGCCCGTCTTTTCCTCCTTACCCGCAAGCGCCTGAACAAGCAGGACTTGCTCGACATTGTCCTTGAAGTCGGGCCCGACCTCGAGCGCGTCGCCGCCAAGGTTCTCGGGCTCAAGTACCCCGTTTCGAAAGCCGCATGGAACCGTGTGCGCCGCCGCGTATTCGACTGGGGCGTCGAGACTCGAGAAGAAGACATCAACCGCGTGCTGTACGGGTGGGACCGATGAGTGTGCTCGTGGATACGGGCGTCCTCGTCGCCTTTCACAACGGTCGCGATGCGCACCACGAACGGGCCATCGAGCTCGTCGAGGAGCTGAAGGATGGTGCCCGCGGCGCTGTCTACACGTCCGACTACGTTTTCGACGAGGCCATTAGCCTCGCTCAGGCGCGAACCGGGCGAGCCGAGGTTGTAAGGGCGGTGGGGGAGACCGTCCTGCCAGAGGACGCGCGGGAGCAGTGGATTTCTCTCCTCCACCTCTCGGCCGAGGAGTTCTTCCGTTCGTGGCACTCGTTGCGGGCCCACCCAAAGGCAGGCCTGAGCTTCACCGATTGGACGATGGTCGAAATGGTGAGGGGCCGCCGACTCGACAGCATCGCGAGTTTCGACTCAGGCCTGGACGCTTGGATTCCGCGGCTCTCGTGAATCTTCCGGTTACGCGTCCTTCCATGTCAGGATCGGCCTTCTCGCCGCCTCCACTTCGTCGACCCGCGCCACCGCCGTGTTGTGCGGCGCGCTCCGCACGACTTCCGGGTCCTCCGTCGCGATCGTGCGCAGCGCGGCGATGATCGCATCAAGGTCCTCCTTCGTCTCCGTCTCGGTGGGCTCTATCATGATAGCCTCCTCTACGATCTGCGGGAAGTAGACGGTCGGTGCGTGGATGCCGTAGTCGAGCATCCGCTTGGCGATGTCGGCCACCCGCAGCCCCCGGCTGTCTCGCACCTTCACGCCCGAGAGCACCGTCTCGTGCATGCGCGGCGAAGCAGGGCTCACATCCGTCGGGTACAGGTCCTTCAGCTTGTGGTGGATGTAGTTCGCGTTCAGCACCGCCGTTTCTGTGTTCTCCGCAAGTCCATCGGCACCGAAGAGCCGGATGTAGGTGTACCCGCGGACGAACATCCCGCCGTTCCCCCAATAGCCCTTCACGCGGCCGATCGACTGGGGGCGCTCGTAGTCGAGGAAGTACTTGCCGTCCTTCAGGCCAACGAGCGGCACCGGCAGGAACGGCGCGAGCTTGTCGACGACCCCGATCGGGCCCGCCCCCGGGCCGCCGCCCCCGTGCGGCGTCGAGAAGGTCTTGTGCAGGTTGAAGTGCACCATGTCGAAGCCCATGATGGCCGGGTTCGTCTTCCCCAGGATCGCGTTGAAGTTCGCGCCGTCGTAGTAGAGCAGCGCGCCCGCCTCGTGCACGATCTTGGCGACCTCCCCGATGTTGCGCTCGAAAAGCCCGAGCGTCGAGGGGTTCGTAATCATGAACGCGGCCGTCTTCTCCTTCGAGACCGCGGCGCGGAGCGCATCGAGGTCGACGGCCCCGTCCTTCGAATGGATCTCGACCACATCGTACCCCGCCATCGCCGCCGACGCGGGGTTTGTGCCGTGCGCCGAGTCGGGCACGACGACCTCGTGGCGGCGGCTTTCGCCGCGCGACGCGTGGTAGGCGCGGGTGATGAGCATCGCCGTCCACTCGCCCTGGGCGCCGGCAGCCGGCTGGATCGTGACCGAGTGCATCCCCGAAATTGCGGCGAGCCAGAGCTGGAGCTTGTGCATGATCTCGAGCATGCCCTGCGCGTGCAGCGCGGGCGAGGCAGGGTGCAGGCGCGCGAACTTCGGATTTGCCGCAACCTCCTCGTTGACCTTGGGGTTGTACTTCATCGTGCAGGAGCCGAGCGGGTAGGGGCCTGAGTCGATTCCGAAGTTCATCTCGGAAAGCCGGGTGTAGTGGCGCACGACGCGGGGCTCCGGCACATCGGGGAGCGTAAGCGCGCTCTTGCGCGCGAGCTCCTGCGGCAGCCACCCCGCCTCGAATGCCCTGAGCGCTCTCCCCGTCCACGCGTCGGACTTCGTGCTTGCAAGCTCGTTTAACATCGGCTCGCTGTAGCGCGCCTGCCTCCAGCCGGTGTCCGTCGTCATCAGGGGTGACCCCCCTTGCGCGCGGCGGCCACCTGCGCCTTGGGCGCGGCCTTGAGGTGCTTCTCGAGCGCCGTCTTCAGCCGCGTGAGCGCGGCGTCGGTCGTGAGTTCGGTAGCCGCGAGTGTGAGCGTCTCCCCGAGTTCGGGGAAGCCCTTCGTAAGCGAGACGCCCGGGACGACCCCGTCCTGCGCGCAGGCGTCGGCAAGCCACGCCGCATCGCAGGGCACGCCGACCGTCACTTCGTTGAAGTACGGCCCTTTGAAGAGCGGCGCGCGCAGGCCCGGCACGGAGCCAAGCGTGTCGAGCAGCGCGCGCGCATTGGCCATGTTCGTGTGCGCCAGCCGCTCCAGCCCCGACCGGCCAAGCAGCGCGCAGTGCGCCGCAAACGAGAGCGACAGCAGCGACTCGTTCGTGCAGATGTTCGACATCGCCTTCGACCGGCGGATGTGCTGCTCGCGCGTCATCAGCGTCATGCAGAACGCGCGCCTTCCGACCTTGTCCTTCGTCATCCCGATGATGCGGCCCGGCATCTTGCGCGTGTGCTCCCTCCGGCACCCGAAGATCCCGGTCGTGGGCCCGCCAAACTGGAGCGGGATCCCGATTCCCTGGCCTTCGCCCACGACGATGTCGGCGCCAAAGGAGCCCGGCGGCTCGAGCACGGCTTGAGCAAGCGGGTCGATGCCCACCACGAGTGGCGTCCCCTCGCCCACAATGGACCTCGCGTCGGGCAAGACCTCTTCGAGGACCCCGAAGCAGTTGGGCGATTCGAGGTACACGCCGGTGACCTTGTGCTTGGAGAGCGCTGCGCCGAGCGCGCCGGCCGTGACCTGCCCGGTGGCCGCATCAAAGGGGACCTCGACGAGTTTGACCGGCGTGCCGGTCAGGTAGTTCTTGAGGATCGACTTCTTGTCAGGCGAAATGGCCCGCGGGACGAGGAATACCTCCCCTTCCTTGAGGCGGTAGGCCATGCGCGCGGCCTCGCCAAGGGCCGTTGCCCCGTCGTACATCGAAGTGTTGACCGAGTCCATGCCCGTTAGCTCGCCCACGATGGACTGGTACTCGAAGAGCGACTGGAGCATCCCCTGAGAGATCTCCGCCTGGTACGGCGTGTATGCCGTGTAAAACTCGGAGCGGGAGACGATGGAGCGCAGCGCGGGCGGGATGTAGCGGTTGTAGAACCCTTGGCCGAGGAAGCAGGCGGTGTCGTCGGCGGTCTGGTTCTTGGCAAGCAGCGCGCTCACTTCGGCGAGCACCTCGCCCTCGCCGAGCCCGTTCGGGACTCCCTTGATCGGCGCGCGGAAGGCGTGGGGGATGTCCGAAAAGAGCTCTTCGGCCGACTTGACGCCGATGGCGTCGAGCAATTCCTCGCGTCGCGAAGAGTTGGCGGCGTACGGCATCTTCGTCCCTCACCGCAGGCGGGCGGATCAGGGGTGGGCTGAAAAAACCTTCGCGGGTGGGAAGCGGGGCGCGCGCGGAGCCAGTCGTCACGGTTGAAGGGCGGCGAGCGACGTCCCGCAGTTGGGGCACACCGCCCAGCCCGGTTCCGCGGGCTCGCCGCACGAGGGGCACTTCGAGTGGGCGCTCTGCGGCGAAGGCGCGGGCGCAAGGGACGCGCCGCAGCTTGCGCAGACCATCCAACCCGCCTCGACGGGGGCGCGACACGTGGGGCAGGCGAGTGAAGGGAGGGACGCCGCCGGAGGCGCGACTGAAGGCGCAGGTGCTTGGGCCAGGGACTCCTGTCTGGCCTGCGGCGCCCCCGCCGCAGGCGGAGCCTGCGGGCGCTCAGGCGGTGGCCGCCAACCCGGAGGCGGAGGCCCACCAGGCCTCTGCGGGATGCGGGCGCCCTGGGGTGGGGCTCCCGGTGGGGGCCGCCAACCCGGAGGTGGAGGGCCGCCAGGTCGCGGCGGAGGGCGCGCACCGGGCGGGGGAGGCGGCCGCATCCCTTGCGGAGGCGGGCCGCCAGGTCGCGGCGGAGGGCGCGCGCCGGGCGGCGGCGCCGGTCCCGGTCGCGGCGGGGAGCGCTGCCCTGGAGGAGGCGCACCGCCGGGTTGCGGTGGTGGGCGCACACCGGGCGGCAGAGGTCCTGGCCGCGGCGGCGGCCGCGTTGCGCCCTGGAGCGGAGCCCCGGGATAGGGAGGCGGGCGGGCCCTCGGTGGTGCGCCGCCCATCGGACGCGGCGGGGGCGGAGGCCGTGGCTGCGGCGCGCCGCCGGGTGGCGGGCGTGCGAGCACCGGCGGCGCTGGCGGCGGCGGCGCGGGGGCGATTTCAGGCTCGGCAGGCGCGCTCTTGCGCCGCCTCAACAGGAACACCGCGCCCACGGCGCCACCTGCCGCAATCACGCCAAGCATCGCGTAGAGTCCCCACGGCGTCGTCGGCATTGCCGCCACCTCGACGGAGAGCGACTTGACGTTGTCCGCCTCGTCGGCCTCTTCGACGCTGTTGAGGCTGTCGACCACGGCCGTGAGCTGCGCTCCCTCCCTCGCCGTCCAGTTCGTCGCGAAGGCCACGCTGCCGTGCGGCTCGATCCTTGGGATCGGGCGCGTGAACACGACCGAACTGCCGTCGCGCACCTCGAACACCGCGCCCCCTAGGTACGGCGCCGGCGAATCGTTGCGCACTTCGAGCTCGATGTTGAGGTTGTCCCCCACGGTGGCGCTCTGCACCGCCCGCGCGCCGCGCAGGACCTCGAACCGCAAGACCGCGAGGTTCGGCAAGACGTTCGTCGAGAAGATGAGGTCGGCCACGGCGACATTGTTGTCCCGCTGCGCATCAAGCGCCCCATGCGCCACATCGGCCACCGCCACGATGCGGTTGGAGCCCGGCGACGGGAACGCCGCCAACCAGCCGAACGAGAAGTCCGCCGTCTCGCCCGGCCCGAAGCCCGCGGGGTAGCTCCGGTTCGCAAGCATCAGGGCGCCCAAGGTGTCGGGGTCTCCCGCCCACACCTCCACATCGAACGCGCTGTCCACCGACAGCTGGCCGATGTTCGTCACCTCGACGCCCACCGTCACATTCAGCCCGGGGTAAAGCACCGTCGTCTCGACACCGACCGCCTTGATGCTAAGCGAGGTGACCGAAAGGTCTGCAGACCCGGCAGCCACCACGAAGGTCCGCACCTTCTGGTTGTCGAACTCGTCGGTCTCGGCCGTCGCGCGGCCGGCGTCCGCCGTGATGAAAAACACCGTCGTGCCCGCTGCCGCCGTCCAGTTGAACACCACGACCGCCACATTGTTGCGCGGGAGCAGCGCCGGCAGCGGCGAGCGCGCGATCGAGCTGCCGACCTGGCCCGCCCAGGGGTTGATCGGCGCGGCCGTGAGTTCGCCAAGCAGCGTCGCGTTCGCCCCCGTGTTGCGGATCGTGACTTCCACGCGGACCTGCGCGCCTTCGCGCGTCGAATTCACGGGGAGCCCTTGTACCGTGAACGCCACCGCGTCGATCACGACGTTCGCCCGCGGGTCGCTCTGCACGTGCACCGACGCGAACCCCTTGTTGTTCTGCTCCTGCGACTCGAAGACCTCGCGCCCGAAATCGGCATAGGCCCACAGCGTGCGCTGGCCGACCGACGCCGGCCAAGTCGTGCGGACCTCCATCGTCGCGTTGGGCGCAAGTCCCCCCGGCATCGTCCGGACCTTCAGCAGCAGTCCGCCCGCGTCCGGGTCGCCAAGGAAGAACCCGACGACGTACGGGCTCGGCACATTCGAGGTGCCCAGGTTTTGCACCACCGCCCGCACCACGAGCAGGTCGCCCTCGGCCACTTCGTTCGTCTGCACCCCCTGGAAGGTGATCGCGATGCTCTGCACGATGAGGTCGGTCGGTGGGCTGTCCGTCACGACGAACAGCTGCCGCTGCTGGTTGTTCGCCTTCGTCGACTCGTTGACGGCGCCAAGGATGTCGAGAGCCGCGACGAGCGACAGGTCCCCGGCGATCGCCGAGAAGTTCAGGAAGATCGTGCGCGTCTCGCTCGCCCCGATCGAGGTGCGCGTCTCCTCGACGAGCTTGGGCGTCGCGCTTCCCGTGTCGAGGTAGATGCCGATAGAATAGACACCCCCGTAAGGCGCCGACCCGAGGTTTGCAATCGACAGGTTCGCGCGCACCGTCTGGCCGGGCCTTGCCCCACTCGTCCTTGCGCCGCCGACTTCGTAGCTTGCCGAGAGCATCGCAAGGTCGACTCCGGGGCCCGCGGAGAGGAAGAGCGCCGTCGTGGCCTGGTTGTTGGCGGTGGCAAGCTCGTTCAGGATTCGCCCCGGGTCGACCACCACCGTGAGGTTGTGCGCCCCCGCCGTCAACACCGCCGTGATGCCCGCGCCGACGAGCCCCTGCGGCGCGACGCTGCCAAGCTGCACCTGTCCGAGGAACCGCCCGCTCGCCTGGGGGCCGTCGAAGAAGAAGACGGGGACCGCGGCGGTCGTGGCGGCGCTCCCCACATTCGTGACGTTCACGCGCAGGTTGAGCACGTCGCCCGCCGTGCCCGAGGTGATGCGGTCGCCCGTGCCGCTGTACACTTCAACTTCGGTCACGCGCAGGTCCGGCGCCGGAACCGTGGTCGAAAAGGTGACGGTCACGCTGTCGATCTGCCACCCGTCGCCCACCACACCGTTCACGCCCGCCAGCAGCTCGAAGGCGAGCTTGATGCGCCCGCCGCCGTAGAGCCCCAGGTCGAAGGTGGTGACCTCCCAGGTCGACGACAGCCCCGATACGCCAAATCCCGTCGGGTAACCTCCGGTCGGCACCAAGGTCTCCCAACCGCGGCTCTCCGAGCGGACGTGCACGAGCGCCCCGTCCTCGGCCGGGTCGATGTCGTAGCGGTGGTAGACTTGGAGGCGCGCCCCCGCCGTCGCCTCGGTGAGGTCGATCCAGGTCGTCTCGATCGAGGTGTGCGTGTCGTTGGCGTACCGGCCGGGGGCCGGGTACACGCTGTCGCTCAGGTGGAAACTCTGCGTGTCGTTGAGGGGCAGCCCCGGCGCCTCCCAGGGGCGGATCCGCGCGCGCTCGACACCCCACGCCGTTGGCAGCTGCCAACGCTCACCGTCGAGCGCGCCGCTTTCGAAGTCGTCGAAGAACGCCGTCTTGTCGGCCACCGCAAGCGGGACGGGCGCGGCGGTCGCGGTGTCAACGCTTGCGAATAACGCGGGAGAAAGCATCGCGAACGCAAGGGCAAACGCGAGTCCAGGCCGCAACTGCTAACCCCGCTGGATAGGCCCAAGGCCATCCAGGAAACCGCGCGACGGGGTATCCTGTATTAACGGTTCCGCGCGGGGGCAGGACGAGGCAACGCAAAAGTGGCGCGCGCGCGGGCGCCCGCTCGCCCCCCTGGAAATCCTTAAATCCAGAACCCTTGGTGAAGGCTTGCCCGACATCTCCTTGGATCCGACGGTGCAAGCCAGTCTTCAACCGGATCGGGGGACGTGCTAGGGCAACATAGGACGGACTTAGCGTGACTACCCCCGAAGGCAAGCCCACCAACTTGACGGACGCCACATTCGACGAATTCGTCTCGAAATTCGACGTGGCCATCATCGACTGCTGGGCGCCTTGGTGCGGCCCGTGCCGGATGCTCTCGCCGATCATCGAAGAGATCGCGCGCGAGAACAAGGAGAAGGTCGGTGTGGGCAAACTCAACACCGACGACAACCACGGCATCCCCCAGCGCTACCAGATCATGTCGATCCCCACGACCCTGATCTTCAAGAAGGGCAAGCTCGAGGACAAGATCGTCGGAGCGGTCCCGAAGAAGACGCTCGTCGCCCGCATCCAGGGCCTTCAGACCGCGTGAGGGCGGCCGCGCGCGCTTTGCCGCCGCGCGGAGGTGTTGCCCCATGGCCGCCGCGGCGCTCCTGCTCGAAGCGCTATTTCCCGATATCGAGTCGGGCAAGATCCGCGGGAAAGCCGACCTCAACCGCGCAAAGGCCGACTTCTGCCGGGCCAGGGGGCTCGGTGAAGTGCCTTCCGACTCGCAGCTGCTGGCGGCCGCCGAGGCCGTCGACCCGGCGCTTGCCCTGCGCCTGCGGCCCCTGCTTCGCACCAAGTCGATGCGGACGCTCTCGGGTGTGGCGGTCGTCGCGGTGATGACGAGCCCCGCGCACTGCCCGCACGGGCGCTGCACGTTCTGCCCCGGCGGGGTGGAGGCCGGTTCGCCGCAAGCCTACACCGGATTCGAGCCGGCCGCGCAGCGCGGTGCCCGCGCTGGCTTTGATTCCGGCGAGCAGGTCGCCGGACGCCTGAAGCAATTGGCCGCCACGGGTCACCGCACGGACAAAGTCGACCTCATCGTGATGGGCGGCACCTTCACGGCGCGCGAAGGGTCCTACCAGGAGGACTTCGTGAAGGGCGCGCTCGACGCCATGAACGGCGCGCCGTCGGTGACGCTCGCGGAGGCCGCGCGGCGAAACGAAACCGCGCCCGCCCGCTGCATCGGGCTCACCGTCGAGACGAAGCCTGATTGGTGCAAGGACGAGCATGTGCGGCGGATGCTCGACTACGGCACGACCCGCGTCGAGATCGGCGCGCAGTGCTTCGACGACGCGGTGTTGACGCGCGTGCACCGAGGCCACACGGTGCAGGACACCGTCGAGGCCACGCGTGCGGCGAAAGACGCTGGGCTGAAGGTCAACTACCACATCATGCCGGGGCTGCCCGCGATGACGCCCGAGAAGGACCTCGAAGGGTTCCGGCGCCTCTTCGACGACCCCGCCTTCCGCCCCGACCAACTCAAGGTGTACCCCACGCTCGTGCTTCCCCAGACGCCGCTCTACGCGGAGTGGAAGCGCGGCGAGTTCGACCCCTATGGCGACGAGGAGGCCGCGCGCGTGGTGGCCTCACTCAAGGAGCTCGTGCCGCCCTACGTCCGAATTCAGCGCGTCGACCGCGACATCCCCTCGCCGATGATCGCCGCGGGCGTGATGCGGTCGAACCTGCGCCAGCTTGCCCTCGCCGATCTCGCGCGCCGGGGGAAGGCGTGCTTGTGCATACGCTGCCGCGAAGCGGGGCACCGAGCCAACAAGGGCGAGGCGGTCGACCTGGAGGGCGAGCTTGCGATGCGGCGCATCGAGTACGAATCGGCCGGCGGGCGCGAACTCTTCCTCGAACTTGTGGACGGCGAAGGAGCGCTCCACGCGTTTGCGCGCGCGCGGCTCGCGGGCGCCGAAGGTGCCGCAGGGTCCCACGCGGGCGACGCGTTCCTGCGCGAACTGCGCGTCGTGGGGCGCGTCGCCGAGTTTGGCGCTGATCGCGCGGCGGACCCTTCGCGGTTCCAGCACACGGGCCTCGGGGCCGAACTGATGGATGAGGTCGAGCGCACCGCGTTCGACGATTGGGGCGCGCCCGTTGTGCGCGTCACGGCGGGCGTCGGAGTACGAGGGTACTACCGGAAGCTTGGGTACTCGCTGGAGGCGCCGTACATGGTGAGACCCGCCCGACGCGACGAGCGATGAACGCGCGACGCCTGATTCATTCGTGCCGCGCCGCCGCCAGGACCCTCAACTGACGCTGATCAAACGACCGTAGGCCGAAGCTGCGGCGGCGCGCGGCTGCAACGGCTGCGGCGTCGGCGAAGCTCAGGGCGCTGTTGGTCCGCCACACGACAACGGTGTCGAGGTGTGAGGTCGCCTCGCCCAGGACAAAATGGGGAAGCTTCTCGAAGCCGGCGAGCGCGGCCCGGGCGACCTTCGGCCCATGCCGGCACCGAATGAGATCCAGCGCTTCGGCGAGGATAACCTCGGGGACCTCCACGGGGTCGGGCTCGCTTGCCTGGTCGCGAGCCTTCGTGTGATGCGGGTCAGCGTCATCGATGAGCGCGTACAACCAACTCGTATCGGCGACCCAACTCACTTGCCCAGCCCCTTTGCACGTGCGGCGCCCAAAATCTTGTCGTGATCGCGGCCCTCCGTCCCCTTGCCGTGAACGGTGGGAAGGACGCTAAGGTCGACGACGCCGGGTTTCCCCTCGATCCGGACGAGTACATCGGCGCCCTCCCGCAAGTGGAGACGGCGCGCATCGCGCTTGGCGATGCGGACCCCCATGCTGTTGCCCCAGCGCAGAAGCCGTCCCTTCACAATGGCTTCGACCACGTCCAGCGCAGGGGGCCGCCCCCTAAATAAGGATAACGATCTGCGTTATACGGAGCTTGTCCCGTTGCGTGCCGGGCCTCGCCAGGCCTTAGTGCTCGCTCAAAATCCTCTCCACAATTCCCGGGATCTCCTTCCACGACGCGCCCCAGTAGATCTTGTCGTGATCGTACCGCTGCTCGAGTTCCTGGATCCGCTCGGCGAACACGCTCACCGCGTCGCCGTCGTGGGCAACTGCCTTCGAGTTCGGCATCGCCTGCTTCAGGTAGATCACCGGCAGGTCGCAGTTCTTCGCCAGCATCACATCGCGCGGCGCATTGCCGATCACGATCGCCCGCGAGCGGCCGGACCTGCGCATCACCTCGAACACGACCTTCGGGTTCGGCTTCTCCCAGGGGAGGTTGTCCGACCCCACCACGAGCTCCGGCTCGAAGAGGTCGCCCATTTTGTTGCGCCGCACGATGTCGAGCGCCTTCTTCGAAACGTTCAGCGTCGCGATCGAGAACTTCACGCCGCGCTTCGCCAACTCCCGGATCGCCGCCTCGGCGTGCGGCAGCACCTTGAGCTCCGCGCGCCCCACAATCTCGTCCATGCGCTTCTCCATCAGCTTGCGCGTCTTCTGGTCGAGCCCGATCTCCGCCATGATCCCCGCGAAGTCGCGCCCGGAGGCCAGCCCCTCGAACACCGTCGCGATCTTGTCTTCCAGGTGGAACTCGCGGAAGATCTGGAGGAACGCGCGGTGGTTGGCCTCCTCGGAGTCAACCAGCGTCCCGTCGAAGTCGACGAGCGCCACGACCGAGGAGTAGTCCGGGGCCGGGTGCGCCGCGGCCGCTCCCGCCTTGGCGCGCTTCGCGCGGGCGCCCCCGCTCCCCGACACGCCTGCACCTGTGCCGCCCCCGGCGTCCGAACGCCGGGTCAGTCAATCACCTCGCCCATCACGCGGATTCCGGCGGGCGTCACATCGAGGATGAACGGGCGCATCTCATGGCGCGAGGCGCGCATCTTGCGCACCGTGATGAACCGCTTGAAGTCGTTGTTGTGCCGCATGACCCCGAGCTCGATGATCCCGTCGACGAGGAAATACTCCGGCCGGTCGTCGACCTGCATCGTCTCGATGAGCGCGATCGTGGTGATCTTGCGCGAGCGCAGCTCGAAGAAGAAGTCCTGCAAGGCCCGGCGCGTCTGGCGCGGGTCGGTCGGCATCGCCGCCTCCAAGGCGTTTAGCGAATCGAGCACGAGGAAGTTGTAGGGCTTGCCGTCGATGTCCTCCCCCCGCGCGCGCTTGAGGATCAGCGCGAGGTAGTCCTCCTCCCGGAAGCCGCCCTCCCCGAGCCCCCGCATCTCGGCGCGCAGCGACGCGACGTCCGAGATCGCGATCCGCAGGTGCGGCTTGATCCCGAGGCTGTTGAGGTTCGCAAGGTGCCCGTCCTTCGTTTCCTCGAGCGTCACGTAGATCGCGCGCTCCTCGGGGTGCGCCGTGAGCCGCGCCGACAACACCGCGTATGCAAACGCGGACTTCAGCGTCCCTGCTCCACCCACGAGCGTGATGATCGACCCCAGCGGCGGGTCGGTGTGGAACACGAGGTCGAGCCCCGGCAGCGTACCCCTGAACATCACCTCGCCCCCTTCGACAGCGTGTCCAGCTTCTTGGCAAACTCCTGCGCCCGCAGCCCCGGGCTCATCAGGTCCACGGGCTTTGCAAGCGATTCAATGAAGGGCGGCGTGAGGTCGGACGGGCGCAGCGCCTCGGGCATCACTCCGCTCTCCGCACACTTCTGCGAGAAGAGGCGCACCGCAAGCTCCTCCGGGAAAAAGAGCAGCAATTCCGCAAGCACCTGGTCGGCGATCGGATTGCGCTTGATGAGCCGGGTCGTCGCCGGCGCCGTCCCATCGCGCCTGGCGTCCCGCGTCAACTTCTCCCCAATGGCCTCCGACACGATGTCCCGGACCGACCGGTCGGTGTCGAGCGAGTACTGCTTGAGGCGCTTGAAGAGGTCGATGTCCAGATCGATCGTGGTTTTCTTGACCGCCCTCGCCACGATGCCCAAGCCCCCAGGTGTATGGGCGAGGGCAGGATAAATATTACATGGGGCTCGAGCCTCGCCTAAACGGCCATTTCGCGAGGCGCGCAAGGGCCCTTGTACTTTCAAGGCGCAAGGCCCGCGCCCGCGTGGCAGATCTGCCACAGTCACGCGGCCTTGACTCCGACCTTGGGGCACGACCGCGCAAGCGGGCACGCCGCGCACCGCGGTCGCGCTGCGCAGGTCGACTTGGAGAAATCGACGATCGCGGCGTGGAGCGCTTTCGACCTTTTGGCCCGGCCCCGCGACACGGAAGTCCACGCCGCCGCCACCTCCGCGTAGCTTGTTCTTGCCCCCGGCGCAAGCGCCCCGAACCTGCCCATCAGCCGCAGCGCGTAGGCGTCGACGACAAAGACGGGACGCCCCAGCGCGTACACCAGAATCGCGTCCGCCGTTTCCTCGCCCACGCCCCGCCATGACAGGACCTCGGCGCGCAGCTCCTCCGTTTCCATGCACTCGAGGTTCTCCCACTCTCCCCCGAACCGGTCGCACAGCCTTTCGGCAATCGCCTGCACCGCGCGCGCCTTCTGCCGGTAGAACCCCGCCGGCCTCAGGCACCCCTCCACCCGCGCGCGCGGCGCCGCGGCGAGCTCCTTCGGCGTGAGCAAACCCGCCTTTCTCAACTCGTCCATCGCCCGCGCGGCGCCGCCCCACCGCGCCCGCTGCGTCAACACCGCCGAGACCGCGACCTCGAAGGGGTCGTCGTACGGCCACCACTGCCCCGAGGGCGCCAGCGCCAAGAGCCGGCCGGCCAGCACCCTTAGCCTCGCACCGTCGATCCCGGAATCCTCTTCTACCCTCCTTGCCATCCGCGCGACCGATCCACATGGCTTCCCGGCGCGACATAAAAGCCTCGGACGAAGCGGAGGAAGCCGGCGCGCCGCAGGACGAAGAAGTTCAGGAAACCGAGGCCGAGGAGGACGGGCAAGAGCGCGACAGCCGCCGCGCGAAGAGCAAACGCGAGCGCGTCGCCGGCCGCTCGACCTGGCAGCGCTTCAAAGCGTGGTTCCGCGACGACCGCCTCTACCTCTACGCAGCCTTTTTCCTCGGCAGCATCATCCTCGCGGTCCTCGGCGTCCTCTCCGCGTGGGCGCCCACCCTCCTTGGCGAAGGCCTTGCCAACTGGTTCCGGGCCATTGGCAGCTTCAACACCTACCTGTTCCTCTTCGGCTTCATCTGCCTCTTCTCCGCCGGCTACCTCTTCTTCGGCCTCATGTTCAAGCGCGCCGAGTTCCAGCGCCTCGTCTCCACGAAGTCCAAGGCCGACTTCACCCACAGCCTCGACCACATCGAACGCCTCGCCTTCGAGCTCGGCACCCACGAGAACGAGGTCGTCGCCGCCCGCAAGCGCGAATTCAAGATCCGCCACTAAGGCCAGGGGCCCATGAGGGACCCCTTCGTTTCCGGTGGAATGCAAACCCCGGGAAGGGGCCGCCAGGCGGTCACCTCGAGCATAAAAAGGCACTTATGCGGGCGCCCTGTCGGACGCGCCCATGACCCAAGCCAAGGGCAAAGAGCACGGCCGCGGGAAAGGCGACGCCCCCGCCCCCGCGCGGGTCCCCGCCCCCGCCGACCTCAAGGACCGCCGGTCGGTGCTCCTCTCCACCTCTCGCACCCTCGGCGAGATCCTCGAACTCGCCAAGAGCCTGCCCATCATCATCTCCGCCATCCAGATCCAAGACCGAGACCGACCCGACCCCCGGAGCTACTTCGGATCCGGTAAATTAGAGGAAGTAAAGAGAGAGATAGGATTCATCCAGGCAGACCTCGCCATCGTAAATGATGTGCTGAAGCCTTCGCAACTCCTCCTCATCCAAAAATCGCTCGGCGTCGAGGTGTGGGACCGCGTCCAACTCATCTTGCGCATCTTCGCCGACCGCGCCCGCTCTCCGGAAGCCAAACTCCAGGTCGAGCGGGCGGAGCTGCAGATGGCCATCCCCATGGTACGTGAAGCGATCAGCCTCTCCAAAAAGGGCGAGAACCCCGGCTTCCTCGCCGGCGGAGAGGTGGGCACCGACACCCGCCTCAACCAAATCCGCAGGCGCATCGTCGCCATCGACGCACGCCTCGATAAGATCAAGAAGGAGTCGGGCCAGCGACGCGAGCGCCGCAAGCGCTCCGGCTACTTCGTCGTCTCCGCGGCGGGGTACACCAACGCCGGCAAGAGCACCCTTGTGGGAGCCATTACCGGCGCCGACCTCCTCATCGAGGACCGCATGTTCTCGACGCTGTCGACGACGACTCGGAAAGTCTCCGAACTCAACGGAGTCGTACTCATGTCCGACACCGTCGGATTCATCGAATCTCTTCCTCCATTCATGATCGATGCATTCAATTCAACAATCTCTGAGATCTACTCATGTGACCTCATCCTCCTTGTTGTTGACGTCTCCGAAGATGAAGAGACGATCGAACGAAAGATGCTCGTTTCGAACGAGATCCTCGAGGCAAGCGAAGAGCAGCCCCCCGTCCTTACCGTCCTCAACAAGAAGGACCAAGTGAGCGAAGACGGGCTCGCCTGGAAGGTCCGGAAACTCAAATTGCGCGGCCTAATCCGCGACGGCTCGTACGTAGCGGTCTCCGCGAAAAACGGCGACGGCGTGCGCGAACTCCTCGCCCGCGTCACCGAGCGGATCGACCGCCTCATTACGGCACTCATCGAACTCGACCCCCAAACCGGGGGCGGTTACCGGGAGTCCATCCTCAGTTGGCTGCTCGACAACTGCGTCGCCGTGAGCGTCAAGGGGCCCTTCTCCTTCCAAATCACCTGCGACGACGCCGTCTTAAAGCGCGCCGAGGCCCAGCTGAAGGCTCGCGGCGCACGGTACCTAGTGCAACGTTCATAAGGGATCGCGCAGCCACCCTGCCCCGCCTCTTCCCAGCCGGGTTTCCATACGAAGCCATGGGGTCCCTCTCCCTTCCGATGTGTGGGAACGGCGCCCCTCCCTCCCCCGCCGGCCCCATTTCTTGTCGCGCGCAGAGCGTCATGTGCGCGCCGGCGGCCAATTCCGTCGGCAGCCTCGCGACGTCTCCCTTTTTTTCGCCGCTGATTTTCCTCCCCAAAATTTTTCGCGATTCGCAACGATGAATCGGCCCTCCATGCGAGTCGAATCTCCGCGGCGGATACGCTTATGTACCCTCAGGGCATGGTGAAGAATTACCCGAAAAGTTTCCTCGAAGCTTTGCGGATGACACAACCGCCTACATTCGATTCAGAAAGTCAAAAGGGGAGTGCGGCACTGTTGATCGGTCAGGAAGGCCAGGCGGTCGACTCGATTTTCAAGCCCTACCTCCAGACGAAATCCATCTTCAAAAAGGACCGCGACATCCTGCGCCCGTCCTACATCCCCGACAAGCTCCCCCACCGGGACACGCAGATCGACACGCTCGCCGCCATCCTCTCCACGGCCCTCAAAGGCGGCCGCCCGTCCAACGTGCTCATCTTCGGCAAGACCGGCACGGGCAAGACGGCGGTCGCAAAGTACCTCGGGAACGCGATCCAGCACGCCGCCGAGAATGGGGAGGGCGCCCCCGCCTTCAAGGCCGGCGACCTCGCCCATGTCCACTTCATCTACATCAACTGCGAAGTGGTCGACACGACCTACGGGGTCCTTGCCCAGCTTGGAAACCGCTTCATCTCGGAATGGGACGAGCGCATCCCCTTCACGGGTTGGCCGACGGAGAAGGTCTACAACCAGCTCAAGCACCAGATCGAAACCATGGGCGGCGTGACCGTCATCGTGCTCGACGAGATCGACAAATTGGTGTACAAGTCCGGCGACGACGTCCTCTTCCACCTCACCCAGATCAACGACGACCTGAAGGCAGGCGCGCTGTCGGTCGTCGCAATTTCAAACGACCTCAAATTCACTGACTTCCTCGACGCGCGCGTGCGCTCGAGGCTCGGCGAAGAGCGGCTGGTCTTCCCGCCCTACAACGCGCGCCAGCTGCAGGACATCCTGACGCAGCGCGCGGCCCTCGCCCTCGAGGACGGGACCTACGAGCCGTCCGTGATCTCGCTTTGCGCCGCGCTCGCCGCCCAGGAGCACGGGGACGCGCGGCGCGCGCTCGACCTGCTCCGCGTCTCGGCCGAACTCGCCGAGCGCGACGGGGCCGGGCGGCTCGACGACAGCTATGTCCTCAAGGCAAAGAACAAGATCGAGCTCGACTGCGTGACCGAAGTCGTTCGGACGCTCCCCCTCCAGTCCAAGGTCGTGCTCCTGTCGATCTTCTGCAACGAGAACCAGGGCGAGGGCGCCTCCACCACGGGCGAAGTCTACGACACCTACCGCGACCTGTGCCGGCGCTCGGGGTTCTCCCCCCTGACGCAGCGCCGGATTACCGATTTCATCTCGGAGCTTGACATGCTCGGGATCATCACCGCCCGCCTGAAGTCGTTCGGGCGCGGCGGGCGCACGCGCGAGATTTCGCTCGGGGTGTCGACCGGGGAACTTCGCAAGGTGCTCGGCGAGGACGAGATGATCAAGGACCTGCTGGACTACATCCCCTCGCAGCAGAAATTGCTGTGAGGCCTGCGAGCCTGCCGCCCCGTCGGCCCAACCGGCGGATTTCCTACCTCGCCCGCCCGCCCCGCCGCCTTCCGCCGCGCTTGCGCCGCTCGGCAGCCAACTCTTCCTCGCGCTCCAACCTGCGCTCGCGCCGCTTCGCGCCGCCCGGCAGCTTCTCCAATGAACTGTGCCACCCGTCGCGCCAACGCTTGGGGATGCGGTCGGTTACGCGGTCGCCGTAGGCGATCCAAGCCTTCTCGAAAAGGAAGGGGCCGACCGCAATCACGATGATTGCGATGATGAGGTTCGTCACCGAGTTGCCGGGGACCGGGCCGTGCGAGTTCGGGCTGCCCGCGAAGAGCTTGATGACGCCAAACCACGGGAGCTCGCCCCGGGCCTCCCCCACCACCCACTCGATCCGGACGGGTTGGACGGGCACGCAGGCTTGGGCCCCAAAGCCCCCGCAGTTGGATGGCCCGCCCACGGGCGGTGCCGAGAGGCCCGGCGAGCCGGGCCCCGGGGTCTCGTCGGGCCCGGGGTTGTTGTCGCCCTTCGTGATGTACCCGCCGTGGAGCAGTTCGCCTTCCGCGATGGCAAGGAGCGTGAGGTCGACCGTGACATTGATGAGTTCGCCGCCGGTGTTCTGGTGCCACGATCTTACCTGGCCGAGCTGGACCACCTTGTGGGTGACGCCGAGGTCGGCACTCACATTGACGCCGTACTGCGGCGCCGGCAGGTCGGGGAAATCCCACGACGAGTTGACCTCCGAGGTGCTCGCGTGGGTGAAGGGCACGCCGGTCCGGTTGAGCTCCACATAGGCGAGCGCCCTGTGGATGATCGGCGTGATCTCGCTGTGCCCATTCTTCGAGTAGATGAGCACATCCCCGAAGCTGCCGTAGGTCTCGTAGCCGCGGCGCTGGCCCTCAAAGTACGTGGTGATGTCGGCCCGCGAGCCCACCCGCTTCACGAGCGTGAGGTCGCCGGTGTCGATGACGCCCAGCATCGAGCGGTCGCTGGCGTGCATCATCGAGCCCGATTCGATGACGACCATCGGCGGCCATGTCCCGGAGTAGGCGAAGACCGCACCAATGACCAGCGCCACGGCAAGGGCTGCAAAGGCGATGTCGCGCACCCACGCGAAGGCGCCCTCGCCGCTGCGGGCGCTCGAGGACGCGTTGCCCTTCGGGGAATTCGAGGCCATTGCGCGTCCAATCCGCGGGAAGAAGGCCCTCACACTAAGCCTTTCGGTATTGCGGTCGGCCAACCGCGCCTGTCTGGCCTTCAAATGGCCTGGCCACGAAGGATTAAATCAGAGCACGTCCTCGCCCGCTCCTGCGAGAAATTCGCGGGGATGGGTCCCAATCCTTGCAGCGGACGGAAGGCCCCCCCAGGGGCCCTGATGGCTCCGACCCGGAGCCATCCCCGCGCATCTCCCTCGATGAGTACTTCATGCGCATGGCCCAGCTCGTCAAAGAGCGCGGCACCTGCAGGCGCAGGAAGGTCGGCGCCGTGATCGTGCGCGACAAGATGGTCGTCTCCACGGGGTACAACGGCGCGCCGCGGGGAGTCCCGCACTGCTCGTCCGAGACCGGGTGCCTCACCGACGACGAAGCGATCGCTCAGGGGCGCAGGGCCTCGGTGTGCATGGCGGCCCACGCCGAGATCAACGCGATCGTCCAGGCCGGCTACAACAACGTCTCCGTGAAGGGCGGCACCCTCTACTGCACGACGTTCCCCTGCAACTTCTGCTCGAAGGCGATTGTGAACGCGGGGGTCCGCGAAATCGTCTTCGAAGAGGGGTACCCCGACGAGCTCTCGCAGCGGATCCTTGAGTACACGACGATTGTCCTTCGCCACTACGCGGCCGGCTCTGCCGCCCCCGCCTCCCCAGCCCCGCCACCCGATGAGACCCCGGACTGACAAGAGGCCGCGCGGGGCGCTGTTCACCGCGACGTGTCGTTACCTGCGACACGTTTAAGCCAGGCGGCTGGATAGCCGCGTGACGCATTGGGGGATCGTGACCGTGACAGGGGAAGCTCCAAGCTCCAGGCGGCCCCCCAGACCTCCCGAGAGGGCCCCGGCCCCCGCCCAGCGGGCGGCCGGCGCAGGCCCGGTCGTGCGCGTAACGCCGGGCCCCACCGCCGAGTCGGCGCGCATCGAAGTGAACGGGGTATCGAAGTTCGTCGTCGAGTGGGAAGCCGACGCGGCCCTCGACATGTCCCGCGGCAACCACCTCAAGGCGATCGAAATCTACGACATGATCCTCAGCGCGTTCCCCGCCTACGCCAAGGCGTGGTACAACAAGGCCGTGATCCTCCACACCGCGATGCGCGAATTCGACCGCGCCCTCGACGCCTACGACCGCGCGCACCGCGCGCTGCCCGGGAACCTCGACATCCTGCACAACAAGGCCAAGCTGCTCTCCGAAATGCGCCGCGACGCCGAGGCGATGGCGACCTACGAGCAGGTCTTGCGCACCGACCCGAACTACGTGAAGAGCCTCGAGGGCTACGCGGCCCTGCTCATCAACGCGGGGGCGCCGGACCGCGCCGAGCCGCTGCTCGTGCGCGCCGAGGGGATCTACGCCAAGAACGGGCAGGACCCGTACCGCGCGACCCAGCTTTTGGCCACCGCCTACACCAACCTCGGGCGGGCCAAGGACGCGATGAAGGCGATCGACCGGGCGCTTGGCGCGCACCCGAAGGACGACACGCTCTGGGAAGCCCGCGGGATCGCGCTTTCGAACATGGAGCGCTACCGCGAAGCCGTCGAGTCGTTCACCCAGGCGCTGCGGATCAACCGCGGCAACAAGTTCGCGCTGGACACCCGGACGCAGCTCCTCGACGTGTGCAAGCAGAACAAGATCCGATTCAACGACGCGGAGCTGCGGTATTGAAGCGCGGCGCCGCTCCGCGACCCTCTAAATAGCAGGGCCCCACGTCCCGATTCCCTATGGACCCCGCCAAGGCCGTTGCCGCCGCGATCACCGCCGCGCACTCGTGCGCGGCCTGCGGGCGCGACTTCCAGGACGCGTACCTGCGCGACTTCGCGGGCGTCCCGGTGTGCGTCGACTGCTACCGGGACCTCGCCCTGCTGACTCTTGGCGAGCTTCCGGCCGACCCCGATGAAGGCCTGCTCGCGCGCCTCTTGTCTGCCAAAGCCGGCGAAATCCCCGCGGGCCCGCGCGCCCGCTACGGCACGGTCGAACGCTTCGCATCCCTCATCCACCCGGACGGCGCCGAGCAACTGATCCTCTCGGCCGCGCGCGGCGGCTCCGCCACGGGCATGCAGGAAGTCCTGTGGATCATGACCGCCGCCGACGCGCTCCTGCGGTCGGGCGGGCGCAATGGCTCGAAGCCCCTTGAAGGCAAGGAGATGTCCCTGCTGCTCAACCTCGCCGCCCGCGTCGGGATGGACATCGCCTGGGCCGCGATGCTCGATGCCGGGGTCGCCAAACGCGCCGCCGACCGGCACGGGGAGGAGTGGCTCTACGAGGACACCGTCCATGCCGGGGGCGGCAGCATCGCGGCCCTTGCCGCCGAGAAGGAGGCGTTCGTGCGCTACATGCGGGGCGTCAAGGCGAAAGTCGACATCCTCGCCCACGACGCCCTCGGGAAGCGCGACGATGTCGACATCGGCCTCTCCATCCTCGCACGCACGGCCGACGAAATCCTTGCGGCGTTCTCCTTGATGGAGCACGGCGGTGGCCGGAAGGGACCGGCCGCATAGCGCTGCTGCCGAGCGGGAGAGGGCCTCGGCTCAAGGCGCCTTGGGCGATTCTTTGGGCGGTTCGTTCGGCGCCGCATCCTTCGGCGGCGCCTCCGCCGGTACCTTGGGCGCGGCTTCCTTCGCCCTCACCTCGGGCAGGGCGATTCGCCGGCTCCGGAACGCGATGAGCGTCGCTACCACCGCCAGGAGGAAGCCTGCTTCGCCGAGGATGGTGGCAAACGCCGCCTGCCCCGCAGCCGCCTTCGACTGCGCGCGGGCGTCGTCGACGGCGGCCCTCGTCGCGTTCGATTGGTTTTCGAGCGCATCGGAGCGCGCCTGCGCGGCTCCGAGCAGTGCGGCCGCCTCCTGCAAGTTGGCCTGCGCCTGGCTGACGTTCGTCTCCAGCTCGGTGACGCGGCCTTGCGCGGAGGCAAGGCCCGCTTTGGCCGCGTCCAGGTCCGCGCGCGTCGTGTTGGCCTCTGCCTCGACTGCCGCCACGCGAGCCTGGGCCGCCGTCAGGTCGGCTTGCGCGCGAGCCAGGTCCACCTGCATCGAGGCCGCGTCTGCCTCCAACGCCCCAACCCGCGCCCGGGCCTGCTCGAGGTCGGCCTCCATGCCGAGCGCCGGGTCGTCGAAGTGGACGTGGACGCTCGCCTCCGCGCGGTTGCCCGAAGAATCCACTGCGACCACCACCAGGGTGTTCGGCCCAGCCAGCAGGCCCGCAAGCAAGCCCCAGGAACCGTCGTCGCCCACGGCAGCCGCCACGCCGTTCACCGAGACTTTTGCCCCCGGCTCGACCGCCCCATCGACCCAAACCGCGGAGCGGTTCGTTACGGTCCCGTCCGACGGCGAGGAAATGGAAATCATGGGCGGGGTGACATCCACGACAGCAAACCGGTCGGCCCAGATGTGCTGCGCCACCCCGTCGCTTTGCTCCCAAAGCACCAAGGCGTTGCCCGGCGTGTCGAGGGCAACCTTGGGCCGGTCCGCGTCGTAGGTGTCATTGAACTCGAGCAGTTCCGGCCTCCCCCAGCCGATTCCGGGCGTGAACCGGTTTGCAAACACGCTGTTGTGCCCCGCGGAAGGGGCAGCCCACACCGCAACCGCGTCGCCCGCCGGGCTCGTTGCCACTCCGATCGGTTCGAGCGCGGGGTTCGAGGGAGTCGCAATCGGCTGGGCCGTCCCCCAACCGGAACCGGCAACGTAGCGGTTTGCGTAAACATCTCCCGCAAGCCCCGTCCCCTGGTACCAGACGGCGACCGCATTGCCCGTCCCGTCGACGGAAAGCATCGGGGTCTCGGCAAGGGTGCTGTTGGACTCAATCGTCTGGGCGCTGCTCCAGCCCGACCCCGGCGTGTAAACGCTCGACCAAATGTCCTCGGTCGTCGCCGTGGCTTGCGACCAAACGGAAAGGGCCTTGCCGCCCGGCAGGGCGGCCACGTCGTAGCCCGCCGTGTCATTGCCCGGCCCCGAGCTTTGCTGGATCTCCGTCGCGTTGCCCCAACCCACGCCCGCCTCGTACCGGTTGGCCCAGTGGTCGGTGTAGGCCCCGGTCTGCGCCCAGAGGACGAAGGAGTCGCCGTTGGCGGCCTCGGCGACTTGAGGAGACCTTGCGCCCGCCGTGTTGTTGGTCTCGACGAGTTCCGCGCCGCTCCACCCCGAGGCCGCCGAATACCGGTTGGCGAAAATGCTGTTCTGTACCCCATCGAACTGCTGCCAGACCGCGGTCAGGTTGCCCGCGCCATTGGACGCAAGCTGGACATTGGTGGCGTTGCCCGTATCGTCGGTTTCAAGGAGTTCCGGCGTCCCCCATTTTCCCCAGCCCCAGTCGGCCGAGTGGTGGTTGGCCCAAATGTTGTAGCGCGTCCCATCGGAATGCTCCCAGACGACGAACGCATTGCCAAGTCCGTCGAAGGCGACCTGCGGATTGCGCACACCTCCGGCGTCGTCCGTTTCAATCAACGTGGGGGTGCCAAGGCCCGCGGCCGCGTCGTACCGGTTCGCCCAGAGGTTGTAACGGACCCCATCGGACTGCGCCCATGCCACGACGGCATCCCCGGCGCCGTCGAAGGCCACGGCGGTGAAGGTCGCGCCCAACGCCCCAGAGTTGACGATCTTGGGAGGGAGCCATTCGCCTGCGATTGCGCCAAACACCGAGGCCGAAAGTAGCGGGATGACCGCAGCGGTGAGCAAGAAGAAAGCGAGCCCGGCAGCGCGTGCCCTTCGAAGGGCCCGGGGCGGACATCCGAAATGCGAAGATGCGGGGCGGTTTCTCGTTGAAATGCCTCCTTGGTGGGTTCCCCACTTCGCGCACCTGCAAAAAGGTTCCGACGTGCCCGCCAAGCGCGGCATCGCCGGACCGACTCCCCGACTGCGGAGGCGGCCGCTACTCCTCTTCGCGCGCGATTTGCTTTTTCCCGCGCGCGCGCCGGAAGCCTTTCGCCACGATGTACACCTCCGAACTCGCCTTGCGCGAAGCCGGCGGCGAGTGCACCTTCACAAATGCGAACGAGGCCTCGATCTGCTTTAGCAGCCAACCAAAGTCCTCGCCCTCAAAGGCCTTGGCCACGAACCGCCCGCCCGGCCTCAACAGCACGCGCGCCGTCTCAAGCGCCTTCTTGGCAAGCATCAGCGAGCGCGCTTGGTCGACCGAGTAGACGCCCGAGATGTTCGGCGACATGTCAGAGATCACCGCGTCGACCGTGGCCGGTCCGACGCCGCCGCGCATCGCCGCGACCTGTGCCCGCACTTTCTCCAGCGTCTCCGGCACCGTCATGTCCCCACGCACGAACCGCGCAGGCGGCAGCGGCGCCACGCGGTCAAGGTCAACCCCCACCACCCCGCCCTCGGGTCCGACAAGCTCGAGCGCCGCCTGCGCCCAGCCGCCTGGCGCACACCCGAGGTCGAGGACGAAGTCGCCTTCGCGCACGACGCCGTACCGTTCGGCGATCTGCTGCAGCTTGAACGCCGCCCGGGTGCGGTACCCGCGGCGCTTCGCCGCCTTCCAGTAGGCGTCGTCGCGCCTTTGCCTCACCCACCGCTCCGCACCCAAGCCAACCGCCGGGCCCGCCGACGCGCACACGCCCCAAATAACCTATCCTGCCCGCGGCTTTCGGAAGCGCTTGGGCAGCCCTTTCATGTTCGCGAATTGCCTCTTGAGCGCCGCCCCAAACCCGCCGAGCTTCAGGCGCGAGAGGCGCCCCCGGGTCGACCCGAGCACCGCCTTCCCCCTGCGCAACAGGCCGCCGAGCTTCAAGCGGTTCGCCATCTCCGCCCCCTTGGCCATCACCGGCAAGGGCCCTTTGCCCGCCTTCACCCGCTGCTCATTTATGAGGTACATGCCCGCCCCCACGAGCAGGAGGAGCACGAGCGCCACGAGCCACCACGGCACGCCCGCCCCGCCCGGCGGCTGGTTGCGCGACCCTGGGGTCACATGCACACTGTTCAGGTCGAACACCGGGCGCGTCATCACCAGCGTGCCGTTCGCCGTGCTGTTGTCCCCCTCGAAAAACCGCCACTGCGCGAACTGCGCGTGGTAGTCGTTGAACTCGATCACCGTCGGAGCCTCCGCCGAGGTCGCCACCTTGATCCGAAGCCCGTACGTGTAAGGCAAGCGCATCTCCCGGTACTGTAACGGCGGGCCAAACGACGGCACACGCAATCCGTTGCCTACCACCGAGAATTTCCACACATCACCAGTCTTCCCTTCGATCCCCGTGAGCTTCGCCGTCTTGTGTCCATTGCCCCCCACGACCGGCCCGCTCTGGGTCGTCCCGTCCGGGAACGTGACCATCCAACTCACTGTCCCAAGCGTCCGGTCATTGAAGCTCACCCGCGTGTAGGTGAGGTCCAAGTTCACCTCCGTCGTTCCGTTCGGGATGAACACGTCCTTCGTCGTGTTCTGCACGAGCAGGACCTTCCCGTTCTGGTCGTCGAAGCGCGTAAACTCCCCCGACCAGCCTGTCACCAGCGTGTCCGTGTGCGCAGAGAATTCTTTCTGCGTCGAAACCGGCGTCCCCGCGTCCTTCAGGTACTTCCACTCGTCGTACGCCTGGAACACTGTGATTTCAGGGTTCACCGACCGCATCTTCTGCAACGTGAGCGCCAGGCTGATCGCCGCGTTCATGTCCGTGAGCCCATAGCCCTGCGCGAAATCGCGGGGCAAACCCAACAAACCCGTCGACCCCGTGTAATTCGGGACGAACGCGTCGGTCCCCAGGCTGTTCACCCCCGGCCCCAGGAACTTCGCCGTCATCTTCAAGATGAGCTCGGTTTCGTGGATGCGCGTGCGCGGGTTGGTGTACCAATTCTGCAGGTCATCGGCCGTGGCGTTGCCGCTGCCAAAGTCGGCGTGCACGTCGGAGACTCGCAGCGAAGGCGCCGCTTGGAACAGCAACGCGACCTCCCCGGCCACATGGGGCGTGGCCATCGAGGTCCCCGAGATCGCCATGTAGTATGGGTCACATTGGTAGTCCTTCCCCGTCTGCAACCCGCTTGCGCACACCTCCATAGTGATAAGTGTGAGGCGCGCGCGGGTCGAGTTGATGCCAAGGCCAGGCGCGCCGATGTCGGGCCAGGTCGCGTTGTCGGTGGCGAGGCCCCGTGACGAGAAGGTCGTCATGCCGCTGCCGTCGCGTGTGTAGGCGGCGACCGAGACGGCCACCGGGGTGTTGGAGTAGGGGTTGGTCGTGAGCGTCGAGCCGTCGTGGTCGTTCGAACCGTCGTTGCCGGCGGCGAAGGTGACCACGACGTTGTTGTCGTAGGTGAGGGCCTCGGTGACGAGCGCGATGGAGTCGTTGGGGTTGTAGGGCGCGCCGGATGTGCCCCACGAATTCGTCGCGCAGCGGATGTTGTAGGGGTTATTGCCCGGGCGCGAGTTGTCGTAGACCCACTCGAGGGCGCCAAGCGCGTTGATGATCGCGACGGCCTCGCCGGTGGAGAGCGCGATGAGGCGCGCGCCGGGGGCGACGCCGCGGCGGGCACCTGCCGACGCGTCGCCGTTGCCGGCGACCGTGCCGGCCACGTGGGTGCCGTGGCCAGAGGAGGTGTCGGAGTTTTCGACCTCCACCCATGCGAGGTTGGTGTCGGATTTGAGGTTCATGATCACCTTAGATTTGTAATCGAGGTCGGGGTGGCCCGCGTCGACGCCTGAGTCCACGACGGCGACGGTGACGCCGGCGCCGTCGATGGCGGGGTACTGGATGGACTGGTCCTGCACGACGGCGTTCCACACCTCGGTTGCGTGGATCGTCGAGGTGGAGTTTTCCATCATGTAGACGAGGGGCCGGTTCCACTCGATCCAGGCCACGCGCGGGTCAAGGGAGATGCGCCACACGGCGTCGGGGCGCCCGATGGCCCAAACTGCGGGCACCACATGGAACGTGTGGCGCCATGCGAGCCCGGCGTTTTCGAGGTGGCCGATGTCGTAGAGCGTGGGGGCGCTCTGGAAGCGCACGAGGACTTCGATGTCCTGGTCGGCGGACCAGGTAGAAAGGACCTGCTGGAGGTAGTCGTTGACGACCTGCCGGTTTTCGGCGCCGGCGGTGCCGACGAACATGGCCATGAGTGGCAGGGCCGCGAGGAAAACCACGGCAATCACGGTGGCTCCCCTTCGGCTGGACACGAGAGCACCCACTGGATTTGTTCGGATGAAAGGGGCCGTATTTAATCTGAGCCTTGTGGCCCGGAGATTGGCCTAGAGCCGCGGCCCAAAGGTTGCCCGTTCCGGCCCTTGTGCCATGCCTTCCGAAACCGTCCATCCAGGCGCGAAATTGACAGTACCCTTATCAGCCAGCAAACGTGCTGGCCAGCCTCTACCTGCGGCGGCTCGGCGGCGGGGATGGGGGGCCACCTGCTGAGGGTCGTGGGGACGGTGCGAATTCGATTGCTGCTCGCCGCAGTGGTCATAGCCTCGGCTGCGGCCGCGCTGGTTGCGTTTGCCCCTCCTGCGTTAGCGGCGGGGTCTGGCGACTTCCCGCCGCCTGCTTCGGGCGACTGGTTGATCTACAACCCCACGACGATTTCGAATGAGACGGTTACGGTGAATGGGTCGCTCTACATCTTGGGTACGAGCCTCGACCTGGACAATGTGACGTTGTTGATCAACAGCACCGCGGGGTCGGTGTTCGGCATCCAAGTCAATGGCAACGCGGCGCTCACGGTGAACAACTCGCACATCACGACGGACGTCTCGGGCACGCGCTTTTGGTTTTACAACTACGGGGCGTTGCACATTGAGCGCTCGGAGGTCAACCGGATGTCGACCTACGGCATCCTCACCTACTCGGGGAACTTGGTCCTGCGGGACAACACGATCCACGACGGGTCCTACGGCGGGATCTCCGCGTACTATTCGAGCTCGCAGCCCACGCTCCAGCTCATCAACAACACGCTCTATGGCATCGACTACTTCGCGCTGTTCCTGCAGTTCTACTCGTACTACGGGGCCTCGGCCGGGCCGCACAACCTGTCGGGCGACTTCATTGTCCGGGGCAACAACATCTCCGACAACATCGGGGGCGGTATCTACGTCTACCGCTACCACTACGATTACCTGAACACGCAGTCGTCGCTGGTCTCGAACCTCACGGTGGCCAACAACACGTTCCTGCGCAACCGCGGCCCGGGCCTGTATGTCTACAATTCCGTCTGGAACGGGCAGGGGGGCCCGGGCGCGACGGTCTCGCTCATCGGGCGCCTGAATGTGACGGGCAATGTGTTCCGGGAGAACGCGGCCTACCAGGCCGTCTACCTGGAGAACGCGATCACCTCTAGCTTCTCGGCGACGTGCAAAGTCGACCTGGCGATGATCTTTTCGAACAACGTCGTCTCGGACAATTCGGGCGCGGGGGTGTACATCGACTACCTCAACGGGGCGGACCACAACGCCAATGCGGACGTGACGAACGACGGGTCGATGGTCTTCGAGAACAACACGATCACGCACAACCAGGGCTACGGCCTGCGAATCTACCGCTACGCGTCGGCCGACAACGCGCGCAACGCGTCGATCAACGGCACCTTCACGGTGGTCAACAACACGATCTCGAACAACGCGGACGCCGGGATCTACCTGTGGAACTACGCGTTTTCGACGAATTCGTACAGCGCGCTGATCGACGGGCCGGTGCGCATCGAGAACAACACGGTGGCGTACAACTCCGGGTACGGCATCTACACCTACAACTACGCCTGGAAGTACCAGGGCGACCAGAACGGCACGGCGGAGATCCGCGGGGGCCTGAAGGTCCAGGGCAACACGGTGGCGTTCAACCTCGGGTACAATGCGCTGCAGATCACACGGTCGGCGAGTTCGCAGACGGGGTCGACCTCGTTCATCGGCGGGGACATCGACATCCTGAACAACCGGATCTACAACAACTCCGGCAACGGCGTGGATGTGAGCTTCAACTCCTACAAGTACCAGGGAAAGGCCGCGGGGATCTCGGCGATCGACTCGAACCTGACGCTTGAGGGCAACTGGGTCGCGAACAATTCGCTCTACATCGGGGTGTCGATCGACCGGGTGTCGACGACCTACTACTCGTCGGCGTCGCGGCTGACGGGGTTCACCCGGATCCGCGGGAACACGATCGAGGGCCACGATTCGAACGGGCTGATGCTGCAGCAGCGCACGCTGAACTACTACGGCTCGTCGGGCGCGGAGTCCCGCATCGCAGGCGACGTCCTGATCGAGAACAACATCATCCGGCGGAACAACCAGGCTGCGGCGTACCTGTACTTCTACACCTACTCGTACTACTCGACTTCGACGCGCGTGGAGGCCAACTTCACCGTGCGGAACAACAGCATCACGGACAACCAGGCGACGGGGCTCTTTGGGTACTTCTACGCGTGGTCGGACACGGCGGTGGCCGGCGACACGCAGCTGCTCTCGAATGTGCTCGTGGAGAAGAATGACTTCTCGAGGAACAAGGGCCAGGGGTTCCTGCTCTACCGGTATGCGGTGGCCGCGCGCACGCCGGGGTACGAGGCGGCGATCCTCGGCGCCGTGACGCTGCGCGACAACACCGCGCGCGAGAACCTGAACGAAGGGCTCTACGTGTACGACTATGTCTCGAATGCGCAGGGCGACAATGGGGCAAGGGCGCGCAACGTCGGCGGGTACACGGTCACGAACAACACGCTCACGGACAACCTGGGGTACCTCGGGGGCCTTGCGATCTCGTCGTACCTGAGCGCCTACCAGACGGAGAACGCGAGCCGCGCGACGCCGGTCACGCTCTTCAACAACACGATCCGCGGGAACACGGGGTACGGGGCCTATGTTTCGCTTGCAGGCGACCAGTACTTCTTCAAGAGCGCGACGGAGCGGGGGTGGTTCAACGACACGAGCGATTTCTTCGTGTCGAACAACATCTTCGACGCCAATTCGAGGAGCGGGCTCTATGTCAATTTCGACCTGGACTCGGAGGTCGCACGGACGACCGCGAACCCTCGCATCCAGAACAATTCGCTCTCGGGCAACTCGGGCGGCAACGCGCTCTACCTGCGCCTGATGGACCTCCAGGGGTTCGCCGTGGTGTTCAACAATACGATGTCGTCGAACAATGTCGACGGGGTGGTGGGCGTGGTGACCGCCGGCAAGGGGTCGGGGCTCTACTTTGCAAACAACACGATGCGGCAGAACGTCGCGGCAAGCTTCGGGGTGCGGGCAGACTACGGCGGCGCGGCGTTCAACCTGACGGTCGAGTACAACACGGTGCTTGGCAACGAGGTGGGGGGAGGGCCGTTCTTCGACCTGGTCAACAACGGGCGGACGATCTTCCAGCGCAATGAGGTGCGCGGCGGGCTTTCAGAAACGGCGGCGGTGAACCTGTCGGCGCCCTCCTCCGGCTCGTGGATCACGGTGGCCAACAACACGCTCGACGGCAACGGGGGCAAGGCGCTGTATGTGTTGACCGAGGGGCTGATCACGGTTGAGTGGAACACGGCCTCGAACAGCACGCGCGACGGCATCGCGGTGTTGACGGGGGGCGACTACCTCTCTTCGCTTGCGCGCATCTCGATCAACAACAACACGGCGGACGGCAATGGCGGCAACGGTGTGTGGGCGTACGCGACGAACCGGCTGACGGTGCTCGACAACCGCGCGCGCGCCAACGGGCTGGCGGGCGTGCGCATCAATTACCTGGCATCGGCCCCGGTCGTGGAGCGCAACAATTTGACGGGGAACCGCTTCGGGCTGATGCTCTCCGGGAACGGCACCTCGCCCTTGACGGCGTCGTACCCGCTGCGCAACTTCGCGATCTCAGGGTCGCTCTCGGCGGGGCTCTATGTGGACGATGTGGCGGTGTCGCTCTACAATTCGGCGGTCACATCGCCCTTGGGCGTGGACCTCTCGGTGCGGCAGGGGCGCATCGATGCGTACGAGACGACGGTGGGCTACGCGAAGGGCGAGGTGCGGGGCTCCGGCGAGATCCATGTCTGGTGGAACCTCTCATTCGTGGTGGTGTGGCAGAGCCTGGTGCCCGTGCCTTCGGCGCTCATCCAGATGAACGGGTCGGCGGGGGGCGACTACGGCAGCAAGGTCTCGAACGGGACGGGGCGGGTGGCGCCTTTCCTTGCGGAGGAGTGGGGGATGGTGAATGCGAACCGCTACCTGTGGTCGCCGTACACTTTCACCGCGTTCAAGGCGGGTGAGGAGGGGTCGAACACGACGGCGCTCGACCGCGACAAGGAGGTGTGGATCGTGATCCAGGACCGCCACCCGCCGGTGGTGGTGCTCGACCGGCCGTTGGACGGGGCGGTCTCCAACAAGTCGCTTGTGGCCTTCGCGGGCAATGCGACGGACGTGGGGTCGGGGCTCGCGGCGATGGACGTCTCGATCGACGGGTCGATCCCCGCGGGGATCGGCTTCACGCCCTCGGGCGGGTTCAGTGGGTCGTTCACGCTGCAGGACGGGGTGCACTCCCTCGTGCTGCGGGCGCGCGATGTGGCGGGGCTCTTCGGCCAAGTGTCGGTCAACTTCACGGTGGACACGACGCCGCCGCGGCTCATCGTCGTGGAGCCCACCAAGACACTCACGAATGTTTCGCTCGTCCGCGTCACGGTCCAGACGGATCCGGACGTTGTGACGGCGTTCATCCAATACGACAGCCTGACGCTTCGCGCAGACGCGACCTTCACGGCGATCGTGCGGCTCTTCGAGGGGCCAAACGTGTTCCGGGTGCGCGCGACCGACCGGGCGGGCAACAGCAACGAGACCTTCCTCTCGCTCACGCTCGACACGTTGCCCCCGGAGATCACGGTCGACGTGCCGCAGGACGGCTTCCTCACGAACGACCCCGTCCTTGCGGTCCGCGGGTCGACGGAGCCGGGGGCCCTGCTGCTCGTCGAGGGCATCAACGCCACGGTGAGCGCGTCGGGCGCGTTCCTCGAGGCGGTCCAGCTCGCGAACGGCAACAACACGATCACGCTCTCGGCGCAGGACCTCGCCGGCAACTGGGGGTACCTCACGCTCGCGGGGGTGCTCGACCGTACGCCGCCGTTCTTGCGGGTCACATCGCCGCAGGACGGGTCGGTGACCGCGCAGGAATTCGTGTCGGTGGAAGGCGAAGTCGAGGCCGAGGCGACGCTTTTCGTGAACGGGGTGGGCGAGTTTGCGCTCGGAGCGTTCAGCGTGTCGGTGCACCTCAACGAGGGAGCGAACACGATCCTGGTGGTTGCCCGCGACCTTGCCGGCAACGAGGCGCGTGTGAGCCGGACGGTGACGAAGGACACGACGGTGCCGTTCCTCGACATCATCGACCCGGCGGGGGGACACGGGTTCACGAACCAGCCGGTGTACACGATCCGGGGGCTCACGGAGCCCTTTGCGAATGTGTCGGCGGGCGGGTGGCGGGTAGAGGCCGACGGCGGCGGCGCGTTTGCGCTCGCGGTGAACCTCAGCCAAGCGGAGACGATCCTGCGGATCGAGGCGGTCGACCGGATCGGAAACCGCAACCAGACGGCGGTCACGATTTCGCTCGACACGGAGCCGCCCCAGCTCACGATCACCTCGCCGCCGGACTTTGCGCGCTACCAGGTGGGGTCGGCCTCGATTGAGGGGTCGACGGAGTTCGGGGCGCTGCTCACGATCAATGGCGAGGCGGTGCAAGTGGCGCCTGACGGCGGGTTCCGGTGGGTCGTGAAGCTGAGCGGCGGATCGAACAATGTCACGGTGCGGGCGCTGGACAAGGCGGGGAACGCCGCGGAGCGGTCGCTCACGCTGTACCTGGGGGACGGGGGCACGGGGCCCACGACGAACCCGCCGCCGTCGGGCACGGGGGAGGCGGGAGCCGTTACCGATGCCGGAGGCGCCGACAGCCTGCTTTTGCTCGTGGTTTTGGCAGGCGCCGGAGGCGTGGCGCTCTTCCTGCGGCCGAGGCTGCGAAGGAAACGCGAAGACGAATGAGGCGCCCCGCTGTCGCGGGAGCGCGCCGGGAAGCCACCTTCAAATAACCCCCCGCGCGATCGCACATGTGGAAGCGCCAGGTGGCGTGCGCACGGAAGGCCCCCTATGATCCCGTTCGGTTTTCGGATTGAAGGGTCGTTTGGGGGAGTCGACCCGATCCTTGTGATTGTGGCCTCGGCGGTGACGGTCGGCGTGATTGTGGCGGCGGCGGTGGTCGCACGGCAGCTTGCAAAGCTGCAGCCGAAGGCGCCGCCGCCGAGCCAGGTGCAGAAGGCCTCGGCGGAGCTCGACGCGTGGACGGAGCGGCCGAAGGCGCAGTCCGAGAAGGACCAGGAGTACTACTCGCTCTACGGGAGCCAGCCGGGCAGGCCCGGAAGCGCGATGGGCGCGCGGGCGCCGCCGGTGCAGGCCTCGCCCATGGGCGCGGTCATGGTCGACCTGAGCGGCGGGGCGCCCCCGAGGCAGGACGCGTGGGTGAGCGCGGCGGAGCCGTCGTCGCCGTACGTGCCGGCAAGCGCGCCGCCGCGGATGCACCCTCCGCCGCGGATGACGGGCCCCTCGGACGAGGTCGTGGCGGCGAGCCACTCGCGCCGCGTGCGCGACACGGCGACTGGCGAGATGCCGCCGCGCGAGTCGGCGCGGCCGCCCTTCGAGCGCAACTCGGTCGAGCCTGGGGCAGTGACGCCGGCCCCGCCGCCCGGCGACCCCTTTTCGCCGAGGGCGGCGCCGCCGCCTTCACCTCCTGCGCCGCAGGCGCCGCAGATCGACACGGCGAGGATCGCGCAGAGCCTGCCCGAGGCGCTGCCCACCACGGCGGCCAAGGCGGCGTTCCGGGGGCCGTCGCGCGGGCAGAGCGTGGTGGGCGCCGGGAAGACCGGCATGCAAGAGGGGACCGTCATCTCGCCGGAGAAGAAGGCGATTCGCTGCCCCAAGTGCCAGACGGTTTTCGCGGGGCCCGCGGCGCGGCCGGCGACGGTGAAGTGCCCCGCGTGCGGGACGACGGGGAACCTGAAGTAGACCCCAACCGCGGGCGGACTTGCCGCTGGCCGCGGTTCCACGAGCCGGCAGAGCAAGGCAAAGTTCCCGGAAAGGTACTTTAGCAAGTCCGCCCACACTGGGCTTTGACAAGTCACAAGAATCGGCCGGCGCCGAGCGCGATGCGCTCAATAGAGGCCCGGGCCCAAGAAACGGGGCGAATGTCGCCCCACGAAGATCACACACGCAACGAGTTCGCCTGCAATCCAGGCGGACTCCCGCTTCACACTCCTGAGAGATTTTGATGACAAGAGAACAAAGACAATACGAAAGAGATTTGCACGAAATTCTGAGAATGCTTGAAGGCACGACCGGCAAGGCCGGGTCGCGACCGACCGGGCTTGCTAACCTCGAGTCCTTCGCCCCCGACGAGCTGATGCCCGAGCTGGTGTGCGGAATTGAGGCGTGGGCGAGCCAATACGAGGACCTCGAGGCGGCCGGGAAGGCGGTCACCGCGCTCGGCCTGCTCAAGGAGCGCATCCCCCCCGACCTGCGCGGACATGCGGTAACGACCTGCCTGTTCCTTGCCGATGGCCGGAGGGAGGACCGCTCGTGGCCGGCGCTACGGGAACGGCGCCAGCGCGCCCGAAGCGCGCTGCGGAACCTGCGGTCCATCGCTCCGCGCGAATTGGTCTGGGAGATCGACGAACTGTTGGCGACGGGCAAGTGGAACACGTCGAAGCGTTTCCCCCGCGCGGCGGCGCGACATCGAGGGGCCGCGGACGGGTAGCGAGGAAGGGTCCAAGCTCAGTTTCAAGCTCGCGTGGGCGAGCCTTGGTCGTTTATTCGCCCTTCCACCATGGGTTAAGTTCCACGAGGGCGTCCTGGAATTGGCAAGTGTAACCGACCTAGAATCGATTCTAGTAAGGTTATGATCCATCTAGAAAATAGGTCTTTTCCGAAGACGGCGGCGCCCTCGCTGCAAGGGTCGGTCCTTCAGGCCCCGGAAGGCGGTCGGTCCAGCCGCTCCGGGCACCCCTCGCGCCTCGAGCAGTTCGCGCACTTGCCCGGCCGGTCGTGGTTGCGGTGCACATCCTTCGTGCGCATCGCGTCGCGCATCTGCCCCAGCATGTCTTCAAGCAGGCGCTTCTGCGTCTCGCCGTACTCGACCTCGAACTCGGCGGTCGGCCCGTACTTCACGACCCCAAAGGGGGGCGCCTTCCCGTACTTTTCCTCGACGAGCGCGCAGTAGGCGATCACCTGCAGGACGTGCGAGAAGAAGGGTCCCTTGGGCGCGCGCCCGGTCTTCAGTTCCACGGGGATGAAGAGCCCCTCGCGCTCGACGATCGAGTCGGGCGCCCCGACAAGGCCAAGGCGGTGCGAGAAGAGCGCGGGGTCCTCGTCAATCGTCTTGCCCTCGCCGACGTAAACGACGGCCCCTTCCGTCGCCTTCATGGCCTCGCGCCTTGCACGCGTGCGCGCGAAGTAGCGCAGCGCGAGCTGGAAGAGCAGCGCGGCCGTGAACAGCCACACGAGCGAGATCGCCATCGGGATGAGCGCGAGGGGCCAGCCCTCGAGCCCCAACGCGGTGAGGATGAACCCGAAGATCGCGATGCCCGTGGCCACCGCCGCGAAGCGCCAGATGTACATCTCGCTTTCCGTGATGACCTGTTCGGCGGTGCGGATGGCCTTGAGGTCCTCCCCTTCCTTTTCGTGGGCGGCCTTGCCTTCGGCGAGCTTCTTGGCTGCGTCCTCGGGGATGGGCATCCGCTTCGGGGTGTCCTCGACGGCAAGCCACCACGAGAGCGGGCAGTACCCGAACTTCTCAAGGTCGGCCGCCGAAATCACGGGCAGGTCCGACGAGATTGGCGTCACGCGGGGAGCCGTCACAGAAGCGGCCTGCGGGACTTCGACCCGCGGGCGGCCGGGCTTGGTGTCGCGCGCCACGGTGGTTCGAGCGCTCGGGCTGATTGATAAAAGATTGGCCCCCGCGTTCAGCGGGGGGAAGGATCATGATTGGGTCGGTCGGCTTTCAGTATCGCCGGCGCTCTTTCCGCTGGTCGCTGTTGCCGCGGTCTCCGCCGCCGCTGCCGCCGCCGCCGCGGTCTCCGCCGCCACGGTAGCCACCGCCACCGCCGCCGCCGCCGCTGCCGCCGCCCGTGCCGCTACCACCGCGGTCTCCGCCACCGCCCCCGGTGCGGGGGTAGTAGTCCGACATCCCGCTGTAGCGGGTGAAGCCGGTGCCCGCGCGGCCCCGGCGCTCAGGCGTCGGGTACTCCTTCGCGGACATGTTGTTCTCGGTGTTGACCGTCTGGATCGGGTCCTTGGCCTTCTGGAACTTGCCGTACTTGCCGATGTTGAGGCGCATGTTGCCCCGCACCAGCGAGATGTAGCCGTTCTCGATCGAGAGCGTGTCGCCCTCGTTGGCGAGGTTCACCTGGTCTTCCCAGAGGGTCATGACAACGGTGCCGCTGTCATCTCCCACGGTGAATTCCTTGAGGCGGCGCTCGCCGCCAAACTTCGACGCGATGTTCCGCTCTTCTCCGGCGGAAATGACTTTCACCGTGGTGTTCACATTCTTCGATTCGGGGTTCAAGTCCTTTATTTTCACATATTGTACTGGGCGCTCGTCGGGCATTTGTCTCGCTTCCTGGTCTCAACTTTTGCTTGCCCCTTTGTAGGGGCTTTGTTTGCGAGGGCCTGGGTGTACTTAATGGCTTGCGCACCTTGAAATCACGCTGGAAGGCAGCGTGGGTCAGAGGTCGCCGGCGGCGGGGTCGTGGGGGGCGCCCTTGCCGCCGCCCTTCATCGTGGCGCGCGCGACGGCCTTGTCGATGAGCGCGGCGCTCACGCGCTTGCCGAACGGCACTTTTTGGCGGGTGACTTCCTCGTCGCCGTCGGGCACGCCGGTGAGAAGGACTGGGACGTTGCGGTAGCGGCGCTGTTGGGAGACCCACGACGCGGCCTCCCGGCCGCTCGGCGCGCCCTTGGAGAGGTCGACCACAACGGCATCGACTTGGGGCAGCGCGCGCAGCGCGAGGCGGAAGTCGGGGTCTTTGGGCTCGGTGACCACGACGCGGTGGCCGGCCTTCTCGAGGGGCCCCACGAGTTCGGGTCGCGCGCCATCTTTGAACGCGAACAGCACGACGGTCGCCACGCTACCGACTCCCTGGATGGCAGTGCTCGGAGGATTGGGTGCGCTTGGCCGAGACAGAAGGGCCGGGACCGGGATTTGAACCCGGGTCAAGGGATCCACAGCCCCCTAGGATAACCAAGCTACCCCACCCCGGCCACTGTGTGACGGCGCGCGCTAACCGCTGGCCCCATTTCAACGTTGTGGGGCCTGCCAGCGGACGCGCCACGCGCCTAACGTCTGAGGAACCTATTTTATTGGCGCCCCCGAGATGCTCGCCTCGATGGCGGAAGGCGCGTCTTCCAAACCTTCGGGCGGCCCCTCCGGCATCCGCGGCATCCTCGACCGGTTAGACACGGCGGTCGACTCGGCGCTGAACCGCACGTTCGACCCGACGAAGCCGGTTTTGGCGACGCAAGAGGCCAAGCGTGCGGGGCGGTTCGCGTGGGCGCGCGCGCGCGTGGTGGGCCGCGGGGCGGGCAAGGCCGGGAAGCGGCTGCAGAAGATCGACCGCAGGGGGCGCCTGTACCTCATTGACCTCGCCTTGATGGAGGGGCGCAAGTCGCCGGTCGAGCGGATTGTGCGCCACCCGAAGCTGGTGGTGGTGCTCTGCCTCGTGGTGTCGCTGCTGCTCACGGCGCCGGCGGTGTTCATCTTCGGGGCGCCGCAGCTCGGGATCAAGAGCGGCTTGCGGGCCGACCTGGAGGTGTTCCTGCCGCAGGACGACCCGGCGACGATCATCATGAAGCAAATCAGGCTGAATTACTCGACCGACCCGCTGATCGCGGTCTTCGACCTCTATGTGCCGGGGGGCAACGTCACTTCGTACACGTGGCTGAAACAAGTCTCCGACTTCGAAGGCGACGTGCAGGCGGTGGGCGCCGACGGCGAGCTAACGGGGGTCGACTGGCGGCTCGACGACATCGGGGCGCTGGACGGCGTGAACTGGACGCTGTCGGCCTCGGCGATTGTGAAGACGACGCAGGTGATCGGCCCGAAGTTCCTGCAGGCGCTGCACGACCGCTACGGGTGGCCGCCGCAGAGCTTCATCCCGAACGCCTCGTACACGCTGCCCTCGGACCAGAACACGATCGACGGCGTGATCAACTCGATCGACCCCGACCAGAAAGCGGCGCTGCTCACCGACCGGGCGGACCGAAACGGCACGGTGTACAACCGGCTCGTCGTCCTTTTCGGCCTGTCGAAGGACCTTGGCCAGCAGGACCAGGTGATCAAGCGGGCAGAGGGGCTTGCCAAGGCGATCAACGAGCAGAACGGGGGGAACCTGATCGTGCGCCTCACGGGCCCGGTGATCGTGTTCCGCGACCTGCAGCAGGGGGTGTCGAAGGAGCTGGTGCACGCCCTGCCGTTCATCATCCTTGGGCTGGTCGGCGTGCTGTACTACTGGCACCGCAACTGGCGCATCCTCGTGCTCACGCTGATGCCGGTGATGCTCGCATCCGGGATCGCCTATGGCGTGGTCGGGGCGGCCCATGTCGCGGCCCCGAGCGTGGTGGTGTTAGCTCCGCAAGTGGTGCTTGCCGCGCCGATGCTGCTCGCGATCGGCGTATCTTACGGGCTCTACATCGTGAACCGCTTCGTGGAAGAGGTGGGCGAATCGCGCGAGGAGCGGGTGGCGCACGCGGTGGTGCGGATCAACCCCGCGATTTTCCTGTCGGCGGTGGCCACGGGGATCGGCTTTTTCGCGCTGATGATCGGCACGCTGCCGCCGATCTGGACGCTCGGGCTGGCGCTCACGGTGGGGATCACGTTCACCTACATTTTCACCTATGCGCTGATCCCGTCGCTGCTCGTGCTGATGAAGTACGAGAAAAGGGTCCAGTTCAAGGACTGGAAGAGGGTCTCGGCGATCCCGGTCCGGCGCAAGGGCATCATCATCTTCGTCGCGTTGATGTTCGTTGGAGCCTCGCTGGGGGTGCTGTTTTCGGGCAAGATCTCCTTCGATGTCGACTACCTCACGATGACGCCGGCGGGGACCCCGTCGGTGGAGGCGATGCGCGACTACTCGAACACGATGGGGGGCGGCCAGATGGGCATCGTGCTCGCCAAAGGGAATTTCAACAAAGTCCCGACACTTGACGACCTCGACAAAGCGCAGACGGACATCGGCCATTTCGAGGCGGTCCAGACGATATCCATCATCACGATCCTCAAGTTAGCGAAATCGCCGGACCAGGTGACGGTCGGCGGGTTCACGGTGAATTTGCCTGCGAACTCGTCCTTGTGGGACTTGCTGCACGCGCTCTCGGGGACGAACCAAGAGACGACGCTCTCCCTGTTTTACGCGTCGACGCCGATCGAACTGCGCTCGATGCTCGTGGACCCCGGGTTCAACTCGGGGGTGGTGTACCTGCTGATGCCGTTCCTCTCGATCGACAAGACGCGCGAGATTGTGACGGGCATCAACAGCTACATCGACGGCTCGGCGAAGGACCGTTCGAACGCGCAGATCGTGCACATGGCGGGCATCCAGACGGTGACGCTCGCGGTGAACGACCTCATCATTTCGGGCCAGATCATCTCGCTCATGGTCGCGCTGTTCTTGACCTTCGTGCACATATGGCTCGTGTTCGGGGACCTGCGCGTGGCGCTGCTGACGATGGTGCCGGTGAGCGTGGTGTCGACCCTGGAGCCGCTGATATTAGTGATCCTCAACATCCCGCTCTCGACGGTGACGGTCATGATTGGGTCGATCGCCATCGGCACGGGGGTGGACTTTGCGGTGAACATCACGCAGCGGATGCGGCTCGAGGGCTACACGCAGAAGTCGATCACGAACGCGGTGGAGAAGGCGGGGGTGTCGTTCGTGGAGGCGACGAGCACGATGGTGGCGGGGTTCTGCGGGATGCTTGCGATGAACATCGCTTCGATCCAGCAATTTGTCTACATGATTGTGATCCTGCTCGTGCTGAACATGATCATGGCGATGTTCCTCTTCCCGGCGCTGGGGACGATCTGGGTGAAGCGGCGGCGCAAGGCGCCTCCGGCCGAAGGGCTGTATGTGCAGTGGATGAAGGCGGTGCGGCGGAACATGCAGCTGCCGAAGGGCGTGCAGGCGGCGAAGGCGTTGGAGTCGGGCGGGAAGTAAGGGGCGGGCGGACGCTGCGCGCAGGGCCCGAAGCGTTGGCCAAAGCGGCCGCGCCCGAAAGTGCTTTAACCGGCCGCCGGGTTCGCCGCAATCCCTCTGGCGCCGCGAGGGCGCTCCCGTAGTGTAGCGGCCAATCATCCCAGCCTCTCGAGCTGGGGACTCGGGTTCAAATCCCGACGGGAGCATCCCTATCACGGTTCAAAACCATCAAATACCGGGGCGATTAGTCGGCACATTGTGGAGAAACGCGAACGAGGCCGACACAAGAGACTGCTCGAGGACCGGGACGTCCGCCGATGGAACGAGAACGTCGCCCGGGGCGCGCAGGCGACGGCGGACAATTACCTGCGGGTGCTGGGTCACTTCCTTGAGGAGCATAACCTGACGCCGGCCGCCTTTGCGAAAATGAGGTCGAAAGAGCGGGACGACCTGCTTTCGGACCACATCACGAGGATGCAGAAGGAGGGCAAGGCCGGCTCATACGCGGCGGTCGTCAAGAAAGCTGCCGTTTCGTGGCTCGATCACAACAGCAAGAAGCTCAAACGGAACATCAAAATCAAGGATGCTCAGGCGACCCCAACTCTCCAGGACGAGCGTGTGCCCACGCAAGACGAATTGCGGCGGATCTTCCTCGTGGCCTCACCACGCGATCGCGTCTCGTGCGCGTTCGTAGCCCACACCGGCGTCCGCCTCGAAGTTATCGGGAACTACGAGGGCGATGATGGCCTGAGGATCCGTGACCTCCCGGAGCTACAGATCAACGGCCAAGAGGTTAAGTTCGAAAAAATTCCAACCCTCGTAGTCGTTCGACCCGAGCTTTCTAAAGTCGATCACCGGTACCTCACGTTCCTGGGAGAGGAGGGGTGCCGGTATCTCAAGGAGTACCTGGAGGGCCGTCTTCGGGCCGGTGAAGTCCTCGGCCCGGACACGGACCTTGTTTCGCCAGCCAAGGCTGAGAAGCAGTTCATCCGCGCGCTAAACATCGGGGACGGCATCCGCAAGGCGATTAGGGGCTCAGGTTTCCAATGGCGCCCCTATGTCCTGAGGGCCTTCTTCGACACTCAACTCCTCTTAGGCGAAAGCAAGGGCCGGCTTGCTCACGACTACCGCGTGTTCTGGATGGGGCATAAGGGGAGCATAGAGGCTCAGTACACCACGAACAAGGGGCGGCTGCCGAAAGAGATGGTCGAAGACATGCGGGAGGCGTACAGCCGGTGCGAGCCCTTCCTTTCCACAACGCCTACGCGGCATCAGGCGGACACCCAAGCCAATGTCGCCAAAGTAATGCTGATCGGCCTCGGATACACCGAAGAGGAACTGGCAAAGGTGAGTTTCGAGGACCTCGATCCCAAATCGTTCCAGGAGCTGGTTCGAAAGAAGATGGGGGCCGGATCATCAAACGGCTCGAGGCAAAAGGTGGTTGGACTCGATGATGTGCCGAGGTACCTCGAACAGGGGTGGACCGTCGCGATGCCACTGAACCACAGTCAGGCAGTTCTCAACCCGCCTGCATTCGGACTGCAATAGGATTCCCACTTGCTGCTGCCCGAAGGGATTCTACCGTGGTCGGTTTCGGAACGGAATGCCAGAGCTCGGGATCTGGAGCATGAGCCATTCAGGCGAGACCTCGTGTGGCCGAACTCCGGCGCGTTCGTCGCGTTCCATCCATATTCGGGCACGCTCGTCGAGCGAGGCGGGCCGCCCTTGACGGCAATCTGTATCACTCCATCAAAGATTACTACCTCGAGGGGGCCGTGTTCCTCCGCAGGTGTTCTGCAGTCTCGCTCGAGGAGGCGGTGTGCCTTCCATTTGTGATCCGATAGTTGCACCGTTGAATGGCAATTGGCTCCGCAATGGGGGCAGTAAATGGCCTCGTCGCCCACTGGTACCGTCCAAGACTCCCACAAGACGGGGGGTACATGAGTGCGAAGGTTCGATTATGCACTCTCGCTAATTGCAAACGTTGTGCCCGGTCGTCACCTCGATAGGGTTGGGGCCGTGCATCGAAGATATCACCCCTGCCTCCTTTGCGCCCGTTCCCGCAATGCCTTCAAATCCGGCCTTTGAGGTAGTTACCCAGAGAGGGAGAAAATGGACATTGCGGCGAACCTCAAGTTGCTTCTAGAGACACGCGAAACGATTCCCGTTCTTTGCTATCTCGCTCGGAACCCCAAGATCTCTCCCACGAAGGCGATCCATGAAATGAGGATCGGCCTCAAGACCTGGTACGCGGCCGTGCGATCGCTGGAAGGCCTCGGTCTCGTTGCGGGAGTGCGGCCGCTCGGCGGCAAGAAGGTACGCTATTTCGCGCTCACCCGTGAGGGAAACGAAGCCATGACGGCCCTGACCTCAATCTCATTCATCGTGACTGGAAGCAAGAGTTCGCTGAAGGCGGAGCTCCAAACGACCGAAAAGGATCGTGAATCGGATCGGGCCGGATTACTCCTCTGTCAACTCCTCCTCCACGCGGAACGGGAGGCTGACCGCGAGGAGATCTTGGCTCTGATTGCGACGGCAAAGGCCTGCCGGCGACCAGTAGAGGCGAAGTTGGGGGCAGCCCTGCTTAGCTTTATCAGCGGCGATCCATGGACGGCCTTGAAAAGAATCGAAGAGGGATTGGGAGGCGCGGCGGGTTTTCAGCCCCCGATTGCGTACTTCAAATTCCTTCAACTCAAGGCCGCCTCCCTGGAATATTGCGGCGACGTAAACGCCTCTGCAAAGACGTGGCATCAATTGAGAAAAGAGGCGAAGAAGGCCGGGGACCTTTCAATGGTGGTCGACGCCCACGTGGGGATAGGCATACTGTTGGCGAGAGAGGACCACATCCCCGACGCCCTGAAAGAGTTCAACAAGGGGCTGGAGATCGCCCGCCAAGCTCGAAACGCTGTAAAGGAAGCCAAGGTTCTCTCGAACTTAGCGATGGCAGAATTCTTGGCCGACCAGGACGCTGGCACCGCAAGGTCGGGGGAGGCGTTGGAAGCGGCTTTGACGAGCGGCGCTCGCTTGACCTTGGCTTGGGTTCGTTCAAACCGAGCTTTGATGTTCGCCGTCAAGGGCGACCGCCTGTTGGCTGTGGGGGAACTCAAGGAGGCGCGCGACCTATTCGAGCAATTGGGCAACGAAAGGGGAATGGCCGCGTTCGAGGACTGGGCGGACCTCGTCAAACAAAGATTATCCCGCCGCCGTTATGAAAATCCAAAAGAGTGGCGACTTCAAGTGTTGAATTCAATTCGTTTGCGTCCGTTACCGAGACTGGCAGAACTGCAGGAGCCCCCGTCGGGTCCGAGCCAACCGGAATTAGAATCAAGCCGCCGGGATACTGAGACTTCTGAATGAGATAGGTCCCCCAGTTGCGGTGTTCCACGGGGAGGGTTCGTTCCGCGAATGATCCATCGAGCGATTGAACCCCGGCAGACGTAGCAATTGACCATGACAGGTTCGGAGAGCAAAGTGCGAAGCCCATGAAGGGCAGGACGGGCCCCCGAATATTAGTCGTTTCGACGTAGATGTCGTGCGCTCCTTCCTCGTCGGCCCATTTTCGGTTCCGGTGTCTTGAGCCGGGTGCCTTCTTGGTGCGAGCGTAATGGGGTCTCAGGGGCCAACTCAATTTACGTCATTTTGACGTAAATCGATCGAGCCCTACCCCTGGGTGATGCCGGACTCACTTCCAGAGAAAGCACGCTTGAAGAGAGACGGCGCAACGATGGGCGAGGGGCGTCTTGTCCATCCGTCGGGAATTGCATGAACGCGGGACCGATTCACGGTTCGAACCTCAGGTCGCCTAGAGGGAGGGTCTGTCTGAAGTCGTCGCCGCGCCGCCCTCGCTGATGTCCGAGACTGATAGCCTTGGCAACACGACAATGTGCCGCCACTTGAGAGGATGCCGGGCGAAGTGTACACAAAAGCGCGGACTCCTTCGCTTAACAGTCGCTGGTTTCCTTGACATGTGGGTCTTGCAATCTAGCACCGCGTGCCCTTCGCCCGACGATGAGGCCGCGGTGGAGGGAAGCCGCGAGTTTCGGTGACACGCCGAGATTCTCAAGTTTTTTCGTGCGCCGCCCTGGCCGGGTTTTGCTCCCGCCGCCCTATTTCCGCCCGATCCCGTTTATCTTCGGCACGGTAGCGGTTCGCTGTTCGTCGATCAAAAAGACGGGCTAAGCGTGACTCGGGTCGATTGATTCGTGCAACGCCGAAACCGAAGGGCCCTCACGGGAGACTTAGCCTTGGAATTCTAGAGGTCGCTTGGATCTCCGAGTGAATTCCGAGTTTCATGGACAAGCTCGCGAGGCCCATGTCAAACGGGACGTGATTTAGTATGATGGAGTCTGAGTCGAATCGATTGAACCTGCCAACATGGCGAGCGCCGCCGCAGAATTCGCGCCCATGGAATGTCGCTCGCCTGCGAGCTGCAACCGTGCATCTGGCCAGCGAGGTGGCGGAACGCCCATTGCGAACGTTTGCGGTTTCCGCAGTAGGGCTACTCCTTCTCTCATCCTTCGCCATCCTCGTCTATTTCCCCCCCACCGCCCGCGCCGACCCACCACCCCCGGGCGGCGGGGGCAACTATGGCTACGAACCCTGGTACTACTACGTGGGACAGATGGTCCAATCCTCTAACGGCAACCTCGTCATCCTTCAGAGGGACGCATCAGTCGATGCTCGGGGCCCCGAACTCGAATTCATTCGCTCTTACAATGCCCAGCGCGCCTCCAACGACGGCCCGCTCGGCTACGGCTGGACCTCCAACTACCATACCCGCCTCTCCGAGGCTAACGGCGGCGATGTAACCTGGTACGACCAGACCGACGGCGCATTCGTCTTCACCAAGTCCGGCTCCGACTACCTCGCTCCCGCAGGCATCTCCGCGAAACTCGTGAAGGTCAGCAGCCTATTCCAGCTCAAGCACAAGGACAGCTCGGTCTGGTTCTTCGACTCGAACAACAACCTCGCCAACATCACCGACAAGAACGGCAACCACGCCGCTCTCGCTTGGTCAAACGATAACCCCCCGCGCCTTCTCAACGTCTCGGACGATTCTGGACTTAATCTCACACTCAACTACAATGGCGACGGGCGGATCGCGAACATTACCTATCCAACTGGGCGCAACGTCACTTTCGCCTACGAGGCTTCAGGCGACCTCAAGTCTTCCGCTGACGCGCTTGGAAATTTCGTAAACTACACCTACCACGGCGACCACAAGCTCCACAACTGGACCGACCCCATCGGCAAGCGCCTCCAGTTCGCCTACGACGGCAGCTCCCGCGTATCAACGGTGAACGCCTCCGCCATCGACCTCTCCAACGGCAACGACCTCTACAAGTTCACCATGTACTCCTTCGCTTACGACGGCACCTGGACGAACGTCACGAACGCGCGCAGCTACGTTACGCACATCAACCACACCGCCGCTGGCAACCCCCTTCTCATCTCGGGGCCTCAGTGCGGCGCGTGCGGCGCCTTCCAACTTGTCGGGTCAACGAGTTCCTGCGGCTGCGGCGGCGGTGTGGGCGGTTGCGGCGGTGGGGACGGCTTCTCGGAGGCTTCGGTCACGGTCACCATGACCTGGGACGCAAGTAACGACCTCCTCTCCTACAACGACGTCGACATGAATAGCTGGCAGCTCACATGGGACGCTCGACGCAACCTTCTCAATCTCACGGATCCGCTATCGAAGATCAAACACTGGAACTGGACCAATATCGACGACGGGACGACCTACATATCATTGGCGAACAACAGTACGGACTACCGCGGCGACAAGTGGGAGTACACCTACGACGGGCACGGGAACCTAAACACCACGACCGATCCCTACGGGAATTTCTCGGAGCGCCACTACGACGCCTTCGGTTTCGAGATCTACTTCCGCGACTTCCGCGGCAACATCACAAACTCCTCATACGACACCCACGGCTATGTGGTCAACACAACCGACGCTACGGGCAATGTGACCTCGTACGGCCGCGACGCGGTCGGCCGCATCATCAACCTTACAACGGCCCTCGGGCACATTTGGAACCACACATACGACGCCCTCGACAGGGTAGTGAACGCGACAGACCCTGTCCTCAACTCCACCTTGTACGCTTACAACCGACGAGGAGACCGCGTGAGCGTCCGCGACGCACTAGGCCGCTACACAAACGCCTCCTGGAACATCACGAACGGCAGAATCGCGAACCTCACGGACGCTCTCGGTCACATCACGAGTTACGACTACGACCTCGTCGGAAACCTTGTCGCGTCGACCGACCGCCTTGGCCACCAAACCACGAACACGTACGACGAGTGGAACCGAGCGACCAGCGTAACGGACCCAGGCGGCAACCAAACGAACTTCTTCTACAACGCCGTGGGAACGCTGCACAATCGGACGGACCGGCGGGGGTACACGTGGAATTACACTCACGATGCTAAGCACCGAACCGTCAACGTAACGGATCCGTTGGGCGACAGTACGCTCTACGGCTATGACGCGGACAACAACCGAGTCAACGTGACAAATGCACGGGGCTACCGATGGGACTACACCTTCGACGCCCTCGGCCGGATGATTCGGACCACCGACCCCTACGGAAATTCGACCAACGTCAGTTACGACGAAAATGGCAACATCGCGAATGTTACGGACTACAACGGCTTCTCGACCACCAGGAGCTTCGACGCCCTCAATCGGCCGGCGAACACGACCGACCCACTCGGCGATCAGACGAATTGGAGCTACAACAATGATTCGAGGCTGAGCGCTGCTCAGGACCAAGGAGGGAACTTTACAAACGCCTCCTTCGACTTGCTTGACCGGGCGGCCCAGTCGATCGACGCCCTTGGAAACACAACCAACATGACTTACGACGCGGTCGGCAACGCTGTTAACCTCACTGACGCCGATCAGCGCGTCACGAACCACACCTACGATGCGTTGAATCGCCTTCTCCAAGAGCAATCCCCGCTCGGCTACACAACAAACTACACCTACGACGCGGAGGGGAAAATCGTAAGCCGGCAGGACGCCAAGGGTCAGTTCACCAATTACACCTACGACGAGAACAGCCGGCTCATCCAGGTCGATTACCCGAACAATGTGCAGCTCTTCTTCCGGTACGATGCGGAGGGCAACCGTTACAACGCCACGGGCTACTTGTTCTGGCGCAACGACACGTTCGATGCGCTTGGGCGCCCCGTGAGCATCACTTTCAATTACATAACGTTCCAGAAGACCGTGAACTACAGCTACGACGCCGTCGGCAACCGCCTCACCATGAAGTATCCAGACGGCAAATGGCTCAATTACACCTACGACGCCCTCAACCGCCCGACCTCCGAGACGTTCGACACCACCTCGACCTGGGCGTTCGACTACGACGCCGGCTCGAGGCTCACACGAATTACGTACCCCTCGGGAATGACGACAGAATTCAATTACAACGCGGCGAACTGGGTCACGTCGTACTATACCAATACCTCCTTCCACGCTCCCATCGATTCGGCCGTGTACACCTACGACAAGATGGGCAACCGCCTCGGGTTCACCGACAACCGCAACCAGCAGACCGCTTACACCTACGACAAAGCGTACCGCCTGCTGACCGACCAGGACGACACGAATAACCCCACGACAAAGACCACGTACACCTACGACGGCATGGGCAACCGGCTGTCCGAGAAGCCGGGAACCGCGCCACAGATCGACTACTCGTACGACGCAGACAACCGGATGACCACGCGGGGTACCACCTCGTATTCTTACGACAACAACGGGAACTTAATCCAGCAGAGCGCCATCCCGCCCTGGACTCAGTACGAGTGGGACGCGGAGAACCGTCTCACGAAGGAGACGCTTCCTAACACGACGTTCGTGTCCTACGAATACACGACAGACGGGCAACGCATCTCGTGGCGCCAGGGCTTGGCCCCGAAGACCTGGTACGGATACGACTTCAAGGGAACCGGTGGTTTCGACGACCTTATCGCCGAATACGACTCGGGCGGAGTGATGACGGTCCGATATGTGCCCGGGCCCGGGATCGACCAGCCGCTTGCGAGGATTCTCGTCGGGAGCGGGACGACGTATCACTACACCTTTGACGCGCTTGGCTCCGTGACGCGGTTGATGACGACGAACCAGATCGAGAACGCGAAATACCGGTACAAGGCGTTCGGCGCCGCGCGCGAGACCACCGAGGGAGCGGTTAATCCCTACCGGTTTACCGGACGCGAACTCGACACGGTCGGCGGCGAGTACGACTACCGGGCCCGATTTTACGATCCAACCGGTGGCCGCTTCCTTAGCAAAGATCCGGCGGGCATGGTCGATGGGCCCAACCTGTTCGCCTATGTGGCGGACAACCCCACTGACCGTATCGACGTGTCTGGCATGAGAAACTGCGGGGCCTGCGGGTGCGATGGGGGCGAATGCGGCCACCCCTCTCCGCCGCCGCCCCCGCCGCCACCCCCACCCCCGCCGCCGCCCCCGACCGTGCTGGAACAGCTCATTACGGCGATCGGGCACATCGCTGGGCAGATTGGCGCGATTCGCATCCAGTGCGCGGCGCAGGCCGCGTTGGACGATCTGCATTACGAGCAGGCCACTGGCGAAGCACTATACGCGCATTGTCTCTGGGGCTGTCAAGCGGTCAGGAATTGCCATCTCTCGTCGGTGGCGGCAAGTGCCATAGGCGCTGCCCACGAGGTCTTCGACATTGTGGTGCACGCGCACGACCACCCACTCGCGGAGTACCTGGCAACAACATATGGCGCCACGGTGGCGGCCTCCGATGTTGGCCACTTCAACGTGCACCTTACGGGTCACTTCCCCTTTTTCGAGCTGGTGTGGGTGCCCACTTCTTGCGAAGACTCCTGCCGAGCGCACTACGGTCATACATGAGGACAGGCGCCAAACGAACCGGCATCTGCATCGGCCTTGATTCGTTCGTGACGCCGGCCGGCCCGCCGTCGCGGCCTGTACGGGTCTTAAGGTAAGCGGAGCAACCTTGGATTCGCCACAAGAATTCGTGTAGCGTACGGGCCCTCGTGCCGGCCTCAAGGCCACGACGCATCAAGATGAGCGGAACCCCGCCAAAGCGACCGCAGGGATCTCCCGCTGCTTGAGGGCCCATCATAGAGGCAAACTATGGTTTCCTTTCACCTTCGGAACCCGCGATCATGGCGTGAACTCCGGTCCCGGAGCCAGCATTTGGATCGAAGGAGCGGCTCGCTATCATTGCCCCGCATCCTGCTTGAGCGCCCTTCAGGACTGCGAAATAAAAAAGAAGGGACAGGAGCCCGATTCCACCGCACAGAAGAGAAAGGGCGTCGGCCACACCCGAAGCGAAAACACTTTGCGGGGGGGCGGCCGGCCCATAGGGGGTCCAAATGCTGAGAGCGGCGCCCAAGAACGCAGAGGCGCTCGACCCCACGACAGCCGTCATGAAGAAAAGGCGGGTGACCCGCGTGGTAGGTCTCGGAAGCAGTCCCGCAACAAGACGTTGGAGGGCTCGACCGCAGAGCCAAGTGGCGGCGACCTGGCACGCACTTGAAATGAAAATGATGACTGCCATTGCGTTGGAGTATGCAGCGACGTTGACGTCCCCCGTCGCGATGGCTGAAACGACGGCGAACACAATCAGGAATTCACCAGCAATCAGAGACGAAATCATGATCGCCCAAGCCACCATTGCCTTCGCAAGGAACCGTTTCGCGGCTTCGGTGGAGTTTGCGTGGTCGGGTCCGAACTCGTGGCGGCCGGCCCGGACTTTCTGGAACCCCACGAGGCCCACCGCTGCGGCGACCAAGGTCAAGAGGGCCACGAGATTTGCAGGGAGGCCAAGCAGCACGTTCGCCAGTTCGTCGTCGGCTTGAACGCCTGTGCTCAGCAGCGAAAAGGCTGCCCCGCCGATCGTGATGCCCACCGCGTCGGCGGCCACAGCGATGATCACAGCCGCCTTGATCAGTCCAAGTCCCTCTAGCGTCCGGAATCGGGGCGGCGCAAACGACACGAACGGCGCGTAGGGGAAAAATGGAGGCGGCGGCATGCTTGGGAACGGGAGCGGCAGAGGAGGGCCGGGTGGAGGGCCGGTCGTCTGATTCTGTTCAAGCGACGCGGATTCGCCGGTGCTCACGCCAGCGGAAAGGGGCAGGCGATTGGATATGAGTTTTGCCGGGCTTTCTCGTTTCGCGCCGCGGCGCCGGAACATTCAATCAGTCAATAACTCGCCCGTCGCGTGGCGTTCTCGAGGGAGGAACTGGAGTTCCTCATTAGCGAAGCAGCATCGATACGCCACACAATCCATGGGGTCGTGCTACTCCCCGATGCGCAACCTCCCGCGCGGGACCTTTACCTCAATTTTGCTCCTCAAGTGCTTCAGGATCGCCGCTGCTCGCTGAAGCGTTCGGCCGCTTGCTAAGCCGGAAATCACCCAAAGAAATGAAGCAGCCCGAGCTCCAAGGGTGAAAGATTTACGTTGATTCGACCATAATTGGCTGGCGAGAGATCTAGGCAAAGGGCGTTCGGGCTGGCGCGATTTTTGGCCAACTGGGCGCCAACTATTTACCGTCCCTAGCGAAGCGCTCGGTCGATACCCTTGGGCGGGTCATCACACTATTCATATGTGGATCGGGAGCGTTGATCTGCTTGCCTTCCAGATCTCCTCGATCGATTCAAACGCGACGCCGCAGAAATGCCCCATCTCTGCCCTTGATCGGCAACGCCGCGGAGGCTCGCGGGCCCGGATGCCGACCCTTCGGAGATTCGGCTGCAAACCGGCACTCATTTGACAAAAGGTGGCCGTGGGCTATGGCGTTCAATCCCTCGACGCTGGCGTGGGCGAGAGCAAGAGCTCTGATGGTTGTCTTCCTTCTCGGCGCCTTGACGTCTGCTTCCCACATCAGTGGAGCGGAACCTTCAGGCGCCGTTGGGACTCCGATAGCAACACTCGCGAACAACAACTACAGCCAGGCCACCCCGCCTGCGCGTTTTTTCATTGGCAGCGCGCCTGCGGGCCTATTTCAGACGGGAGGGGCTAACTGGGGACCGATAGTGATGTTCGATTCGAACGGAACCCTGGTCGTGGCGTACGTGAACGGCTCGACGCTTTCGTTCGGAACCTTTGATGCCTCGTCTGGCCAGGCGCGCAGCGCGCCTTTTGCGGTGGTATCGGGCGTGAACCTATATCCCGACAACTCGACGTCCGTCGAGGATTGGGCCGCGATAAATAGCCACGATGAAATCATTTTCGTGTACTCCACGATTTCCACCTATTCGCTTCGTTTCCAGGTGAGAGCCCTCAATGGCTCAATCCTCGTCCCTGACTCGCCGGCGGCAGGCGCTCCAAACATCAATTTCCTCTATCCTTCCGTCGCGATTGGCGAAAACGATTCTATCAACATTGTGTACCTAAACGTTTCGGGCGCGTACCCAACAATCGCGCAGAGCAAGTTCGCCCGCGACGGGGCCCCGCTCATTCTCGACAAAGTCCTTGTTAGCGATACGAATTGGAACGAGTATCCATCCGTGGCTTTTGATGCGGGGCGAGATTCCTACGTTGTTTCTTGGTACGTTGATTCGCAGGGGTCCCGGCTCTTGGGGATGGACATCAACGGGTCGAGGGTCTGGGGGCCCGTTTCATTGGGGAACTCATCGAAGCCTGCGTCGGTGTCGCTCGACGGCACCGGAAATGCATACGTCACGTGGGCGTCCGGAAACGCCGCGTACGTTGGGAAGGTCTCACCTAAAGGTGCGGTTCTTGCAATCAACGTAACCATCGAGGCTGGTGCCGCGAGGGCGCTCTTGCCTCGTCCCGTTGTTACCGGCGACGGACAACTGGTGGTGACTTGGTCGGACTCAGAGAATAGAAGCCACTACGACGTGCGGGTAGGCGGCTACTCCTCGGCCTCCCTCTCGCCTTCGGTTGCACGAATCAATCTCAGTGCAGATTCCACGGAGAGTGACAGCGCGCGCATGGCCCTGCGATCTGACGGGCTCCTTTGGGTTGTCTGGACTGACTGGTACCTGGATCTCAGCTTCAATCCTGTACGTAGTATCAGGGGCGCGAGCGTATCCATCAATTGGTCGGGGTTCTCCCTTTCCTCGCCAGCGCAGAATCTCACGATGTACCGCGGAGAGGAGCTTGCCATTAGCGTCCGGGCCACAGGACTGGTGCCGGACTCGGCCGACCTGCTCGCGAGTACAAGGTTTTCGAATTTCCGCGGCCCGGCGAACTGGTCCGCGAATCTCACCTATGCTGCCGGAAACGCGTCGGTGTCCTCGTTCCGGCTTACGCCATTTTCCTCTGTTGACGTCCTCCTAGAGATCAGTGCGCCCGTCACGAACCCTCCGGGCTATGGGGCGTTCGTGAGCGTGACCCTGTTGGACGCCCGCCGTGCAGAGGCGAACGTAACGCTCGTCTTCAACCTCACCGTGGTTCCGGGGCACCTTTTCTCGGTTAGTCCCGTCCAGCAGAATGTTACCCAATGGCCGGGGTCGAGCGGAGCGCTCTCGTTCACCGTTTCGAATGTGGGCAACCTCACGGAGACCAATGCAACCCTCGCGCTTGCCTCCCAGCCTCCCCCGGGTTGGAGCGCCAGCCTGTTGCCCACCGCCTTCGCTGGGAATCCGGGTTCTTCGATGCTTGTCAACATCACCGTTTTCGCTCCTGAAAATGCGAGTTCGACGGACGCATTCTGTTCGAGGCTGCGCGTCCAGAACGTCCACGACGCCTTCTCGCTCGCGACCGCCGGGTTCTGCGTCAGTGCCGCCCTCATTTCGGAGCCAACCCTCGCCCCGCCAAACAGATCGTACTCCGTCGATTCGGGGGGCGGCGTGGATACCTATTGGAACTTGACTAACCGCGGTAATGCTGGTATTCCGATGGCCTGTGCCGTTGCCGTGGCCACCACTCTTCCGGTGGGGTGGATTACGCAGGGCGCGCCGGCAACCATGGCGCTCCCGGGAAACGCAAGCGGGAGCGCAGTCATCCGTTTCCTAGCCCCGGCCCAGGTGACGGGGGGCACTGTCATTCTCGTCGACCTCAGCTCGTCCTGCGAGGGCTCGAACTCGACGGGCCTTGCCACGCTTGCGCTCACAGTCAATGTGTTCGAACGGGTGACTTGGTTCCTGGGCGGATCCTCCCAAGATGCCGACCGTAATGGAACCGCATCCTTCGTGGCGGCCATAACGAACGACGGAAACATCGATGAACCGCTGACTGGTTCGACGTCCGATCGACCTTCCGCGTGGGTCGTGGATATCGCCTTTTTGGATCAAGGGGTCCCCAGGGCCGCAATCAGTGCGTTTGGAGCGGCTCAGGGTGTGGTCACGATTCGCGCGCCAAACCAGGCACTCGCGGGTTCGTACACCGTAAACGTCACGTTACGAGCGGGGACCACGGCACCATTTGGCGCGACCTTCACCGTTCGTGTAAGCAAAACGTACGGGCTGGAGGCGAATTTCACGGTGACGGGCAATCCCGGCGAGCCCAGCAGCACGGTCAGCGTCCTCGCCTCCGTTCGTTCGCTTGGCAACACACCTGACACCTTTGGACTGAGCGTCGCCAATTCTGGCTCCCAGGTCTGGGTCTGGACGGCGTCGTTGGAATCTGGTGCGAACTCGACAGCGAGTTCGTATGATTCGGGCTCTCTCACGCTGGGGGCGTTCAATGACGGCCGGCTACGCGTGAACTTGACTGTACCCCGGCAACCCGTCGATCGAGATGTCTCCTTTTCGATACGAATTAGGAGCTCCAACGGCCCCGACCTATGGTTCAACGGATCGATCCACATTGCGCTCCCGAATCTCTTGGCGGCCCTATCAGGGAATTTCACGGGTGTGGCCGGTCCCGGGCTGATGCTTACCGCCTCGATTTCGGTGCATAACGATGGCGACGGCGGGTCGGTTCCGTCGTCGGTGCGACTCCTTCTTGACGGCACGTTGGTTGAGGCCAAACCGATTGACGCGATCCCCCCAGCTGGTTCGGCCACGATGGAATTTACCTTCAACGCGAGCGCCGGCAACCACACGCTCCGAGCCGTGGTTGACCCGACAGACATCGCTGGCGGCTCCCGTCTCTACGGGACGGTTTTTGAATCCAACGAGAGCGACAACTTCGCATCCACGACTTTCACAATCGCAGCGGGCGGCGCGCCCGCGGATGGTGGCCAGCCGGGCCCCATATCGCCCACAATGGGAACTCCCAGCCTTTTGCTGGCGATCGCGGGCGCCGTGACCGTTGCGGGGCTGGCGATGGTTCTTTGGGTGCGGAAACGAGGGCGGCAGAAGGACGCGTAGATCGCTGAGGTTTGGGAAACGGTGGAACCCGCTTTTGGAATGGAGGAAGAGAAGAATGTTGGAAAGAAGCAACAATAAGGACCGGAGGAGCAGGAAGGGATCGACAACACTTGTCCTCGGATGCGCCTTGGTCGCAGCCATCGCGGCCGCCATTTTCAGCATAGGAGCGCCCGCAAGCGCCGTTACTGTCAATGTCACAGCGCCACAAAACGACACTTGGTTCGGTTCGGACACCGCCGCGATTGCGGGCACGGCAACCGATCCTTCTCCCGACGGTCTCGTCATTTCGGGCGGCGCCGCTTTGCAAGCGGGCACGACCTGGAACACGACCGTGAATGGTTCGAACGTCAAACAGACATTTCCGAATACCGAAACCTACTCCTATTTCCAGGACTTCTCAGGTCTCTCCGGTCAGGTTCAGATTGACGATCACTGGATGTGGCCGCTGGGGGGCACCCTGTGGAGCGTCGCACAGGACTCCGCCAGTAGCAATCCACCATGGCTGCGTCACGCGGGGAACCACGGCGACAAGATCTACTGGGACGTGATCCTTCCCGGCCCGATCATCTCCGCCAACCTGTCATTCTATTATTATTGCGAGTCCAATGCCGCGTTGAGTGCCGGGGTTTCCGTCGACGGCAAGAACGCCGGCGAGGACCTCATCCTTAATCAGGTCGGCGCTCTCGGGGAGACCGCGCTTTACTACGACGTGGCGACTCGGTTCGCAGGGAGCTCCGCAATTCACGTGCGCTTCTGGTCAACTCCCATCAACTACCTTGACGACTGGTGGACAGCCTGCGCCATCGACAGTTTCGGTTTCGTCGCCAATTTCCCGCGGGCGGCCACCGCAAACGACTCGTTCTTCGACAGCTTCAACGATAGCACGGGGGGAGGCGCCTGGTCGGTTTGGGGGCTCCTCGACGCGAGTTGGTCCGACGCGAACGTTACAGGGGTATCGGCCTCGCCGCCGGCACTCGTGCACACGGGAGTCGCCAATACGTCCGCATGGGGAAGTTGGGGTACGGCCACTTCCATCCGCAATGTCACAGTGGCGTTCCATTACCAGTGCGAAGCAAACGCGTCTTTGAGCGCGTTCGTCGGCCCTTATTCTAGTCCCACGCAAATCCTGGCTGGTGCACGTGGCGCGAGCCAAACCGCATTCTCCTACGATGCCAGCAGCGTTTCCCTTGGGTTTCGGGGTTTTGCCCTGGGGTTTGCGGCGGATGCGATAGGGTCAGCCAATTCCCGCTGCGGCATCGACGATGTTGCGCTAAGATTCACCGTTGTGGGTAATCTAAACATCACTTATCCAGGCTGGTATAGATCCCCGGCGGTCGACCTTGGCTTCGCGATGAATCTCACGAACGTTTCGTGGAGCGGCATTTCCTTGCCCGCGACGATCCTTAATGTTTCGTTCCGCGCATCGCTCGACAACATATCTTTCACAGCCTGGCAGCTTGTCGATGGATGGGGTTCCTTGCCGATTGCTCGCCTTGGCCGGTTCGTTCAGTTCCTCGCGAACTTCACATCCGTCGGTGGACTCTTCAGCGCATCTCTTTCCGCGTTCCGCCTCGAGTATTCGGCCATCGTTCGCCTAGAGTGGTCCTCAAATGGCATTACGTGGAACCGAGCCAGCGGGATTTCGAACTGGTCCTTCGTGGCCCCGCTGGTGGGCGGGGCAAACGTCATCACCGTCAGGGCCACAGACACAGTGGGCGGGACGGGCTCGTCGATGGTGACCCTAAGGCGCGACACGTTCCCACCGGGCGCTCCGGGCGGGCCTTCTGGATTCCCCTACTCGAATTCCTCGAGCGCTTCATGGGTGTGGACTGCAGCATTGGACGTTGGCCTCGGCGTCGACCATTACATTGTAGACTTGGGGACAAGCCCCAACGGCACCGACCTTGGGGGTGGGTACATTGCCTGGACACCCGCGTACACTGCCCTGAGTCTCCCAGAAGGCGCGACGGTCTACGCACGAGTGCATGCCGTTGATGTCGTCGGTCTGCCAGGGCCGATCGCCTTTTCCTCGTCCCCCACCCTGATAGACACGCTCGCTCCAGGACCGGTCCAAGTGCCCGGGGGTATTACCAAGTTCACGGCGAACACCACGCTAAGTTGGACCTGGTCCCCCCCCATCGAATCCGGGTCGGGCATCGACCATTACGATGTGCAGCTGGGGTCAATCGGAGGTTCATCGGACGTCTTCGCAGGCACAGTGCCCGTGGGCCAGTTCTCGTACTCGCCAACGAGCGACGGAGTGACCTATTTCCTAACGGTTAGTGCTGTGGATCGCGCAGGAAATTCGGGGCCCGCCCGGACCACGGGGGGTCTCCGTGTCGACCTTTCGGGGCCCACGAACGTGGAAATCGTCGACGAGCCCGCGACCCCGACGCGAAATGCGACGGCCGCGTGGTCATGGAATCCGGGCGTGGACAACGGGTCTGGTCTTGACCATTACGTGGCGAGGCTTGGATCCACTCCTGGGGCAAGCAACGTCGCCTCTCAAAATACAACCTCTCCTTCGGCCAGTTTCGCGGTGCCGGGAAGCGGGGTCTTCTACTTCTCAGTTCAGGCCTTCGACCGGGTGGGAAACTCCGGAGTTCTCGCGTCAGCTCCGCCCCTCGCGGTAGACATGGAGCCGCCGGGACCGCCGGTTTTGGAACTCGTAAGTCCGTTCGTGAACGCGCAACAGGTAACGATTCGGTGGAGTTCGCCACCAGACGGTCCCCTTGGGATAAGCACCGGCCTCTCGGGATTTGAAGTCCGAGTAACAGCGGGTGGAAACCCCTCTTCGGTGACGCTGGTCAAGAACCCTTCAGTTGTCGTCAATGTGACGGATGGAATTCGCTATCTCGTCGCGGTGAGCGGGGTTGATGCGGCGGGAAATGTGGGGCCGCGAGCGATGATTAACTTCACAGGTGATCTATCGGGTCCACCTGTTGGTGTCGTCACGGTCTCCATCGTCGACCCAACAGTTCCCGAGTTCGAAGCGAGTTGGGCTCCGGCGGCGGATTCTGTTTCCGGAGTCCGCGGGTACCAGGTATTGGTTATGGCGGCCACCGGGAGCACGCCCATCGTCAACCGAACCCTGACCAACGAGACCCGCGTCTCCTGGCGGGGCGAGTTTGGCGTTTCTTACACGGTTACAGTGACGGCCATCGACAATTCCGACAACCTCGGAACGGCGGCCACGAGCGGGGCGGTGGCGGCGCCGCGACCCGCTGAGAACGGGAATGGGAGCGGCTCCCCGATCATCTATGTAGGACTGGGGGGCGCCGCTGCGGCGGTCGCCCTCGTAGCCTTGGTACTGGCAAAGCGGCGAAAGGTGTAGACGGCCATTTTTGGGGGCGAGGACGATCCCCGGCGGCGAGTTTTGGGCCCCTCTCACGTGCGGGCCGACCAACGATCGCGGCCGCGTAATCGTGGAGAAGGAGGATCAGAGAAGGCCCCCATGCTCGTTTAGGTCGAAGAGGCCAAAATCCCGGACGACAAGAACGAGATTCCCTTCGGCAAAAGCCGGAATCCATGCCAGAATCTTGCTTCGAGATGCGGGAGCCTTCGCCCTCGTCTCAATCGACGTCTTGGTCGACGTCTCATATTCATGGTCGCGATGTAGTAACACTTGGCGGTTCTGAATCCCACCCGTTCCTGCCATGAGGGCGCGTGGGCATCACCCGCAGGCGTCATACAACGGAGGTGTACCGGATGTACGGTTCAAAAAGGGCCCCGGGTGGAACTGGCCTGGACGACCTTTCGAGCGGCAACGGGCACTCAACCCTCAGGCGTTCGCTTCACGCCTCGGGCGCGTTCCTCCAGTCTGAAGTCGTACTGAAACCCCAACGCCTCTTCGCCGTCGGCGCGGTCTCCATCCTGCTCCTCGCCTCCCTCGCGATCCTCGTCTATTACCCCCCCACCGCCCGAGCTGACCCACCACCCCAGGGCGGTGGGGGCGACAGCGGCTACGAGCCATGGTATTACTACGTGGGCCAACTCGTCCACTCCTCGAACG
>JBGQKI010000014.1:0-63953 GCA_041499475.1 Thermoplasmata archaeon
CGAATGAGGCCCGCCGGGGTCACGTTGGCATCGACCCGTCAGGCGAGGTCCGGCGGGCGCGAGGGCTCGCTCCGCTCCTCCGCCACTATCATGATAAGAGCGAGCCCCGCCGCCCCCGTTAGCCAAACGAGCGCCGGGATCCCCGAGGCCGCTCCCCCCAACACAATCGCCGCTGCGGCCGCGCCCACGCGCGAGGCCACCTTCCGAATTCCCACGAGCCACCGGAAAAGCGCGCTCCCGACGAGGTACAGTGCGAAGCCCCCAGCGATCAGCCATGCCGCGTCGCCGGCGGGGTCGTCGGCGTGCGCGACCATGTGCTGGACGCCCGTGGCGATCAGCACGACGCCGAACAGCATCCCGATGAACGGGTACCAGTACGCGCGCACCGCCATCTTCGCCCGCGAATCGGCCGTCGCGTCGTGGAGCGCCTTCTCGGCGCGTTCGTGGTCGCGGCTGAAGTAGAACCACCAGACCGCAGCTATGCAAACCAGCGAGAGCGCGATCGCCGCAACCGTGGGCGCATCGAGCGGGTGGCCGGAGGTCCCGGCTCCGATCCCGGCGACGGTCTCGCCGAGCGCAATGATCATCACGCCGGCGTGGCGGTCGACGAAGTGCCCCGGGTTCATCGGGAAGCCGCGCTCGCGCCGGAAGAGCGTGGCCAAGATGAACGGCGAAACGGCGGCCGCAAAGAGGAGCGACTTCAAGTCGCCCTCGACGAGCCCCGCCGCGATCACGAGGAACGCGGCGCCGAGGTTGAAGGGGGCAAGCGCCAGCACCGCCTTCGAGACGGCCTTTCCGCCCTGCATGCGGAAGGCCGCCAGGTGCAGCACGACCACGTAGAGGTAAGCCAGCCCAAATGCGAGGCCGTCCGCCCCGTACACCCGCGGCACTGCCGCACCAATCACGAGGAACCCGCCCATCGCGGCGATCAGTACAATCCGCATGCGCTCGTTTGCGCCTGCCACATTCGTGAGCCACACGTAGCCGGCGTACATCCACCAGATCAGGATGAGGACGAGCAGCGTCCGCATGAAGTCGAGCGGCGCGTGGGCGACTTCAACAAGCAGCGTCAACTGCGTGATGGCGAACACGAAGACGAGCTCGAAGAACAGTTCGACATTCGAGACGCGCATGACCTGCGCAGGCATGGGTGCCTCGACCGCGTCGCCGTGACCGCCCACGCTCCGCGAAGGGGCGCGCGGACAGAAAAGGAGCGCGCACCGCCCCGCCGTGCGCCAAAGGCGCAGATTTGTAAACGTCCACCTACGATTCTGCACCGCCCGTCCGCCAAAGGTATCGGTGAACCCAAATGACGAAGAACTTCGCGCGCGCCCTCGCCCTGATGCTGATCGCCCCCGTTTTGCTCGCGGCGGCCGCGCCCCCCGCGGCCGCCGCGCCGGCGCCTCCGTATTCGAATTGGCAAGTCCCGGTGCAGGCAAACACCCCCGGCATCGACTATTCGATCACCCTCGCAATCCTTCCGGAGGCCAACGACAGTTTCCGGATGATCTACTACGAGAGTTCGAACGGCACGGACACGATGTACGAGCGGTTCCAACCCGGCGCCACCGGGGTCTGGGGCCCGCCGTCCGTCCTGGAGTCGGCGCCGCAGGGGCAAATTGGCTGCACCAACCCCGTGGCGTTCCAGGACGGGCGCATCTTCTTATTCTACGGCTACGGCCCTTCGGCCAACGCCTCGCTGCGGCTGCGCACCTACACGCCGGGGTCCCTCTGGGCCGGCCCCCAGACGCTCTCCAACGACACGGCAGGCCGCGTCAACGGCTGCCCTCGCGGCGACATCGAGCAGGACGGGAGCCTTGCCGTTGTTTGGCAACAGTCGAGCGGGCCCTACCTCTCCGCGTGGCAGCGCTCCTATTCACCTGCACTCGGCTGGCAAGAAGCCGCGCTGCTCGAGAACGAGGACCTCGGCAACGTGGTGCGTGGTCCCCTCATCGCCTCCGACGGCCTTGGCAACTTCACCTCCCTGTGGACGCAATCCAACGGGACGGCGACGGGCGTCTATGCAAGCGAACGGGGGCCCGGGGGCGCCTGGAGTGCGCGCCACCTCATGAGCGACCCCGCCTACAACGCGACTACGATCAACTTGCGGTACCTCGCAGCGGGCAAGGCGCTCGCCGTCTGGAACCAAACGGGGCCGCCCGCGTCGCATCTCTGGTCGGCCCTCTTCGACACCTCGGCGGGCTGGCAGTCGCCCTCGGGCGCCGACACTTCCGGGCACGAGCCCACCCTCCGGAATCTGGTGTCGACGGGGCCCGGCACGGCCGTGGTGCTCTGGAGCACCGTGTCGGGCGCGGTGCAGCTGTGGTCGAACGCATGGTCGCGATTGGCCGGCTGGGGCCCGGCGGTGCGCGTCGACGGCTCGGACGCAGGCAGCGTGGTGACCAACAGCATCCCATGCACCCTCGCATGGCAAGGGACCACGTGGTGCCTCTGGTCGCAATACAACGGCAGCTTGACCCATATCTGGGGCGCCCGCTTCGACGCGGCGTCCGGTTGGCAAAGCGCATCCGTCCTCGACAACGCGAGCCTCAGCGCCGCGCTGCCCAACCCCATCGGGTGGGGCGCGGGGAACGTCACGCTCGGCTGGACGGAGGACCGCACGTGGGGGAACCACGCGGTCCTCTCCCGCGGTTACGTGCCCGGTTTCGGTTGGTCGAACATCACGACGGTCATGGACGACCCGCAGTGGGACGCCGGCGCCTTTGGTGAATACTCGGTCGTGGCGGCCGACGGGGTGGCCCTCGTCGCCCTCGATGTGTCGGACCTCTTCAACGGCACGCCCGGCGCGACCTTCACGATTTCGGGGATCCCCTACCGGGTGGCTAACCCCGGGCTTTCCGTTCTTGCCCCCGCCGACGGGACGGTCACCTCGCTTTCCACCATCGAGGTGGTCGGGCAGACCGAGCGCGGCGTCTCCGTCCGCGTCAACGGCTTGCCGGCGAACCTGCGGCTCGACGGGAGTTTCAACGTCTCCGTCCCGATTGTAGCGGGGAATAACACGATCGCGGTTGTGGCAAGCCACCCGCTCGGGTTTTCGGCGGCCGTCACCCTGAATGTTGTCGTCCGCGACCCCACGGCCGAGACGCAGAGGCTCATCGACGGCCTGCTTGCCACGGTCAACGCGCAGGTGGCGACCCTCCAGGCACAGTCGGCCGAAATCAACGCGCTAAGCGCGCAGCTCGCCGCTCAGCTCAACCAAACGGCCGCGCTGGTCGGGCAGGACAACGCGAGCGCAGCGCAAGTGAACGCCACCCGGGCCGAGCTTGCGGCGGCCGAGGCGCGGCTCGACTTCACCTCGCTGCAGCTGAACCTCACCATCGACAAGATGAACCGCGCGACCGCAGACCTCGCGGCTTCTCAGGCGAACGTTACCGCCCTGCAGCGCGACCTAGCGAATTCCAACGAGGACCAAACCATGAACCGCGCGTCGGTGGACGCCGCGCAGTCGAGCGCAGGTCTGGCGCTCATGATCGGGATCTTGGGGGTCGTTGTCGGCCTCGTTGGTGTTGCCATGGCTATGCTCTCCATGACGCGGTCGCGTTCGAAGATGGCCTCAGCGAAGGAGAACCCCCTCCACGAGGCCGGCACGAAGGGCGGCGAGAACCCGCTATTTGAAAAGAAGGACTGAGGCGCCGCCGGGTCTCGAGGGGGCTAGGCAGCCGCGGGTGCTTCGAGGTCGTCCGCTGGTGAGGGCGCTTTGCGGTTCGGCCCCTCCTGGAGCGAGAGCGACAGCAGGAGGAGGCTCGCCATGCCAAGGGAGGTTGCCATGGCCGCTTAGCCATAGGCGCCTGCTTGCACCCACGCGCCGGTGTGGTTGAGGATGCTGTAGCAGAGCATACCGGTCGCAAAGAGGGATGCGCGGTCAGCCCAGGGCTGGCGGCCCAGCAATCCGACGCCCGCCACGACCAGCAGCTCCGCTGTAAGGAGTTCGGCGCCGAGCACAAACAGCAGGTGCGGTCCCTCCGTCTGCACCTCGGGGACAGCGTCGCGGGCGAGCTGGATGGTCCAGACCGCGATAAGGGTCAAGCCGACTGCTAGGCCGAAGATTCCGGCGGTCTTGCGTGCGTCCAGCTTGATTCCCCCTCGCGCGTGCTCGCACCGGTAGACATTGGTCCGCCCTCCCCTAGCCGTTTGGGTACTTTTTGTAATGATCAAGGCTGGCACGGGAGGTTCGACCGGCCGCGGGGGCTGCGGTTCAAGGGCTCTCCGCGTGCGGGTCCGGCGCGGTTGGAGGACCTCACCGCGACTTCTTCCCTGAGCCGCGGGCCGGCGGCCGTTTCGTAAAGTGGAAGGCAAGCACCCCCGCGATCGCGACAACGCCCGCCGTAGCAACGCCCGCGGCGATTGCCGCGGCGCCCGCCACATCGCCGCCCACCGCCACCGTTTGCGCCGGCGGTGCCGCGCTCGGGGCGAAGTCGTGCGACTCCGAGTGCGTCGGCGCAAACACCGGCGTTGCAGGCGGCGTCGCGACAGGCTTCGCATCGTCGATGACTTGCCAGATTGGCCCCGGGGTTGAGGCCTCGACCGTGCTCGCGGCCGAGGCTCCGACCTGCTCGGTCGGCGGCGCGGCCGCCGACGGCGCCGACGAGGAGGCAGCGACCGTCGTGGCCGGCATGACCGCCTCACCCTGAACGGCTCCGGTTGCATCGGCGTTGACCCAGCCCGCCGGCGCCGCAGGCGCGCCGATGTTGCCCGACCCGTCTGAGGACGCTTGCGTGAGGGCGACGCTGACTGCGTTCGGCAAGCTCGCCGAAAAGAGGAGGTCCTCGGCGCTTGGCGCCGTGTCTTGCGCGACGAAGGGCACGATCGTCAAGTTGTGGTCGATGACGACCCCTCGCCCGTAGGCGACCGTCCCATTCTCCGTCACGCGGAATACCGTGATCTGCGCCCCGTTCACGTCATAGCTGATGTTGAGGTCGCTGCCGTGCACCGCCAGCCCGAACACGGTCGATAGGCTGAGCGTGTGCGGGTTCGCGGTCCACATCTCGAGCGTCGGGTCGCCAAACGCGTGCCACATGAGGAGTTCGGAGAGCGCCGAGTCAAGGTCGACGCTGCCCGCGGTTTGGGTAACCCCGAGCTGGGTGAGCATGTACATCTTGCCGTGGTTCAGGATGTCGCCGAGCCGCCGGTAGGAGGTCGAGCCCCCGAACTCCGGCGCCAAGTTCGGCCAGGTCGCGTCGAAGAACCCGCGCGAGAGCGCGTTGTTCGCCCAGGTCGGGCTGTTGCGGTTGTCGCCGAGTCCCCCAACCATGCCGCCGTCGGCTTTCGTGAGCATCTGCTCCATGAACGACTCGGAGGTCGAGCCGCTGTCGGTCTCCTGGTCCCAGAACCCGCTCGCGCAGTTCACGCTGTAGAGGAAGGGCAAGAGCTCGCTGTTGTTGAGGCTCGCCAGGTTCCCCGTGCCAAAGCCCGGGTTGCCCCACCCGCCCGGCCCGCCGTGGTCGCGGTGGAAGATGAGGAAGCGCCCCTCGTTGAACGCCGAAACGATGTCGGCCGTGCTGCCGTCCCAGGCAAACCCGCTGCCCGATTTGAGATTCACGGGCATGACCGCCCCGTTGAAGTAGCGGTTGGGCGTCGTGGACCCGCTGTAGGCCGACTGCACTGCGCCGGGCGGACAGGCCGCTGCCGTACAGTACCCGCCTCCGTCCACCGTCTCGGTGTAGATGCGCTCGACGCTCTTGCCGGCGGCGACGAGCGTGTTGCGCGCGGCCTCCGCCGTTTCGACAAATGCCCGCTGGTCCGTTCCGGGCTGGCCGCCAAGGGGCGTGCCGTCCGTGTTCATCTTGCAGCACTGGAAGTGTGACGGGAACGCGGCGGTCGTGTAGAAAGGCCCGCCCGACCCGAAGTCCACGAACGGCGGGTTGGATTCGTAGGCGATCACCTTGTTCACGACCGTGTCGGCCTGGCCTGCGGTGTTGACGGGCATCCGCGCGACTGCAAAGTCGGGGAAGAACGCATCGAAGAGGGTCTGCACGTAAACTGCGTAGCCCCAGTCGCTGCCCGTGGTCGGGTCGCCGCCGCCGCCCGGCAGGCTGCTGTTCCAGTCCGTGGCCGACGGCGGCACGAACTCCGCGTCGCCGAGGAGCAACACATACGAGGGGCGCACGAGGCACTCGTCGTAGCGTTTCTCGATCAGCCTGTCGATCTTGGCGCCCGTGGTGTAGCTCGTCCCGGCCCCGACTTCGATCACGGTGGTCTTGATGCCCTTCGACTCCTTCCAAACCGAGAGGTTGTTGGCGGCCGACGCGAAGTCCGGGTGGGTGAGGATGAGGAGCTCCTCGCCCTGGCACACGAGGCTGCTGATGTCGACCTTCTGCACAAACCGGGAAAGCGCGTCGTGGTTCAGCACCGAGTCGGTGGCAAGCGAAGGCGAACTCTCGAAGGGCGAGAGCGTGCGGCTCGTGATGAACGTCCCGTTGCCGCCCGCAAAGGAGACCTTGAACGAAATGGAACGGTACAGGCGCAGCTCGTCGGAAACCGGGTTGTACTTCCCCACGGCGCAGATGACCTGGACCATCTGCAGGTCGCGGTACTGGCCCATCGGGGTGAGCTTGCAGGGGTCGGGCGGCAAGAACGCGTTCACCGCGTAGGCCGTGGCGTCTTTCACGAACGGCGGGTCGGTGAAGGCCGTGGTCGCGCCACTCGTGTTGTCGTTTGCCGCGTCGACCGGCTCCATTTGGAACGGGTATAGATTCACGTGCAACCCCTGCCCCGAGGGCATCGCGGGCTCCGGCGGCGAAAGGAATCCCGCTTGCGCCCCGTTTGGAACTGCCAAGAGCGCGCGCCAGTACGGGATTGCGGGGATCCCCGGCGTCCCCGAGAGCGCCTGGAGCCCCGGCAGTTCGACCTGCGTCCAGGTCTCGCCGCCGCCCATCGCCGTCATGAGGCTCGGCGCGCCAAAGGCCACCGAGGCGGAGAAGGTCGTGTTGTCCGACTGCGTGATGTGCACCTGCGGCTGCGGGCCGACCGAGGCGTCGAAGCAGTGCGAGGGCGCGACAAAGATGTCGAAGAAGACGTCGAAGAACGAATCGGAGAAGCTGTCGCGGATGGCCGACGCGCGGTTGAACAAGTCCTCGGCAAGCGCCACGGTGGCCGGTTGCTGCGAGCTCCCTTCGTCGTCGTCGCTGCCGCCCTCCTTGCCGTCGCCACCACCGTTGCCGTGGTCGCCGTCGCTTCCGTCTTCGTCGCCATTGCCATCGTCTTTCCCGCCGTCCTTGCCCTCAGCGCCGTTACTTCCATCCGTGGACTGCGGGACGCGGCTGTTCGTGTTCGAGTCATCGTTGTGGGAGTCTCCCTCGTGTTCCATCGCGGCCGCGCGAAGCGCCGCCGCCTCGCTGAGGAAGCTGTCCATCTCGGTGTCGGCTGCGCACACCTTGCCCATCGCGTAGTCCTCTCGGGCGCGCGCCAGCCTTCCAAGGAAGTCCTCGGCCTGCCCCTTGCTGAGCGCCCCCTTCGGGAGCCCCGAGATTGCGGCGGAGAGCGCGTCGAAGAGCGCGAGCACCGCGCCGTTGGCGTGCGGCACTCGCACGACCGACGGCACGCAGAGCATCTGTGCCGCGCTGGTGGTCAGCTTCTGCCCGTCGCCAAACTGGTTGTTTACCACGAGTGAGTGCTTCGGCGCGTCGGCCTTGATCTCGTAGCAGACGAGGTGCCCGCCGGCGTTGCCGATGCCCACGGCCTGGTCGTCGTGGATCTTGCGGGTCGGGTTGCAGAGTAGCACGGCCTTCCCCACGGTGACATTCGCGCCGGTGTTCGCCGCCGCATCAAATTGGTCCTGCAGCGTGACCGTTTGCGCCGCGAGCTTCTCCCCGCGCACGTCGTAGCACTGGAAGTGGTCGAGCCCGGCGGGGGCCCCTGCGCCCGTCGCGGGCGCGGCGCCGTCGACGAGTGCCTTCTGCGTGGGGACGAACAGGTAGTCCGCATCCCCGACGGTGAGCACCTGGCGGTCGCCGAACTGGTTGTACGCCGCGACCGTCCGCGAAGGCGCCCGGTCGCTGTCAGGCGTGACGGTATACCCCGTCAAGTGCCCATCCGCGTTGCCGATGCTCGAGGCGGTGCCGTCGGGAAGGACTTTGGTTGTCGGGTTGCAAAAGAACTGCGGGCTCTTCACGTTCGCTTTCGTCGAGGTCTGGTCGGCCGCGCTGAACTCGTCCTGGAGCCACGCGACGCCGTTCGCCGAGGGCCCGGTCGCCTTGTAGCACTTGAAGTGGTCGAGGACGGGCACATCGTCCAAGAGCGCAAGCGCGTCGCTGGCGCCCGACTGCATGAAGCTCGAGAAGGGCACGATGAAATTCACGATTTCATTCGCAACACCGAGTTGCAGCGCCCGGGCCATGGTGTTCGAGTAGTCCGTGAAGATATCGAAGAACGAGCCGATCGGGGACCCGCTCGCAGAGCTTCCCGTCAGCGCGCCCACCGACAGGGCCAACGGTCCCGCCGCGAGCGCCTGGCCGACGACCACCGTCTGACTGCCCTGCCCCATCATGTTCGCGAACCGCTGGTCGAGGACTGACGGGTTCTCCAGCAGGTCCTGGAATGAGATCGCCTTGTCCCCGTCGATGTCGAGCCCGATGAGGATCCCGTTCAGAAGGGCATCCCCGCCCTTACGAAGCGCGGCACCGGCGCCCAGCAGCGCCTGGCCGTTGGAAATAATGTCAAGCGAGGAGAGCATCCCCACGCTAATCGCGTGCGCCTCCGTGAGGCTCGACGAGCAGGCGCCCCCGAAAGGATCCGTCGGCAAGGCTCCGACGGGCGGGCTCCCCTGTGTGGCCAGCGTGCAATTCGTGCTGAAACGGATCACGCCGGACTCGTCGACGTAGAAGGATAGGTCGCCCGTTTGGCCCCACACCCGGGGGACGGCCCGGGCCGCCCACCCGAACTGCCAGTCAGGGTACCCCGGGTGGCGGATGATCGTGAAGAGGTAGCCGTTCTTGTCTCCCGAGGCCAACTGGTCATCGATGAGGTTGTAGGTCCCCAAGGTGACCGTGGACTGCGCATAGTCGAGCACGCCGTTCTTGTCCTTGTCGCCCTCCCGGAAGAGGCTCTGCGCCGTGACGAGCGTGCGCATGGCGCCGACCGCGGCGGACTCGTTGGCCCTCATGGCCCGCGCGAAGGCGGCCGCACCCGCGCCGCAGTCGCCTCCACCGGCTGGCGCAGGCGGCGCGCCCGACCCAATGGGCGTGCTCGTGCTGTTGGCAATCGAGCAGTTGCTGGCACCGCGGATGACCCCGGCCTCGTCGATATAGAAAGAGCGGCTGCCCGTGTGCCCCCACACCGCCGGGACAGCGGTCGCGGCCCACCCAAACATGAAATTTGGCGTAGTTGCGCTGGGGAGGATGCCGAACTCGTAGCCCTGCTTTTCCCCGCTCGGCAACGGGTCGTCAATGAGGTTCGCGTTGCCAAGCGCAGTCAGGCTTGACGCGTAGTCGAGCACACCGTTGTGGTCCTTGTCGCCCTCCCGGAAGAGGCTCTGCGCGTTGGCGAGCGTCCGCAATGTCCCGACCGCCGCCGCCTCGTTCAACACGAGGCGCGCCTCGGCCGTAGGGGGAATCAAAGCGGCGGCGACAAGCGCGACGAGCGCGATGTTGACTGCGCCGCTGGCCGCAAGGGATTCCGCCTTGATCGTCCCCGCCGGTGCATCCGGCGGGGGCCCGCCGGGGGCAACCGCGCTCGCCGGCATCGCGCTCGGCAAGAGGACGCTCCCGACCATCAGTGCGGCGGTGAGGAGTTGGATGAACGTGCGGGAGCGCCGTCCGCGCGAGCGTGCGGAGCGTGTGCTCGCCCCGCGCGGTCCGGATGCTTCAAGCGCCGATTCTTTCCACTCACTCGTTCTTGCGGTCTTCAAAACGCTGACCCCCCACCAGGGGCTTGCCAGCCCCGAGGTTTGGCGAAGCGTCCGCATGCGGCGCTCTGAAGATAAGGGCTTGCAACACGCCAGACATGTGGCTCCGCGCCCTTGCAAAAAAATGGGGCCGGACACGCGGCTTCCGTCGGCGTCTGCCGCCCCGCACGCTTATCTAGCCGGGCGGCCCGATGACCCCACACTGCGATGGCTGGCCTCGTCGGGATTCGGGCGGAAGACATGGAGCAGGTCGACGCGCTGCAGCGCGCGCGGCTCGAGTTCCCGATGGGCCTGCCGTTCATCCGCCCCTCGGTCCGCTCGCTCGTGCTTGTCCAAGGCGAGAAGGGGCTCGACTACAAGGTCGCGCGTTTCGGCATCTCAAGGCGATTCATGTCTTTCAACGCGAGGTCCGAGAACCTCACGGAGAGCCGCCTGTGGAAAACGATGTTCGGCAAGCACCACGCGGTCGCGCCCCTGTCGTATGTGGTGGAGTGGATCGTCGAGGGAGGGGTAAAAACGCCTTACCTCATCGGGCGCAGCGACGGCAAGCTCATGTGGACGCCAGCTCTCGTCGGGCCGAACCTCGACAACAAGGAGGAGCTCGGGTTCGCGATCTGCACGCGCCCGCCGAGTCAATTCTTCTCGCACTTCCACGACCGAATGGTGGGTGTGCTCACGCCCGAACTTGCAGAAGTGTGGCTAAGCCCGGAGGGGCGCCCGGAGAAGGAGCTGCTCGCCTGCGTCCGGGCCCCGGAAGAGGACGAGCTTGCCGCCTTCAAGGTCAAAGGCGAAATCGCCAAACGCAAGTCGGGCGATTGGTCGGCGGTCGAGACGCAAGGCGAGCCGCTCACGATCGGCGACCTCAAGCCGCCGAAGAAGGGCGGGCGGCAGGCGAGCCTGTAGTCCGGCGCTTGCGCTCCACGCGGCCGCCGCAACGGATGTCTTTTTGGCACGGGACTCCATCGGTTGGCGATGGCGCGCCGCGGGCTCGAGCACGATGAAGCCTGGGACGCCAAGGAATACAAGGCGTGGACGCGCGAGACCTGGGACGCTTCGGCCGCCGCCTACATTCCCTTTGCGGCGCGCTACCTCGAGCCCTATGGGCGCGAACTCCTGCGGATGCTGAAAACTCCAAGGCGCGGGCGCCTCCTCGACATCGCTTGCGGCGCGGGCGAACCTGCCATCACGCTTGCAAAGCGCATGGGGCCGCGCGTCGAGGCAGTGGGCTGCGACCTCTCGCCTAAGATGGTCGAGCTTGCCAATCGGCAGGCGCGACGGCGAGGCGCGCGCGGCGTGCGCTTCCAGGTGGAAGACGCCGAGCACCTCTCGTTTGCAAGCGGCGCGTTTGATGTTGTGACCTGCCGCTTCGGGCTCCAGATATTCACGGACCCGGAGGCTGCTCTTGCCGAGATGAGGCGCGTGCTCAAGCCGGGCGGGCGGCTCGGAATCGCGGTCTGGGGGCTGTCGTGGCGCACGGCGCTGAATGACATCCTCATCGGCGCCATGATCCGGAACACGGCGCAGCCGGAATACATCCCGACGCCCTATGAATTTGGGAACGTGAAGGAACTCAGGCGCGCGGTCGAGGGGGCCGGCTTCCGGGCCGTCAAGGACAAGCGGGTCGTCGTTGACCTCACCGCGGATTCACCGCAACAGTACTGGCGCGCGATTACGGGCGCCACGCCGCTCGGGCCCGCGCTCGCTGACCACCCGAAGGAACATGCGCGCAATGTCAAGCGCGACGTGTTCCGCCAGTTTCGCGGGCTCGAACGGCGCGGCGGGAAGTACCTCATGCCGACGGAGGCCGTCCTTGCGGTGGGGCGCAAGTAGGCGTGTGTCGCCCCGCGGCCAAGGCCGCAATCCTCAAGCGGCGCTTACCCCTCTTCTGCCCGGCGATCCCACGGACACCGAAGAAGCGCGCGCGGTCCTTGCCGACTTGTGGGACGCCGATTCCGAAGTATGGGCGGCCCGCTGGGCCCCCACGTTCCGCGAGTTTGCAGCTGAAGTCGTCCGGCGCGCGGCGCCAAAGCCCGGCGAGCGCCTGCTGGACGTCGGCACCGGGACCGGCACCGCGCTGCTCCTTGGCGTGCCGTTGATCAACCCGGAGGGGCGCGCGGTGGGCATCGACCGCTCGCAACAGATGGCCGAGCGCGCCAAGCACGCGGCCGCCTCGGCCGGCCCCGCCGTGCGCGTGCTCCAGATGGACGCGACCGCGCTCGACTTCCCGGACGAGTGGTTCGATGTGGTGGTCTCGAACTGCGGCATACCCTTCCTCGGCATGCCCCAAGCGCTATCGGAGATCCGCCGCGTCCTCAAGCCGGGGGGCCGGCTCTCGTGGTCGGACTGGCACATCGACCAGGTCGCCGCGGCGCGCATCCTCGACGACGTGTTCGCCAAGCACAAGACGCACGCGCCGAGCACGCGCTTGCGCCGCCTTCGCGAGGCCCTCGGGGTATGGGCGCGCGCCGCCGACCCGCTGAACAGCCGCCCCGCCTTCGAGCGCGCGCTAAAGGACGCTGGCTTTGCGGAGGTGCAGAGCGAAACGATCACGCACACCCTCCACTCGTTCGACGTGGAATCGTTCATGGATGCGCGCCTCCAGCGGTCGGTGGCGCGCCTCGAACTCGAAGAGCTCAACCCCGCTGCCCGCGAAGCCTTCGTCCGGGACGCCCGCGCAGCGCTTGCCCACCTCACCCACGGAGGGCAATTCGAGGTGCTTTGGCCCATCTTCTACATGCACGCCACCAAGTGAGGGCGAACTTTCACCTGGAAGAAAGTGCGCGCAAGGGTTATCCGCGCCCGCACCAAAGGCAGCCGGGGTGGCCCTCCTGCCCTTCGAACTGATTGTGAACTTGCCCAACAAGCCCGGGGTCCTTGCCGAGGCCGCCGGCGCCATCGGCAGAGAGAACGTGAACATCCGCGCCTTTGCGGCGGTCGCGCCGGGCAAGACCGATGAGGTCCGTTTCCTCGTCGACGACCCCGACGCCGCCGAGCGCGCGCTTGTCGAGGCCGGCTACAAGGTCCGCCGCCTCGAGGTGGTCGCCATCCGGATTTCGAACACGCCGGGCGAACTTGCGGCCCACGCGGAGCGGCTTTCCAAGGCCGGAATCAACATCGAAGGCGGGTACCTCGCCTCCGCCGGAGACGGCGACCGCTTCGAGCTCATCTTCGAGGTCGGCGATGTCAAGGCCGCGAAGCGGGCGCTGAAGTGAAGGCGCAAGCGCTTGGGCCTCTTCACTTGACGAGGGGCGGGACAAGCCCAATGCGAGAAAAATCGGCCGTGTCGCGAGTCATGATGGCGTCGCAGCCGTTCGCGTAGGCCATGGCCGCGATGAAAAGGTCAAGGACTGGCGCTGGCGAGCCGCGGCGGTACAGCTCCGCCTGCCGGCTGGAGGCAATGTCGGCCGAGATTGGTGTGAAGAGGAGAGATTCCATCGACTGTACCAGTCTGGTCCACCTCTCCCTTAGTTCGCGTCGCCTTTCCTGGCGCTTTTCAAGGCTGATTCCAAGTTCGACCTCGTACCGATTCACCGCAGTCAAAACGAGTTCGTCCCCGGCAAGTACCCATTGCTCGGCTTGCTCAGAGGCGCCCGCGCGACCGCGGACGAGGTCGGAGAGGAAGCTCGAATCAAGGCATCTCTTCAAAGCGCTTCATCCTCCTGCGGGCCGATTCATTCGCCTCCCGGCGGATTTGGCGCACGATAGGAGTAAGCGTGTCTTTCCCTTTCATCGGGTGTTCCCTCAGGTACTTGACCACCTCGAGGAGCGACGTCCGGTCTCCGACGTAGCGCTCAATCACATCGGAGTAACTCTCGCCCGGTCGCTTGGCCCGGTCGAGCTTCTCGATTATGTCCATACGGATCGCGATGTTCTTGGACGACACCACGCAACCAGTCTGCATACTCATATGTAGAGTTTACATCGAAGGGGTATTTAATCCTTCAACCCAGCGAGCCGAAACCGCCTATTTTTCCAGCAACTCCGGCGGCTTCCACTCGTGGGGCGCCGCGACCTCTTCGCGCCGGTCGATCCCCTCGTGCGTACCCACTCCCATCGCCCGCCGAAGCAGGGGCGGCGCCACCACGCTCGTGCCGAGGGCCATGAAGACCACCACGGAGAAGAGCGACGGGTCGATGATCGCGAGGTTGAGTGCGATCGCGGCGACGATGAGCCCGACCTCGCCGCGCGGGATCATCCCGACGCCGACCGCGTGCGCCGAGCCGGGCCCGAGGGAACGCGCACCGAACCGGCATGGGTAGTACTTCGTCACTGCCGCCACTGCGGTGAGCCCCACGGCGAGGATGATGAGCGAAGGGTTTGCGCCGAATGCCCCGAGGGAAACCTTTGCGCCCATCAGCACGAAGAAGAACGGCACGAGCATGGTGCGCACGGGTTCGAGTTGGTCGTGCAGCTGGTAGCGCCGCTCGACGTCGGCGAACGCCACGCCCGCGATGAACGCGCCGATGATCGGCGCCAGCCGGAAGAAGGACGAAGCCGCGGCAAGGCCGAGGCACATGGCGATGGCAAGCACGAGCGCCGACTCGCGCGTCTTCACCGGCTGGAGCCGGTCGAGCCGGCTGTTGTAGAGTTTCTTGCCTTCGAAGAATTCGCGCTCGCCGGCCAGGCGCTCGACGAGGCGCGGGAGGAAGGTGAGGCTTAGCACCACGAAGAGCAGCGCCTCGGCGACGACGAGGGCGATGTCGGCCACCCCGGCCGAGCCGCCGCCCGCCACGGCGCCCACGATCGCGAGCACAATCATCCCGAGGATGTCGTCGATGACGGCCGCGCCGAGGATGACCTTGGCCGCTTTCGTCTGGGTCTTCTCCATGTCAGAAAGCACGCGCGCCGTGATGCCCACCGAGGTCGCGACCATCGCGGTGCCCACAAAGAGCGCTGCGTGCCAGTCGTAGGCGAGCGCAAGCAGCAGGGCGGTTCCGGCCGCGAGAGGGACGACCACGCCGAGCACCGCGGTCTGCGTGGCGGCGCGGCCGACTTTCTTGAGGTCGCCGATGCGCGTTTCGAGCCCGACGGAGAAGAGGAGCACGACAATGCCAATCTCGGCGAGACCCTCGAGCGCAATTCCATAGTCCGGGTTTGCCGGGTTCACGATCGAAAGCGCGGAGGGCCCAAGCGCCACGCCGGCCATGATTTCGCCGATTACGCCGGGCAGCCCGACGGATTCCACCGCGCGGCCAAGGAGGCGCGCGGCCACGAACATCGCGAAGAGGATCGCGAGGAGTTCGACCACCACGTCGCCGGAGGCCACCGCTCTCACCTCCGGTCGGGGGGACGAGGGTGCGCGATTTGTAATTTGCTTCGCGAAGGCGGCCTAGCGCGGGAACGCGCCCACCACGCCGCTGTCGACCGGCAGCATCGCCCCGGTCGTTTTCGCCGCGCGGTCCGAAGCGAGGAACATCACGGCCTCGGCCACGTCCTCGGGCAGCACGGGGAGTTTGAGGAGACTCCGGTTCTTGTAGAACTCCTCGATTTTGTCGGTGTCGATGCCCTGCGCCTTGGCGCGGTTCTCCTTGATCTCGGACGACCAAAGCGCCGTCCCCTGGAACACGGCGTCCGGGTTCACCATATTCGCGCGCACGCCGGCGTCGGCGCCTTCGATGGCGACGATCCGGCAGAGCTGGGCTGCCGCGGCCTTGGCTGCGGAATAGGCTCCGAAGTCCTTGCCCGGAGCGGTCACGTTCTTCGACGCGTTCAGCACGATGCTCCCGCCGAGCCCTTGCCTTCGCAGGATGCGCATCGCCTGCTGGGCGACGAGGAAGTGGCCGGTGGTGTTGACTGCGTGCGACCTCTGCCAGTCGTCGAGCTTCATCGTTTCGATCGGCGAGGCCACTGCGATGCCGGCGTTCGAGAAGACCACGTCGAGGCCACCCAGCGCGAACACCGCCACGTCGAACGCTTCCTTCACGGAAGCCTCGGAGGTGACGTCGAGGTCGATCGAGAGCGCGCGGTCGGGGTACTTCTTGCCGATTTCGGCGGCGACTTGGTCGGCCGCCGCCTTCACCACGTCCGTGATTACGACGTGCGCGCCCGCGTCGGCGAATCTTGCGGCCGTGACGCGGCCGATGCCGCTGCCGCCGCCGGTGACCAGCACGATCCGCCGCGAGAACTCCTTCTCGGGGGGCGCAAGCGTGAGCTTGTAGAGCTCGAGCGGCCAGTAGTCGATGTGGAACGCCTCGTCTTCAGTGAGCGAAACATAGGGCGCGATGCGCGTGGCCGCTCGGATCACCTGCATGGTGTGGCGGTAGATGTCGGAGACGACACGGGTGCGCCTCGCGTCAGGACCGGCGGTCACCATCCCGAGCCCGGGGATCAGGATCACGCGCGGGTACGGGTCGAGGCGCCCGAGCGTGCCGTCCGAGTGCGTCTTGTAGTAGAGCTCGTCGCGCGCCAGCCAGAGGTCGACGCCTTCCTGCAGGCGCGCGGAGAGCACCTCGGCGCCCTCCTCGGGCTTCCAGCTGATGAACGCGGGCCAAACGCGCGTGGAAAGCACGTGGTCGGGCGTGGCGGGACCGACCTGGGACAGGCGCTTCGCGTCCTTGCAGCACACAAAGTCGAGCACCTCTTGGCTGTCGTCGAATCGCAGCACCACGCGCTTGGGCCTCGACAAAAGTCCGCGGAGCCCCGGCGCGACCGCCACATAAACGCCTTCGCGTTCCTCGGGCGAGAGCGGCTCGCACGCAGGCTCCGTGATGGGGTCCTTCCCCTTGCCGGACGCCCCGATGTAGCCCTCGACGCGGGTGATGGCCTCAACCGTGCGGTCGTAGGCCTCGCGCGCGTTCGGCCCCCATGTGATGAGGCCGTGCTTGCGCAGGATGAGGAAGCGCGCGTTCGGCTTCCCGGCGACAGCGTCGTGGACCATGCGGGACAACTTGAAACCCGGTCGCTGGTAGGGTACCACCACCGCGTCGTCGCCGAAGGCCTCGCGGACGGCCTGCTCGCCGCGGTCGTTGTTCGTGAGCGCCTGGATCAAGTCGGCATGCGTGTGGATGATGAACTTCGCGTCCAGGAACCCGTGCAGGAGCGTCTCGATCGAGGGGCGCGGCGCCTTCGCGTCGGTGAGGCAGTAGGCGAGGTAGGCTACCATCTCGTCGTCGTCCATCTCCTTCTCGCGCTGGATGAGCGGGCGGACGTCGTCAAGGACAACACCCGCGAAGTGCTTCGCCTCGATCGTCTTGAGGTCTGAGCCCGACCCTTTGATCCACATCACATCGGCTTCGCGCCCGCGGAAGTCGCGGCCCCTCACCTTGACTGAAGTGTTGCCGCCGCCCCACAGGACGAGCGACTCCTCGGCGCCGATGAGCCGCGACGCGTAGATCAGCAGGTCGAGGTCACTCTTGCCTTGAGCCTCCTGCTCGTTCCAGCGGGACTGCATGCGCGCTTGGGCAAGCCCTGCGCCGCTTTAATCATTGTCGGGCAGGCGCCTTGACATTCGCGTCTGCGCGAATGGGCGCTTCGCGTCGAGGAGCGCGCGCGGGCGCGCCGTTTCGCCTTGACATTCGCGCTTCGCCGTCGCAAAGGGCGCGGGACGCTCGTCCCGGCATGTTTCGATTCTCAGTCAAATATTGGACGATCAATCGATATTACCGTCTCATATCGAACGGTCGTGAGGGATTTTCGAGTCTTTGCCTTATATATGTCCGCAATGTTCTAAGCGCCCGTCGGTGACCGCGCACCGCAACTACACAGCCCAGGAGGAACCAATATGGACCCATCGAAGAACAAGAGCTACACCGCCAAAGACGTCTTGAATTCCCTCGACAAGGAGAAAGTCAAGTGGGTCGACCTCCAGTTCGTCGACCTGCTCGGCTCCCTCCAGCACATTTCCGTGCCGCGCAAGTCGGTCGACGAGGACTCCTTCAAGCACGGCATCGGCAAGCTTGACGGCTCTTCCATCAAGGGCTTCAAGGAAATCCATGAGTCGGACATGCTCCTGTTCCCCGACCCGATGACCTACGCCATCCTGCCCTGGGGCGGCGGCCTGAACGGCCAGGACTTCTCGAACGGGAACGGCGAAGGCCATGAGGGCCGCAAGATCGCGCGCCTCATCGTCAACGTGCATGAAGGCGGCGGCCACGAGCGCTTCACACGCGACTCGCGCCACATCGCGCAGAGGGCCGCGGAGTACGCCAAGAAGATGGGCTACGACACGACCTACTGGGGCCCCGAGATCGAGTTCTTCGTGTTCGATGCCGTGAAGATGCTTCCCACCGCCGACGCGGTGCGCAACCCCTGGGCCGGCTGCGGATACGAGATCGTCTCGGCCGAATCGCCCTGGTCAAACGGCGCAGACCACGGCAAGAACCCGCCCATCCGCTTCAAGGAAGGGTACTACCCCGCGCCCCCGCAGGACACCCTCCACGACTACCGCACGGAGGCCTGCAACATCCTGCAGGATGACTTCGGCATCACGCTCGACGCGCACCACCACGAGGTGGCCACCGCCGGGCAGTGCGAGATCGACATGCGCTACAACACGCTCGTGCCCTCGGCCGACAACGCGATCACCTACAAGTTCGTGATGAAGATGGTGGCCCACAAGATGGGGAAGATGGCCACCTTCATGCCCAAGCCGATCTTCGGCGACAACGCGTCGGGCATGCACGTCCACCAGTCGATCTGGTCGAAGGGGAAGAACAAGATGTACGACCCGAACGACAAGTACGCGGAGATCTCGCAGACCTGCCGCTACTACATCGGGGGGCTCATGCACCACGCGCGGGCGCTTTGCGCCATCACCAACCCGACGACGAACTCGTACCGGCGCCTGGTGCCGGGCTATGAGGCGCCCGTCTTCATCGCGTGGTCGCGCCGCAACCGCAGCGCGAACATCCGCATCCCGCGCTACTTCAAGGGGATCGAGTCGGCCACGCGCATCGAGTACCGCACGCCGGACCCGAGCGCGAATGTGTACCTCGCGTTCGCAGCGATGCTCGCGGCGGGCCTCGACGGCGTCAAGAAGAAGATGGACTGCGGCGACCCGGTGGACGAGGACATCTACAAGCTCACCCACAGCAAGCGAAAGGAGCTCGGCGTGAAGGAGCTGCCCGGTTCGCTCAAGGAGTCGCTCGAGGCGCTCGAAGCCGACCACGACTTCCTTAGCCCCGTGATGGGCGCGGACCTCATCGAAAAGTACGTCGAACTCAAGATGGACGAGCACCTGCAGACGAGCCTGCGCCCGAGCCCGTATGAGTTCTACCGGTACCTCGACGCGTGAAGCGTAAGCGGTCTCTCTCTTCCCGGCGCTTCGAAGGGCGCCGGTCCCCCTCGTTCGGGCCGCTCAGGCCCCGGCCTTCAGGCGGTGCGCCCACTGCTTGCGCATCTTGACGACCTTGGGCGCAACCACGGCCTGGCAGTATCCCTCGTAGGGGTTGTTGCGGTAGTACCCTTGGTGGTAGACCTCCGCCCGGTAGAAGTCGGATAGCGCTGCGACCTGCGTCGTGAATCTTGCGCCCCACACCTGCCGCGCTTCAAGCTCCCGGATCTTCGCCTCGGCTTCGGCCTTCTGCTGCGGCGTGTGGTAGAAAATGGCCGAGCGGTACTGTGTCCCGACATCGCCGCCCTGCCGGTTGAGCGTCGTCGGGTCGTGGATGGTGAAGAAGACATCGAGCAAATCCGAGAAGGCGATCACGGCGGGGTCGTAGGTGAGTTGCACGGCCTCCGCGTGGCCGGTGCGCCCCGTGCACACGGCCTTGTAGCTCGGGTTGGCGACCTGCCCACCGGTGTACCCGCTCACGCTCTTGTCGACGCCCCTCAGCATCTCGAAGGTGGCCTCGAGGCACCAGAAGCAGCCGCCGGCGAGGGTGGCGGTCTCGCGAGGCACGGCTGCTTAGCAACCTCGGCCCGGATGAACCTAGGCATTGCGCCGCGTGCAGGCCGCAGCTTTCAGGGAAGGGTCTTGAAGCCAGCGGCCTTGAAATCGCCATCGAAAGTGAGTGCGGTATCCATCCTCATCGCTTCCATCATTTGAAACGAAGTGCAGTCGGTGAAGGACCATCGCTTGTCGGGCCGACGCTTGAAAAGGTCCCAGGCGGCTTTGAAGGTCATCGCGCTCACCTCGATCATTTTGGCGGCTTTTCCATCGAGGAGGGCCTGGCCGGCCGCTGTGCATAGGTCGTGACGCCTGGTTCGAAAGAGCAACGTCGTGATAACCTCATCGAAAACGAAATCCGTGAAAACAATGGGCGGACCCCCCCGCGCCTCTATTGCAATGCGCGCGAGGACTTCTTTTGCCTCCTGGTGGTGGGCATCCTCTTTGTTCACAATTGCCACGAGGAATGTGGCATCGGCAAACAGCGTCAACCCATCACCTCCGCCCGTAGACGAGCCGATCGACCGATTTTTCGTCCGTCCGTCCGAAGTTGAATCCAAAATCCGGATCCAAGAGCGGGTCATCCATCCACTCAGGCCTCTCTTCATCGGTTCGCTGCGCCAGGTCGGCGCGCCGCTCCATCGCAAAATCGGCGAGCGCCTCGACGGCTTCTCCCCGGGAGAGCCGTCGGCCGCGGTAACCCTCGATCACTTTGAGAGCGCCGTCGAGCTTCCGTTTTTGGCCAGGCGTTAGGCGGACCGTCGTCACAATGTATACGTCGCGTCTCATCTATGTATACATTTTGTGATGGATGTCGTCTTGCCGCGGCTCCATCACGGCTTCGTGGGCTGGAAGATGATCTCGAAGCTGTTCTCGGATTGCGCCGCCCGCACCCAAAGGGGCACGAGCGCCTCGAGCCACCGCGCTCCGTCAAGCCCCCCGCAGTCGATCGCGCCGCCCCACCCGAGTCCCTTGAGCATCTGGCCAAGCTCCTTCTTCGCCTTGGCGTCGTCCCCGGCGATCAGCATCCGCGGCTTGTCGCCCTTGTACTTGGGGTCGATCATCTGCAGGTGCGAAATCGTGTTGAAGCACTTCACGACCTTCGCCTTCGGGATCTTGCGCTGCGTCTGCTCGGCAAGCGAATCGCTCGTCCCCACGAAGAGGCCGGGCGGCATCCCCTTCGAGAAGTCGAGGGGGTTCGAGACGTCGATCACGAGTTTCCCGTCGAAATTCTTCGTGCCCGCGGCGTCGACGGCCGCGTGGGTGCCCACGCCCATGGTCGCCAGGATGACGACCTCGCCGAACTTTGCTGCGTCCGCGCCGCTCCCGGTCGAGGCCTTGGCGCCGATTTCCTTTTTCCATTTCGTGAGTTTGTCGCTCTTGGGTTCGCGCGACCCGATCATGACTTCGTACCCGTGCTTGGCAAATCCCCTTCCGAGGGTCTGGGCAACATCGCCGCTTCCGAGAATTCCGACCTTCATAGCGTGGTCGAGGCAAAGAGCGGTAGAAGAGGATTCGCTTGATCGGACGGCGCGCTTCGCACCCATTCGGGCAGTCGGCCGAAGCGCACCCTCAAGTGTCCCGTGAGAATTCTGCGCCCATGGCCCTCACCATCGGCTCGGCGCTCCCCCTCAACAGCGGGACCCGCATCCCCGTCCTTGGATTCGGCGTTTGGCAGCTCCAGCCAGGCGCCGTCACGCGCAAGTCCGTCGGCGAAGCGCTCAAAGTCGGCTACCGCCATATCGACACGGCCAAGATCTACGGGAACGAAGCCGACGTCGGCGAAGCGGTCCGCGCAAGCGGGCTCCACCGCAGCGAAGTGTTCGTCACCACGAAGGTGTGGAACGGCGACCAAGGGTACGCCTCGACGCTCGCCGCCTGCGACGAGAGCCTTGCAAAGCTCGGGCTCGGCTACATCGACCTCTACCTCATCCATTGGCCCTTGCCGGCAAAGGGCGCCGACACCTGGCGCGCGCTTGAGAAGCTCAAGGCCGACAACAAGTGCCGCGCGATCGGCGTATCGAACTACGAGGTTCGCGAGCTCGACGAGCTTGGGCGCCAAAGCCAGACGGTGCCCGCGGCCGACCAGGTCGAATTCAACCCGTTCCACTACCTCAAGGACGTCGAGGCGCGCTGCAAGCAGGCGGGTATGGTGCTCGAGGCCTACAGCCCGCTCTCGCGCGGCCAGGCGCTTGGCAACCCGAAGCTGCGCGCGATCGCCGCGAAGGTCGGGCGCAGCCCCGCGCAGGTCATGCTCCGCTGGGGGCTCCAACACGGCGCGGTCGTCCTGCCGCGCTCATCCAAGAGGGACCACATCCGCGAGAACGCGCAGGTCTTCGACTTCGAGCTTGCGCGCGACGTGATGGCCGCCCTCGACGGGCTCGGCTGAGCGCCGCGCTCAAAGGGCGAGCCGGCCCGCGTCGATGACCTTCGTGCCGTCGACCTCGACCGTGGCGGTGGAAAGGGGCGCCAAGAACTGGAACTCCGTCTTGTTCTTCCCGCCGAGCTCGTCGTTGTAGCCTAGCGTCAGCGTGATGACGCCTGCTGCCACCGCGTCTTGCGGGAACCCCGGTCGCACCTTCGGGTTGAGCCCGAAGATGAGCATGCCTACCCGGTCCTTGTCGCCCCTGGCGCCTGCAAACGCCCGGTCGAACGCCTCGCCGTTCTGCGAAAACGCCGCGGTCGAAAGTTTTCCCCCTTTGAACTCGAACTCCGCTCCAATCACGGGGCGTCCAAGCGAGTACGACGGGCGGTCTGCGACAAAGCGCCCCTCCGCCGACTTCTCGTCGGGGGCAACCCACAGCTGGCCCGCCGGCGCTTGCGTCATGTTCTCGCCGTCTTTGATGTCCTGGGGGGACACCGAGCCGTCGTCAACTTGCGCGGCTCGCCCCGCGAGCTTCAACGACAGGTCCGAGCCGTTCGGCGCAGTGATTCGGATGGTCTTGCCCCTCTTGAGCAGGCCCCCGAGCTTGGCGCCCACCGGCTTGATCGCCTTGGGGGACACCGCGCCGGCCTCCAGGATCATCTGCCGCCAGGCGCCCATATCGAGGCTGTACGCGTCGGCCCGCTCCTGGCTCGTATATCCGTAGAGCACGCGCACGCCGCGGAGCTTCGCCCGCGCGGCCCGGCTGTACCACTCTTCGTTTGACGGGTACGCGCCCCCCATCTTCGGCCCGTTCCTCCAGACCCGTCCAATGTCCGCCGGGCCTGTGATGAAAACGTAGGCGTTGGCCTTGGCAAGCGCCGCCCACTCGTGGTCGCCCGCCCTGTTCGCGCCGGGCTTCAACCCCTCCACGGTGCGCCAGAAGGTCTCCTCGTCCTCGAGCAGCAGCATCGGGTGCGCGCCCATTGCGCGCGCCTGGTGGACGAACTCCCGGGCCACCGGCAGGCCATGCGACCAGGTCTCCACGATCAGGTTCTCTCCGCGCTTCAGCTTGATGCGTTCGCCAAGCGCGACCTTCACGAGCGATTCAACAAGGGGTCCCTCTTCCACCACGGATGCCACCGGCGCCTCGCACCCACGCCCCCGCGTAAGAGCGTTGCCTACACCTCAGCAGGCTCGCGGCTCCGCCCCGAGATTCGCCGTTCCAGTGCTTCGCTCTGCCACCCCTCGAAGGCCGATCCATCCGGCGCGGCTCCATTACGTTTATTTGACCAGGAATCCACTTCCCCCCGTAGTAAAGCCCGCGAACCCACGCTTCCAGCGGAGTACGTGGGTGAAAAAACCGCACGGAACAGCCCGGAGATGAGCAAATGACCTTCGTGATCACAGAACCCTGCGTGGGTGTCAAGTCTGGCGAATGCGTCGATGTCTGCCCGGTCGACTGCATCCACCCGACCCAGAGCGAGCCCGAGTTCGAGGGCATCGATATGCTCTACATCAACCCGGCGGAGTGCATCGACTGCGGGGCCTGCGAGTCCGTCTGCCCCGTCACTGCGATTTTCCCCGCCGATTCGGTGCCTGAGCAATGGAAGAGCTACATCGAGAAGAACGCGGCCCACTTCAACAAGTGAAGTCCCCGCCTTAGAGGGGGGGATCCGCGTGAACGACCTGCAACGGGACGAGCGGCCCGACGGCTCGGGCCCCCTCGTGCGCCTCCATTCGTTCAAGGTGCCCGTCCGCACCCAGGCGGAGTTCCTCCACGAGTTCGACGGGCTCGTCGACTCGATGCGCGCGGCGCGAGGGTTCCTGGGCGAAGAGACCTTCCTCGGCGGGCGCAACCCGCGCCACGTCGTCCTGCTATCGGCGTGGGCCTCGAAGCGCGCGTGCGAGGCGTTCTTCGCGGCAGCGGAAGCGCCTGCGCTACGAAAGCGCGTCGTGTTCAAGTACCTCGAGGGCGCGGAATTCTTCCGGTCGCGCGAGTCGGCGGCCGCGCGGGTCTTTGCGCTGCGCGGGCTCGGCCTTGCGCATTGAAGGGCAGCGCGCTCACTTGGGCGGCAGGCGCACGAGCGCCGTCACGATGGTGGGGAATTCGACCATACCGTCTTTTTGGAGGGCGGCCTTGACTTCAGCCACCGCCTGCTCCTCGCGGAACTTGTGATAGAGGAAGGTCGCCGTGAGCGAAGCTGGGTAGAGCGAAAAGGAGAGTTGCATGAGCCCAAGGATTGCCTCGAAGAGCGTGAAGCCGGCGACCCAGTAGATGAGGAAAAAAGTCCCGATGGCGCCCGTGCCGAGGATCGGGGCGAGTTGGGTGAGGTACCACTTCGAGACGCTCTCGACGGTCTGCGACTTGCGGCTGAAGTAGCGCACGCCCGAGTCCTCGATGAGCCAGATCGGCGGGATGATCCAAGCCAGCGCGAAGGCGGCCGCGGCCGTGAGGAAAGCGACCGAAGTGGAGCGGATCGCGAATTCGCGCGGCGTGGTTGCCGCGCCCATGGCGATCGGCAGGAAGAGCGTCGAGAAAATGACCCCGATCGTGAGTCCGATGGTGTAGAGGTAGCTTGCGCGCACCGCGGCGCGGCGGAGCGTGAGCGGCGCGCGCAGCGACACGCGGAAGTGGTCGCCGCGGACCGCGTCGGGGTTCTCGAGGCGGTCGGTCAGGCTGCGGTCCTTGAACGCGCGCCGGTGGAGGCGCACGAACGTGAGGGCCGTGCCGGTGTCGAGCTTCCTGCCTGCCCAGAACCGCCATTGCCCCATCGCGAGCGGCGCGTAGAGCAGCACGGCGGCGAAGGGCTCGAGCGCCTGCGGCAGGACGAGGATGTAGTTGATGACAATGAGCGCCGCCAGGAAGGCGACGTTCACGTAGACGACGCGGCGGTAGAGCTTGTCGGAGGCAAAGGCAAGCGCGGAGGCGCGCACGACTCCCTTAGGGCTTGCAAGGGATGGCGCCGCTTCCGCCGCCTCGGTCGCCACGGTGGAGCCCCCGGGCGAGGTGCGCGAGGTGGGCTATCTATTCTGCGCGCCGGCTGCTACTGCATCTTCCCGCGGTAAATGAGCCCGAGGATGTGGGCGGACTGGAAGTACAGTTTGTCGCGCTCGCGCTGCTGCCGCTTTTTCTTGAAGTCCTCCGACTCGCCGCGCAGCCGGTCGAGTTCGAGGCGGATGTCCTCGGCGAGGTTGCGCTTGAGCGCCTCGATCGTGGAGTCCTCGATCTCGTGTTCGAATTGAATGGCGTCGACCGAGTCGTCGACGAATTGGAGGAACCCCTTGAGGGGCGGGAGGTACTTGCTGCGGTACTCGTAGATGAGGTCGATCGTGAGGTCGTACCATTTTTCGGGGCGCTGCTTGCCGCGGTTGGCCCTCAGCCACTCCAGGAATGCCTTGAGGTCATCGTCCAACGCTTGCGCCCTCCACCCTCGCCTAGGCGAGGGCCCCCCGAACCGGTCAGCTACCGCGGCCGAGCGTACATAAAGGTTGGCGGCGGACACGAGGAACCTGAACGGTTTCCGAACGCCATTTCAGATGCGCGCGCAGACGGCGAGGGCGCCCCCTACCGATCGTCTCGCGCGCGCGTACGCGCGCGCGCACGCGCACACGCGCGCGCAGGCGCGCGGTGGCCGTGCGGAAAAGCGGGCGTCTCACCCGTGGAACGGATTTTCCAAATCTCCAAATAGGGCCAAAGATTCCTGCGGCCCCGGAGCCTGGCCCTATTCAGACGCTCATCGTCGCCGAAAAGGACATCGCCGCCAAGCGCATCGCGCAGATCCTCTCCTCCTCAAAATCGAAGCGGCAGATCGTCTCGTCCACCGCTACCTACGAGTGGACGCAGGACGGGCGCAAGCACACGGTCATCGGACTCTCCGGCCACATCGTCGAACTCGACTACCCCAAGAAGTTCAAGCGCTGGTTCTCGATCGCGCCCTCGAAGCTCGTCGACATCGAGCCGGAGAAGCGCCCCGAGTCGCGGGGCAAGGCCACGAACATCATCGCGGCGCTGAGGAAGCTTGCCAGTACTGCCGACAAGGTGATCATCGCCACGGACTACGACCGGGAAGGGGAACTCATCGGCGTCGAGGCGCTCGACATCCTCAAGGACGCCAACAAGAAGCTGACCTTCAAGCGCGCGCAGTTTTCGGCGCTCACGCCCAAGGAAGTCAAGACGGCCTTCGACACCCCCACGGCCATCGACTTCAAGCTCGCGAAGTCCGGTGAATCGCGCCAGGCCGTCGACCTGGCCTGGGGCGTCGTGCTCACCCGCTACCTCTCCATGACCTCCGGCCAAGTCGGCCAGGACTTCCTCTCCGTCGGGCGTGTGCAATCGCCAACACTCGCCATCATCGTCGACCGCGAGAAGCAGATTGACGCCTTCAAGCCGAAGGCCTACTGGGTCGTCACCTCGGAACTCGAGGGCGAAGGCCGTTTCGAGGCGGAGCATGGCCACGGGCGGTTTTTCAACGAAGGCGAGGCCGAAAAGGCGCACCAGGCTGCCTCGCTCGCCACGACCGGCACGGTGACCTCGGTAACGGCAAAGACGCGCACGGACAAGCCGGTGCCGCCGTTCAACACGACTTCGTTCCTGCAGGCTGCCGGCCGCATCGGGCTGTCTGCGAACGCGGCGATGAACCTCGCGGAGTCACTCTACATGCGCGGGTTCATCTCGTACCCGCGCACCGACAACACGGTCTACCCGCCGTCGCTGGGCTTGGGCGAAATCCTCGACAACCTGAAGAAAAGCGAGTTCAAGCCGCTGATCCTGCTGATCGAGGAGCAGGAGAACATCGTCCCCGTGAAGGGGCCGAAGACCGCGACGGACCACCCGCCGGTCCACCCGGTCGAGGCGGCCGACCGCGCGGCGCTGAAGCCGGACGAGTGGAAGGTCTACGAGCTTGTCGTGCGCCGGTTCCTGGCGACCCTTGCGCCGGAGGCCAAGACGGAAACGCTCACGGTCAAGATCGACATCGGCGGGGAGCCGTTCCAGGCGAAGGGCACGCGCGTCGTGGAGGCCGGCTGGCGGCACTTCTACCCGTACCTCGAGATCAAGGAAACCCTGCTGCCGAAGATGAAGGAGGGCGAGGTGCTCAAGGTCAACAGCGTGGTGAAGACGCGCAAGGAGACGATGCCCCCGCCGCGCTGGAGCCAGGGGGCGCTCATCACCGAGATGGAGCGGCTCGGCCTTGGCACGAAGGCGACGCGGCACACGATCATCCAGAAGCTCTACGACCGCTCCTACATCATCTCGAACCCGGCGGTGCCCACCGAGATCGGCAAGATCGTGATCGTGGCGCTCGAACGCCACGCGTCCATCATCACGCGCCACGAGATGACGGCGCAGCTGGAGCGCGACATGGAGCTTGTCGCCACCGGCGAAAAATCGTTCGAAGAGGTCACCGAGGAGTCGAAGCAGATGCTGCGGCAGGTGATGGAACTGCTCGACGCCAAGAAAAAGGAAATCGGCGACGAGATCAAGGTCGCGATCCGCCGGCACAACACGATCGGGAAGTGCCCGCGCGACGGCGGGGACATCATCGTGAAGAGTTCGCGCGCGGGCAAGCGGTTTGCAGGCTGCATCAACTACCCCGAGTGCGAGCAGTCGTACCCGCTGCCGCAGTACGGCCGGCTTGAGGCGATGGGCACGACTTGCCTGCGCTGCGGTTCGCCGATGGTGCGCGTCTTCTCGAAGGGGCGCCGCCCGTGGGAAGTGTGCGTGAACCTCCAGTGCCCGGACCGCCTTGAGCGGATCGCAAGGCAGGAAAAAGAAAAGGCCGAAGCGGCCGAGCGCGGGCGGCTCCTTGCCGAGGCGGCGGTTGCCCGCGGCGACTTGCCGCCCGAGGTGCTCGAAGGCAAGCCGAAGGGCACGGGCGAAGCGGCCCCGGAGGGTGCCCCGGCCGCGGCAGGGGCGCCCAAGAAGGCGAAGCGCGCCCCGAAGAAGGCCCCGCGCAAGGTGAAGGCGGCTGGCGAAACGATGGCGAACCCGCCGCGCAGGCGAAAGGGCGCGCGGGCGTCGGCTCCAACGGAAGTCGCCCCCGACAAGTGAGTTTGCTCAGCCTGTGCTTGGGCGCAGCCGTTGGGCAGCGGCGCTGAGCGCTTGGAATGCGTCCTCAAATGCGCCTCCGGCGGCGGTGACCTTCGCCGACCAGAGCGAGAACTGCGTCTGCGGGATCCCGTTCGTGTCGGTGAGCTCGTAGGCGAACGACCAATTGGAAAGGTCGCCGGTCGTGAGCGTCCTTAGCAGTCCGCGCCACTCGTCACGGATGACCTGGCGGCCGTGGGTCCCTTCAGGCGCGTCGACGACCACCACGTTGCCGCGGTAAGTGAACTCGCCCGAAAGGGTGTGCAGCGCCCGGTACCCTTCGGTGAGGCGGCCGGCGTCCACGTCATAGGGGGGCGAGGCGAAGTCGTCGAGTTCCTCGACGAGCGCAGTCGCAGACGCCCGAAGGCGCAGAGTCGAGTCGATAAGGCCGTCGAGGGCCGCGGCGCTTGTCCCGTCGTGAACGGCCTTCGCCCGCGCGAGGTCGCGGGCCTGCGGGGTGCTCGCCGTCATCGACGCGAGCCACGCGGACACCGCAGAGGCCGAAGCCGCGCGCCGGGCCTGCGTGAGCCGGTCGAGGCCGACCGCATTTGCGACCGCAGCTCCTGTAAAACCAAGCTTGACGGCGTCGCCGACCTGGGAGCGGACTTCGTCCACCGCCTCGAAGGGGAGCGTCCCCCAGATCGCCGAGGCGACCTTGTCCTTGTTGAGGACGATGAGCGCGGCAAGGACGAAGAGTCCGGCGGCAATTCCAACAGGACCTAGCGGTTCTGCGATGGCGCCGGAGAGGTACAGCAGGTTAGCAACGACCGTCGCGGCCCCCGAGGCAAGCCCCGGCAAGCGGGTCAGCCCGCCGAGGGTGGTGGGGCGGATGAGCTCCTCGGCCATGGCCGTGAAGTTCCCCTCCTTGTCGTGGTAGAGGGCCGCCAGGTCAAGCAGGACGGTGACGGCGGCAAGTGCGGTCGCGATTCTGAGGAAGGGAATCTTCGCCGCTTCGAGGACGGCCTTGCCGTAGAGTGTGTAGACGCCCCTTGCGATCCCGAAGGCGATGCTGGCGAAGTCGAGCGCGGTGCCGGCCACGACGAGCGATTTGTTGCCGAGGTCCGCGGTGCTGTTGGCTGCGAAGGCCTGTACGATCCTCACGCCGTCGGCGGCAAGGGTGAGGGCGCCGGCAAGCGAAGTCAAGATGAGGATCAGGTGGTCGCCGCCGAAATGGAGGGTCTTGGGTGGCGCCTTTTCGAAGAGGAACGTGACTTCGATCGAGGCTGAGTCCGCAATTGCCGTGGCGAGGACCGTTCCGGCGAGCGCCACGGAAACCAGCGCTGCGGGGTCTGCCCGCAGGGTGACGCGGGCGTTTTCGCCTGCCACGGCGCCGATCGGCATCGACTTGTTGGCGACCGCGAAGTAGGCGGCGTCGGCGGCCCTCAGCAGCCCAATCATGATCTTCAGGAAAGACTGGGCGTCACGTTTCTGCTGCGCTTCGGTGGCAGAAGAAAGCGAGGCGAGGCCAAGGGACTCCATGCGGCCAAGCGCCGCCTCGCCGAAGGCGACCGCCTCCGCAACCGTTTCGAAATCGCCGTTGCGGGTGAGGCCGACGGATTCGGCGGCCTGGTCGAGCAGGGCCAGTCCCGCGCGTTCGTGGAGTGCTTCGCCGCGCGCGAGGGCGGCTTGGAAATAGCCGAGGGGAAGCGTCGGCGCCAGCTGGATTTCGGCGTCCCACGGCGATGCGCCGACGGTGAGGAGTGCACCGCCGGTGTAGAGCGTCCCGTTTGACGAGGTCGAAACGCGAAGCGCATGGAGCCCGCAGGGCATCCGCGCGACGCGAAGCGCCCCGCCTTCGATTGTGCCGCTGTAGGCCGGGACGCCGTCGAGCGTGAAACGAGCGTGCGCGCCTTCCAGGGGCTCGGTGGCGTTAACGCGGGCGACGCCGGCCGTGTACTGCCAGACTTGAGGCGAGTATGCGGCGCTAAAGGCGGTGGTGCTTTCGACAGGGGCAAGCGCCGAGCGCATCTCTTCGTAGAGCAGGGGTGCGAGGGCTTCTCGGGTGGTTGCGTTGTCTGAGTAGTTGCCGTCCGAACCGCGCGCAATGCCCGCCTGCTGAAGGGCGACCGCGTAGGGACTAAAAGCGCCGAACGTCACAATGTTTCTGTACACACTTTCGAAGCGAGCGGGGGAAACGGCGGTTTGCGCGGACACGGGCGCCTGGAACGCGCGGGCCGTGAAGGCGACCGGGACGCGCACGGGCCCGACTTCGAGGGACCCAGCGGCGGAGGTGACCCGGATGGTGAGCAAGATTGCGCCGCTCACGTTGAGCTGGAGCGCGCCCCAGATCCCGGCCCCTAATTCCTGCCCGTCGAAGAACTTCCAGGCCGCGGAAGTCTCGACGGCCGCATAGTCGACCCCCGTGAGGTCGAGCGTGACGGGGGACGGCTGTCCCCCGACGGCGAAGGAAGGTCCGGCGCCGGCGAGGGGGAACTCTTCGGCGGGGGAAACGGGGCCACCAAAGACGTCTGACGCCGCAAACGAACCGCGCACGTTTCCGGCGGCTGCGATTGCCGCGTCGAGCGTGGGCTCCCCGGATGTCCCGAGGTCGAGCCGCAGTTCTGCCCCGAGGGCCGCCCGGACGATTCCCGCCGCGCGCGATTCGGTGAACGAGTTGTTGAGGGGAGCGTCAAGCGCGCTTTGGGCGAATTGGCCCGCGAGGCGCCCGACACGTCCGCCCGGGGATGCCTCCGCCTTGATTTGAGCGGCGACGGACTCGACAAGCAAGATGGGGACTGGCAGGCGCGCCGAGAACGGCGCCGCCTCGGAGGTATTGAGGCCGCGGCCCGAGGCCGTGAGGTTGGCAAGGCCCTCGACGGCGACGTACGCCGGGACCGTCGCAACGGCACGACCACCAAGGGGGGAGGGCACCTCCGCATCTGCCTCGACCGCGAAAGTGCGGACAAAGGCAAGTTGCGCGCTAACCTCGCGCGATTCGCCGGCCTGCCGCGGATAGTTCGCGGCAAGCCGAGCGCGAAGCGCCTGATCGATCGCGGCCGAAACGTTAGCAAGGCCGCCCGGCCCGGGCTGAAAGCTAGTGCCAATCGCACCTGCAAGGTCCCGGTACGCCCCCTCAGAAAGGGCGGCTCGGTCGCCTGCGAGTTCGAGCCTGAGGGCCTCAAGTTCCGCCGCCTTTGCCGCCTGCTGGTCGGCCTGTGCAAGGTCGACCGCTTGGAGGTAGAGCGCCGCCGCCCCGCCAAGCACGAGCAGCGCGACGGCGACTGCGGCGAACCCCGCGTTTCCGCGGCGGTCTTGTCCCCGCAATCCGAGCGGTTTCACTGCCTTGCCCCTCGGCAGGGGGTTTGTCAGGAGCGCTTATGAGGGGCCCCGGAAAGCCATCCGCAGACCCGTCATTAATCATGCACGGCACACGCGTTGGCCAGCCGGTTCCACGGGAGCCCTGGGTGTCGGGAACGGTTATACCCGGCGCGGCCGATCCTGCAGCGCCATGCCCCCGAAGCTCGGCGCGCACGTCTCGGCCGCCGGAGGGATGAACCTCGCCATCGACCGCGGCCGCGAGCTTGGGTGCGACGCCATCCAGGTCTTCACGAAGAGCCCCTCGCAGTGGAAGTCGAAGCCGCTCGACCCGGAGGACGTGAAGCTCTTCAAGCAAAAGGCGAAGGGCGGTCCGTGGCCAGCGATGAGCCACGGCAGTTACCTGATCAACGCGGCGACGCCCCACGAGGAGATGTACACGAAGAGCCTCGCCGGACTCAAGGACGAAGTCGCCCGTTGCGACGCGCTTGGCATCTCTTACCTCGTGTTCCACCCCGGCGGCCATATGGGCTCCGGGCCCGAAGCGGGCGTCAAGCGCGTCGCCGCCGCCATCGACGCGACGCTTTCCGAGAACCCGAAGGGCAAGACGATCGTCTGCGTCGAGAACATGGCCGGGGCCGGCACGCTCCTGGGCAGCACCTTCGAAGAGCTCGCTGCCATCCGCGACGGGGTCCCCAACAAGGCGCGCGTGGGCTTTTGCTTCGACACGTGCCACGCGTTTGCGGCGGGGGTCGATTTTAGCGACGCGGAAAAATATGGCGCGATGTGGGACCGGTTCGACGAGGTTGTCGGCCTCGAGGCCCTCAAATGCTTCCAATTCAACGACTCCATGTTCGAGTTTGCCGCCAAGAAGGACCGGCACCAGCACATCGGCAAGGGGTTCCTCGGGCTCGAGGCGTTCCGGCTCATCGTGAATGACGCGAGGTTCGACGGCTTCCCGATGGTGCTCGAGACCGACCCGGAAGACGACGAGTGCTCGGGGTGGAAGAAGGACCTTGCCGCACTTCGAAAACTCCTGGGCAATAAGGAGCCGATCAAGGCAAAGCGCAAGGGTCAGGTAAGGCTCGGCTGAGCAAGGCGCGCCTTTATCGCCCCGCGGCCCCGGTGAGCGCAAGCCCCCATGACCTCCGGAACCCCCGACCCCCGAGGCCCCGACCCATTCGAGGGCACGCGCACCATGGCGTTTGCCTGCCACGGCTGTGGCGACTGCTGCAAGGGCTCGGCAATCCTCCTCTCGCCCTTCGACCTCGCGCGGCTCTCGGCGTTTGCCGGCCTTTCCCCGAAGCAGCTGATCAAGGAGCGGTGCGTCGTGCTCAAGCACCCGCAGACGAACCTGCCCGCCGTGATGCTCGAAACCGTCCCCCAGTGCTCGTTCCTCGACGAGGCGAACCGCTGCACCGTCTATTCCGCGCGCCCGCTCGTGTGCCGGGGCTACCCGCTTGGCGTGCTCACCGACCTCAACCAGCCCGGGTGGCGCGCCGCGCTCGAACGATTCGCGATCCGCGCGAACCCGTGCCCGGCGCCGTCCTCGCCGAGCTGGCCCCTCCCTATGGTGCGGACGCTCCATCAGATGGCGACCGATTCCGGGATGCAGACCTTCGCCGAGGCGTACCGGATCTGGGCGCGCCTCACGTGGGACGTCGCCACGGAGTCGCGGTACCCCACGATGTCTCCGGCCGAGATGCTCGACTTCGACCGCGAGTTCCTGCGCCTCTTCTTCGAGGAAATCGAGACGCCCCCCGACGAAGGCCGCGCGCTCTCGTCGTTTGTCGGGCGCGTCCGCGGGTTCCGCGAGCGCTACCGGCTGCTCCACGTAGTGACGACCTCGGTCAGTACCCCGCCGGCAACGACGACCGCGTGAAGGTCTCGATCGCCGCCTGCGTCGTGGGCGCCTCTGACCGCATGTCCTCGATGATTTCTGCGAGCCAGATTTCCATCGTGGTGAAGTCCCAACCGATTTCCTTCTGCGCCTTTGCGCTCGAAAATTTGTACTGGGCATCCACGATGTACGGCAGCATCTCCTTGGGCAGCACGGGCTTCTTGCCGCGGAGCCCGCTAAGGAAGTACGAACCCTTTAGCGAGGCCCCGAGGACGCCTTCGTTCACCCAACCGTCTTTCGGCTCGAAGCCGCCCACCTTTGCAATCTTGCGGAAGAACTCCTCCCAGGTCACCGGCTCGTTGCCGAACATGTACAGCCCCACCGGCACGCGCTTGTCCATGATCTGGAAGATCCCGCGGACGATGTCGTCAATGTAGGTCCATGTCATCTGCGAGTTGCCCGAAATCCCCCACGAGAGCCTGCCGCGCACGAAGTCCTCGACGAGCGTCGTGAAAATCCCCTCCGCCCGAGGGCCAAGGACAGGCCCGGGGAGCACGCACGCGATCTGTGCCCCGTCTTCGATGCGCCTTCGGGTTTGGAACAGCGCGTCGTACATCGTCTGCTCGTAGTAGGAGCGGAACTGGCGCCGGTGGTCAAACCGCTCGTCGGCAAGCTGCCCCCGGTGGTCCCCGATCGCGAGCATCGCCGAGAGCGTGAGCACTTTCGGGACGTCCATCGCGATGCAGGTGTCGAGGAAATTGACCGCGCCTTCCACATTGATCGCGTGCATGGTCCGGTGCGCGTGCTCCCCCTCTTCCTTGCTCCCCTTCTTCGGCGGCTCAAGCGAGAAGTCGACGTTGCGGTGGAGGTTGATGGCCCAGTCGCAGCGCTTGAGCAGGCCCTTGAAAGTGTCGGGCTCGAGCACCGAGCCGCGCGCGATCTCGACGCCGATCGCTTCGAGCGCGTAGGTCTCCTGGTTCTCGTGGGCGAGGCACACGACCTCGAAGTCGCGCTCCTGGCATACCGCTGCTACGCGTGCTCCGAGGTAGGTATGCGCCCCGGCGATGAACACTCGTGGCCCGGATGCCACAGCCGTCTCCGCCCGCGCGACAACGGGGGGGGTACATAAGGGCTCCCCGAGAGGCCAGCCAGCCTGTATCTCCGCATCTGGGAATAATCGAGTGGGGGAAGTTCGCGCGTGGCGCGAAGCCGATCGCCCCAATTTGGCAAATCCTCATCTGCCCTGGGCCTAGTCATCGCAGGCCATGATCCGCAGCCTCCTGCTCCACGAGGGGAAATTGACCGACGGGATCGACCCGAAAGAGTGGAAGGCGTCCTCCCTGAAGCCGGGCGCGGTGCTCTGGGTCGATGTCGAGGCGCCGCGGCGCAAGACCACGAAGATGCTGAAAGAGGCCTTCGGCTTTGACGACATCTCGCTCCAGGACACGCTCACCTTCTCGCTGCTGCCGAAGCTCGACACCTTCCACGAGTACGCGTTCATCGTGATCCACGCGCTCGGCTACGAGGAGGCCTCCGGGGAGATCAGCCGCCGCGAGCTCGACGTGTTCATTGGCAAGGGGTACATCGTCACGGTGCACCTCGACCCGATCCCCGTCATCGACAAGGTGTTCAAGGAGGCCCAGCGCTCGGACGCGGTCATGGCGCGGGGCGCCGCGCTCGTCGCCCATGTGATCCTCGACAGGCTCATCGACCTCTCCTACGAGATGGTCTCGCTCTTCGACGACGACATCGAGGAGATGGAGCGGCGGATCGCCGCGGGGCAACTCGACGGGATCGTCGACTGGACGCTGCGCGTGCGCCGCGCGCTGTTGCTCATGAAGAAGTCGATCGGACCCCAACGGGACGTTCTGAACGCGCTCGCGCGCCATGACAGCCCGTTCATCGCCGGCGATGTGACGCTCCACTTCCGCGACGACTATGACCGGCTCGCGCGCGTTTACGACCAAGTCGACACGAACCGCGAGCTCGTGGCGGCGGCGGCCGACGCCTACCGCTCCATGGTCTCGCTCAAGATCAACCAGATCTCGCTGCGCACGAACGCGGTGATCGAGCGCCTCACCCTCTTTGCGACGATCTTCCTGCCGCTCACCGCGATCGCAAGCTGGTACGGCATGAATTTCCACAACATGCCCGAGCTTAGCGTCGACTTCGCTTACCCGCTGCTCTTCGTGCTTTCGATCGCGGGTTCGCTCTGGGTGTGGTACCACTTCAAGCAGTACTCGTCCGTGATGGAAGAGGCCGAGCACCTCGAATACGCGCCGAAGTGGAGCCATGAGCCCGCCCCCCAGGGGGCCTTCAAGGCGGAGCCCCCGAAGTAGCGCGAGGGCCGCGCGCAATGTTTTTCTGCCGCCCCCTGTCTTGACTCGCCTCTAAGCGGGCGTACCCGAGTGGCCAAAGGGGACAGATTCAGAGTCTGTTGTCGAAGGACTTCGCAGGTTCAAATCCTGTCGCCCGCACTCCTTCTTTCCCTGCAGCGCGCGCGCTCGACTCAAAGGCTCGGCGCGCGAAAAAAAGGGAAGCGGCCGCCCCCCCTGGCGGCCGCAAAAATCGTCGGGCTTACTTCTTGCCTTTCTTCATGATCTTCATCCAGCCGCCGGACTCGTACACAGCCAGGCGGTGCTTGTCGAGGGTCGACGAGAACTCGTCCCAGTCGATCGTCTGCAGGCGCGGGTTGTCCCCCTTCGTGAATTGGACCCCGTTCGTTCCCTTCACTTTGCCCGGCTTCAGCCCCTTTTTGGAGGCGATGCTCTTCGCCTTGTCCACCGAAATCTCTTGCATGGCCATAGGTTGTATCCCCTTGGTTTTGCCCGCGACTGGCAGGCAGGCCAGCATTCCGATTTCCCCTATAAGTGCGTTTTGAGCGCTCCTGGCTCGACACCCTCAAGCATGCTGGCTCGCGCCACTAACGCTCATATAGGGGTGCTAATTTTATCGCGAAGTGCCAAAGAAACTGCTGGCTCGCGCGTCAGGGCGGCGCTGCATGCCGGGCGGCGCCATGCTGGCTCGCGCTACCATACTTTGACCAATTTTGACCACATCTGCTGGGAAGGAGGGGGGAGCGGTGCGGGCGGTCATCCTGGCGGCAGGCGAGGGGCGCCGAATGCACCCGCTGACGGCCACGCGCCCCAAGGCGCTCCTCGAACTTGCAGGCGCCACCCTCATCGACCACATCGCGCGCGCGCTGCGCTTCGCGGAGTGCGACCGGATCGGCGTCGTGGTGGGTGTCCAGGCCGAAGCGCTCGTCGCGCACCTCGAAGGCTCGCCCGATGGCCCCTTCGAGATCATCCGGCAGGACAAGCCGCTCGGCACCGGCGACGCCCTGCGCGCCGCGGCGCGCATGCTCGACCAGGAGGCGCTCGTCGTGAACGGGGACGTCCTTGCGGGCGCGTCGGACTTGAAGCGCGTGGCGACCGCCAGGGCGCACGGCGCCGCCGTGACCATGCTTACCGCAGAGGTGGCGGACGCTTCGCGCTATGGCGTGGTCGAGGCGGAAATTCCGCCCGATGGCCTCGGGCGCATCAAGGCGCTGCGCGAAAAGCCGGAACGGCCCGCTTCCAACCGCGTGAACGCGGGAGTGTACAAGGTGGGCCCCGAGATCCTCGAAGAGCTCGAGCGCCTCGAGGCGAGCGTGCGCGGCGAATACGAGCTGACCTCCGCGCTCCAGAAGTTCATCGAGGAGGGGCGCGCGTTCGCGGTGGGCGCCAAGCAGCCCTGGACGGAGGTCGGGCGCCCGTGGGACCTCCTGGTTGCCCAGGAGCGGCTGATGGCGTCGCTGGTGGGCCGCTCCGAGGGGGCGGTGGAGGGCGGCGCCGTGTTCGAGGGGCCGGTGTTCGTGAGCAAGGGCGCGATCGTGAAGAGCGGCGCGTACATCGAGGGCCCCGTGTTCATCGGGCCGGACTGCCGCATCGGGCCCAACTGCTACATCCGCGGCTCGACGCACATCGGCGCGGGCTGCCATGTGGGGGCGGGCAGCGAGGTCAAGAACTCCATCCTCTTTGCGCACGCCAACGCCCCGCACCTCAATTATGTCGGCGACAGCATCCTCGGCTCCCACGTCAACCTTGGGGCGGGGACGAAAACCGCGAACCTGCGCCTCGACGAAGGCGAGGTGTTCGTGAACATCGGCGGCCACCGCGTGGGCACGGGGCGGCGCAAGTTCGGAGCGGTGCTCGCCGACGGGGTCAAGACGGGCATCAACGCCTCGATCGACGTGGGCACGATGGTGGGACCAGGCGCGTTCATCGGCCCCGGCGCGCGCGCGTCGGGTTCGATCGAAGCCGGCGCAAGGGTCATGTGAAGGCCCCTGCATGGGCAAGCGGGCCCAAGCCATGCGGATTGCGCAGGTCACGTCGTACTTCGAGCCGCACCTGGGCGGCGTCGAGACGCACGTGCGCGAGCTCTCGCGCGCCCTGATTGCTCGCGGCCACGAAGTGACGGTCATCACGGCGGACACCGAGGGCGCGGGGCCCAAGGGCGAAGTCGGCGGCGTCAAGGTCGTCCGGGTGCCGTCGCGGTCCATCTGGTTCAAGTCGCCGGCCATGCCCGGCACGGGCCCCGCGATCGCGGCAGGGGCCTTCGACCTCGTCCACTCGCACACGCCTCCGCCGATCGCGTCGTGGCGCGCGTCGCGCGCAGCGCGCCGCGCCAAGGTCCCCCATGTCATGACATTCCACTGCGACCCGGAGATAGCGCACCCGCTGGGCGCACTCGTCGTGGAGGCGTGGCGCCTCTCGCGTGGGCGCTCGACGCTGCGCCGGACCGACCACCTGATCTCCACGACCGCTTCGTACGCCTCGACCTCGCGGTCGATTTGGAACTATTCGCCCACCGTGATCCCGAACGCCGTCGATGCCTCGTTCTTCCGCCCGGGGGAACCTGCCGCGCGGGTTGCCGAGAAGTTGCCAGGGACCTCGGGGTTCCGGCTGCTCTGTGTCGGGCGGCTCGTCGAACACAAAGGACTGGAGCAGGCGATCGACGCGATGGCCTTCCTGCCCCCGCCCGCCGAACTGCTCATCGTGGGGGAGGGCGACCGCCGCGAAGCGATCGAGGCCCGCGCGCGCGCCTCGCCGGCCACATCGCGCATCCATTTTCTCGGGCGCGTGCCGCTCTTGGACTTGCCGGAGATCTACCGCGCGTCGGATGTCTTCATCGTGCCGTCGGTCTCGCGGCTGGAGGCGTTCGGGATTGTGGCCCTTGAAGCCATGGCCTCGGGCCTGCCGGTCGTTGCCTCCGACATCCCCGGCGTGCGCGAGGTCGTCACCGACGGCGCCGAAGGCTACCTTGCAAACCCGCTGGATCCGCTGAGCTTCGCGGGCTGTATCGACGCGCTGCTCTCGGACCCCCTGAAACGCGCCCGTTTTGGCCGGAACGGACGAGCCCGGGTCCTCGGCGAATTCACCTGGGACAAGGTCGCCGACCGCGTGGTGAAGGTATACGAGCAGGTGCTCGCCGAGCGGGGCAAGCCCGCGCTCCCGGCCGCCGCCGGCGCTGCGCCCGCCTAACGGCGGACGAGCTTTGCAACGAGGAGATAGAGCCCCGCGAGCATGACGAGCAGCGGCGGCATGATCACGCCGAACCGCGGCCCAAGGTCGATTACGCCAGCGCTGTCGAGGAACCAAAGCGAGCCGACGATGAGCAGGACAAAGCCGGCGAACACGCCGCCGGAGCGGCTGAGGATCGCGGGCGCGCCCTGGGCTCGCGTTCGGGTGCTCGGCAGGACCATCTCGCTGTGAGTTGCCATCGGCCAAAGGCTTGCGTCCCGCGTATTTGAGAGTGCGCCCATCGTCATTCGGGCGCTTGACGGCGCGCCGTTTCGCGGTGATTCGCAAGCCAGGCCAGCAACGCCTCGGCGGCGAATCCTCGCACCCCCGCGCCCCGGTTACGTTCATAAAGGGGAACCCGTATGCGCGCAATCCCCCGCCCTCTGGCCGGGGCAAATATCCGAGGGAAACCGATGAAGAAAGGCGACATCATCCGCCTTGAGTACAACTGCTACTACGCCGCCTCGGGCGAGCTCTTCGAGACGACCCATGAGGCGCTCGCCAAGGAGAAGGAGCTATGGCATGAAGGCCACACCTATTCGCCTCGCGTGTTTATCATCGGCTCGGGCGCCAGCGACCTGCCCACCGGCCTTGAAGTCGACCTCCTCCACGCGAAGGTCGGCGAGAAGCGCGACGTCACGCTCGAAGCGAAGGACGCGTACGGCGCGCACAACCCGCTGCTCGTCGAGACGGTCTCGGTTCGCGAGCTCCTGAGGCTCGGCATCGACCCCGAGGTGGGGGCGACCGTCCAGCGGCGCAACCGCACGGGCTTCATCTCGGGCATTTTCGGCGGCCGCGTCCGCATCGACTACAACCACAAGCTCGCGGGCAAGGCGCTGAAGTACGATTACACCGTCGATAGCGTCGCCGAGAAGCCGCAGGAGAAGGTCCGCGCGATCCTCGACCTCCACTACGGCCGCAGCGAGGAATTCGACGTCGAGGTCGCGGGCAAGAAGGTCACGGTGAAGGTGCCCGACGTGTGCAAGTTCGACCAGGCATGGGCCACGCAGAAGCTGCGCGTCGTCCTGGACACGCGCGAGCACGCAGGGATCGACACGATCGCGTTTGTCGAAGAGTACGTGAGGAAGCAGGCCGACGACGAAGAGCCAAAGGGCGAAGAGGCCGAAGGCAAGGCCAAGGAAGGGAAGGCCGAGGCCAAGGCCAAAGCCAAGGAAGAGAAGGCCGAGGCCGATGCCGACGAACACGCCGACCACGAACACGCCGCGCCCAAGACGAAGGCGGCAAAGGCCGCCAATACCCCCAAGCAGAAGGCCAGGGCCGCCGCGAAGTAGCCCCCCGGTGCGACCGGTTTATCCCTGATGAGCGGGTTTGCCCGCAGAAGGTCGGACGCGATGGTCTCCCTTGAGCACCGGCGCCGCGTGGCTTCGCTCGCGGAGGGCGACGACGGGAAGGACGTCGTCATCGCCGGTTGGATCGAGAGCCAGAACGACAAGGGCGGCATCGCGTTCGTGCGCGTGCGAGACGCCTCCGGCTCCATCCAAGTCACGATCCCGAAGAAGAGGGTCCCGCCGGAGGCCACGGCGGCGCTGCTCGAAGCGGCCCGCGAGTCGGTGGTGGCCATCGAGGGCACCGTGCAGAAGTCGCGCGAGAAGGCCGGCGGCTACGAGTTGATCCCGAAGGCCGCCGAGGTGATCACGCGCGCAGAGGTCCCGCTGCCGCTTGGCATTGTCGACAAGGTCGACGCGGCGCTCGGCACGCGCCTCGACAACCGCTTCCTCGACCTGCGCAAGCCCGAGGTCCGCGCGATCTTCAAGGTTCGGATGGTCGCCACCGAAGCGATTCGCCAGTACCTGTACCGCAACCACTTCATCGAGATCCAGACGCCGAAGGTGGTGGGTGCAGGCGCCGAAGGCGGGGCCACCCTCTTCCACGTCCAGTATTTCGACCGGGAGGCGTTCCTCGCCCAGTCGCCCCAGCTCTACAAGCAGATGATGATGGCCGCGGGCTTCGAGCGCGTTTTCGAGATCGGGCCGGCGTTCCGCGCCGAGTCGTCGGACACGGTGCGCCACCTGTCGGAGTTCACGAGCTTCGACATCGAGATGTCGTTCATCGAGTCGAGCGACGACGTCATGAGGATGCTAGAAGGAATCGTGCACGCGGGGCTCGACGCCGTGGCGCGCGAGTGCAAGGACGAGCTCGCTCGAATGGGGAAGACGATTCGCGTGCCTACGCTGCCCTTCCCGCGCGTGAGCTATGCGGAGGCCGTGGAGTGGCTCAAGGCGAAAGGCACCCACGCCTCCCTCGACGTCGAGTACGGGACGGAAGAGGAAAAGCACGTCGCCAAGATGGTCGCCGAGAAGCACGACGGCGCAGAGCTCTACTTCCTCACCCAGTTCCCAACGGCGATCAAGCGCGCCACTTTTTACGCGAAGCGCCAGGATGCGAACCCGGCGCTCACGGGCTACTTCGACCTTGAATTCAAGGGCCAAGAGCTCACGAGCGGCGGCCAGCGCGAGCACCGGATCGAGAGGCTGGTGGCGCAGATGAAGGAGAACAACCTCGACCCCAAGCAATTCGAGTTTTACCTGAAGGCGTTCCGGTACGGAGTTCCGCCGCACGGCGGGTTCGGGTTCGGCATCGACCGGTTCGTGCAGTCGATGTTGGATTTGCCGAACATACGCGAGGCGGTGCTGTTCTCGCGGGACCGGTACAGGCTCGTGCCGTAGGGGCCCCGCGAAGCGCCAAATAGCGCGCGCCGCAATCGCGCCGCGTGCGCCTCGCCTCGACGAACATCCTCCTGCTCATCGTGCTCAGCGCCATCTGGGGCACGGCATTCCTTTTCATCAGCCTCGGCCTGCGCGACTTCAGCCCCATCCTCTTCGCGGCCCTGCGTTTCGACATCGCCGGCCCCGTGCTCCTGCTCCTCGCGTTTGCTTGGGCGCGCAAGGACGCGGTCCCGCGCGGGCGCGCACAGTGGTCGGCGGTCCTCGCGGCGAGCCTCCTTAACATCCTTGCCTACCACGCGCTGATCTACTGGGGCCAGACCCAGACCCTCGAAGCGATCGCGGCGGTGATCGTCGGACTGAACCCGGTCTTCGCGACCATCTTCAGTCGCGTGCTGCTCAAGAACGAGCGCGTCGGTGCGATGGGCGCCCTTGGCCTCGGCCTCGGGCTCGCCGGCATCGGACTCCTCGAGGTGCTTAAGGGCGGGTCCCTTCTCGACCTCAAGGGAATCGGCGAGCTCGCCGTTGCGGGCGCCGTTGCCTGCTGGGCGCTTGGGGCCGTGGTCGCGCGGCGCATCGACCACAAGCTGCCCCCCGTCACACTCACGGCGTGGCAGATGCTCGTGGGCGCCGTCCTCCTCCACGTCACGGCCCTCGCTGCCGAGGGGGGCGGGCGCGCGGCGTGGACGGACGCCGGGATTGTCTCGCTGCTCTACCTCGCGCTGCTCTCGAGCGCGTTTGGCTACTCGCTGTTCTTCTTCCTTGTCCAGCGGATAGGGCCGATTCACACAACCGTCGTCTCCACACTCACGCCTATCTCCGCCACCGTCGCGGGCGTTTTGGTTCTCCACGACCCGGTCGAGCCCCGGATGCTCATCGCATTTGCGATGATCGTGGCGAGCTTTGCGCTCGTGACCGAGCCTTGGAAACGGGGGGCGCCAATCAAGGCGCCTCCCGAGGCCGCTCGCCAACCTTGAAATCCGGCGGGGACGGTGCTTGAAAACGCGATGACGCTCCCGCCGCCCGAGAAACTGCAGGAGATCCGCGCCGCGCTCTCCCCGGACGAGCGCAGGCTCCTCGTCGCGCTTGCGCCCCTCGAGGAGGCGAGCGTCGACCACCTCGTCATCAAGGGCGGCTTCGAGAAGAAGGAGCAGCTGATGAGCGCCGCCTCGTGGGCGAAGGGCAAGGGCCTCGTGAAGATGAGCGAGCGCGTGTTCGACATGCTCGCGATCGACGAGGAAGGCAAGCGCTACCTGAAAGGCGGCCTGCCCGAGCGGCGCGCGCTCACCTTCCTCCTCGAACGAGGGGGCGCCGCTCCGGCGCCGCTTGTAGTCAAGGAAGGCGCGATTACGGCACAGGAGCAGACCATCGCCCTGGGATGGCTCAAGCGGAAAGGCTGGGCTAATTTCTCAAAGGCCGGCGGCGAGACCGTCCTGGAGGTCACCGACAAAGGCCGCGCGGACGCCAAGGGCACGACCCCCGACGAGGAGGTCCTGCGAAAGCTCGAACACAAGTCAATCCCCGCCGAGGAGCTCGACAAGACCGGCGTCGAGTGGCTGAAGTCGCGCAAGGCCGTCGTGAAGACGTCCGACCACATCGAGCGCCGGATCATCATCACCGACCTTGGCAAGGCCGTCGCGGCGCTTGGCCTGGAGAGCGGCAAGCCGACGGTCGGCCAACTCACGCACGAACTGCTGGCCTCCGGCAAGTGGAAGGAGGTCGAGCTCCGCCCCTACGACGTGAACGCGTTTGCCCCCACGCTCACGGGCGGGCGCCCGCACCCGCTGCGGGAAATGATCGACGAGTCGCGGCGCATCTTCCTCGAGATGGGCTTCAGCGAAATCGACGACGACTTCGTTCAATCCGCATTTTGGAACATGGACGCGCTCTTCATCCCGCAAGACCACCCCGCGCGCGACATCCAAGACACGTTCTACGTCGAGAATCCAAAGAAGATTCCGGTCGAGGAGGCGGTCGCCAAGAAAATCGCGGCGGTCCACGAAAACGGGGGCGGCTTGCCTTCGACCGGTTGGGGGTACAAATGGTCGAGGGAGACCGCTGAGCAGGCTCTCCTTCGCACCCACACCACCGTCTCGACGATCCGCCACCTGGCCAAGAACCCGCATTCGCCGCAGAGGGTGTTCAGCATCTCACGCTGTTTCCGGCGCGAAGCCGTGGACGCGACGCACCTGCCCGAGTTCCACCAGATCGAGGGGATCGTCGTCGAGCCCTCGGCGTCGCTCTCGATGCTGAAGGGCACGCTCACCGAATTTTACCGGCGCCTCGGATTCCCCAAGGTCCGCCTCAACCCTTCGTACTTCCCCTACACCGAACCCTCCATGGAGGTGCAGGTCTGGTACAACGACAAGTGGATGGAGCTTGGTGGGTCGGGCGTGTTCCGCCCCGAGGTCACGCTCCCCCTCGGGATCAAGGAGCCCGTCATCGCGTGGGGCCACGGGCTCGAGCGCCTCGCGATGGTCCGGTTCGGGCTCAAGGACATCCGCGACCTTTACGTGTCGGACATCGACTGGCTGCGGCACAGGCCCCTCTTGCCTTAGCCGCTCGAGCAGGCGTTCGCTCCCCTGGACGTCAACTTCATTTGGCAGATGCTCATCAAAATGATTGTATTTCGATGACGACCCTGACCCTGCGGCTTCACGGGATCCAGGCGCAAATCGTAGAGCGGATGGTTTCGGCCGGGCTTGCCGAAACGCGGACGGAAGCGGTGCGCATCGCGCTCCTGAACTTCGCGCGGTCCTCCGGACAAATTGACGAAGTGGCGCTCTTCAGGGCGCTTCAGCGAGCCGCCCGCCGAAAGCCCCTCACCCGGAAACAGATCTTGAGCCGCATGCGGAAGGCCAAAGGGAAGCGCCCCCGGCGCCCCGCTTCGAAAACAAAGGGCGCCAGGACGAAGCCCCGAACCGGGCGCCGATGACCCCCACGGCTTATTTCCCGGCAGGGGCTTCTCCGGCTTCCCCGGTGTGGTCTCCATGGCCCGCGTCACGCTCACGCCCATCAAGAAAGACCCCTTCTGGTCAATGCACCTGGGGCGCACGAAGGTGGAACTCCTCATCCAGCGCCAGAAGCACGGCGGGAAGGACGCGGGCGCGATCCTTGCGCGGCACGGCGTCAAGACCTTCGCGGGCTATTACGACGACCACAAGCGCGGCGAGATCATCACAGCCGAGCGCGCCAAGGTCTTCATGGCCTTCGGCTCAGGGTTCGCCCGCGTGGATACCGGCGACACCGCGTTCCTCATCAAGCGCGCGAAGGACACGCCGATCTTCTTCGTCCATAAGGGTGGCCGGGAAATCGCGCGCGGCAAGATCGCCACGAACTCCTGCTTCCTGGACACGCATGATTCGGCGCTCGTGAAGCTCGCACCCGAGATCCTGATCTTGCTCGCGCTGCACGACCTTCCGGCGCCCCCCGCGTGATGGCTTCGCGCCTATGGCAACGCCTCACGCCGAGCGGCGTGCGCCTCGAAAATCTTTATCCGCCCTTCGAGAATTCCCACATACAAGGTGCGCCAAATGTCAGCGGCCGACAAGCTAGTGGAAGAAGGCGAGATGAAGCTCGCCGAGATGGACTCCAAGTCGGCGTACGCGAAGTTCAAGAAAGCGGTGGAGACCGACGCCAACAATGCGCGGGCCTACTTCGGCCGCGCTGAAGCGGCGCTCGGGCTCGAAAAGGTCACGCCCGGCGACATCCTGCGTGACTACCGGAAGGCGGCCGAACTTGACCCGAAGCAGGCCGGCTTTTACCTCTCCTCGCTCGGCGCGTTCAACCTCATGCTCGGCCAAATACCGCAGGCGGAGGGGGCCTACAAGGAAGCCGCAGCCAAGGACCCCGAGAACGCCGTCCAATACCTCACGGACTTTGCAACCACGTACTACGCGCTCAAGATGGGCGAAAGCGAGGAAATGGACAAGGCGGAGATGGACCACATCCGCTACCAGACGCTCGTGTACCTGTGCAACGCCCTCGGCCTTTCGCCGGAGGACGCCGTCGAACTCATCACGAGGAAGCCGGCTCAGCCCCCGCCAAAGCCGGTGGCGGTCGAGACCGGGGCCGATGAAGAAGAAGCCTAGCGCGCGACCGGACCGGCCCAAACGCCTTCCGGGCGTTTTTCGCCCCGCCCACCCACCCGCATGACGCGCGCGCGTCCATTAAAGTAAGGGGGGGAGGTCGCCGAAAGCGGTGAAAGCTCTTACCTGAGCCCGCCGCGCGGGCGCCTCTCGATGTCGCGCTCGCTCTTGCGGTGCGACCTGCGCATGCAGGCATGGCACATGCCCCCCGGCTCCATATGGTTCGGGCACACGGGATTGCCGCAGATGCGGCACGAGACCGTGGTCGGAGCCCCGCAGAGGTGGCAGGTGGAAGCGACGATTCCCACGAAAGCAAGATTGAAGGCCCCGGCGCTTATACGTTGGCCTACACGGTGGAGCCATGGGCCAAGGACGCTTCGAGATCAAACGCGGGCACGCGAAGAACATCGAGGGCGGAAAGCTCGGCGTCTTGGTCAAGGAGGCCTTCGGGAACAGCAAGGACCTCGGCGGGGGCAAGTTCGAAGCCACCCTCGGGCCGCTCGTCGTCACGACATGGATCGACGGCAAGTCGCTCGTATTCGAATCCAACAATCCGACGCAGATCGATGACGCCACCGCAACCAAAGTCGTGCAGGCGCGCAACCAGTTCCTACACGCCGCCACCGGCTTCAACGCCAAAGAACGCGTCAAGCGCGCGAAGAAGGCGGTTGCTGGCGCGGAAGGGTAGTGTGTGCGCCCGCCTCAGGGGCGCCGCCCCTCGCGAGCGCGCACCTGCTCGGCAACCCATCGCTCCCGTTCCTGGACTTCGTGCTCTTTCTCGATCATGCGCTCCTCGCGTTGCTCACGCCGGACCGCGCGTGGCGGCCGAAATGTTGCCGCCACCATCGCCAGGTATGCCATGTTCCCCGCCACCATTGGCAATGCAGTCCCGAGGGCCCCGGCTAATGACGGCTGGCTTTCATCAAGGGGGCCGCCGCTCACCCCGCTGTTTTGATGGACGGCCATCACGGACGGACAGGTGGAGGAGTCGGCCGCCTCGACTACAATTGAATAATTTACGTGCGCGGGCTCCTCCTGGGAGCCCAACGCCGTGTGGCCGAACCACATTCGCATCGCGAACGGCGGGTCGGCCCTCGCACAGCCCTGCCCCCCACCCGTGTCGTCCCCCGCGAGCAATCCGACGTCGCGCGCGGCCACCTCGAAAACGATGTATGCGTGAGCGTCCCAGGCCCAACGTGCTTGCTGTCCGGCGGCCACCTCCACCCAGTCGGTGATCGCTTCCTCTCCCTTCTGGAGGACGATGTCGCCTGTGGGGGGAATGTGTGCCCGCAGCGCGCCGCTCCAAGTCGAAGGCGCGGCCGCCGCGACGAGCGCGACAACGAGAAGCACAAGTCCCGTACCGATGGCAGCTGCTCGGCGGTGCGGGCCCTCTCCGGGATCAAGGGCCATCGAGTCACCCGAAGGAATCCTCGCGCTCCGGCTCTTGAAGTTTGTGCGCCTGAAGGCAGGTGTTAGAGGTGGATTGGATGGTACGAAGTCGGGAGGAGTGGGCCGAAGGCTCACTTCGCCTTCTTCGCTCCATCCATCGGCTTGCTCTGGTTGGCCGCCAGCGCCTCCGGGTGCTCCGAAGTGGCCCCGCCGTGCGGGCTTGCCGCAGGCGCGAACTTGTACGCGTAATGGATGACGCCGGCCTTGCCGTCCTCGCGCACCTTGCGGAACACATCCTTCACCCGCATGCCGATATGCACTTCCTTCGGGTCGACGTCCACGATCTGACCCGTGAGCTTGACGCCCTCGTCCATCTCGATGAGGCCAACCACGTAGGGGATCTGCATCTCAAAGCCCCGCGGGGCTTCGTGCACGACCGAGAAAGTGAATACCGTACCGTTCCCCTTCAGCTGCAGCGGCTTCATCTTGCCGATCGACTTGCGCCCGCAGTTGTCGCACACGACGCGGGGCGGGAAGAAGACCTTGTCGCAGACTCCGCACTTGGAACCGAGCCCGTTGTAGCGCGAGGCCTTCTCTCTCCAGAACCGCGCGCCCGCCATGGGTTCAGGCCCCCGTCTCGAGCACGTGCACAAGGCACGTGCCGCCCGTGCCGCCGATGTTGTGGGTCAGCCCCACCTTCGCGTCTTTCACTTGGCGCGCACCGGCCTTGCCGCGCAGCTGCTGGACGATTTCGACGGCCTGCGCGATCCCCGTGGCGCCCAGCGGGTGGCCGCGGGCCTTCAGCCCGCCTGACGTGTTGATCGGGATCTGACCTCCAAGCGCCGTCGAGCCGCTCTCGACGAACTTGCCCCCGTCGCCCTTCTTGCAGAACCCGAGGTCCTCGACTGCCAGGATCTCGCCGATCGAGTAGGAGTCGTGCACTTCGGCCACCTGCACGTCGAACAGGCGCCGGCCCGCCATCGCAAGCGCCTTGGCGCCGGCCGTGCGCGTCGAGGCGAAAGTCGTGATGTCGCGGCGCGCCGAGAGCGAGAGCGACGAGCCGGCCTGCCCCGAACCCGTGATCTTGATCGGCTGATCGCAGATCTTCTTCGCGTGCTCCCACTCGCAAAGCACGAGTGCGGCGGCGCCGTCCGAGAAGGGCGCGCAGTCGAACACGCCAAGCGGCTCGGCGACCGGCAGGGCCCCCAAGACCGTCTTCAGGTCCACCGCGGTCTGGAACTGCGCGTCCGGGTTCATCGACCCGTGCTTGTGGTTCTTCACGGCCACCGCCGCAAGCTGCTCGCGCGTCGTTCCGTACTGGTACATGTGGCGCCTTGCGATCATCGCGTAGAGCGACGGCAGGGTCGCCCCGAAGAACGACTCCCACTCTTGGTCGACCGACGCCGAAAGGGTGTCGAGCGCCTCCTCATCACCGACATCGGTCATCTTCTCCGCGCCGCCCACGACAACAATCTCGTAGAGCCCCGCCTTGATGCCCATCCACGCCTCGCGGATCGCGAGTCCGCCCGAGGCGTCTCCCGCCTCGACGCGCGTCGCGGGGATGTGGCTGCCCGCCACCCCAACCCAGTCGGCGATCAGCGGCGCGATGTGCTCCTGGTTGAGGAAGAGCCCGGGCGACATGATGCCGACATAGAGCGCGTCGATGTCCTCCGACGCGATGTTGGCGTCATTGATCGCCTTGACGCCGGCCTCGAGCCCTAGGTCGCGCAAGCTGCGCTCCCAGATCTCGCCGAACTTCGTGATCCCCACGCCGATGATGCCGACCTCGCGCGTCACGGCCTTGTCCCCCTTTGCGCCCGCCGTCAGTCGGCCATCAAGATCTTGCCGCGCAGCTTCGCGTACTCGGCATAGCCGATGTACTGCGCGTCGGCGACCATCGCAGCCACGGTCTCCTCGGGCTTCCTCGCGATCTTGTTGATCCCGTCGGTCACCGTGATGTCGAAGGCATCCGTGCCGGCCCCCGAGCCGTAGGCGCACGCGAAGATGCGCTCGCCGGGCTTCGCCTTGTCGAGGATCGCCGCAAGCCCGAGCGGCATCGAGCCGCTGTAGGTGTTCCCGATGAAAGGCGTGAGCAGCCCGTCCTTGATCTGCTCGTCGGTGAACCCGATCTGCTTGGCCGCCCGCACGGGGAATTTCCCGTTGGGCTGGTGGAGCACCGCGTAGGTGTAGTCGGACGCCTTCATCCCGACATGCTCCATGCACATCTGGGCCGCCGCCGCGACGTGCCGGAAATACGACGGCACGCCCGTGAACCGGCCGCCGTGCGACGGGTAGTGCTGCCCCTCCCGGCGCCAGAAATCGGGTGTGTCGGTCGTGAAGCTGCATGTGTAGTTGATGTCGGCGATGAGGCCCGTCCTTCCGATCACGTACGCAGCCCCGCCGGCCGATGCGGAGTACTCAAGCGCGTCGCCGGGCGCGCCCTGCGAGGTGTCCGCGCCGATGGCAAGGCCCAGGTCGATGATCCCCGACTTTGAAAGCCCCATCGCGGCCTGCATCGCGGCCGTCCCGGCCTTGCAGGCGAACTCAAAGTCCGCGGCGGTGAGGTTCGGCGCGGCGCGGATCGCCTCCGCCACAATCGTCGCGGTCGGCTTCACGGCATAGGGGTGCGATTCGCTGCCGACATAGACGGCGCCGATCCTCGACGGGTCGATGTCCGCCTTGTACATCGCCCGGCGCGCCGCCGTCACCGAGATCGTGATTACATCTTCGTCCCAGCCCGGGACGCTCTTCGAGTGGACGTTCAGGCCCTTGGCCATCGCGTCCCCGTCCTGCCCCCATACCTTCGCGATCTCTTGGGTCTTGATGCGGAGGCGCGGGATGCAAGCGCCATAGCTTACGATACCGATCTTTTCGGCGATGGGTTTCCCTCCTACAGGCGCCCCAACTCGCCCAAGAGCTGGTCCTGCTCCATGTCGGTTCGCACGAGCGGGATCCGCTCGATCTCGGCGAGCTTGATCGCAAGCGGGTCGATCTGGCCTGGCTTGTGGAAAACCACGACGGCGGGCTTCAGCGGGTGCGCTCGGATCGCCACCATCGGCGAGCGGCCGTATTCCACGCTCGAAAAGATCAGGGCCCGCTCCGTCGACCACCCGTAGACTTTGAGGTAATCGAACGACGACAGTTGCATGATTGCCTTCACGGAGTCCAACATCGTGAAGCCATAGAGGTCCCGCTCCAGGTTGTCGGGGCAGGCGAGCACCTGGCCGTTGATGACCTCCATCACGCGCCTTGCCGGGATGCCCACCGGGAACTCCCGGATGCCCAGAATCGAGTCGTCCCGCGCGGAAACGCCGTACTTCTTGAGAACGCGCGAACCACGCTGGATGTCGATATCGATGAGGCCCTCGACGATGCGCCGAATCGAGTCGACTCGGGGCGATCGGCGCCTCCCGCCCTCGTAGTCCGAGATGACGGAAGGAGAGAGCTTCAGGTGCCGAGCCAGATCCTGCTGGGAGATCTCAAAAGTGGACCTCCATTTCTTGATGGTTGAGCCCGGATTTGCCGAGAGGGTAATCTCGCCGGCAATCTTCTCGGCAAGTTCCGTCCGCATCGGAGATCGCAGTCGCCGTCAAAGACAGGCCGGTATTTGACAGTTCTGTTTTGCCGATGGAAAAATCGGCATAAAGTGAATCAGCGCTAATCTGACCGCGCCGGGCAATGCAGACCCATGGGTCTGCCGGGCGACTTGCCGCGAAACTGCAGAGAGCGACCTAAGCGCTTCTGTCGGCCGTCTCCTTTCCTCGAATCTTTCACCCCGCCGGCTACCTCCAAGTTATTTGCAATTCATGGCTCGCGTCGCTAGTGCCAATCCGCTTATCTAGAAGAAGCCCTGTGGTCAGAGTTGGTCGAAAAGACCGGCCGTGGAGAGTGCTAGCGAGATGATTTCGCCCCCCTCGTCAACATCCCCTCGAGCGGGCCTCTCGGGCATTGCCCTGGTGGCCGTGCTGGTGCTCTCGGCGCTTCCGCTTGCAGGCGCGGCAACGGACGCCACCGGCGCGTGGATCTTCCCGACCGCTCACCGGTCCGCCGCCATCGCCGACTCCTTCACCGACTCCTTTTACATCGGCGCCAGCGAGAACCCGTGGCTGCAGGACTCCTTCTTCGCCGACGCACAAGTGGACTCGGCAAACATCTCCGTCGACCTCTACAACCCGACCGGCAGCACGCTCTTCAACGTGCAGGTGTTCGCAGCGTACTCGATCGACAACCTCGCGCTCGTCACTTCGATCGGCTTTGCCGGCGGCTCGAGTGGGGCCGTCTCGTACTCGGGCGACGCCCTCACCTCCGGCGGCACGCCGCAGATGACCGGCGGTGTCGCGATCGACGTGCACGGCGTCTACCCGGCCTACTTCGTGTCCTACGGTGTGGGCGACCTCGCGGCCGGCTCATCGGGCATCCGCACGATCTGGGTCAACGTCTCCGGGGACTTTGCAAGCGGCCTCATCGTGCACCTTGATTACACCGCCGAGGGCGCGAGCGGCAACGGCGTCTCCGGGCCCTTCACGGCGGACATGAACATCTTCGACAACGGGCCGAGCGACGTGCCGCCCGCCTGCCAGGACGCCTCGTTCACGGCGTCTGCCACGGCGTCCACCACCTCGCCTTCGCCGGGCGGCAATGTCACGATCAACTTCACGGCGACCCTTGACAACGGTTCCTTCCCCCTGAACCTGACCTTTTCGCTGACCTCGCTCTACCGCCTGTCCAACCACCAGGACGGTGCACTGAACTCCAACGCGAGTGGGGCCTCAGTCGTTGTCAACATCACGCTCTCGCCCCTGTTGCTTGCCGGCGACGCCTTTGACGTCGTGGGCGCGTTCGGGTGGGACGCCTGCAACGGGACGCGCCTGGGCGCGCTGGCCACCGTTTCGCTCAAGGTTTCCTCGAAGGCCTCGGGCGGCGTCCACAGCGCCTCGTGGTGGGAAGAGCAAGCCGAGAAGGCCAAGAAGGGCGGCAAGAAGTCGGAGTTCAACGCGACGGAATTCGACGCGCTGCTCCAGCGTGTTGCGCTCCACTCGGACGTGTTCACCTACGCTTCGTGGAACGGCACGGCCCCCACCGGCGACAAGGACACCGGGTGGGTCGACATCGATTCGATTGCCGACGCGATCAAGGTCTTCGAAAAGGAGACCGGCGAGTCGAAGAAGGTGCGCGGCGCCGAGCGCGAGGACCTCGCGCTGTGGCTCAACATTGCCTCGGGCGCCATCAACCTCGACACCTCGCTCGCGGTCTACGAGAAGAAGCACAAGGAGCACGGCCATGAATCCGAGTTCGAGGAAGGCACCGGCCTCAAGTCGCTCTCCCAGGCTTACGACACCCCGGGCGAAATCGTGGCGTTCCTCGAGAAGCAGATCAAGGACTGGTCGGACGGCAGCGGCGCCTCCAAGAGCGACCTCAAGCTCGCCAAGCTCCTGGCACGCGCCGTGAACGTCGAGTGGCTCGTCCCAGCGTGAGCGGCGCCTTGCGGGCCTGCATTTCTACGCTCCTTCAGGAAACGTTTATCGAGCGTCAGGCGCAAACCAAGGCCGTCTCATGTGGAAGCGCTTCATTGCCCTTGGTACCGTCCTTCTGTTCCTGGCGCCGGTCGCCTCGGCCCGCGTCGGGCCCGAGGACTCCTTCGGGCCATCCGTTGAACCCGTGAACCCTCCGGGGGGCCCTGCGGCCACCCCGGTGGACCCCGCGCCGTGGTGGCAGCGCAGCGCGCTCGACTTGGACCGCAACGGGATCCATGACGCGCTTGAGGGCCTTTCCGCGGGCGACTTCCCCGTGGTCGTGATCGTCGACTACACAGTCGCGCCGGGCGACGGGGAGATCGGCGCGCTCTCGCGCATCGGCCTTGGCGTCGGCGTTGTCCTGCCCACCTTGAGTGCCGTCTCTGCCCTCGCGCATTCGCAAAGCGAGGTGCGCGCCGCGGCCGCGCTGCCCGAGACCGTCATGATCGAAATGGGCGGGCGCCCTTACCTCGACCTCGATGTGGCAAACGCCGCGCTCAAGGCGCGCGAGTCGAAGCTGTACTCGCCGCTCACCGCCTGGGAACTTGGCGTCACGGGCAAGGGCATCAACATCGCCGTGATGGACACGGGCGTCGACAATGGCCACCCGGGGCTCGTCGGCAAGTGGCTCGGCGGCGCCGACATCTCGAAGCCCGAGTCGCGCGCGACCCCCCGCGACGGCACCTTCGACGCCGACGACACGCAAGGGCACGGCACTTCCGTCGCGGGGATGGCGCTTGGCACCGGCGCGCCCGACGGCGTGTACGCAGGGCTCGCGCCGGGCGCTTCGCTCGTCGACTTGCGCATCGGCACGATCTTCGGGGCGGCTCCAGGCGAAGGCCCCCAGAACCTTTACGACGCCACGCTCCAAGGCATCGACTGGGCAATCCGCTTCAAAACCCACGCATGGGGGTCCGGCGCGCCGGGCATCGACATCCTCTCGCTCTCCTGGGGGAACAATGTCGGCGGCTCCTCCGACGGCTCCGATATGTACTCGCGCGGGATCGACAAACTCGTCCAGGCGGGGATCATCGCGGTGATTGCCGCCGGCAATGCAGGCCCGAGCAACAACGGCTTTGACGGGCTCGGGGCGTCCTCGTATGCGATCACCGTCGGGGCCACCGACGACCTCAACACGATCGACCGCACCGACGACGCGATCGCGTCGTACTCCTCGAGGGGGCCCCGCAAGGACAACAACGACGGCTACGCGTTCGATGAGCTGAAGCCCGAGGTCTCGGCGCCGGGCACCGACATCATCTCGGCCAACTACGACCGCGTGGGCGACGGCTCGGGGAACGGGTACGGCCCGCGGGGCTCGGGCACCTCCTACGCAACACCGATGGTGTCGGGCATTGTGGCGCTCATGCTGGACGCCAACCCCGACCTCAAGACGAACTACAAGCTCGTCCGCGAGATCCTCGAGCACACCGCGGAGCGGCGTGGCGAGCCTTCGCTGCCGGACATCGACCCCTTCTGGAGCAAGGACTACGGCTGGGGCATCGTCGACGCCTACCGCGCGGTGAGCATGGCCGCCTCGCTGAAGGGCGTCACGGACACCGTCGACCCCGAGCTGCAGGCCTTTGTGGTGAACAGCTCGGCGGTAAATGGCCCGGCGCGCGACTCGCTCAACATCCAAGTCGTTTCGTATGCCAAGAAGGGGTCGGTCGACTACGTCGAGCTCCAGCTCGACAACGGTCCCTGGAACCGGATCGCATCGCCCGGGACCGGCAACCAGTCGAGGGTCCCGGTCACCGTCGACACGCGCGGGCTGGCGGACGGGAACCACACGGTGCGCGTGCGCGCCTCGACGGCGGGGATCTACTCGCTCGTCGACGAGTCGACCTTCGGCGTCCGCGGCGCATCGGCGCGCCCCACGGGCGGGCTTGCAGGCGGGCTCGTGTTCCTTGTAAGCGCGATTGGCGTGTCGGCTGCGGCGTTCTTCTACATCCGCCAGCGCGTCCTGCGCATCCGCCACCCCGAGCCGCCGGCGCCCCCAGAAAACTTCTAAAGGGGTGGCCGGCTACGGAGGCCCCCCGTGGGTCCGTGGGGTAGCTTGGTCCATCCTTGGGGGTTCGGGACCTTCAGACGCCAGTTCAAATCTGGCCGGACCCACTCCCCTTGGGCCTTGAGCGCGGGCTCTAACCGGTGCCGTCGGGCTTGGCTTTCGGCGGCGGCGCAAAATAGAGGTCGACGAGCGGGCGCGCAGTCGGCGGGACTTCGAGCGCTCGGATGAATTCGCAGGCCGCCCTCGAGCGCATTTTCGCGCGCTCGAAGCTCGCAAGGCCCCGGGTCGCCGCATCGAGAGCAAGTTCCCACGCATCCTCGGCGTGTCGGCGCGCGGCAAGCCTTGCACTTGCGTCGGCAATTCGGGCGCGCATGAAGATTTCCCAGGCCGGGCGCAGCCCGAACCGCCGGACACGAGCGTAGATCGACCGGAGGGTCTCCAGGTCGCCGGAGTTCGAGGCAGCCTGCGAGCCCTCGCGCACCATCTCTTTGACGAGCAGCGCCGAGGCCGCGTCGCTCGGGGCCGTGCCGACGTCCTCCGGGTCGAAGAGGCGCATGGCCGAAAGGACCGGGCCGCCGCTTTGGAGGGCGCGCGCCGCCTCGCAGGCGCCGGCGGCAAGCTGGGCCGGGGAGGGCCGCAGCGCCGCGGGCAGCGTCACCGGGTCGGGGGCTGCCGATTCGCCGAGCCCGCGCGCCACGAGGAGAACCGCCACGAGGCCCTCGCGGGCAGCGCCGCCTGCGGCCGAGGCCGCCGCGCGCGCCCCGGCAAGGGCAGCGAGCGCCTTGCCCGCCTCGCCCTCGCGGTGCGCTGCGGCGGCAAGGTGCGCAATGGCGGCGGCGTCGTCTGGGCCGGCCTTCGCGCCAAGTTTCTCAAGCAGGTCCACGACCTTGGCTCCGTGCACGCGCTCCGCTTCAAGGCTGATCGCCGTCCGCAAGCGGTCGAGGTGTCCATCCGCGCCTTGCGCCGCCGGGTGCGGCGTGCCAAGCCCCTCCAGGGTCCGGGCAAAAGCAGGCCGCGACTGCGCGAACGCCGCCGCGTGCAAAACGGTGGAGAATGATGCGGGGTGCGCCAAGTCCGCGAGCGCGGCCTCGAGCGCCGCCACGGCAAGGGGCCTTTTGCCGGTCGCCTGGGCAAGGACAAGCAGCCGCTGCGCCAGCACCTCGCGCTCCGCGGGCCCGCGCGGCACATCGCGGATCCACATCGGCGCGCCGCCTGCACCACCGGCCTGCGCCCAGGCTTTGGCAGCGGCGTGCGCAAGGAGCGAACGGGAGAGGCCGCCCGCGGCGGGGCCCTCAACGCGCACGCCGGCATCCAGTGCCCACAGGGCAACCTGCAGCGCGAGTTCCGCGCGCCCGTCGGCCGCTAGCACCTCGACCGCACGCGCGGCAAGCTGCTTGTCACGCGCGAAAAAGGGGGATGCGTCCACCGTCCTCGACGCGTGGATCGCAAGCGCGATGGTCGCGGCGTCAATTGCGGGCTTGGAGCGCACCTTAAGGCCCGCCGAAAAGGCGAAGTTGAGCGCCGCGGCCTTGTCCATCACAAGTACCCGATTCTGGCCAAACGATATGAGGAGTGGCCGCGCCGCGCGAAGTCCGGCGCGGGGTTAACTCCGGCCATGACTTCATAAGCCCAGCAACCCGGGTAGTCTGCGGGGTTGTCGTTCCGGAGGTGTCCGCACGCGTCAGCGTCTAACCAAATTCGCGCGCCTTTTCGCCGGGACCATCGTCTCGCTTTTCATGATCTCCTCATTTGCGCCGCTCGCCTCGGCCAACCACACCGACACGAGCCCCGTCCGCATCGACGCGATGGACATCCAGGTCTCGATCGACCACCACTACGCGGTCACCACGGTCGCCGAGACCGTGACGAACCCCACGGCCCAAGCGGCCGAATTCACCCTGACCGTCGCCTCGACTGAACTCTCCTATGTCACGCGGTTCGCCCTCGAAGTGGGCGGCCACACCTACGAGTCGCGCGTCGTGGAGGCCGCGCAAGCGCGCGCCGACTACAGCGCCGGCGTGGCGGCCGGCGGCGCGGGCGCGATCATCGAAAGCCGCGACACGCACACCTATCAGGTGTCGATGAACATCCCGGCCCAGACGACCGTGGTGGTCCACCTCGCCTACGAGCAGCTGGTCTACCGGACGGGGGGCGCCTACAGCTACCGCTTCCCGCTCATCGCCTCCACCGCCCTCCACTCCGTGGGCATCCTCACGATCGGCGGGTTCGTCGAGGGCAGCGCCACGATCAGTGCGGCCTCCGCTTCGCACGGCTTCATCGACTGGCCCTCCAACACCAAGATCACCTTCTCTCACCTCTCCTCGCACCTCGTCCCCTCAGGCGACTTCATCCTGACCTGGACCGAAGCGGCGGCGCCGGGCGCAGGCTCCTTCATCGCCCACATGAGCGCGCAGGGCGGCACGTTCCTCCATGTCTTTTCGGCCGACGGCGCGGGCCTTGCAAGCACCCCGGTCCCCAAGGACATTGTCTTCGTCATCGACGTCTCGGGCTCGATGACCGACAGCCTCCCTCAAGTCAAGCAGGTCTTCTCGTCGATCATCGGCGACCTTTCAAGCTCCGACCGCCTGAGCGTCGTCGCTTTCGCCGGCGAGACCTGGCAGTGGTCGACGAGCCTCTCGTACGCGACCGCGGAGAACGTTGCAAGCGCCCGCACCTGGGTGGAGGCGCTCAACCCCCAGTCGTCGACCGACATCGACTCGGGCCTTTCGGTCGGGATGGCGATGCTCGCTTCAAGCCCGGGCCGCGCCCCCACCCTCGTCCTGCTTACCGACGGCGAGCCGACGGCCGGGGTCACCGACGCGGGCCAGATCCGCGCCAACCTGCGCGCCCACAACGGCGCGGCGGCCTCCGTCTACACCCTCGCATTCGGCTCGCAGGCCGACTTCGACCTCCTCCAGGCGATTGCGCTGGAAAACGGCGGCGCCGTCCAGCGCATCTGGATTGACAAGGACGCGGGCGACCAAATCCGCGGCTTCTATGACTCCATCGCCACCCCGCTGCTCACCGGCGTCACCGTCGACTACTCCGGCGGCGTCACGAGCGCCTCGCCGATCTACTTCCCGCGCGCGTTTGCAGGCTCCGACCTTGTGACCGGCGGCACCCTTGCTCCGGGCACCACCGAGGTCACCGTGACGATTACCGGCCGCGGCGCAAACGGCCCCGTGACGTTCACCTCTACCTACGCCATTGAGACCGCCGAGGCCGGCGCTTTCGTCGAACGCGCGGCGGCCCTCGAGAAAATCCGAGCGCTTTCGGGCCCTGCAGCGGTGGGCGACCTTGGCGCCCGCTCGACGATCGTCTCGCTCGCGCTCAAGTACACGTTCGTCACCGACTACACTTCGCTGGTCGTCGTCCTGCCCGCGAGCCTCGACCCGACCCACACCTCGCACAGCGTGCCGTTGTTGCCCAGCGCAGCGACCGCGGCTGCCCACACGCCCGCCCAGCCCGCGAGCCCCTACTCCGCCGCGCCCTCCGGGTCCAAGCCGGCGCCCGGCCCCGACGCGATCCTGGCTGCCCTCGGGCTCGCAGGCGTCGGCCTGTTTGCCCGCGCCCGCCGTCCCAAGCTCGGCAAGCGCGCTTGAGGCGCCTTTCCCACCGTGGATGACTAACGGAACCTAGCCCAAGCGCTTTTGACCCCCTCGCCCCACACGTGGGGCGGGGCCTTCCCGTAGGCGCTCGCGCTTTCCACCGCTGCATCGCGCTGCTCGCGGGCGTCGCCGTCGCGCTTACCGCCCTGCTGCCGGCGGCATCTGCCGCCGATGCGGCAACCTCGCCGATTTCGGTCACCGTCGAAATCGTGAACGGCACGGCGTTCACGGAGCTGCGGCGCGCAGTCACCAACACGGGCGGCGACGAAGTGTGGTTCGAGGTCTCCACCTACTTCCCGGTCAAGGCGCTGCTTTCGCGCATCGCGGTCGAATCGGGAGGGGCCATCGTCGAGGAAGCGCAGGTCGCGCCCGCCGCATCCAACTCCTCGCACACGCAGCCCCGTTGGCTTGCGGCGCTTGCCGACCGGTCGGCGCCGCTCGCGGGCGCCCGCTCGCTCGACCTCGCCGTGCGCGCGCCGGCCCACGGTTCGTCGGTGCTCATCGTCGGCTGGGCCGAGACGTTGCGCGCGCTGCGCGGCGCCTACCGCTATGCCCTGCCGCTTGCCACGCTTGGCCCCAACAACGAGTTCTCCTTCGAGGCACGGATCGCATCCCAGGCGTCGCTGTCGGCGCTCACGGCCTCCGCGCCCTTCGAGGTGGCCATCACGCGCCCCACCCCAAGCACCGCGCGGGTCGCCGCCTCGAACGTGGCGCTGCCCCGAAGCATGGGCTCCCTTTTCCTCAATTTCACGCCCGAGGCCGGCGGCGGCCACGGCCTTGCCTCCTCGTGCGCCGACGGCGACGGCGGCTTCTTCACCTACACCCTTTTCCCGTCTTCGCTCAACCTCGCGCTCGAGCCCCTCCCCAAGTCCGTCTCCTTCGCCATCGACTTTTCCGGTTCGATGACAGGCACGATCATGACCCAGGCCAAGGACGCCCTCAAGGCCATGCTCCACCAGCTAGCCCCCTTCGACCGCTTCGAAGTGCTCCGCTTTGACTCCCGCATCATCGCGCTCACCAATGGCATCGAAGAGGCGACCACCGACAAGGTTGAGGCCGCCATCGACCGAATTTACGGGCAGTCGCCCTCCGGCTCGACGAACATCGGCGACGTGCTCGACGTGGCGCTCACGCACCTCTCGGCCGAAACCAACTCGCTGCCCATGGTCGTGCTGATCACCGACGGCGCGCCGAACGTGGGCCTCACCACCCTCGACGAATTCGTCTCGCTCGTCGAGACGAAGAACAGCGGCGGCGCCTCCATCCACACGCTGGCGCTCGGCTACGAGACCTCCGACGAGATCCTGGGGACGCTCTCGGACCTCACCCACGGCTTCCACCGCATTATCGACCCGGCCGCGGACGTCGTCCAACAGATCTCGGACTTTTACGGCGAGGTCTCGCAGCCCCTGATCGAGGACCTCACCTTGAATTTCTCGGCCCCGGCCTTCGACGCCGCGGTGCCGCCGCTGCCTGTCCTTTTCGCGGGCTCCGACATCACGGTGCACGGCCGCCTCCACGGCGGCGGGGGCACGGTCACGGTCACGATCGAGGGCCGGACGACGAAGGGCTTGTTCTCGTTCACGGATGCTTTCACGCCCGAGGTGGTGCCTTGCGGCGCCGCGGCCGTCTCTTCGTTTGCCGCCGGCACCCTCGATGTCCTGATCGCAAGGACTGGCCTCGAGGGGGAAACACCTGCGGTCGCTGCCAACGCAACGGCCCTTGCGATGGCGAGCCACTTCGAAACCCCGTGGACGAAGTTCCACCTTGGCTCAGGTGAACCTATTTCCACGCAGCCCTTGCCGGTGCCCCCTGCACCCACGCCGCCGCCGCAGCCCGGCCGCACGCTGCCGTTCTTTTCGGAGCCGAACGCGCCCCTGTGGCTTGCAGGGATCGTGGCCCTTGCCGCGGCTTCTTCGCTCTTCTTGCGATGGCGCCGGACGCGCCGCGGCGAGCACGAAGACTGACCGCGCCGTCAGCCGAGGCGCTCACCCTCGGGGAGCTTTCATCTCCCCACCCGCGCTCGTTGCCTCGAAGCGTGGTCCGGTTGATGCCTGCCCCCTATTCCCCACCGGCGCAGGGCGGCTACCCGCCGCCTCCCGTCCCCTCTTTCGGGCTCCCGCCGGGTCAGGCCGCCGCGCAAGGGCGCATTCGGACCGGCGCGATCCTCGTGACGGTCGGCGGCGCGCTGATCTCCATGATTTCGTTCCTCCTGCTCATCGTCGCCGCCGCCTTCGGGGGTTTGGGGGCCGCCGCCCTTGTCTTTGTCTTCGGGCTCATCCCCGGCACCGCGATCCTGGCCGCCGGCACGATGATGATGCGCCCAGGCGCGAACGTCGACGGCCTCGTTGTAGTCACCGTGTTCTGCGCCGTCATCTCGCTATTCTCGCTGGGCGGATTGCTCATCGGCGCGCTCCTCGCCTTCATCGGGGCCGCCATCGTGCGCGGCGCCGCCCGCGACCTTGCGGCCCCTGCAATGCCCTCCCCATACGCGCCCCGTCCGGGATACGCGCCCGGTCTTCGATACCCGCCGCCGCCGTTGGCCCCGGCTCCGGGCCCCGTCCCCACATGGCCGCCGCCGCCTCCCCCGTCATACGCCTCCTACGCGCCGTACGCTCCGCCCGTGCAGGCGGCCCCGCCGCCCCCACCTGCCCCGCCCTCGACGTACAACCACTACAGCCCGTATTCGATGCCCGCCCGCACGGCCCCCGCCGCCCCGCCGCCCGCTCCACCGCCAAAGCCACCGCCCCCGCCGCCCCCCCCGACGCCGCTCGAGACCTTCCTCGCTCAGGACCCCGACCGCGGGTTTGACCTGGAAGCCCTCAACGTCCTCGACTACGGCGCGCTTGCCACGGCAGCGGGCGCCGACCGCGAACTGCGCACCCATTCCTTCGAGAAGGCCGAAACCCTCCGCAAGCGCCTCGCCTCGGACATCGCCGACATCAACACGCTCGACGACATCCTCCGCGACCGCCTCGTGGTCTGGTACCGCGACTCGCCTCACGACCCGATGTGGGCCGAGCGCCAGCCCGCGCGCTTTGCGGGGCTCGTCGCCGAATCGCGCACCGCCGGCGGCGCGCGCACCGCTGCGCTCACCGACCGGCTCGGAGATTTGCGCGACTCCACTGCGCCCTTCGAGGGGCCGGCCCGCCGCGCGTTCAAGCAGCTGCGGCAGGCCGGCGAGAAGGAGCCGACCCCCCCGAATCCCCTGCCGGCCCAGACCGTGCAGGCCGTCCTCGACGACATCGCGGCCACGGCGCGCAACGCCGAACCCGAGGACTCCTTGCCGCTCTTGCGCCTGTCGGAGCTTGCGGTCAAGGCGACCAGCGCCGCCGTCAATGCAGCGCTTGCCGACCTCTTCAAGGCCGACCTGCGCGGACCGTTCATCATTCTCCACCCTTCGCGGTTCCCCGACTTCGAATTCGTCCTCATCCGGCCGCCGCCGCCGCGCGCGACCGGCGCGGCGATCGCCTACGAGCTCGTGTGCGCCCCGCCCTCCGCCGACCCCGCCTCGACGCTTTCCACCGGCGAACCGGCTGTCCCGCGCGTCGTCGGCGAAGCGGCTCCCGCGTTTGCCGACTACCCGTGGTCGTCGCCCGACATCACGCCGGCAGCCTGGGCGGCTACGCTCACGGAGTTCGAGCGCCGCCGGGACCGGCTTCCCGCGCCGGCGTCTGATTTCCGCAGGTTGCCGGCCTACTTCACCCTCCGAAAACTCCTCGTCGAAGATCCAACCGCCCGCCGCACGTTCCTCGCGGTCAAGTGGCGCGGCAAGCCGCCGGGGATCGGGCTCCTCGCGCAGCTGCTCACGGACAAACAGCTCGAACCCGATGTTGAGACCGATGCCGAGTACCTGGAGGCCGAGCTCTCCGACATCGAGCGCGGCGACCCCAATTGGCGCCCCACCTCGCCGACCTGGACGATCGCGCCCGGCGTGCGGGCGGTGCGCACGGGCGACCACGGCAGCGTCGCCTACAAGGTGCAGTAGGGCCCCGCCGCTCGTCTAAGTGAAGATGAGCGCCCCGTCGGGGATTCGAACCCCGGTCCCCAGCTCGACAGACTGGGATGATAGACCGCTACACTAACGGGGCGAGAGGGTCGGCCAACTAGCCGGCCGTATAAAAGAATGGCGGGGTCGCCGGGCTGGAGCCAGGCCTCTTGCGGGACAAACGGCGCTCGGGGGCAGAAAGGCGCATTAGGTCTTCTCGCGGCCCTTGTGCCACGCCTGCTCTTTGCGGACGAGCCACTCGTAGTTCTCGAAGAGCTCCTTCATGCCGGTCTCCTTCTGGAGGCCGTGGACGACGACTTTCGCCTTGTTCCAGAAGGGGCCCACGGCGAACCGGTCGAAGAAGAGGTCGGGGTTGAGGAGGCGGTTCTTCATGAGGACGCCTGCGGTCTCGAACCAGCCGGAGACGGTCCAGAACCGGGCGCTCTCGTCGGAGTCGTCGGAGTAGCGGGTGCGGAAGTCGGTGAGGTCTTTGGCCTCGAACTTGCCAAGGTACCAGTCGCGGGCGGTTGCGAAATGCGGGGTGAAGGTGAGGCCGACCATTTCGAGGAAGACGCGGGCGTCCTCGTACTGCGGGCCTTCGGGCTTGACGACCTTGGGGGGTGGAGGGGCCTGGACGATGATGGTCGGTGCGGGGGCCCGCTTGGGGGTGGAGGAGGTGGAGGAGGGCTTTTTCTTGGGTTTGCTCTTGGACGGTTTCTTCTTGGTTGCCATAGCGACTCCACCGGAGGTAGCAATCGCGGGGCGGGCCAAATAAAGATTGAGTCGGGAGTGTCGCAGGTGGGGCGAAAGGTTATGGTCAATGAGTGTGCGGGGCCGGGGCGGTAGGCTCAGGGGGAATCGGGGGTGTCGGGGGCGGAGCTTGTGCGGGCAAGGAGGATGGAGACTTCGCAGAGGTCGCGCAGCGCCCTGTCATGGTAGTAACCCCAGAGGACGGACCCGTGGGGGGGCATGGAGGAGAGGACGAGGGAGAGGATGGAGTCGCGCTCGTGGGGGGAGAGGTCGCCCGCGGTGCCGATGGTGACCACGGCGGCGTTCGGCGAGTGCTCGGAAAGGTGGGCAAGCGAATCAAGGGCGGCTTCGGCGGCGTGGGTGTAGCCGCGCTGGCGGGTGGCGGTGGCGGAGGCCGCGCCCGAGTGGGTGGAGCGGCGCAGCCGCTGGCGCAGGGGCGCAAGGTCGTCGCGGGAGGCGGCGCGAGCAAGGGCGCGCACGGGGGCAAGCAGCGCCTCGTCGGCGCGGGCAAGCGCGTCGCGAAGCGAGAGGCCCGGGTGTTCGGTAAGGAGCCGGTCGTTGGGGAAAACGGAGGTGAAGTCGGCCTGGCCGCGCAGCTTGGTGAGGGCGTCCTGGGCGGCCGCGTTGCGGCGCGCACCTTCGACGGTGAAGGGGTTGGTGACGAACGCGACGGTGGTGACCTTGAGTTCGCGGGCGACTTTGGCGACCACGGGCGTCGAGCCAGAGCCGGTGCCGCCGCCGAGCGACGAAAGCAGGAAGGCGAGGCGGACGCCGCGCAGGCGCTCGGCAAGTTCTGGGCGCGCCTCTTCGGCGGCCATCTCGCCGACCTTGGGGTCGGAATTGGCGGAGCGCCCGCGGCAGAGGTTGCGCCCGAGGAGGATCTTGTGAGGGGCGTGGATGGAGTAGAGGTGTTGGGCGTCGGTGTTGAGTGCGAAAAGGTGGGGGGTGGGGAGCGTGCCGGCGTCGGCCACGCGGTGGAGCGCGTTGCAGCCGCCGCCGCCGATGCCGAACACCGCAAATTCGAGGGGGGGCGCGGGCGCAGGGGGGCCGAGGTCTTCGCGCACGGTGGAGAGCGGGACGACGCGGTCGGGGGTCATCTCGCTAGCGCGCAGCGTGCACCCCGTCCCCGAG
>JBGQKI010000015.1:0-54715 GCA_041499475.1 Thermoplasmata archaeon
CCCCCACTGCGTGTCCCCTCCCGCCCTCTCCACCGGGTCCCTCGTGAGGAACCTCCCCAGCTTGTCGCTGTACCAGCGGGCGTGGAAGTACTGCAGCCCGACCGCGGTGTCGTTGAGGTTGTCGGCGAACCGGATGGGGCTCGTTATCGTCGAGGTGCCGATCTGCGCCGCTTCGCCGAAGGGCTTGTAGCGGGCGAGCCACAGTTGCACTTGCCCAAGACCGAGGATCAACCTCACGTTGCCGCGGCTGTCCTGGATGGGGAACTCCGTGAACGTGTGATTGACTTGGGCCCCCACGTATTCGCCCTCTAGGAAAACCGCGAGCCGCGTGCCGGGCGGACCAATGACGCCGAACGAATACAGAACCTGACCGTTGAGGGGCACATAATACTCCGGGAAGGTCCCCTCCTTGCGTTCAAGCATCTCGCCGTCGGGCCCGTACCAGAATTCTGCGATGAGGAATAGGGCCCCAACGGGGCCACTTTCCACCCTGCTAAGCCGCCCGGCATTGTTGTAGGTGTATCGCCACTCAGTTACCTGGTTGACAACGTAGTCTACGATTCGGCCGTCACCGTCATGAGTATAGTTTGCGCTGTAATACGGGAGGCCTTGAGAGGCTTCCGCCACAATCCGCACGAGGTTGTCGCCGACCGCGTAGGTGTAATTCACCAGCCTGCCGCTATCCGTACCCGACAGTCGATTGCCATTGGGGTCGTACGAGTAGAGGAACGTACCCCAGTAGGGGTCCCCAGCCTGGTTCATTCGACCAAGGGCGTCGTAGGAATAGGTTCCATTGACGTCCGATTTGACATTGCCATTCGCGTAGTATGTGTAGTTCCAAACCTGGGCGACCGGCGTCCAGATGGTGATGTTGTTTGTGGCCGAGTTGACCGTATAGGTGCGGCTCACGATCGTGGCCGGACCGGTTTCCAACGTACGCTGCATCTGTTGCCCGAGTCGGTCGTGCTCAATGCCGCTGATGCTGCCGCCCCAGTCCCCCCCGACGGCCCAAATGTCATCGAGGTTGTCACCCACCGTTTGGCGATCGTGCTGATAAGTGACGGATTTGCCATCAGGATACCTGATTGCGACAAGACGCCCGAAGTCGTCGTAGGTGAGATTCAATTGTTGGCCGAGCCATGGCTGCGCGCCATCCCGGTCATAGGTGATGTTCTTGGAAAGAAGCTGGCTCAACGAATTGTATGCGTAGGTGTACGAAAACTTCGACGTGGTGGAGGTGTTGAGGCGACCCTCCACGTCGTAAACATTCGTTACGTCTTCCGCACTGCCCCCCGGATAATCAATCGCGATGGTCCGACCCGCGCCGTCGATCGTTTGTATGGTCAGCGCTGCGGCCGCGTCTCTCGTCTTCACATAAGTAAGCGACTGGGTGACATTCATGTCGAACGAAGAGGCGTCCGCAATGCCATCAGGGTACCGCTCCATGGCCAGACCGCCCTGTTGGTCATATTCCCAGAAGTGCTGGCCCCCTCCCGCGTCGCGCATCCAAATCGCATGTCCTCCAAGGTCGTATTCCGTCGTCACCTTCGTTGGAGGCGGCGATCCGCCGGTGCAGTTGCCGCCGCCCGGGGTCGCCCACTGACACATCAGGTATGGCCGGCCGTTAAGATCGAAATAGGTGTCCGTTATGTTCTGCTCCGCATCGGTGACCCTTTTCTTGAAGAGCGATTGGTCATACGTGACAGACGCCACGGTTCCATCCGGCGCAGTCGTTTTCGTCAGGCGACCTTGGGTGTCGTAGCGGTAACTAACGTGATGGAAGTACGCATCATAGACATCGCGCTCTCGGTCTGCCCAGTCGTAGTAGTACCAAGTGGTCGCGTTCCAGCTCGACCTGGAGTCCCATACGGCGACTCGCTCCAACCGGTCGAGTCCGTCAAAGTACGAGATCTTGCTGATGCCCGTAGGTACAACCACGGTCATTGAGCGATTTGCATTGTCGTAGGAGCAGTTTAACGCCACCCGCGCAGCGCCATTTACGGACGGATAGAGGGCCTGAGTGATCCGACCCAGAGCATCGTACGTGAAATTGGTAACTATTCCTGAGGGCGAAATCGTCGCGAGCGTGCGGCCCCACTTGGGGTCAACCACCTGGCTTTGCCGTATAGTCTGGGAACCTACGATGGTGGTCGTATTCTGAAGGTAGGTGTTGGCTGGATCGGTCGTGTAATTGTAGTTGGTAATCTGGCCGCTCGGTGCGGTCTCACTCGTAGGGTTCCTAAACGCGTCGTAAGTTATGCTCGTATACAGCCAGGTGACGTAAGCGCCGAAATTCCCGACAACCTCCGTCTTTGTGGCGTTCAGAAGGCCACTGGCCTCGTATTGGAAGAATGACTTGTGCGCAGGCGTGGTTTCGAGGAGCGCCAGTTGCTGCACCTCCTGGGCACTGATCCCGCGCTGGTAGATTCGAAGCTCGTCAATCCGACCCTCAAACTTGCTCCATCGGAATGGATCGTTGGAGCCACCGCCGTCCCTGGCAAGGTCGATCGAGTTTGAAGTCCAATTAATGGCCCCGCCTTCGACCAGCGTAAACGAACGCTCCGTCCCGTTCACAAAGAGGGCGAGGCGATGACCGTTGTAAGTAAGCGCCACGTGATTCCAAGCGTTCTTGGCAATCGCATTTTGGGCCGTCAATTCGAAGAGGCCGATATTGTTGAACCCGACCTTGGCGCGTAACTGGGTTACGCCTCCCGTGTTCTTCGAAAGGTCCATATACCAACGCGTGGCAGAGTTCTCCGATTGGTTGCTCGTGGGGAATCCGCCCCAATCCGCCAATCCGATGAGGTTGTAGTTGGTGTTTAGGTTCGTCGGGTAAATCCAGAAGGCCACGCCGAGTTGAGTCGTCGGAGCGCTTTGGGGCGTGGCCGGTATCGAAGCGTAGGCCGATCCACCGAAGGATCGGGCGTTGCCCACCACTCCAGCCGCCGCGGAAGTCGAACCCGTGAACGTTGCGTTGTGGCGATATCCGCTCAGGTCGACAAGATAGGGATCGCTCGAGGCCAATGCAATGGTCTCCATGTCGTAGTTTACGGTTTCTCGACCGAAGTCCCAGGATTGAACGCCTTCGACAAGCCCATGCATCGTGGGGGGAACCGGGGTTTGCCCATAGAACGCCTGACGCTTGTAAGTGTAAAGGTCACCGCCCCAAATGTCTCCTTGCAACCCGGTTCTGTACTCTAGGTTCGCTGTTGTGGAGCCTGCATAGACCTCAAACCGCGCAACGAGCGGGAAGAGCGACGACCCGTTCGCGTAAACCTCGAGGTAAGCCGTTCCGGCAGAGTCGGTCGTGTTTGCTGCCGCAATGGTTCCATTGGACAACAGGAGCCTCACAAGCTGCCCAGAGTTTAGACCCTGAACCCTAATACGGCCAGTATTTGCGTCCCCTAGGCTTGTCATGTCCCATTTTGCGGCACCGCCCCACAAGGAATAATCGAAGCCCGTGATGGTCTTCCCGATCAAGCCGGCGTCGCTCGCATTGACGATCAGCTGCAGCCAATGGCCGCTCGGGAGCCCCCCATCGCCCATGCCCCGCATCGGGCAGTAGAATTGCTGAGCCGTGCACCAGTCCAGTTGCCTTTGGAAGCTCGACCGGTTCTGACCCCAGTAGATGAAGGAATAGCCGGAATCTGCGAGATTCATTCGCAACAGCACCTGTGAAGGAGTCGTTTGCGGATCCAAGGCCACATATTGGATGAGGTAACCGCCTGTGGGAATCGACCACCCAGGGCTCGCTCCGGTGAAGCCATGGTAATGTTGGCCCGGATGGCTGGGACTTTCGAAAAGAACATCGCCGCTAAGGGCGTCGATCGTGGTTGTGTCGTAAAGTCCGTCACCATCCTCGAGCAACGTTGACCCTTCAGGTCCGGGAACTTCGTCCTGGATCGCCGCAGTGGCCCGCCCTACTCCCGATTCGACCTTTAGGATCCCTCCCAGTCGTACGGCGGCCGCAAAGGCATAGGTGTCGCCGTCCAACAGGGTCACCGGGGCATCCACGAGAGGCTGCCCAGATCGCTCGCGTATTCGAATCCTGCTTGTCGATGATTGGAGATCTTGGCCGAATGAAAGGCTGGCAAAGTTCGAGGTTCCGGCATGGCCCGCCTCCCATTTCCCGCCAACGGGATCAACGAGCTCGACAATGGCGTCGCGAGGCAGCCCGGTTACGGTAATTGAACCAGTGCCAACGCTTGCCGACGCCTCGTTCACGTGGAACTCGTCCTTCGACCCATCCGAGCCATCCGCGGCCGTTAGCCACAAGGAATCCACACCATACGGCGCCGATGAATAGTAGGCGGTGCAATCGTGGACCCAAACAGACGCCCCTTCCGTCGTTGCCCCCATGAGGTGAATGTCATACTTCGAATCGGTTCCATGGAGGAGGAGCACTAGCCGGTACCAACTGCCAGCCGTGTAGCCGACGACGGCGTGGCAATTCGGCCCCGAGCCCCCGTTGTCACACCAGGCAAATCCGCCGATGTCATTGAATTTCACCATCGCCCGGACGTTGGCCCCGTCCCGAACCTCAATAATGCTATTCGCCGTGGCCGACATCGGTTGCAGCGCGAGGGTGATTGTGACCGCCGAGTTGCGGGCAAAAGAACGGCTTACGTATTTTGATGAGACCGGTGGAGCGTAACCGGCATTCGAGACTACCAAAGAGGGGGGGTCATAGAGAGCAGGGGCAGCGCTAAGGCAGTTGGCGGCGCAGGAACTCATGTTTGTTTGCCAAGGGGACGACGACCAATTGTCAAACCGGTCGACGAACAGCCGATTCGAAGAGGTCAAATCAAGGCGCGGCGCCGAAGCGAACTGACCCTCGCTGGCCGTGTTGTAGTAAGCGCTGAAGATTTCGTATCCATAGGTGTCTCGAGAGTATACTGGATTACCCCAATCATCAAAGCGCATCGATTCGGTCGCTGCCGGAAGGGTGTCGTTTCCGAGATACCGCTCGATCTTGAAGGGTTGGCCCGCCGCGTCGACCCATGTTTGGGTGCGGCTTATGGTGGTGCCGTTCGAGTCCTTCAGGATCGAGAGCCGATATCCCCGTGCGGGCGACGCACTTTCCTCCCTGCGCGTTTGGCCGGAACCGTTACCGGTCGTGACGGCGGATTGCAACACAACGCCATTGGACACGTTATAGTCAAAGCGAGTGCTGCGGACAAGCAGATACCGGACCGTCGACGGATCCCGACTCCTATTGCCGAGGTTGGCAAGGACCACGGGCCAAATGTTCGAGTCGGGCCCGGCTCGCGCAGGCGCCGCCGCATAAGAGAAATTGACTTCGCCTCCGGAGTAGAAGCCCACGCCTGCAAGGAGGTAACTGCAGTTGGGAAGGTACGAATACCGTTCGATGTCGTCGATGGCGTCTGTGACGTTCGAAAGCTGCCCAAGTGCCGAGTATGCGTACGTCGCCACCGTGTCACCCTCGTACGAAAGGGACGCCAGCCTCACCGGGTTTCCACCATACGTAAGATTAGCGACCCTGCCAGCAGGATCTCTCATGCCGGCCAAATGACCGCCCGCATAGGTGAAATTGAACTGGTTCATGCCAACTACGGCGCTGTCGCGCGACCAATTGATGACATAGGTCGAGGGGCCAAGCAGCTTTTCGAGCTCCATGGTGACCCCTGAAGAGAAATACAGGGTCACGTTTGAACCGCCGGTACTGACGCCGCGAACCGCCTTGAAGGGAATCCCCCCTCGGCTCTCGAAAGTGTTATCCTTTCCAAAATGGTAAGGCACCCTTCCGCCGCCGGGCAGGTGAATGAAGGATGGGCTGATCCAAGGGAAGTCCAGGCCCCACCCATCCCCCATCGGGGCGTACGGACTTGCCTCCGCATACTGGGGCACCATGCCGGAATCGAAGAACCTGGGGGTCTCGAAGATTCGAGGCACCGTAAGATGCATGCCCCGTGCGCCCACATCGAGGTCGGTCTGTCTGAAGAGTAACTGGCCCGTCATCAGAGAAACTGTGTACCCAAACTCGCCCGAAAATACCCCGGAGGGGCTCATCCCGTCGCCGCCCCACGGCGAACCCACTGCGCCAGGGGCCCCCACGGGCAATTGGATCACCATCGCCATCACATTTCGGCTCGTGCCGGAGAAACGGGCCGCGTACGTCAAGAGCAACGCAGGGTAAACGAGCTCGGGCACATGAGGCGCGCTGTTGCGATAGCCAAGCGACCCCGTGAGCGTAAGGGCAGACCCCCATCCTGTGAGTGTCGAGCGCCTCGAATACTCGAGATAGTCATCCGTGTGGCGGGGGATTTCTCCGTATTTGGGGGTAGTAACTGTGTAGAGCCATGCCGCGTGGACATCACCGTTCAAATCGCGGCCAATCGTAGGTTCCCGAAGAAAATAGGTGTAGCCGTTGGCATTGGCAGGCTTGGTACGGACATGAACCGGCGTCGAATTGCCGCTCCAAGAAAGCTCCGCGTAGTCAACGTCACCCGCCGACGAAATGTACGCGACGCCAACCGCTGCCGGACCGACCGGAACCGCCTGGAAGCTCTCGGCCTCGTAGGAATATGACGCGGGCGAGGGCAACACGCCCGGGAGGACGGGCGATGCGCTCCCGTTGACATTGGACCAGATCGGTGATCCCGCCGGAGAATAGCGAAGGTAATGAAGGTCGGTGTCACCGGCCCCTCCAACGACGGCGATAAACGCGCCGTCCTCCAGACCTACTAGCTGCACGCCCGCCGCACCAAACGCCGTGTTCACTGGCGTCGTAAATGTGAAATAGTGATCGAGATAGAAATCATTCCTATAGGCGTCAAGCGACCGGAAAAAGCGCACCATGTCGACGGAGGTGCTGGGATTTCGGGTGACAACGGATACCCAAAAGTAGCCGTCAGTGCCCACAATTCCGGTAACCGGCGAAACGAAAGAATCCGTCCCTATGTCAAAGACGACCGTCCCCTGTGACCACTCAATCGGTTTGCCATCCGCATCGTACCAGTCGTATGGATTCCCAATCGCCGAACTTTGGTCGCCCGCGAGGGTCGCGGCTTGCGCGTGCAATTGGTTGTGCTCGATCCAGGTCAGAAACAAGATGCTGCCGCAAGCATAAACGTCGAAGTTTCCGTTGGTGGCAAATCCCATGTCCCATTGGGACGACCAGCTAATCCCGTCCGTGGAAGTTTTGTAAAGGAAGCGTCCGGCGCTTGACCACCAAGACCAATAACGGTCCATCCAAAAGAACGACTTCCGTTGAGTTTGGAACGACATCCCGCTTAGGTCGTCCGAGCTTCCGACGATCGATGGATCCACGTTGAAATTCCCCGCCGCGAACTTGACAGCGATTCCAACGCCAGAGCGATTTGTCCCGATCGAAACGGGGCCCGCAAATAAGTCACCGCCTCCCTCGTCACCCCACGATAGCGTCACGTTCTTGGTCCAGTTTGTCGTGCGCTCATTGTCCCCCTCTTGAAGAAAAGTGTCCGACCAGGTGAGTTGGGTAAGCGATTGGTAAGTCGAAAGATCGAGGGTCGAATTGTGATCCCCGTCATTGTCAGACTTGAGAAACCTGAACGAAGGGATGACGATCCAGTCGAGCCTGGCGTTCGCGAGAGGGCCCCCCCCCACTGGCGTGAAGATGGCCGAAAGCTTTGGCGCCAAGCCCGCTCCGAACTGGGTGGTGAGGTTCATGGTCCCCGCGACCGTGCCGGCCACCTTTGCATCATAGCTGACCCGGTAGGTCGAATTGTCGGTCGAAGCGTCCACGACCGTGTTTGCAAGAGTGACCGAAACACCCGCTGCTTCGGGCACAATCGTCTGGGCATCGATCAGCGAGGAGTTGTCGGCCAGCGAAAAGTTTAGCACAAACGGGGCGTCGCCGTCCATCGAATACTGTTTTTCGCCGGCAAAGTAAGTTCGACTTCCATTCAAGAGGCTCATTGTGGTGTTGCCCTCAACGTCGCCAACCTGAGTGGGAGTCGAGTTCGATAATGCATAGGAGGATGTGACCGTGCCCGGCTGGAATGTAGCCGTGGATGTATCTTCCGACTCGGGGGCGTTCGGCTCATGGTCGAGGTCGGGATAGTCCAACAAATTGAGGTTCGCACCCGATCCCGGGGGCGGCGGGAGGGCCGCCGGGTCCGCCCGTGGCAATAGCGACTCCAGAACCGGCAGGCTCGAGGTTACGAGGATGGACGTCAGCGCCAACGCTAACAGGGCAGGCCCGCCGGACCGGCGCCGAAGAGGGGGCCGACCCACGCCGCGGAGCGATGTGAGGTGAGCGGAGCCCCTTGGTTCGGCGCTGGCTTCAAGGGGGTCGCGCGCGGCTGTTGACGAGGATTCCGGGACAATGCTTGGCTTGGGCATTCAGAAGGCACCCGGCACGATAAGCCGCGTTAGCCTATTTGCGCTTTCTGAGGAAGCCGATGTCAAATGTTGAACCTATCTCGCGCAAGAAGAGGGGCGCCCAAAGCGTTAGTCCCCACGACGCCGATTTCGCCGCCCCAACCGAAGGACGGCAACTATGGCAACGGCCCCGACTGCGCCTCCAGCGAGAATGACTTCGAGGATCGGGAAGGGTTGAACCGACAGGGGCGAGCCGATGGGGAGTTGCAATCCTTCCGCTGGACCAGCTGGGGCCCCGGCGTTTCCTGCCTTGTCGACCGCCGAGACGCTGAAGAAGTAGACCGTTCCGGGAGCCGCCTCATAAGAAAAGACGGATTCGTTTTCGATCGTGCCAGAAAACAGGTCAATGGCACCAGGCATCGAACCAACGCTCACGCGATAGCTTGCAATTCCGCTGCCGGAATCCACCGGTTCACGCCATCCAAGGATGATCCTCGAGCCGGAGAAATTCCAGCTGAAGGATTGGATTTCGGGCGGCGGCGTAAGGTCGATGAAGATCCACATTTGGGGCCCCCATTCCCCGACGTTGCCGGCGCGATCCACACTCCGCAACCGGACTCCGACGAGGTTGCCGTCGCCACCGATCAGCGTTAGCTCTGTCGTCGGCGCGACCACAAATGTCACGTTTGTGCTCACCCCTCGTGCGACCTCGATCTCATACGAGCCCACGCCTGCTCCGCCACTGTCGCTAGCGGCCTTCCAAGAAACCACGATGCTTGACTGGTTCCAGGCCGCCGGAAGCGGGTTTGGCAGCGCCGGGCCGGGGGCCTGGCGGTCGACGGCGACGCCGTCCAGGTCCGAATGGGGCGAGGAGTGCCAGCCGACTCTATCGAGCGCTCGGATTGAGATGAAGTAGGACATTCCCGAGAGGGATTCCGAATAGGAAAACTCCGGAACCTCGACTCGGCTCCAATCCAAGTAGTCTGCGGCTCCAATCGAGGATCCGACACTGACCTCATAACCCCGGATCCCGGATCCGATGTCCGTGGCCGGCGCCCAACTCCACAGAAGCCTTGCCGCGTTTGTCGGTGAGGGCGAAGAACTAAACGCCCCGGGCGCCGTCGGCGGGTGCAGGTCGATGGACGAGCCGCTGGATGCTACGGTGCCCCCAGCATTCCCCGCTCGATCTAGGGCCCTGAACGAGAGGAAATATGGAGCCCCCTCCTGGGCCCCGGAGATCGAAAACGATGCATTTTCTGAGAAGAACTCCGGCAGGACATTTGCGCCCCCAGCCGTCGTCCCGATTCTCACGAGATAACCCCTCAAGCCGGACAATGCATCAGATCCGATCTGCCAGCCCCAGCTCAAATCGGTTCCATTGGACCAGGCGGTCGGTTCCAAGGAGATCCCGCCGGATGTGGGCGGAGTGAAGTCGCCGATGACCGGATTAGCCTGGGTGACCCAGGCGCTGGGATTTCCCGCCACATCCCAGGAGCGTACCGAGACAAAGATTCCGACACCCTCGGGAAAGCCGTTGACCTGCTGGACGAGGGACTGTGTATTTGTGGCCGGCATCAGGTCTTGCGCCGCGGGCGAACCTCCAGCTATGACTTCGTAGCGGTCAACACCCGATCCAGCGTCCGCTGAGGCGGACCAACTCCATTGCCCCCAGTTAATGTTCACAAACCCGCTCGGTCCGGCAAGGTCTCCGGGCGCCGTCGGCGGAATTTGGTCGACCCGCACCACATCCGAAAGGCGGCTCCACGGCCCCGCATTTCCGGCGTTGTCGCGCGCGCGGATTGAGCAATAGTAGGTTTGCCCATCAACAAGGGGCCCAAACGAGAAGTAAGTCTCGGCGCTCGTGCCAACAGGAGTCAGATCCGTGCCCGATTGAAGCACCCCCACACGAATTTCGTAGAAATCGACTGCGGCGCCAGCGTCGAGCGAAGCATTCCATGACCAATTCGCGGAGATGTTGTGGACCCATTCGGATGGCCTTTCGGCAAACGTTTGGGTCGGGGGCAAGAGGTCCACGAGCACTGCCGAAGAGCTATTGCTCCAAGACCCCCAAAGGGACGCCCCGTCCCGTGCCCGGATAGTAACGTAATATGAAACGCCATTCGTGCCATTTCCGATCGAGAAACTGGTTGCGTTTCCGACGGAAACGTTGGCGAGGATCTCGGACCCGGCAGGCGTTGTGCCCAAGTTTATCCGATACTCGACGATCCCGAGACCAACGTCGACTGCCGGCGCCCAAGTCCATGACAAGTTCGTGGAATTGCGATATCGGCCCCCGCCGTCCGGTGTGCCAGGGGGCCCGGGCGGATAGGCGTCCCAGCTGAAATTGAGAGGCGTCACGGCTGTTTGATTGGTCGAGTCCCGAACGCGAATCAACGCGTGGTTTGGGCCGGGCGCCACCGCCAGGTCCCCGCTCCAGTTGACTGTGGTTGCGTTTGCTCCCAATGCGAAGTTCATTCGAGACCAAACCGTTCCATTGTCAAGCGAGGCCTCAACAGCAAGGATTGCGAATGAACCGAAACGGACTTGGATTAGTTCGGCGGGCCCCGGGCTCGCGAGCCCCCAAAGCCGTGTCTGGAATTCCGCGTACCTTGCAGGCGCGAACGGCAGGAGCGAGCCATTTGCGAGGCGCACCCATGAGGTCCAATTCGTGGCATCGGAGGAGGTGCGAGCCTCCACCCATATCCCGGCCCCAGTAGGAAGCGTCACGTCGAATTCGATAGTAGTCCAGTTCACTGAAATGTCCTGGTCGATGGGCGCCGACGTGAAGGTTCCGATTCTATAACTTGGGGGGTGCTCGTCCAAGCTTAGCCGTACACTTAGATCGTCAATCGCACAGGCCCCGTTCATGCGGGGCCCCTGTGACCAGAAACGGACACGAAACCCGTCATTGCTCAGGATGGACGATAGGTCCAAGGAGGCATTTGTGAGGTTTACCCCTTTGCTTGCGTTCAAGATCAGGGTTTCGGTCCAGCCGGTGCCGCCCGAACCAAAAACTTGCAGGAGCCCCTCGGATTGGCAGAGGTAGCTGAAGGATAGTGTTGCGGCGGACAACCCGGTCGCAGCCTTGAATTCAGTCCAAATGCTCGAGCCGGCAGGATCGCCCCAGTCGCTCCAGTGGCGCAGAGAGGTCCCGTTTATCGCGATCGGAGTGTCAAGTCCTAGCCAATCGAAGGTGTCCCCGTACCAGCCTTCTGGATATGGGTACGCGTCAAATGGCTGGGAGTATGACCATGTCGCCAAGCTCGCGTTGGAGTAAAAGGAAACGTCGACCTCGAGGTCGTCAATTCCGACGAACTTCGCCTGGTTGTAGCCCCCTGCCGTGAACCACAACCGAAAGTATTGTTTCCCCTGAAGGAGGGCCGTGAGGTCAAAGGAGAAGTTCTGATCGGCTGTCCAATTCTCACCCAGGAGGACGGATGTGAAATTGGAGACCTGGCCATCCGGCAAGACGCGGAGCTCGAGAGAAGCATTTTCCGTGGCGTAGCGGAAGCTAACCGAGGCCCTCACTGCGGGTGCAGGAAGGACCCAGCCCCAATAAATCCCATCCGGAGACCCTGCAACGAGGGAAGGGGCCCCGCCCAAGCGAGCTGAGAGTGCGGTGGACGCGACCCATGTTGATGATTCCGACCAGGAGCTATCTTTCGCAACGATTGGGGTGCCCTCGGAGTAGCTAAAGTCGTTCCAATAACGAAGGGTGGTGTAGTTGGTGGCCGCTGGCCGAACGGTCCCGGCGGGGCTCAACTCAGTCCGATTATGGGTGCCATTCGCGAAGCCGCTCGCCCCGCTGACTTGAAGTGCACGCTCTCCAGGGCTTGAAGCCGAGCCATTGAACAGAACGGGGTTCTCGGGCACCCAAGAACCCTCCACTGGGGCAACAATTGAGATTGTGAGGGAGGCCCCCGGGCCCGCACCGACAACGGCCATGGCCATGACAAGCCCCAAGACAGGGATTCCTGCGATTCGAAAAATGCTCGCTGCCCGCGATGCTGATCTCCGCTGCTTCATTTCGGGACCCCCGCGGGGGAGTTTGTTCCTGCTTCGGGGAGAGGGATCCGGATTGGCGGCACTTGGATGTCGGAGGCCAAGGGTTGTTGACGGCTTTCGCGAACTTGGACGCCCTCAACAAGCAAGTCGCCAACCGCACCGAGCACTGATGTCGCCAGAAGAGCGCGCCCTTGGGGGCTACAGACGTAGACGACCCGACGGGCGTCGGAGCGAACATTCCTCTTCGCGACCAGCGCCTTGGCTTCAAGAATCAGGAGCGCCCGCAAGACGGTTCCTTTCGCGTACCTTCCGCTGAAGAACCGAACAATCTCGCTTTGCTTTTGGACGCCGAGCTGCACCGCGCCCAGGCAGGGAATGACTGCCTTGTTAGACAGGATCTCGTCGTCGAGTCCCGGCCCCTCGGGCCTCCCTCCCGAGGGATCATCCTTTTGGGGCGGGGCCGTCGCGAACAAAATCATGAGAACCTCTTCAGGGGGGGATTCGAAAGCCGGACGTGTGCGGGGATTATCGCTCGTCACACTCTGCAGAACCGAATATAAAGTTTATGCCGGCTCTTCCAAGCGGGCCTTTGAATTCCATTCCGAAACCCGGCTAGCACAATCATCGGCGCGTCCTTCTGATTCCCGTTTCTCTTCCCTGTCGCCGGGCGCGTTCCGCCGGCTGCGCCTCCGCCTCGTGCGCCTGCTCGACGTAAACTTCGGTTCCCTTGAGCCGCGTGCCCAACCCCTTCCCGTCTCTCGCCTCGAGGGTCCGGACCACCAGGAAGGGCGCAGCCGCCGGCCCCACGATCCCCTCGACGCGCCCGAGCGCGCGACCGCGCCGGTCGACTACCTTGACGCCTTCTCCGAAACGCCACGGGCGCTCGACCCGCACAATGAGCTCGCCCTGCGGACCGGGGCCGTAGACCTTGCCGATGAGTTCCACGAGCCAGAGTGGCCTTGCCAGGTCATGACCTTTGCGCGGGCCCCATCCAAGCAGCCCTTGCACACTCAAGCAGGCCTTCTGACCCAACCTGAGTGAACATCCAGAACCGTTGTGCAAGCCTTGAAATCGCGTTTTCCCGATCCCTCCGTCGATCGGAGGAAAGACGTTTTTTGTCTCCGGGCCAAGCGATGAGGAATTGTCCGGTCTGCCGGACGCCCAACCTCGTCACGAATCCGCTCTGCACGATGTGCAGTTACCAGTTCCAAACGGCAAAGGAATCGCGGTTCAAGGCGCTTGACGAATCGGGAACGCCACAATACCCTTCGGCCCTCGGGCCGCCCCCCGCGATGCCCGACGAACAGATCGAGTTCGAGCAGGCCCCGGGGCCGGCCCCGCCGCCGAGATTCCAAGGTGGGCCGGCTCCTCCCCCTCCCTATACTCCCGCGCCGCCCCCGGCGCCACCGGCGCCTGCCGCTGCGAAAAAGCGGGCGAGGCGGTCGACTTTTCCCCGAGTCCCCAAGGACCTCCCCGAAGAGGCCCTCGAACCGCTGCGCTACGACGCCATGAAGAAGTCGCTCGTGCTCGTCGCGATTCTGATGGTGACCTCCGTGGGCGGCTCCCTGATCCTGGGGCTCCTGCACATCCCGGCCACCCCGATCGGCATCCTCGGAATTGTGAGCTACATCTTCGTGTTCGTGTTCTATTCGTACGTCCGGGCCGTCTCCAAAGCCTCGAAGAAGCCGGTCTCGGCCGTCGAGCAGGGCGCGCTTTCGAAGGTGCGCACTGGCGGCGCCTTCCTCATCATGATTCCGCTGATCGGCTCGGTCGCCGGCCAGTTCGGCGTCTACTTCCAGACGAGCCCGATGCACCCGATCTACTACGGCATCGCCGCCGCCGGCATCTTCTACACGCTGGCCGGCGTGACCGCCCTCAAGGAGCGTTATTCGTACTTCGCGGTTTTCGAGTTCGGCTTCCTCCTCCTCCTCATCCAGCCGCTCCCGGGGGTACTGCCCGGCGAGATCGCGACCCTGATCTTCGGCAATGTATACTGGTTCCAGACCACCTTCCTCTTCCTCGCCGTCGGCTTCATTGCGATCGCCATGGCGCTTCGCAAAATGCGAGCGGGACAGTACGATGCGCTCGAGCAGGAGGTCCTCGCCGGCCAAAAGGCGCTCGAGGCGCGCCAGTTCGACAAGGCGCTTGCGCACTTTGACCGCGCGGTCACGATCGCGCACTCGCTTTACTCCGACAAACTGTTCAAGGCCACGCGCACGGGCCAGCGCGTCCTGCCCTCGGACTACTACCTGCCGTGGGTCGGGAAGGCCACCGCGCTCGCGCTCTCGGGCCGCGGCGCCAAGGCCCTTACCATCCTCGACATCATCCTCGAGGTCGATGGCACGAACGCCGACCTGTGGATGAACAAGGGCGAGGTCCTGCTCTCGCTTGGCCGCCCTGCCGAGGCCTACATCGCGTTTGAGGCCGCCCAGCGTCTGAACCCCGGAATTGCAAACGCGATGTCCAACAAAACGCACGCGCTCGAACTTTTGCGCCGGCGAATCGAATAGGAGGCGTCACGATGCCTGCCCGCGGCGCCCCGGTCCCCTCGACCAAGATCATCCACGACACCGTCCACGGGCCGATCCCGCTCTCGGGCGTCCTGCTCAAGCTCCTCGAGGCGCCGCAGGTGCAGCGGCTCGCGGGCGTGCGTCAACTCGGTCTCGCGTACCTCGTGTGGCCCGGCGCGAACCATACGCGCCTCGAGCACGTGGTCGGCGTCGCCTACACCGCGCGGCGCATCGCCGAACAGGTCGGCGCGACTCCTGCGGAGCGGCACCTCGTGGAAGCGGCCGGGCTCTTGCACGATGTTGGCCACTGGCCGTTTTCGCACACGCTCGAGGCGCTGATCCACGACCGGTTCGGCGTCGACCACCAGGATATCTCGCGACAGCTAATCATGGAAGAGGGCGAGTTCCGGTGGGGGCGCGGCCGGTCGCTTCGCGCGATCATCGAGGAAGCCGGGCTTGCCCCGGAGGACGTGGCCGACCTGGTCGCCACCCCGCCGGGCCCGGGCTCGCTCTCCTCGCTGCACGACTTTGCGCCCGACGCGCCTCCCAAGCAGAAGCACCGCAGGGCGCTGCCAGGATGGCTCCACCAAATCGTCTCGGGGATGTGCGACGCCGACCAGATGGACTACCTGCGCCGCGACGCGCATTACACCGGCGTGGCCCTCGGGATGATCGACATCCACAGGCTCGTGCAGACCGCGGCGGTCGCCGACGACACGCTGGTGTTCGACCGCTCGGGGCTGCACGCCGTGGAGGGGATGATCGTGGCGCGCGACCTCATGTATTCCACCGTCTACTTCCACCGCACCGCGCGAATCGCTGAAACCATGCTTGAACGGGCCGTGACCGAGTTTCACACCGACGAACTGCGGCCGATCGCGCAATTCACCGACGGCGAGCTGCTTGCGGCGATGCGCAAGAAGGGCGGCGTGGCGGCCGAGATTGGCGAGCGGCTCAAGTTCCGCCAATTGTACAAGCGCGCGTTGCAGGTGAACTTCGACGAGCTCGACGAGGGCGACATGCGCCGGCTCGAGCGGTTCACCGAGCCGGCCGCGCGGCGCCAGGCGGAACGAGAGGTCGAGCGCGCATGCGGCCTGCCGCCGGCCAGCGTCGTCATCGACGTGCCGCCCAAGGCGCTGCTGAAGCCCGGCGGCAAAACGAGCCTCGCCGGCCTCAAGATTCTGGACGGGAGCAAGCTGCGCCCGATTACGGAGATGTCGTCGATTGCCCGCGCGCTTCAAGGACGTCGGATGTTCGACTGGGCCTTGCTCGTGAGCTGCCCCAAGCCACATGTCGAGCGGGTTGGGAAGGCGGCGCGGCGGGCCGTGCTTGGGTGACCGCAGGGGCGACGGCTTGTCCGGCCACCCCACAGCAAGCTACAAATACGTGGCACCACCAAGAAATACTCATGTTACTCGAAATGCCGCGGCGTGCCGCGGGGAAGGGACCGACGCTTGCGACGGTCGTAGAGGTGGGCCATATCCTCGAGCGCGCACGCGGGGAAGGCCCGATCAGCCTGGCTGAAGTGGGCCGCCGGATGTCAGCAAAGCGCGTGCGCCACTCGGCGATTCGCACTAGCGTCGACTTCTTTAAGCAGATGGGGTTCGTGATGGAAGGAAGCAAGGGGGTCCATTGGACTTTCAACCGTGACCGCAAGTTTTGGGCGGCGGCACGGCGCGCCCGACCGCTGTAGGGGGCGCGATGGTCGATGTCGAGGTCCGGATCGAACACCCCCACGCGGCCAAGCAAATGGAGGGCGCTCCATCTGTCGTGCGGGACGCGCTCCGAAGACGGGCCAACCGATTGCGCCTCGACCCGAGTGCCGGGACTTTCATTCCAATGAAGCAGGTCCCCCATGCCACACTCCGTCGGTGGGAAGCCAGGCTCGGAAGTCTCGTGGCATTGTACAAGCACGACTTGCCGGACGGTTGGCGTGCTCTTTACACGACAGGCAGCGACGGCCCCCTTGCAGCCGTACTCGTCTTCGAAGTGGTCACGCATCGCGAATATGACCGCCTCCTTGGGTACGGTTAGCCCGACCCTCGGGAAACCTGAGGCTATCGCCTGCGGCCAAAACTTTCAAGCCGAACGAGCGCCTAAGCTGCTTCATGGCGGAGCAAACGCCCAACCGCGCCCAGGTGCTTGGCTTGCTCAAAGGGCGCGTTCCCTACGCACCCTTCGACCGGCACGAAGAGGGTTTCTGGCCGGACAAATGGCCCGAACCTGTCACGGGCGGTGCGCCTGCGCCCCCGGAGGCGGCCCCATCCGCTGGTGCGCGGCGATCGCGTTCTCGTAGCCCGCCGTAGCGAGCAAATTCCCCATCGGTTCATAGGCCGGGCCCCTCCGGCGGCTAGATCGTCCCCAGCCCGTCGAGGTAACCGTTGTACACCGAGAAAGCGGCGGCGATCAGCGCGGCGTGGTGAATCTCGAAGTCCGTTGCGCGCTTGTCGCGGGCCGTGCGAATCCGAACCTTCAGGCTGGGGGGCGCGCTCGACGTCGGCGCCTAATGGCGACAATTCCCGCCACCCCTGCACTGGCTGGCAACGCAAGGATCAGCAGGTAGGCCAACTCGCCTCCCGCCCCCGGCGAGATACCCGCGCCTCCCGGCGGCCCTCCATCGAATTACGGCACCTTGGCCTCCTCGAGCGCTTCCGGGGTCCCCGCATAGGCGTGGATCCCGATGGCCTCAAGCCTGCGCGCAAGCTCCGCGGCGGCCTTGGCCTCGCGGCGAGCGCGGTAGAGGTAGGTCGCCGCGTAATTGATCGGGAACAGCGCGATCGAGATCGTGGCAAACGACACGATGGTCGCCCGCAGCCCAATCCCCGCGATTGCGAAGATGATGAAGAACGTGCTAAGTGCCGCGGTGCCCATGACATTGGAGAGCACGCGGTTGTACCACGCATCCACCCGCGTAACTTCGCCTGCCTCACGGGCAAAGACGCGGACGCCGGCGGTGCGCAGCAGCCAAAGAGGCGGCACGATCCAGGTTACGAGGACCGTCGCCACCATCGCCGTGAGGGCGACCCCGAGGGCGACGGGGGGCGAGATGTCGGTGATCGCCGCGCTGCCGGGCACGAAACTGAGGGCGCTGTTCCATTCGATGAGCCCCACCGTGAGCGCGAGGGAGTACGGCTGCATGGCCTTGCTCGCCGTGCCCATCGGCGTGATCTTCGAGGGCGTCCTCAGCCGGAAGTACGCCACCTTTCCGCGCGGGTCGCCCCGCTTGTTTCGCCGTTCGTGGGTGCGGCGGTGGCCCTCGAACAACCAGACCGCGAGGCGGACATCGATGCCGCCCAACATCCAAGCCCACGGCAGCACGATGGTGAGGAGCGCGTAGAGCCCGAGCGTGGCAAGCAAGGCGAAGAGCTCGGCCTTGCCCGCGGCCTGCGAAAGCAGCGCCACGACGGCCCCGCCCGCGCCGAGGCCCAGGATCGCCACGTTGCGCGTCGCCGTGCTCGTTTCGAGCAGGTCGCGCGCCTCAACGGCCTCCTTGGCGAGGCGCTCGCGCCCTTTCTCCCACGCTTTTGGATTGCTCCTCGAAGTCCCCCCTTAGCTCCCCCTCGGGCGGCGGCGCGGGCCGCTGCGACCCGCGCAGCCGAGCGGGCGCGAGCCCAAAGCCACCTTCGACCTTATGCGCCCTCGCCTCGGGCGCCTCCTGCCGACAGACAAGGTCGCGGGCGCTCAGTGTCCAAAGGCAGGCGCGCCCCGCTACCTGCTTTGTGCTTGACCGCGGGGCGGGGCTCCCGTTGTGGTTTCGTACCCCTGGGTCGCCAGCCGCTTGCCCATTTCATCGTACGCGGGGCCCTCCGGCGGCTGCAGCGTGCCCAACCCGTCGACGTACCGGTTGTACATGCAAAACGCGGCCGCGATCAGCACGGCGTGGTGGATCTCGAGGTCGGTCGCGCTCTTGGCGCGAGCAGCCCGGACATCGGCGTCGCGAACCTTCTTGCCGTCAAGGCGGACCTGGTCGGCGATGGCGAGCAGCGCCTTCATCTTCGGCGTGATGGCCGCCGTGTGGTAATCGGCGCGCACGTCGGCGACGAGTTGCTTGTTGCCGCCGAGGAGCTCAGCGGCTGCCGCGCTGTGCGACCCGGCACAAAACACGCAGGCGTTTTCCGACGAGACGCGGGCAGCGATGAGTTCGCGCTCCCCTTGCGTTAGCGTTGGGGGCCCGCGCAGCAGCATCTGCGCGAGCGCCATCAGGGGTTTTCCAGTTTCAGGGTACGCCCGCAGAAGCGAGCCAATCCCGGGGACTCCGGGTGCGACCTCGATGTAGGGCATAGAAGAGAACCCGTATGCTCACGACATAGGCGTTGGGGCCCACGAAAACTTGTGCCCAGATGGTCGCAACCGTTTCGTCCAAGCCGCCACGGAGGTTCAGCGTGCAGCCTGCTGCTTCGCCGCCTTGACGCGCGCATGGTTGGCCAGAATTGCGCTCGAGGTGGACACGATGAAAGGCACGGCGTAGTTGAGCGCGATTCGCCCGCCGTCGGGGCCCTCGCCCGGCGCGGGTCGGACATTGATGAGGACAAGGGCCGTCCCGACCACGAGCGCGATGATCAGGCACCGGATGAAGTCCCGGCGCGAATAGAGGCCGTTCGATTCGGCCGTCGCGCGTCTTGCGCTTTCTTGCCGCGCCGGATTCGGCGGGCTCCCCGTGCGGCCGAATTCGCGAAGGGCCCAATCGACTACCTGTTCGGAGTCGCTCGCCGCACTTCCCTTGGCGAGCGCATGGGCGGCCCTCGTGTTCTCTGCACTCAGCCGCATCGACAGGCCCTTCGCCTTTAGCAGGAGTCCGGTTGCGGCTGGCGGGGCCTTGAGGCCCCGATCCCAGGAATGCGCAAGCGCCATCGCGACCGCCTCGTTCGGGCCGGAAGCGGCTTCGGTCTCGATGAGCCGCCGCACGACCTGCGCGGCTTCGCCGCTGACCCGGATGGAGAGCTCTTTGAACATCGCCGCCGCCGAGGGATCGCCGACGGCGCATAAGAATTGCCGCGGCGGTGCGCGCGGCTGCAGCGGCTCACGCCTTGGGCCGCTCGGAGGCGGCCACGGCTTCAGCAAGACTGCCGTAGGTCTTGAGTCCCAAGGCGCGCAGCCTGCGGGCAAGTTCGGCGGCCGCATTAGCCTCGCGCCGCGTGCGGTAGAGGTAGGTGGCGGCAAAGACGACGGGGAAGAGGGCGATCGAAATCGCCGCGAAGGAGAACAAGGCCGGCGAAAGCCCAAGGCCGCCGATCGCGAAGACGATGAAGAGCGTGCCAAGCGCCGCCACGCCCATGAATGGGCCGAGGACGGCGAGCCACGTCTCGTCGACGCGCAAGACCCTGCCTTCGTGTGGGTCGAGCACCCGAACGCCCGCAGTCCTCAGCAGCCAGAGGGGCGGGACGATCCATGTGGCCGCAAGTGTGCCGCCCATCGAGGCAAGGGCAACGCTAAGGGCAATGCCCGAGAACGGCAGCGAGATGGGGTTGCTACCCGGCGCGATGCCAAGCGAAGCCCCCCACGTGATGACCCCAATCGAGAGGGACAGGGAGTACGGGCCAAACGCCATCCTCGCGGTGCTTGCGGGGGTGATCTCGCTTGGCACGCGCAACCGGAAGTAGAACGGCGGCGCTTTGAGCGCGGCCTGACCCACCTTGCCCTCGCGCCCGGCCTGGTGCGCCGCGAAGAGGCGCACAGCGAGGCGCAGGTCCATGTCCTTCAGGTGCCACCCGTAAGGCAGTGCCAGCGGCAGCAGCGCAAAGAGCGCGACCAGCACGAACGGGTTGAACAGGTCGGCAACCCCGGCGGCCTTCACGAGCGCGGTGGCCGTGACCGAGCCCCCCACCAGCCCCATGACCGCCGCGTTTCGCGTAGCCTTTCGCGGGTCGATGAGCTCCAGCGCCTCCGCGATCTCTTCGGCGATGCGCTCCGGCACTTTGGCAAGCGTTTCGGGAACCGACTCCGTTCGTTCACCGACGGGTTTCTTCTTCGTCACGACCGTCGTCATGTGGTTCACCGCGCGAAGATCAGCAGGGCGAGCGCCCCGCGTGGGAGACATCCGACTCGCCCAACGAGCGCCATCATCTAGAGATTGCCCGTTGCCGCTTAAGCCCCCGCCTGGCGGGGTTCCGCTCTTCAGACAAATTGCGCCTCCCCTCGACAGCCATTAGCTGCTCAGGTGCCCCTCACGCCCGCTTTGCCGGGGCCTCGCGGGCCTTCATGACGCGCTTCACGGCGCGGACGATCAGGAAGTCCGAGATCAGCGCCGCCACCACGGCCGCGACCACGATCTCCTGTTCGGGGCGCGCCCCCAGGCCCATCCACCCCGGCGGCAGTCGGATTACATACGCGAAAAGGCCGTACCAGAACCCGAGGAGCGGCGCGAAGATCAAGAAGGCGAGCACCCGCCGTGAAAGCCAACCCAAGAGCCCCACGCGACCGCCTCACCCGCGCAATCGCGCGCCGCCCCTTAAGCCCGGCGGCCCGCCTCGGGGCCCGCGCCCTCCCGCTATTTGATTCTCCCGCGCGTGCCGCAGTTGGGGCACTCGATGGCGGCCGGGCGCACGAGCGGCCCGGCGAATTGGGTCTTGCACTTGGGGCACCGGATCATCGCCCCGGTCTTTGGAGGTTCGGCCGCCGGAGCGGGCTTCGCGGGAGCCGGCGGTGCCGGGGGCGGGGCCAGCGGAGCAGGCGGCGGCGGGGGCGCGGCCGTGAGCGTAGCGGCGAGCCGGACGGGCGTTGGCGGAGCCGGAGCTGGCTTCGGGGGCGCCTGGGGCCGCGGCGGGACGGGCGGCGCCCGGGCCGGCGCGGCGTTGGGGAAACCGCCCGGCGGGGCGCGCGAAAAGGCCGAAGGAGGCGGCGGCGCGCGCGCCGCTTGGGCCTGAGCCGCGCGGCGCTGCACGGCCACGTCGGCCGCCCGCCGACGACCCGCGCGCCTTCGTGTCGTGACGAATAGGGCCACGACAAAGACGACGCCCGCGCAGGCCACGAGGAAGATGAGGGGGACGAACAACGGGTCGACGGGAGCCGGCGGCGCCGGCGTCACCGCTTCGCCGGAGACCACGAACGAGTCGACCGCCTGCCCCCAGTCGGCCGACCGGTTCGCGTCGTCGCTTGCAAGCTCGCTGAAGGTGAGCACGTAGGTGAACCCGAAGTGCGGGGAAACGAAGACCACCTGGCGTTGGCGCAGCGTCATGTTCGAGAAGGACCAGTCATACACGAAGTCGCCAGCGCGCCGCCCCGACGCCGTGATGAAAACGCGCGCTGCCTGGAGCTCCGTGAGGTTGATCTGGAGCTTCAGGTCCTCGAACCCCGACCGCGTGTAGTTGAGGAGCCACGCCGCCGAGTCTTGCGTGCCGTTTTCGGGTCCGTGCGCCGCCACAATGTTCGGAGCAAACCCGTTTGCCGAAGGGCCCACGACGGTGGTGTCGGCCCCCGCAAACGCTTGGGCCGTCCACCCGTCGGGGTATGCGAAGCTGTAGTGGCCATCGCCGTTCGAGTAGGTCGCCGCGTCGGCCGCTGGCGCAAGCGCGAGCACGACGAGGAGCCCGACCCGCGCGGCCGCGCGACCCCCAACGGCCATGGGCCGAGGACCCAAGAAACAAACCCCCGTCCGCCAAGGCCCTCGCGGCAATGAAGTACCTTCGTGCCTCGTCACGCGGCCGTGAACCCCCGATCGGGAGCATCCAGCGCTCCCGCTACCGCACCAGAATTGCCCGTCGCTCGACACCCTCTAGCGCTCAACGCCCCACGAAGCCACAAAAATCGGGGCCCCCGGCCTTGCGGCCGGGGGTTGATTTCGCAGGAGGTGATCCATCCGCAGGTTCCCCTACGGATACCTTGTTACGACTTAACCCTCCTTGCCGAATCTCGGCTCGGGCGGAAAACGCGAGTAAGGCCGTCTTAGCGAGGAACACGAGGGCGCTGATGGCCGAGCCCCTCGCAGCGACCAACTGCGCCGCCGCTATTCGGTGAGGAAAAGAAATCGAGTGGTCACGGAGCCAGTGCCAAGCCCACTCATGGAATGCACCAGAACGACCTGAACATCCGCCCCCCAAGTTGAATCGGTTCCCAGATAGTCCCAGGGACCATTTGTGTATTGGCTGGAACCTGAGTCACTGCAGGCCGTGCACTTGAGCGCGTAGGCCGAGATTGTAGTTCCGCTTACGTATGGCTCCGTGCCGATGCCGAACGAGTAGGAGGTTGGGTAGGCTCCTTCCCAGGCAAAGTAAGTGGTGAAGTCGTTTTTGTCGGTCCATCCCGGAACCCACTGAACTTCAGAGTGCTGTTCGGCCGGCGCCCCCTCATTATTGGAGCGAGAATTGAACCAGAGGCTATCGTCGCCGCCGTCAGCGGAGCTTCCACTCGGGTTGATATCCACGTCCACGTAAAACGGAACCGTGCGACTTGATCCTCCCGCGGATGATGTGATGAAGACCTCGAGCGTCCCTCCCGCGTAATCAACCACGGTGACGGTGATCGTTGCACCCGGGAATCCATCATTTCCGGAACTCGCCGTGGTGGAGTAAGTGATTGCGGCGGTCCCAACGCCATTCGCGAAACTCAAACTGCAATCGCTTTGCGTGGTCCATTCCATGGCCACCAAATCGGCATCCGCATCCAGATTGATCCACCTGAAGTTGGCAAACTTGACCCGGTACTCATCACCAAACTTGACGTCTTTCAACGCTGGACCGATGGTTCCCACTCCGAGACCGAAGTCGTACTTCCAATTCCCATGTGTGATATGCCCGCAGGGCCCTTCGAAAACAGCGCTCGCCTGCGGCACGAAACCAAGTAACAATGTGCCCAGGAGCAAGAGCGAAACAGGACCGGCCCAACGCTCCCGGTGCCGCCCCAGGCCCCCGCAGGCCCCCCATCCTTTCACGCGCACTCCTCCCCTCATTGACGCCTTCAGTCAATCACCTTCTTCATTAGGCCGCCTGCAAAGAAAACCGCGTGGTGACTGATCCGGTCCCGACTCCGGCAGCCGAATTGACGACAACGACTTGGACGTCTACATCCCAGGTGGGGTCCGTGCCCCGATAATCCCATGGGCCATTGGTGTACTGGCTCGAACCAGAATCCGTGCAAGCCGTGCATTTTAGGCCGTATGCATCGACGGATTCCCCGGTCGTGTATCCCTCAGACGAAATGGAAAGCGCCAAGTCGGAGCTGGGGAACGAGCCTTCCCAAACGAAATACGTGCGAGCGGAGTGCGTGCCTGCAACGGGGGCCCAATGAACCTCGGCGTGTTGTTCAGCCACCGCACCACCAGTTGCCGCCGCCGCGTCAAACCAAAGACGGTCGTCGCTACCATCTGCAGAAGTCCCACTCGGGTTTATGTCCACGTCCCAGTAAAATGGGACAACCCTACTCGACGCTCCGGCCGACGAGGTAACATAAACTTGCAACACGCCGCTTGCCCATTCGTAGATTTGAACCGTGATGGTTACTCCCGAATAGCCATCGTTACCCGAAGATGTCGTCGTCGCGAAGGTAATCGTGCTTGTTCCCCAGCCAGCCTGGTTGTATTCCTGATGGCAGGAGCTGGACTGCGCAGTGGTCCACTCCATCGCGATAAGGTCGCTATCGCTGTCAAGATTTATCCAACGAAAATTGGCGAATTTTACCTGATAGTGACCCCCGAACTGTACGTCCTTGATCGCTGGGCCAGTTGTTCCTGCGCCAATCCCAAAGTAATACTTCCAGTTCCCGTGGGTAATTTGGCCAAAATTGCAAGCATCGCTAAAGCTAGCCGCCGCACCCGTTGAGAAGAGCGGAAAGACGGAAACCACCAGGAGCAGCGCGACCGGGATCAAGGTGGTTCGCCTATTGTGTACAATCTCCGTGGAAAGACAGATACTCTCAGCCAAACCGGGCCACTCCCCCATGGTCGTATTTCGGATCGGCAATTTAGCGTTCCCGCAGAAGCTTGATATCCGACCTCATGACTAGTCAAAACGTCGACCTGCGCGGAGACGAAACCCCTGGGGCGGATGATGGCGATGAGCGGATCAAACGGGAAGGACTCGCCCCCGTTCGGCCGTGCCGCGGTCAGGCTTGGTCTTGGGGCTGGAGCGGCGGGTTTCGGAATCTGGGTGCTTGGGGCCCTTCTATTTTCTTCAGTAGGAGGTTCGAACGCCGAATCGCCTTTCACAGAGACGGTGCGAGTTCTCGACGGCGTAGTTGAACTCGATGGATCACAGCACGCGAACAGCCTGGCGGCTCTTCAATCCGGCGCTGTGGTGTTGCTCTCGGCGACAACCCTTGAGCCGACATACACTTACTATCCAGAGCGCGGCCGCCCGACAAGCATCGCCATCAGCCCGGTCGAAAATGTCATCGCAATAGGTACCTCATTCGGAGATGTAGTGCTCCTTAACGCCACGACGGGGGAGGTTCTTCGAACCCGGGGGGAAGCGATCGCGGATGGAAACTGGGCGCGTGCGCTGTTATGGTCCCCGACAGGAACGATGTTAGCGGCTGACTTCGCGAACGGGACGCTCCAAGTGCTCTCGCCGGAATTGGCCTTGCTCGGCAGTTTTTCAAAACCCGTAGAGGGTCCGATGGCCTGGGTACTGCAAAACTCTTCGGAGCATTTGCTCTTTGGCTTCGATGCTGCGCGGCTAACAATCCAATCTATCGTGGGGGGAGCAGAGGTGTTTTCAAGCTCATTTGTCCCACATCGGTCGGGTGAATGGGCGATGTGGCCGAACGGCTCCGGGCTTACTTTGTTGCCGGGCGGCAGCTCGCGAACCGTGTTCGTAACCGATGACTACGGGCGCTCCCTTGGTGCTTCGACAATACTGTTGGAGCCGCTCCAGGATCGAATCAGACCAAACCTTTTCACCGGCGAGGTCGTGAGTTACGGCTCTCGGATTAACACTGTTACGGCGTGGTCAGCGGAGTTGGTCCCGTATTTGATGGCCGATTTGGGGGCCCCTGTCGAGGCGGCCGCCTGGGTGTCGTTCCAGACCTTGGTCGCTTGGACGTCGGGCGCGCCTGGAACCCTTCACCTCATTCACTTCCTCTCGAGTGCCCCGGCGCTTTCAATCACCATAGACTCGCCCCCTCCAGGTTCTACTCAAAGCGGCGAGATGATAGTTACTGGAGGGATTACGCCATTCGACCGCTCGGGCACCGTCTTTCTCAAGATTGACCGGAATCCATGGTACCGCACCTCGGCCGAACGCGAGTGGAGGGTAACCGCGGATACGCGGGACCTGGCCGATGGGAACCACCGCATTTGGGCAGTTTTCAGCGATGGCGCGACTTACTCTGCGCCAGCCGAGATTACGGTTCACGTGACTAACGGGCTCTCAACAGACGCGCTCTCCTCGCAAATGTGGTTCGTAGCTCCGCAAAGCAACCAAACGGTGACCGGCGTAGTTCGCGTCACGATCGGAACGTGGAACCCAAATCGGCAAGACGGGTCGGTCGACTTCGTCGAATTCTCTGTCGACCGTGGAATCTGGCAGCGGATGGGCCGCGACGGAATCTCGCGGAGCGGCGAATTTGATTCGACTGCCATGCCCAATGGAGTCACCCCAATCTACGGGCGATCATTTGATGGCCGATCCTATTCGGAGGTTGGATGGATTTTAGTTCGTGTAGCGAACGAACTGCCCCCCCCACAATTGGGCGTTGTCATCTTGCTCCCCGAGGACGGATCCCTCCTCTCGGGGAGAGTGAACGTCACGGGGACTCTAACATGGGGCGGCTCGGAGAGTCCCCGGCTCGAACTCAGCATCGATGGAGGGACCTGGGCAGAGATCCCGACCCCTATGGCCCCAAACTGGAGCTACGCATTTTCCGCAGACGCCGCCTCCGCACGATGGCTTTCGGTCTGCGCCCGCGCCCGAACGGTCGCCACGACGAGCCAACCGGTCTGTCGCAATTACGCGACTCTGGGATTGGCGCTTAATGAGGCACCATCGGTTTCGATTCAGGTGGCTCACGGAAACATAGACGCCGCTGGGACGATGCATGTCACGGCCGGCGGAATCGCCCGCGATGACGTGTCGGTCAGCGCAGTTTATGTTCGGATGGACGGTGGGCCGTGGTCGCTGGTGACCGGGTCCGCCAATTGGAGCGCCCTTATCTCCGCGCGTGTTTCTGGGCCGGGACCTCACGTTTTGGAGGCGGTCGCTTTCGACGGATTTGTTTTTGGTCGCGTCCAAGAACGGACCGTAGAATTGATAGACGAGCGGAACGCCACCGCAGCGCAACCGGGCGAAAATGGCGCCCAGTCCGGGACGGCGGGCAGTTCAGGGCCTGTGCTCCTAATTCCGCTTGCAGGCGCGCTGCTCGTTGCCGCTGGCCTGTTGGTACGGGCGCGCCGGAACAGCGACCTTCGCCGCGAGAAGAATCCATAGTAGCTTCGCGGGGCGCCGCGAAGGCGATCGTTCCCTCCAGCGCTCCCGCTACCGCACCAGAATTGCCCGTCGCTCGACACCCTCTAGCGCTCAACGCCCCACGAAGCCACAAAAATCGGGGCCCCCGGCCTTGCGGCCGGGGATTGATTTCGCAGGAGGTGATCCATCCGAAGGTTCCCCTACGGATGCCTTGTCATGACTTAACCCTCCTTGCCGAATCTCGGCCGAGCTGCGCACTTAGTGTCGGAGTCCCCACCGAAACCCAGCTCGGATGGTCTGACGGGCGGTGCGTCCTTCCGGGGTCGGCCGCCCCGCGGGCGCAGCCCCCCGCCCAGCCCCCAACGGAAGCGCGACCCCCTTTCGCGGCGGCAAGGCCCCGCGCGCCCCCGCACTCTTCAATAATGGGGCCGCCTTGGTAGGCGGGGTGCTCCATGCGTTTTCCGTGGTCGAATCGCCGGCCCGATTCCTCGGCCGCTACGCTGCCGTCCGATCCCCAAACGGTCGACTTCGACTTCGTCTTCTTCCGCGATTTGAGCGGCCGCAGCGACGCGCGGCAGGTGATCCGGACCGTGGCGACGGCCTTTCCCTCGGTCACGCTTGACGAGATGAGTCCTGACCAGAAATCGTGGTCCGACCTTGAATTGGACGCGGCCGCGGGCCTCTGGGCCGACGTGCTCCGCACGGAGCCCGGCGTGTCTTGCGGCCAATTCTACGCTCGCGCCGGCCCTTCACGCGTCGACCTTGCCGCACGCTGGGCGCGGCCCGCCCAAGCAGGATCCAACGGGTTCTCGATGACTTTCGCCAGGGCATCGGTTGAGGCCCCCGCCGGCCTCGAGGCCGCCATTGACGGTTTTCTCGGCATCTGCCGCGGCCTCCAGCCCGACTACGCCCGGGCGGCGGCCCAAGCGGGTTCCACGGCTCGAGGTCCGCCCGACGCGCTCATCGATGTCTTTTGGCTGAACTATTTCGGGCGCCCGTACGTCGACCTCTTCGGCCGCGAGCAGCTCCTCGCCTCACCCGCCCTCTGGGTCCGCGACCTTGGCGAAGGCGCCGCCCTCGCGATCGCAGACTCCCCGTGGGAATCCTCCACGCCCGCGGCCCAGCACCGCGCAGAGGACATCAAGAGATTCCTCGGGCAGGATGCCTTCCTCGACCCAAGAGCCCCCGGCCGCGCCCGGCGCCCTCCGCCGCCGCCCGCCTAGCGCGTCCGCTCTTCCAACAGAATTGCCCGACGCTCGACACCCTTTAGCGCTCAATGCCCCACGAAGCCACAAAAATCGGGGCCCCCGGCCTTGCGGCCGGGGGTTGATTTCGTAGGAGGTGATCCATCCGCAGGTTCCCCTACGGATACCTTGTTACGACTTAACCCTCCTTGCCGAATCTCGGCTCGAGCTCCGCACTTAGTGTCGGAGTCCTCACCGAAACCCAACTCGGATGGTTTGACGGGCGGTGTGTGCAAGGAGCAGGGGCATATTCACCGCGGGATGTTGACCCGCGATTACTACGGAATCCATCTTCGTGGGGGCGGGTTACAGCCCCCAGTCCGGACTATGATTGGGTTTCGGGATTGCCTTCGCCTCTCGGCGTCGGAGCCCATTGTCCCAACCTTTGTAGCGCGCGTGTTGCCCAGCACATTCGGGGCATACGGACCTATCGTTGCCCCCACCTTCCTCTGACTTAGCGCCAGCGGTCCCGCTAGTGTGCCCGACCCCCGGAGGGATCGATGGCAACTAACGGCAGGGGTCTTGTTCGTTATCTCACTTAAGAGAACGCCTTACGGTACGAACTGACGACGGCCATGCACCACCTCTCTAAAAATCTGGCAAAGTCGTCAACTTGGCCTTCATGTAATAGTCGATGCTGGTGAGTTTTCCGGCGTTGAATCCAATTAAACCGCACGCTCCTCCCGTTGCGGTGCTCCCCCGCCAATTCCTTTAAGTTTCAGTCTTGCGACCGTACTCCCCAGGCAGTAGTCTTAACAACTTCTCTCCGGCACTGGGCGCCCTCGTAGGACCCCCAACACCAAGACCACAGCGTTTACACCCTGGACTACCGGGGTATCTAATCCCGTTTGCGCCCCAGGGCTTCGTCCCTGACCGTCGGATCCGTTCTATTCGGACGCCTTCGCCACTGGTGGTCCTTCCAGGATTACAGGATTTCACCCCTACCCCGGAAGTACCTCCGAACTCACCCAGTCCCAAGCCCTGCAGTGTCCACGCTCTTCGGAGGGTTAAGCCCTCCGATTTCCACATGGATTTACAGGGCCGGCTACGGACGTTTTAGGCCCAATAATAACGAGCACCACTTGGGCTGCGGGTATTACCGCGGCGGCTGGCACCCGTCTTACCCAGCCCTTACTCTCCCTGCTTTTTAGACAGAGAAACAGCCTATGCATAGCATAGGCACTAGGAATTCCCTCGTCGTGGTTTCCCACATTGCGAAGTGTTCGCGGCTGCTGCGCCCCGTAGGACCTGGATTCGTGTCTCAGAATCCATCTCCGGGCAACCACTCTCATGGCCCGTACCCGTCATCGGCTAGTGGGTCCGTTACACCCACTACAACCTGATAGGCCGCAAACTCATCCTTGGGCGGCAAGCCTTTCGCCCGCCAAGCGTTCCAGCATAGGCGGACTATGGAGTATTCGTCTCAGTTTCCCGAGGTTATTCTCCACCCAAGGGCAGATTGTTCGCGTGTTACTGAGCAATCCGCCGAGACCTTTCGTCTCTCGACTCGCATGCCTTAAGCGTATTCCTATAGCGGTGCCCTCTGGCAGGATCAACCAGAGTTGACCTCCAGAGACTTTCATACAATGGAGTCGATTCCTTTTAGGGAATCGATTTTGGTCGCCGTCAAAACCGTAAGAATTGACAGCGGTAATGCACACGATTGAAATTACATTCGTGAAGCGATTGAGTATCGCTGATGTCGAGCGTCGGAACCGAGAGTTCCGCGGCGCGTTTGCGCCCCGTTTTCTCGGGTCTCCATGTTGTCGGAGCCGCCGGATCCTTTCCCTTCATAGGCAGGCCTTTCGGCCCACTTAGGGACGGACGCCTTGAGGCGGCTCCGTAATCCGGCACCGTCGAGTTGTCGCTGCAAATTCGCACTTGCAGCGGCGGGCAGGAAGGCACGCGGTAAAGCGAGCCGACCCAGCCACCCTCGGATGCAGGACGGGATTTTGGCCAAGCAGGGTTGAGAATTTAAAGGTTGCCAAGGGCCCGCGGCGAGCCAGATGCGTTTGCACGCGGGGCGCTTAGGGGGGGTCGGGGGCGTGGGGCTGCGCCCGTGACTCGGCGGGCTTGCGGCGGAACAGGGCAAGGAGCTTGCGGAAGGGGGCAAGGAGCGCCGCGTTGCGCCTTTGGCGAGCTGCCTCGGCCTGCTGGGCCCGTTGGAGCGCCAGCGACCGTGCCGTTTCGACCTCGCGTTTGACCACAAAGGCGCAGTTCGGGGCCCGGCTGTGGAGGGTGGAGCCGTGGAACCTCTTGACGGTCCAGCCGGCGTTCCCGAGGATCCAGTCGCGCTTGCGGTCGCGCTGGCGCGCCTCGCCGCTGTGGAAGGCAGCGCCGTCGGCTTCGACGGCGAGCCGGACGTCGGGGAACGCAAAGTCGACGAAGTAGCCCTGGATGCAGTATTGGGGGACCGGGTCGAGGCCCTGCGCGGTCATGGCCTCGTAGAACTTCGACTCGATCGGCGACATCCAAATGCCGCCGGAGGGCGTCTGGACGAGGGTCGACTCGGGCCGGGCGGCGGCTTCCTCTTGCAGGCGCTGCCACGTCTCGGCGTGGCGCCCTTCCTTGGCCGCCTCGCGCATGAATTCGCGCGCAAGGTCCATCGGATCGAGACCTCAAGCGAGCGATTCCATTTGAAGGTCAGCCGCGCCGCCGCAGCGTAGGCCCGTCGGCGCGGGCCCCGAACACGGCTCCGCCCACGCGGCGAACCACGAGGGCCCCGACGACGGCAAGGAGGAGCGCGACGAGGGGGAGGGCGACCTCGGTGGTCGGCGATTGGACGTCGCCCGCGCGGCCCCCCGCCTCGAGGCTGCCCACGACGAGCACGTTGGGCGAGGTGGCGGTGAGCGACGCGTTCTGGCCGTCGATCGCGGTGAAGGTGAAGGCGAATTGACCCGTGGCGGGCACGGTGAAGCTCGCCACCTTGTGGAGGTTGTCGATGGTCACGCGCGAATCGCTCGCCGTGAAGGTGAGGCCTTGCGCGTCCTCCTCATCGGTGAAGATCTTGGAGAGGTCCCAACTTAGCGGGGTGCCGGGCGCTCGGGTGAAGTTCTGCGGCGCCTGGAGCAGGCGCGGCGGGTCGTTGATTTGCTCGATGATCACACGCAAGGCTCCCTGCGCGGTCTGTCCGCCGGCCGACTGCACCGTGACGATGACCTCGTCGGCAAGGACGCCGCCGGGGTAGTCGAAGGTGACCACGGTGCCGTCCACGGAGGCATAAGCCGATTCGGCGATGACGGTGACCGGGCCCTTCGCGTTGAGGATGTAGGGCGCAAGGTCGAGGGCGAAGGGCGTGTCTTCCACGAGGCGCAGGTCGGGCACGGGCGCGAGCGCAAGGCGCGTGCCCAAGGGCTTGATCGTGACGGTAACGGTTTGAGAAGACGAGTGGCCGAAGACCCAGGCGGTGAGGGTGACCGACTCGCGCGTGGCCGTTGTGTCGCGCGGGTAGAGGAAGGTGACCTGGAGGTTGTCGCCGAGCGAGGCGTTTCGCGAACTGGTCTGGAGCACAATTGCGCCGTAGTTGTTGTCGGGGACGTTGTAGAGGTAGGGCTGCAGCGAGATCGTGTAGGGCGTCCCCGGGTACACCACGACATTGGGCACCCCGGCCAGGGTGAACTCGCCGCCAAGGGAGACCACAGTCACCGACAGCACGGTGGTAAACGACTGCGCCTTGAACCGCGCAAGCAGCGGCACCTGCTCGTTTGCCACGCCGCCGCCGACCGGGTAGAGGAATGTGAGGGCGAGGCCGTCGACCGTCGCGTAAGCCGACGAGGCGAAGAGTTGCACGGAGGAAAGCGGGTCGGCATTGTGCACGTATCCGGTTAGGAAGAGGATGAACGGCTGGCCCTCGACCACCGTGATCGGCGAAACGGGGTCGATGGAGAGCGACCCGCCAACCGAGCGCACGTGGACCACCATCGCATCCGAGGAGCTGTGGCCGTTCTCGGTCACGGTGACCGTCACGGTGTCGGCGTTCACGCCGGCGGCCCTCGGGTAGAGCAAGTGCAGCGTGGTGCCCTCGAGGCTCGCGTAGGGCGAATCTTCGCTGATGGTGGCTTGGGACCACGAGACCACGTTGTGGATGTACGGCCCAAGCTCGAGCACCATCTCCTCGTCGGCCGCCACATCGACGTCGGGCAGGTCGGCGATGAGGATGGAGTGGCCGAGGCGCACGATGGTCACCGTGATCGTCCAGAAGGCCTGCGCGTCGCCCTCGTGGGCGGTCAGCTTGACGCTCTCGGTGTCGAAGGCGAAGCCAAGCGGGTAGAGGAAGGTGACTTTCGTGCCGGCGGGCGTCGCGTGGGGTGAGCTCGTCGTGACGGTGACATTGGCCCAGTTGTGGACATTGTAGAGGAAGGGCGCCAGGTCGACCGTTTTGGCAATCGTCTCCACGACTTGCACATCGGGCACGCCGGCAATCGCAAGGTCGGGGCCCGACGGGATCAGTGTAACGATGAACATCGTGGAGGCAGAGGCGCCGTGGGGGTCGGTGACGGTAACGCGGACGCGCCACAGGTTGCCCGCGCTGCCGGTGCGGTAGAGCAGGGTGAGCGTGGTGCCGCCAAGCGTCGCATTGGCTGCCTCGACGGTAAGGACGAGCGACTCCTTTGCGTCGTCTTCATCCCCGTAGAATGGCGAGAGGTCGATGACGAGCGGGATGTTCTCTTCTGCAGTCTGGTTGGGGATCGCCAGCATGAAAGGCGCGTCGTTCACGTTGAGCACGATGATGTGGATCTGGACCTGCACGGGGGAGGCGATGTTGTCGGAGAGGTAGAGGGACAAGGAGTGGCTGCCCACGTCGGCCTGGCGCGGCGTCCAGGTGATGGCGCCCGTCGAGGCGTCGAACGTCATCCCGGCGGGCAAACCGGAGATCGACCAGGTGAGCAGGTCTCCGTCCACGTCCGTGCCTGTCGGCACGACCGACCACGGCTGGTCCTCGTTGATCGTGTAGTTGGCTTGCATGCTGGTGATGACGGGCGGGTCGTTGACCGGCACGACTTCGATTTGGAATGCAAAGGTCGCCTCGAGGCCGCGCTCGTCGAACGCCGAAACGGTGCCGTTGACATAGCCATTCCAGTTGTCGTTCGCCGCGCCCGTGAACGCGTCAGCTCCGAGGTAGCGCCCGCTCGAGATGTAGACGGCAACGATGCCCTCGCCCGAATTCGAGGTCACGTTGAACCGCAGCTGCCCGCCCGGCGTGAAGTCGTCGGTGAACACGGTCGTGAGGTCGACGAGGTTGTCTGACTTCGTGTCCTCGAGGATCGAGTACTTCCCGAACACGGTCGAGGTCGGCGGCATGTCCACCGTAACCTGCAGTGCGGTGAGGACAACCGACCCCGCGCTGGTCGCGGTCACGGGCAGCAACACGGCGACGTTCCCCGCGAAGTCGCCGGCGGTCCCCTGTCGGACGCGGTTCAAGAGGGGCGCAAAGTCCGTGGAAGTGCCGTTGTAAGCGTAGATCACGCTGAGCGAGCGGAGGGTGATGGCGCCGGCAGCGGCCGAGTGGACTGCGAGCCTGATGTTGACCAACCGGTTGCCCCACGCGTCGGCGGGGCCCGGGGTCCCTGCATCGAGCTTCGCCTGGACGACCGCCGCAAGGTCCGAGGCCGTCGCCGATCCAAGGAGTGGGCCGGTCCCCGTCCAGTCCGCCGTCCCGTCGTTGCCCACGTCGAGGCTGACATCGCGCGGCGCGCTGCGCTGGCCGAGGTAAACCCAGTACTTGCCTGCATAGTCGCCAACGACCATGTCCATGTCGCCGTCGGAGTCGATGTCGACCATGAAGGGGACGAGGTTGGTGTCGGTGTAGGTGCCCCCGACGTTCATCCCGTCAGTCTTTTGAGTCGCCGAAAACGAGGGGCTCGTTGCGTTGCCCGTGTTCTCGAAGTACTTGATCACCTCGCTGCCGGAGCCGAACCCCTGCCAGCTGATCGTGCCGTTGCCGACGACCATGTCGAGGTCGCCGTCGCCGTCGTAGTCGGCGAAGGCGGGCGCTGCCGACCCCCCGAGGTTGATCCCGGAAAACAGGTTGGACGAGGTCCACGCGGGCGCATACTTGGTGCCCGTGTTCTGGTAGTACGTGAGCGCGCCTGTCTCGTCGCCGATGATGAGGTCGTACTTGCCGTCGCCATTGAGGTCGGCGAAGGTGGCGTGGGCAAACGCGTCGACGGTCAAACCGGAGAACACCGAGTCGTTGCGCTGCCACGACGGCGCAGTCGAGGTGCCGTTGTTCCAATAGAAGCGCACATTCCCGTTGTAGTAGCCGCCCACGGTGAGCAGGTCAAGCAGGCCGTCACCGTTGAGGTCGGCAAGCGCCGGGCTGTACCCGTACCCTTGCTGCACGCGGCGCAGCACCGAAGGCTCTTCCTTGAAGACCCAATTCGTAGCGTTCCCGATGTTGCGGAAAAAGCGGGGCCCGCCCGCGTACGGGTCGGTGAAACTGCTGAAGTTGCCGCCGGCGGCAAACAGGTCGGGGTCTCCGTCGCCATCGATGTCGACGAGGTACGGAGCGGCGCGCTGGCCCGTCGAGATCTGCACGCTGTTGGCGCCCACTTGGGTGTTCAAGGTGTCTGGGCCGGCGAACCCGAGGTCGACGGCCTCGCCCGTTAGGGTGACGGCCGCCGAGGTCACGCTGGCGCCCCGCGGGAGGGTGAAGGTCGTCGTGGAATCGGTGCCAGAGGACAGGAAGAAGGCCTTGGTCTGCTCCACGCCGGCCGAGCTTCCATTCGACATGAGGCTCTGGCGGCCCATCGCGCCGTACCCGGTGCCGCTGAAGCCGTAGACCTGCGAGCTGTTCGAGGGCGAGTTCACGAAGACCGCGGGGTTCCAAGGGTAATTGCCCGCTTGGTCGGCCGCCCCGCGCACGGCGAGCGCCGCCGAGACCTCGAAGGAGTTCTTTGGCACGGTCGCTAAGACCGAATTGTCGGTGCCGCCGCCGGCGCCAAACGTCACCGTTCGCGCCGACGAGCCGTCTGTAAAGGTGGTGAGGGAGATCGCCGAAGCCGGCAGCGCGCCGGGCACGGTGGCAAGCAGCGCGATGGCAAAGGCGATGGCCGGCAACGCTGCCTTGGGCGCAATTCGGTACACCTTCATGGCGAACTTGCCCCCAGACCTTCTGGACAACCCTGGTGGACGCGATTTCTACCTTTGCCTATGGTGCAACCGCCCCGCGCCGCGACGGGACGCGGTTTGTGCCGCGCGAGCCGTCACGCGCCGCGGAAAACGACCGCGCCGCGTTCGATGCCCTCGAGCTGCTGGGGCGAGAGCGTGGAGGGGCTCACCGCGATGAACAGGTAGAACCCTTCCGCCGAGGCGAGCTTCTTCAGCTGGTCGGCGAACTTCTTCGAGAAGACGAACCCGTACCTGTCGACAATGAACTCGAAGCCCTCGAACAGCACGAGCGGCGCCCGGCCGCGCACGGCCACCTTGGATTCCTGGAGCGCCTCCTTGAGCGCGTCGACGGCCTGGTCGAGCCCGGTCTTGCCGTCGTCGTCCTCTCCAGGGACGCCCTTCGGGGCGGAGACCTCGATGGTTTCGACCTCCTTCGCCTTCAGGGGCTCGAGCTTCAGCCCTTCCTCGGTCGCCGGGCGCAGGCGCACGACGGCGAGCCCTTCGAGGTCCTTCAGGTAGGCCTTCAGCAGCGGGGCAAACCCGTCCGCCTCGCTCACATAGACGGCGCCCGGCACGAGCGGCGCCTTCACGAGCTCGTCGGCCGTGACATCTCCGGGCACGAAGGCGTTCTCAATCGAGAGCAGCGGGGCGAAGATGCGCTCCACGCCGTCGAAGTGCGACGGGTCGCCGTCCCAGTCCTTGAGGTGCTTCTTGTAGGTGGCCTGGATCTCGGCGGCCGCCTCGCGCACGGCCTTCTTGAGGTCTTCGTTTGCGTCGCCGTCGAAGATGAGGAAAATCTGGAACTTGCGCGCCTTCTCGATGAGGATCTTGCGGCCCTGGAACTGGACTTCGCGCAGCTCCCAGTGCTTCTTGTCCTCGAAGGAGTCGGCGGCAAACGACTGGATCGCCGAGAGCATCGAGGTGACGACGTCCTCGTCGGCGTACTTGCGCACGTTCTTCGAGATGTGCTTGATGAGGATTCCGTCCTCGTAGACGAGGAAGATGTCCTCCACGGTCGGCGGCCGCTTGATCTTGAACTCGACGAAGTGGCGCGCCACCACGATGGCGCCCGCGCCCGCGGTGCCCACGAAGATGAAGAAGAGGAGCCAGTTGAACGGCGCGATGACCTGTTGGTTGATCGTGATCGCCACACTGGCGCACTTCACCTTTTCGCCGTCGTTGGCGCAGATCTTGAGGATGTCGAAGCCGGGGAGTACCTCGCCTGCGACCGATGCCTTGGGGTAGACGAAGGTCACGTTCCCGTTGGAGTAGGCCACAAATGCATTGGGGTAGCCGCTCGAAACGGAGTAGGTGAGGAGCGACTTGTTGGTGTCGATGTCCGAGACGTACGGCAGGATGAAGATCCGGCCGAGGACCCCTGCGTCAATCTTGAGGTCGCCCAAGCTCGCCCATTTGGGCGGGTCGTCCACCGGCAGCACGGTGACCGTGATCGTGCTGTCCAAGAACGCGGACCGGTCGTCGATCGTGCGGATGATGAGCACCTCCGTCCCGCTCCACTCGGTGGGGGAGTCGAGCGTGAGCAGGCCCGTCGCGTTGTCGATGGTGACCGTCACGTTCACGAGCCCGAACGCGTAGAAGAGCACGCCGTCGGGGTCGTGGAAGTAGTCGCTGAGGTTGAGCGCCGGGCTCTTGCGCTCGTTCTCGAGGAGCACGATCTCGCTTGGCAGGGCCTTGGTGGAGGCCGGCGGGTAGTTGTCCGAGATGAAGATCCGGATGTTCTTGGCTGTTGAGTTTGCAAACCCGTCGGTCACGAAGATCGTGACGTCCTCCGTAAGGCCGTTGAACGAGGCGCCGTAGTCGAAGACGAGGATGAGCCCGGCACCCGAAAGCTCCGGCTGCGACCCGTTGAGGGCGGTGGAGAGGGCATAGAGGTTGAGGGGCTGGGAGGTGTAGACGGTGAGCGCCGAACGCGGCGAGTCGACGTCCTGCACGTAGGGCCCGAGGTCGAAGTGGAACGGCAGCCCCCAGTGGACGCTGAAGGTGTCGATCGACAGCCCGCGGGAGAAGTCCCACTCCGGCGCGTCGTTGACGGGGTCGACCGTGATGTTGACGCGCGTCTCGGCGAAGGCGCCAAGGGCGTCGTTTGCCCCGAGGAAAAGGGAGGTGTTCCCAAACCAGTCTTTGGGCAGCTGGGTGACCGACAGGTTGCCCCCCTCAAGGCTCACGCCGAAGCCCGGCGGCAGGCCGGAGTAGTAAAAGAGGGGCTCCTCGTCCGGGTCGTGGAAGTACGCGTGCAGGTCGAGGACGTTCGCCCTCGGCGTGTCTTCCAAGAGCTCGATGGTCGGGATGGGGGCGGTGAGGCGCGGCACGGCGTCATTCGTGATGATGATCCGCAGCGGGCTGACCTGCGGGGGGAAGGAGGGGGTGCCTTGGTCGGTGAGCGACAGGTTCACGAAGATGGTCTCGCCGAGGTAGGACGCGTTGTAGTCGAAGGTGAGCGCGAGCCTCCAGGAGCTGTTCTGGTAGATGTGGGTGCCGTCCTCGGTCGAGATGAAGAGCGACCCGTTCTCCTGCTCGAATTCGACGTCGTGGACATAGAACGAGAAGTCCATCGTGTAGGGGACGCCCGCCTGCACGTAAATCGTGTCGTGCGGGTCGCGCCACGACGGCGGGTCGTTCTTGCTCTGCACGAACAGGCCGAAGATGGCGGTCGTCTGCTGGCCGAGGCTGTCGACGACGCGCAGCTGGAGGGGGGTCTGGGAGGCCTTGCTGTGCGCGTCCTGCACGGAGAACAGCCAGAGGGCCCCGTCGGTCGCCCGCGAGCCGTTGTTGCGGAGGGTCACGAGCGACGGGTCGACCCAGTCGAGGTAGACGGTGGCGTTGCCGGGGTCTTCGTCCACGATGAGGCCGGTGAGGTTGATGAGGTAGCTGCCGAAGTCCTCGTCGAGGAAGATGTCCGTGGGCGAGCGGACGATGCGCGGCGGGCTGTCGTTGGGGTTCGAGCCGATGACGAGGTTGGCGAACACGTCCGACCCCGTGAGGTTCACCCGGTCAACGGCGACCACCGTGAGCGTTGCGCCGGTCACGAAGGTCGAGGAGTTGATCGACCAAAGGTACCGCCATAGGAATTGGTCGGTGGAATCCCGGACCAGATTTCCGACGAAGAGCGTCTCGTTCGTGGCGGGGTTCATGTAGGAGAGCCTCAAGGAGACGACGTCCGTGGTGTTCGCCTGCACCACGACGGTGTAGTTCCCCGAGATGCGGAAGGTCCCGAAACCGGGCGAACTGAAGCGCACGCCGGGCGCGCGGTTGTCCACGAGGATCCAGTCGTCCGAGCTGTCGACGCCCGGCGGGCCGACGGCGGGCCAGGCCTCCACGATGATGGAACCGTTGAAGTTCGCGTCGTCGGCCCGGCTGTCCCACATGAATTCCCAGAGGCCGGAAGTGGCGTTCTTCTGCGATGCCGTCATGTTGTGGAACGAGATCGGCGAGCCGGAGGCATCCTGGTAGAAGAACTCCATGCGCGCGGCGAACGAGGGCGCGCTGGCGGCGACATAGATGAGCCCGGTGTAGGTGTTCCGCACCGCGGGCGCGAGGAGCGTGGGCTGGGGTGCCGTATTGTTGATCGTGAGGTTGTAGACCGTCGTGGTGCCCGTGTGCCCGGCGCGGTCGCGCGCGACCGCGGTGAGGTTTGCCGAGCTGTTGAACACGTCCGGCAGCGTCGACCAGTTGAAGAACCAGGTCTTGTCGGCGGCCGTGGTGGTGCCGAGCGTCGCGCTGCCTTCCGTCCCGTTCTGGTAGAGGTCGATGGCGACCACATCGGGCGCCGAGGTCAGGTTCACGCGGGTGATGCCCTGCACTTCGGTCCCGTCGGTGGGGGCGTCGATGGTGAGCCACGGCGGCACGTTGTCAACCACGACCGGGAAGAGCGTGTCGGTGCCTTGGAGGCCAACGCCGTCGACGGCCGTCGCGCTGATGCCGAGGTTGGTGAGTTCCCCGTAGGGCGTGGTCGTGGTGTCCCAGGTCGTGTTCCAGATCCCGGGCGAGGTCTGGTTGGCGAACCCGATCGCGCTGCTGGAGGCATTGACCACGTAGGAGAAGGCGACCGAGACTGCGTCGCTCGATGCGGTTGCTTCCACGGTGACGGTGTTGGAAAGCACCGCGCCTGCGGCCGGGATCTTGATGCTGATGACGGGGGCCGAATTGTCGATGGCGATGGGTGAAAGCGCGCCGGTGAAGCGGAACCCGCGCCCGTCGGTGCCGATGGCCCGGAGCTCGAAGCCTGGACCGGAGAGCAGGCTCGTGTTCCAGAGCACCCACCACCTCGAGCCAACGGGGTCGTACGTCGCCGCCCCGATGGACACTGGCGAGGCGTTCGAGGGAGCCACGTATGCGAACGTGAGCCCCACAATGGCGCCCGAGGCCGTGGCGGTAAGGTTGTAGGTCCCCGTGACCGTGGCATTGGCGGCGGGAGAAGTGACGGCCGGCCGCAGCCCTGGCTGGGCATAGCGCGCGCTCACGAAGGCCACCGTCGGACTTCCCACGCCGATGTCCATTTCGACGCGGAAACGCAGCGAGGGCGCGCTCGCGTTGGCGGCGTCAACGGCGCCGCCCGGCGTGAAGGGCGCCCAGGTGGACCCGCCGTCGGGCGAATAGAAGAGGCGAACGGCCCCTCCGGAGAGGTTGAACTGGGCATCGAGGTCGATCCACGCCGCCTGGGGCGCGGGCGCGACCGGAGGGGTCACGACCGACCCGGTGAGCGCCGGCGAGCTGTAGTTGAGCCGGAAGAACGACACATTCGCGCTGTTGCGGCCGTCCGTGGAGGTGAAGTCGTACCGCACTTGCGCGAAGCGCGAGGTGTTCCCGGTGAAATTTGTCGTCGGCGAGGCCCAGGGCCCGGTCCACGGCTGCCAAGTCACGTTGCCCGGGCTCCCGTCGCCGAACCGTACCCAGCCGCTCAGGTTCTCGAAGGCCGTGTCGACGGCGGCGCCCTGGGTGAAGTCGGCCCAACCCGCGGGTGCGCCGGCGTCGAGCTCGGGCGAAAGGTACGTCCCGTTGAGGGCCGCCGACGGGTTCTCGATGAACGTGGCCGACCGGATGTTGCGGCCCTCGGCCGCGCTCCACCGGAGAGCCCCGGTGCGGTTGTAGACGTAGAGGGTGTTGGTCGTGGGCACGATCGTGTCGCCGTAGGTGCCGTTCCCGTCAAAGTCGGCCCGCGCGAGCATGTTGATGCGGAAGCCTGCGCCCACCGTCACGTTCCAGAGCCACCCGGCCGACGAGTTGAGGGCGACCACGGTCGTGTTGTTGGCGGCCACCACCTCGTCGCTGTAGCCGTCGCCGCTGAGGTCGAGGGCTGCGATCGAGGCGACGGGGCCGGTGAGGAACTGCTCGTAACCGATGAGGGCGCCGCTGCCGTCGAGGAAACTCACGGCACCGGTGTCGTCCGCGTAGGCCGCGCCCTCGGGGACCCCGTCGCGATTGAAGTCGACGGCCGTGGCGGCAGTCACCGTCGCATTCGTCGTCCAATTCCAAATGACCTGGCCGGTGGGCCCAAGGACGCTGATCGAGGTGTTGGTGGCCACGAGCGCGCCGTTGAGGCGGTGGGAGAGGGCGGCTTCGATCCCGGTGAGGTTGACAATGCCCGACGCGGGCCCGCCCGTATAATAGGTCCAGGCCAGCGCGCCGGTCGCATTGTATGCGTAGGCGGCCTCGTCGTTGTCCACCGTCCAGTCGTCGGCGCCCGCCAGCACCCCCTCGAGGTACCCGTCGCCGTTAAGGTCGACTCCGGCAACGAAGCGCACGGGCGCGTTGCCCGGCGTGTTCGCGCTCCAAACGTTTGTCGCCAAGGCGCGCTCCACATAGACGAGACCGCCCATGTGTCCCACTGCGAATTGGTCGAGGACGCCGTTGGAGTCGGAGTCGATGGCAGCGAGGTCATTCAAGTTGGTCGTGCCTGGCGCGAGGTTACGCATGCCGAGCTGGGTCCCTGCTTGGTTGTACGTGTAGTACCGGTTCGCCACGCCGGTGTAGCCGAGCACGGCATCGTCGAGGTAGCCGTCTCCGTCCTGGTCGAAGGCAAGGGTGAGGAAGCTGTCCGTGGGCGTGGCCGCGGTCCACACGGTCGTCCCGTTCGCATCGCGGTCGCGCGGCGCCGCCCCTGAGCGCGCATAGAAGACTTCATTTGCGGAGTTGAGGGGAGAAAGCGACAGGTTCCCCGGGTACGCAATCCGCACGAAGCTGAGGTTGGCCCCGGCGCCCCAGTAGCCGTGGCCAAGGGTGAAGTTCGTGACCACCGTGCCAAGCTCGGCGCCCTGCGGGCCCGCACGCGTGGCATTGTACAGCGAGCCGTCGGTGCCGTTGAAGTCGATCCTGGCGGTGATGATTTCGGTGGCGCTGTCTTGCGTTTCGACGGGCGCGGCCGCGGCTGGAAGGACCGCGGTGAGGAGCCCCCCAAAGGGGCCAACGAGGAATTGGAGAGCAAAGAGCAGCGAGAACGCTTGCGCCCGCCTTGAAGGACGCGCCGCGAGTACTTGGGACGTAATCATGAAGCAGGCTCACCACAAGCGCGGGGCAGTTCGTCCAGCCTAGATGGCGGATTATAAGCGTTTGGGGGTCGCTCGCCCTGGTTGTGACGGCACGCTGGCTGGGCAGGTTTCCGCGGGTGTCCGATCCCCTTCAACACTTGGCCGCGAAGCCTTTTATATCGCACGGGGGTTGGCGCGCACCGAGGGAGCTGGAAACCGCTCCCTCGCTCACCCGAATCACGCTCACGAACGGGCCCGCGGCGAAAGGCCGCGATGGCCCGGAAATTCATGCGCAGTGACGCCCCCCAAGGGCGCGAGGCGACGCGAGGGCCCAAGGGCCCGGCCGCAGGGCCGGAGCCCGGGACGGCGGTTTTTGCACCTTCACCGAGCGCGCGCAAAGCGCGCCCAACCCAAGAACCAAGAAAAGAGGGGAAGCAAAATGGAAATCAACATCGACCCAACCACAACCAAGTATGTCATTCGAGCGCGGATCACGGCTGACGGGATCATCGAGAAGCCCGACGTCGTCGGGGCCATTTTCGGCCAGACGGAAGGGCTGCTCGGCGAAGACATGGACCTTCGCGACCTGCAAAAGAGCGGCCGGATCGGCCGCATCGAAGCGGATGTAAAGTCCCAGCAGGGCAAGTCGAGCGGCGAGATCGTCATCCCGTCCTCGCTCGACCAAATTGAGACTGCGATCATCGCGGCGTCGCTGGAGACGATCGACCGGGTGGGGCCCTGCAAGTCCCGCATCGAGGTCATCTCGATCGAGGACGTGCGCGAGGTCAAGAAGAAGCAGATCGCCGACCGGGCGAAAGTATTGCTCAAGCGGCTCCTCGAGCACACCGCCCACGCGGGCGGCGACATCGCCGAGGAAGTCAAGCGGGCGGTCGTGGTGGAAGACATCGTGCCGTTTGGCCCGGAGCGGCTGCCGGCGGGGCCCAATGTGGCGACCTCAGACGCGGTCATTGTCGTAGAGGGCAGGAGCGACGTGCTGAACCTCCTTCGCCACGGCGTGAAGAACGCGGTGGCCGTCGAGGGGACGCATGTCCCGCAGTCGATCATCGAGCTGTCGAAGGAGAAGGTCGTCACGGCCTTCGTCGACGGAGACCGGGGCGGCGAGCTCATCCTGCGCGAACTGTTGCAGGTCGCCGAACTCGACTTCATTTGCCGCGCGCCGCGCTCGCACGAAGTGGAAGAGTTGACGCAAAAGCAGCTGATGAAGGCGCTCAAGGACAAGATTCCGGCCGACCAGTTCACCGAGCTCTACGGCATCGGCGGAAAGGGCGGCGGGGACCGCGACCGAGGCCGCGGCGCAGACCGGGGCGGAGACCGTGGCGGCGGACGCGACCGGGGCCGCAGCGGCGGGCGAGGGCCCCGCGACTTTGACCCACGCAGGCGCGAGTTCGACGACCGGCGCGAGCCGAGCCAACCGCGAGACGACTCCGGGGCAGAGGAAGTCACCTCGCCTGAGGAAGTCACCGAGGGCGGCAATGAGCCGGCCCCGGAGGGCGGAGCGGGCGAAGGCGCCTCATCGGCCGCGCCGCGCGCCGGCCTCAACCCGGAACAGGTCAAGCTCGCGGCCAAGCTGCAGGCGCTGCAAGGCGCCCAGAAGGCCGCGATCTTCGAAGAGTCGGGCGCGGAGCGCGAGGTGCCCCTGATCGAGCTGCCGGCGGCGCTTGCCGCCACCGTCGGCCCGATCCGGTCGATCGTTTTTGACGGGATCATTTCCCAGCGGATCCTCGACCTTGCCCACGCCAAGAGCGTGCGCACGGTCGTGGGCACGAAGCTCGGGCAGATCGTGAAGGCGCCGCAGTCGGTGGAAGTCCTCACGGCCGCGGAGCTCGGCGCGTAAACGTTCCAGCGAATCTACTTCTTCTCCCGGGGGAAACGAGGTAGGCCCCGCTCGGCGGGGAGGCGAGCTTGATGTCGACCCGCAAGAAGGGGATTCCGGCCCCGAGTGAACCTTCCATTCCCGGTTCCTATTCCACGACCGCGGAGATCCCGCTGCCGAAGGACCCGCTCGCGCGCGTCATCGGCCAGGGCCACGCGGTCGAGATTGCCCGAATCGCCGCCCGCCAGCGGCGCCACCTGTTGCTCGTGGGACCGCCGGGCACGGGCAAGTCGATGATCGCGCAGGCGCTGGCCCTGCACCTCGAAGCGCCCAAGACCGAGACCCTCGTGGTCCGCAACCCCGAGAACCCTGACCGGCCGTTCATCGAAGTGCGCACGCGCGAGGAGATCGAGCGGGTGCGGGCCGCGGTCGAGGAAGCCGAAGGCGTGCTTCTGAAGCCCGAAGACGCGCCCAAGCAAGTCGCCGAAAAGCTCGGCTACCTGTGCACGAACTGTTCCAAGTACTCGGCGCCCGAAGAGCTGCAGTGCCCCCACTGCTCGCGAGCCAAGCTCGCGGCTGCGGGCATTGAGCCGGGCTCGAACCCCTTCGGCGACCTGCTCGGCAACATCTTCACGGTCACCCTTTCCCAGATGGGACAGCAGGCCCCGGCGGGCCGGCAGCGCGTGAAGACGACGCACACCGTCGGCGACCGCGAGGAGGTCGTCGTGTTCGAGCGCGCGGGCCAGCGCATCCGGCGCCTCGACGAAAAGACGCTCGAGCGGCGGCGCGCGATGGAAGCGCGCTCGCAGACCAAGGTGCTCGTGGCCCTCAACAGGAAGCCGTTCGTGCTGGCGACCGGCGCCTCGGAGACCGAATTGCTCGGCGATGTGCGCCACGACCCGTATGGCGGGCACCCGCAGCTTGGCAGCGAACCCTACACGAGGGTGACCGCGGGCGCGATCCACGATGCGCACGAGGGCGTGCTGTTTGTCGATGAGCTGCCGACGCTTGGCCCCATGCAGCGCCACATCCTCACGGCGATGCAGGAGCGGCGCTTCCCGATCGCCGGGCGCCACCCGCAGTCGGCGGGCGCCTCCACGCGTGTCGACGATGTGCCCTGCAATTTCGTGCTCGTCGGCGCCTGCAACATCCAGGACCTGCCCTCGATCCTCTCGCCCCTGCGCTCGCGCATCGCGGGCGAAGGCTACGAGGTGTTGGTCGAGACCACGATGCCCGACACGCCGGAAAATGCGGCGCGCCTGGCGCAGTTCGTCGCCCAAGAAGTCACGATCGACCGGCGAATCCCGCACGCCACCCAAGAGGCCGTGGGGGCTGTCGTGGGCGAGGCTCGCCGCCGCGCCAAAGAGCTCGACGGCAAGGACAAGATGTTCACGCTGCGGCTCCGCGAACTCGGCGGCGTGATCCGGGCGGCCGGCGACATTGCGGTCTTCGAAGAGGCGCCGCACATCGAGGCGCGCCACATTGCCGAGGCGGTGAAGCGGGCGCGCCCGATCGAGGAGCAGGTGCGCGCCAAGTACGGGTCGTACTATGCGGGACTGGCCCGCGATGTCACGAGCGCGCAGAAGTCGGCGGAGAGCCCCTACAACTACTGGAACTGGCACGAGCACGACGAGAAGCGCGGGTATGAGTGAAACGCGCAGGCGCCGCGCCGAGGCCGCGTCGAAGGAGAGCCATCACCATCGGCAGGTCTGCGAGAATTCTCCGCCCCAAAGCTAACGGACGAAGAAGATCGAGTAGCTTCCGAGGCCAGCCACGAAGCCGGCGACTGCAACCACAGCGATGGTCGAGAAGTAGGTCTGGCGCGACACGGCACGCGGCGGTTCGGGCGATGGGGCTGGTTCGGGCATCGGTAGGCATTCGGAGGTTCCCGAAATAAACCCGCGCCCGCCGCGCAGGGGCTCAAAGGACGCGTTCCATCTTCACGCCGTCTTCCCCGTCGTTGTAATAGCGCGGGAGCAGGCCCACCGGCCGGAACCCGTGCCGGTGGTAGAAGTTCTGCGCGGGCACATTCGAGGCGCGTACCTCGAGGCTCACGGAGCGGAACGACCGCTCCATGCAGCGCTGCGCGAAGAGCTGCATGAGGCGCGCCCCCACGCCGCGGTTGCGAAGCGACGGGTCAACGACCATGATCAGGATGCGCCCGGTGAGGGGCCCGTCGTGGATGCCGATAAGCGCGCCCCCAATGGCCTCGCCGGTGTCCACGACGAGGAACGCCTCGCGCCAGGCCTGTGAGATCGAGGTGTACAGGTCTGGGCGGAAGACCTCCCCGAACTGGCCCTGGATGAGCGCCATCACTCCGTCCAGGTCACGGGGCTGGAACGGCCGAATGAGGATGCCGAGCACGTTTTGTTGGAGTGGCGGTCGGGTTATAAAATAAGGCGGTGAGACTTGCATCACGGGGCGCCCACCGGACGGCCCCCGGCCCACAAAGTTCCCCTCCAAATACTTGCAAGGCCCCTACCTACCGAGGACCAGCCCCATGCTGCCCAAACGACTCGACGGAAATGCTTGGATCGTCACCGGCGCCAACCGCGGCCTCGGAAAGGCTCTCTCGGTCGAGCTCGCCAAACTGGGCGCGCACGTGGTCATGATTTGCCGCGACGAGCAGAGGGGCAAGGCCGCGGAGTACGACATCCGCCGGGCGGCCGGGAGCACGGACACGAGCCTTGTCCTTTGCGACCTCTCGTCCCCGGACTCGGTGCGAAGCGCCGCCGAGCGCCTCCAGAGGTACCCGGCGATAAGCGGGCTTGTCCACTGTGCGGGCATCTTCACCAAGGCGCGGACGGTCACGAAGGGCGGGGTCGAGACGATGTTCGCCACGAACTACCTCGGACCGTTCCTCCTCACCCACCTCCTGCTCCCGCACCTCGAGCGCGGCGCCCCCGCGCGCATCATCACCGTGTCGGCGCCCAGCACGAGCAGCCTCGACTTTGACGACCTGCAGGGCGCGAAGGAATGGGGGCCCTACCACCAATTCGGGGCATCGAAGATGGGCAACCTCCTCATGGCGTTCACCCTGGCGCGGAAGCTCGACAAGGCGCAGGTCACCTCGAATGCGGTCCACCCCGGGCTCATGAAGTCGGACCTGATGCACGACGCGCCCGCGCTCCTGCGGGTGCTCCTCGGCCTGATGTCGAGGAAGCCTGAAGTTGCCGCGCGAAAGATTTCGGCGTTGGCCTCCTCCTCGGAAGCGGCGGGCGTTACGGGGGCCTTCTACAAGGGCACGAAACTCTCGAAGGCCGCCGACTACGCGTACGACGCCGCTGTCCAAGACCGGTTGTGGAAGGCGAGCGCTGAGCTCGTGGGGATTGCGCCTTAACGTCCCGCTTCGGGAAAGAAGAAGGAAACCCCGGAGTTCATCCGGGGGAAAGAAAAGAGCGTTGCCCCTTCGGAGCCTCACTCTTATGCGGCCTTGTTCTGGATGACGTCCCAGCCATTCGACGTCGTGTTCGTCGCGTCGTTCGGGAGGTACTTGAGCGTCAGTTGGCCATAGACGAAGCTGATCGATTCTTCGGGCCCCTCGTCACCGGGTCCAGACCAGTCGATCTTCGTGGTAAACACGGTGCCGAACTGGAAGGTCATGAAAACCACCGACCCCGGCGCGCTCGTGTTGGTCGACTTTCGCATCTCAAGCGTGACCGTCTTGTAGTGGGCGCCCACGGCACAATTCTTGAAAAGCGCCGGGGTGGACTTGTCCACGGTCTTCTTGATCGTGAATTCGTTAAACTGGATCTTCCCTGCGCCGGCGCCGCCGGTCGCGCTGCCGATCGTCGTCGGGTTTTCCACGCCAAACGAGAAGTCCTTGATTTCAAACGACATGTTCATGTCGGCGGTTGCACCTTCGGTGTCGAGGTGGTATACGAATTGCGTGGTATTTGCCGAAGGAGCGGCGGAAGTATTGTTCCCCGCGCCATGGTTCCCGTCCCCATGCTCGCTTGACGAACTGGTGTCGCCGGAGTCGTCGTGCGCCTCGCCGCGGTTCCCGTCTCCGCTCTGGCCTCCCTTGCCCAGCGCCGACCCCACGGAGATGGCGCCCCCCACAACGATGAGGGACACGATCAGCCCCGCGAGCAACCGGCGCCCGCTCGATTCCACTGCCTTTCTCACTTGTTCGCTTCGTTCCATTTGTTTCACCAACGTGTTCTCTTGAAGTCCGCTTGGCTAGCCGCCCGACGGGGCGGCGCAAGCTGGCCGCCTGGCAAGGGCCTCACGGCTCTTAAGGTTCAGGGTCGAGAGTTCATGGGGGGCCCGATCCGCCTTGGGGCGCACGCGGGCGGGGCTGGCGGGGCGCTCCTGCTAGGGGGGCACTTCGAGGATTACCGCTTTTTTGCGCCGCAAGAGAATCTGCGCAAGGTCGCGGGGCAGCGTGATCACATCTTCGCGCTTGAGCCGGTAGACATGATTGTTCTCGCCCTCGAAGGGGGGCACGTCGTCGAGAATCCGCAGGAGCACCACGGAGGGCGCGGGGTGCTCGGCCCGCGGCGCAGGGGGCGGCGCGGCGGGCGGGGCGGCGGCGATGTGCCGTGGCGGCCCCGGGCTTGCGGGAACCGGGGCTGGTGCGGGAGCGGCCGCCGGGGGAGCGGGCGGGGCCCTGGCGGCGCCCTCGCGGAATGCCGTCGCGCGCGTGCCCTCGACGAGCACTTGGAAGTGCTTGGCGAAGGTGAGCTCCTCGGGCGTCAACAGCTTGTCGCTCAGCGCGCCCCCCTCCACTGCCGAAAAGGCAAGCTCCGTCACCTTGCGCAGGCGCAACAGCATGATCTCGCGGGCCATCTCCTCGAGGTTCCGGAACTGGCCTTGCAGCAACACCAGTCGCGGGCTGGGCCCCTTTGCCGATTCCTCGGAGAGCCCAGCCTTGGCGTCGGCGAGGTACGCGGCGAGCCGCTCGTAGAAGTCGTGCGAAACCTTGGTGAGGCTCCGCGTCGAGCGCTCGCGCTTCTGGACGCCGTGGATCTCGTCATAAGATAGCGGCTCGGTGGGCGCCATCTGGCTTAGCAATGCAGGCGAGCCTACTTTACCCTATCGCGCGCGGGCCCGCGCCTCTGCCTGCCCACCACTTGGCTGACCCGTTCACAAACTTTTATCGCGCAACCTCGGGGTTCCCCCGGGGGGGCAGGGAGGGCTGGCGCGCCAATACGACGTCGTCTTCATCGGGCGCTTTTTCCTGCCAAGCGGCCCCGAGAACTGTTGTGTGGGAGTGCTCGACGGCCGGATCAAGCGCATCGCCAAGGCCCTCGACGCCGACTACACCCTCGACTTCGGCCACTACCTCGTCCTGCCGGGCGCCGTCGACACCCATGTGCATTTCCGCGACCCCGGGTACACGGACAAGGAGGACATCAAGACCGGCACCACGGCCGCCGTGTTCGGTGGGGTGACCACGGCCCTCGAGATGCCCAACACCGACCCGATCGTGCGCACCCACGCCCAACTCAAAGCAAAGTGGGAGTCGTTGCGCGACCGCTCGCTCATCGACCTTGGCCTCTTCTGCGAGGCGGCGGCCTCGACGGACTTCGACAAGGCAAGGACGCTCGCCACCGGCTTCAAGGTCTACCTATCCCCAACGACGGGAGAGCGCGGATTCCGCTCGCTCGAAGAAGCGCGCCCCGTCGTGTCGGGCGCCCTTTCCACCGGCCGCCCCGTCTCGGTCCACGCGGAGGACCCGGCGATGACCCACCGCGCCGACGACGCCACGACCCTTGGCGACCACGCGGCCTCGCGCCCGCCCGACGCCGAGGCAAACGCTATCGCTTGGCTTGCGCGCAACTTCGACACCCACAACGTGAACATCGCCCACCTCTCCTCGGCGGCGGGCCTGCAGGCGGCCGAGGAGAACCGCTTCGCCGGCACGCTCGAGACCTCGCCGCACCACGCGCTGCTCGACATCGAGGTGCAGGGGCTGCAGTCGCCGGCCCAGGCCAAGGTGAACCCGCCGCTGCGCGCGCGCGCCGACCGGGACGCGATCTTCACGGCGCTGCGGTCGGGCAAGATCACGATCCTTGCCTCCGACCACGCGCCGCACACGCAGGAGGAGAAGTCCGTGCCCGTCGGAAAGGCGCCGGCCGGCGTGCCCGGCGTCGAGACGATGCTCCCGCTCATGATGGCGCTCGCGTTCTACCGCCAGGTCGAGATGCAGCGCGTCGTCGATGCCTGCTGCCGCCTTCCGGCGGAGCGTTACGGCCTTTCCAAGGGCAAGATTGCCGAGGGCTACGACGCCGACTTCGCGGTGTTCGATCCGCGCGATGTGAAGCGGATCCGCCCCGAGACGCTCCACTCGAAGTGCGGCTGGTCGCCCTTCGGCGGAATGTTCGCCGTCTTCCCCGCCGCCGTTTTCCTGCGCGGCGACGAGATCATGGGCGACGGCGAGATCCGCCCAGCGCGGCCGCCGGGGCAGCTGTTAAGGCCGGCAAGCGTGGCCGCCGAGCCCGAGCATGCGGCTGAACATCACCGGGAGCACGCAGCCGACGGGGCCCCAGACGGCGTACATGCGGACGAAGAGTGAGCGCCCCGTCCCGAAAGGTCTTCGCCGCGGCGCGGCGGGTCACTCTTTCGGTCCGTCGCCGGCTTTCGAGCTCTGCGCCTTTGTGTCGGTATCGGGCGCCTTCCCTTTCCGCATCGTCGCGAGCGCAATTCCGGTCCCCGCAAGGCCAACGACGAGGCCAAGCAGCCCTAGCATGGCCGCCGCCCCGGCCGCGCCGGCGGCCGCCGCTGTACTCTTTTGGATCTCCGCGTCGGAGGCCGCCATCTGCATTCTTGTTTGCTCAAGGGTCACGTTGGTCGCGGCAAGGGCATCCTCCGCGCCTTGGAGGCGCGCGCGGGCCGATGCGAGCTCGGCCTCCAGGCCTGCCGACGGGTCATTGTAGGTGACCGACACGGAGGAGGTGGCGACATTGCCCGACGCGTCCCACGCGCGCACCTCGATGGTGTTGGCGCCGGGAGAAAGGGCCACGACCACGGAGAACGAGCCGTCCGCTGCGACGGCCGCCAGCACGCCGTTTGCCGAGGCGCTCGCGCCTGCCTCCGTCGTCCCGCTCACGCGCACCGTCGAGACACTCGTCGTCGTCGATGCGCCGGGGGCCGTCACCGAAAGGCCCGGGGCCGTGGTGTCAGGCAGAGTGAAGACCGAGGACCAGAGGGTGTACTGGCCGGAGCCCGTCATCACCCACGCAACAACCGCCCCGCCCGCCGGCAAGGCCGCGACCGCCGGGTAAAGCGCGTTGCCCGAGTTGTCCTTCTCGACGAGCGAGGGGGTGCCCCACCCCGGAGCCCCGCGGCGCGATGCCCACAAATTGACGTGGTACCCGTCGGAGCTGATCCACACCGCGGTAGCCGTTCCCTGGTCATCCATGCAAACGGCGTCCAGGAACACGCCGCTGCTGTTTCCGTCGTCCGCGCGCTCCGGGGCCTGCCAGGCGCCGCCTGCGCTCCGGTAGGCCGACCACACTTCGACACTCGCCAGAGGCTGGTTGGACCATATCGCCACCGCGGCGCCGTCGCCTCCTACCGCAAGGTGCGAATTGCCGGGCGCTCCCGGGCTGTTGTTGTCCAGCTGGAGCGGTGCCGACCAGCCTCCCGTGCGTTGGACCGAACTTGTAAAAGTGTGCAACTGGCCCGAAATGACCTGGTCCCAAAGCGCCACCGCCCCGCCGGCAGGCATCGCTTCCACATGCGGGTTCACCGCGTCCCCGGTATCGTCCATCTCAAGTTTCACTGCGCTCGCCCACCCCGTGCCCGGCGTGAAGCGAGCCGCCAAAACGTCGCTGACCGAGCCGTTGTTTTGCATCCATGTTGCGTAAGCGTAGCCCGCCAAATCCATCGTCACCTGCGGGAAGAGAACTTCGCCGGCGGCCGTCTCGAGGAGCACCGCCGTCCCCCATCCAACACCTCCGGTGTAGTAGTTGGCGACCGCGTTGTGCCACACGCCATCGTATTGGACCCATACGGCGACGGCGTGGCCCCCTCCGTCTTCGGCCACCTGGAGCAACGAGACCCCACCACTGTCGTCCGTCTCGAGAATCGCCGGCGTGCCCCAGCCGGTCGCCGGCGAAAAGCGCGCGCCCCAGGCGCTCAGCACGGACCCGTCCGACTGCGCCCACACCGCCGTGGCCGTCCCGTCGGCGCCGGCCGCCACGGCCGGGTTGTCGGCTTCGTAGAGGGCTGAGTTGTCAATGGTCGTCTCGGGCCCCCAGGCACCGCCGGCGGCAAGCCTGCTCGAGTTCACGCTGTAGACGTCAAAGGACGGATGGTCCCAAACTGCCGTCACATTGCCGCCCGCGTCCGCCGCAAGGTGCGGCACGGGGGCCGATGGCTCCGGCTCGGGGAACAGGCGCGAGGGCGCCGACCACCCCGAGGGCGGCGGCGCGGCGGCCGCCGCGAGCGGCGAGAGCGAAAGCCCGAGAAAAGCGGCCGATACGGCCGCGGCGCACAGCGCCTTCACCGTTCGCGATGCGGTACAACGCCCCTGCCCATGGCCAATTTGTGCCGCTGACACTCCCTCACCGGGCGGCGATTCACCCCGCTGGGCGGATATAGATTCGCATAACGCGCGGGCCGTACTGTAGCCGCACGCCCTCTTTGCCCCACCGCGCGAGGGCGACCAATTCACCGCCTGCCGCGACCGCGAACCCTCTACGTCGGCGGCTTGCGTTCCTCGGAGGGCTTCGCAGAGCCCCCGCCGGCCCTCGAAATCGCCGACCCGGCGCGTAGCCCCACGACAAGGCCGCCGGCGCCGACCGCCATCGCGCCAATCCCGATGAGCAGCGGGAGGATGTCGGAAGCTGGCGCCGACGTCGCGCCGACTCTGGCGCGGGTGTCGTTGAGCGACGCCTGCGTTGTGCCCAGTTCGCCCTGCGTCAGCGCGAGCTGAAGCTGGGTGGCGTTCGACGCGGCCCTCGCGGCGGCTGCGTCCGCTTGGGCTTGGGCAAGCTGCGCCTGAGCGGTCGCAAGTCCCGCCTGTGCCGCGCTCGCGTTTACGTTGGTGGCGGCGAGCTGCGCTTGCAGCGCAGCCACCGGGTCTGCATAGGTGACGACGACCCGGGCTGTCGCTTCGTTGCCCGAAGGATCGGTAGCCACAACCGTGATGGCGTTGGTCCCCGGCGTCAGGGGCACTTCGATCGCGAAAGTCCCTGCCGCCGACACGGCCGCCGCGTACCCGTCGACCGCGACCGACGCTCCGGGCTCCGTGGACCCGGCGACACGCACGGACGCCGAGACCGCCGAGGACCCGTCCGAAGGAGCGTCAAGCGTGAGCGCGGGAGGCGTTAGGTCGGCGGCCGAGAAGTGGTTGGCCCACACATGGTACCCCTCCGCACCCACTTGCACCCAAGCAACCCAAGCATTCCCCGCCGAGTCGAGCCCCGCCCGCGGGAGGAACGCGTTTCCGGGGTGCGGGCCGTCAAGGGCCACCGGCGCTGTCCACCCGGAGCCCGGCCTGTAAAATGAGGCCCAAATGGAGGTCGCACCCCCCATCCCGCGTGACCAGACGGCAACGGCTTCGCCCGCCGAGCTTCCGGCCATGTGGAGCCCGCTCGCGTCGTTCGACGCAGACTCGATTGAGGTCGGCGTTCCCCACCCGCCCGCCGCGGTGTACCGCGCCGCCCCGATGCCGTACGCCCCCGAGGTCTCGTTGTATTCGGTCCAAGCGGCCACGGCGGCGCCGTCCGCGCCCAGTGAGACGAACGGGCCGTCCGCGCCCCGGGTGCCCTCAACGAGCCGGGGTCCCGACCACCCCCCGCCCGGAGTGAACTGGTCGGCCCTGACCGCGTATTGGACGCCGTCCCATTGTGTCCATATGGCTGTCGCGTTGCCCGCGGCGTTCATGCCGACTTCCACCCCATACGCGTCGCCGGTTCCCGCCGCGAGCGCCACGTCCGTGCCCCACCCGGCCCCGGCCGTATATCGGTTGGCGCGTGTCCGCGAGAAGGTCCCGTCATATTGCAGCCACGCCGCCGTGAAATCTCCCAGCGCGTCAGAGGCGACCTGCGGTCCGCCAACGCCGCCCGTGTCATCGCGCTCGATGAGGACGGGGCCCTGCCAGCCGGTGTCCGGGCTGAAGTGGTTCGCCCAAGCGCTGCCCGCCACCCCATTGCTTTGCTCCCAAACCACCATCGCGCCGCCCTGCCCATCCATCGCGACCGCAGGCGTAGATACCGTCTCTGATGCCGACTCGAGGGAGACCTCGCCCGTCCAACCCTCGCCGGCAGTGAACCGCGCGGCCCAAAGGTCGTAACTCACGCCGTTGAAGGTCACGAACACCGCCAGCGCGTTGCCGCGGGGGTCGACGGCGACCCTCGGCGGCCATCCTGCGCCGGCCGTGGTTTCCGTCTGAAGCGAGCGCGGGGTTGACCAGCCGGTGGCCGGGTCAAAGGCGGCCCCCCAGATCGTGTACGCCGCCCCATCTTCCTGGTACCACACAACGACGGCCTGCCCCCCGTCCCCGATGCCCACATCGCAGAAGCGCGCTTGTACGGTGAGGTTTTGCTGCACGCGGACTGCCCCGTCCCAATGGCCGGCTGGGGCTGTCGCGGGGGCCGCGGAAGCCCCCGACGGCAGGAAGGCGCAAGCGACAAGGGCGAGCGCAATCCAAGAGCGCACCGACGAAACTTGGCGGCCGCGGGCGACGGGCTTCCGGAATCCAGGATCAGCGATCACGCAAAAACACCAATCGCGTCCAAGGCCCAGGCCGCCTCATATAGGTTCTGCCCGGCGACGCGCGATGGCGGGGAGACCGACTATGACAGCCGGTGCATCGCGCGCAGGTCGGACAGAAAGGGTTCGAGGTCCGCGGGCAGTGTCACTCCCGCAAGCGGCGCGCTGAACGCGAGCCCCTCCTCCTTGTTCTTCTTGGAACGCA
>JBGQKI010000016.1:0-54024 GCA_041499475.1 Thermoplasmata archaeon
CCTTGTCGAGGGGGCTCGACCAAAATCCGTTCTGGTTCCCGAGGTAGTAGAAGCTCCCATAGTCGGTGCCGTTCGGGTGGCCATATCCGCTGTCAAGGGTCACCGTCGCGACTGTGAGGCCGACCTCCCCGCCGTCGCTAAGCCCATCCCCATCGGTATCCGGGTGCCGGGGATTTGTCCCAAACCACCCCTCGCTCAGGTTGACCGGCGTGAGTGAGATCGAGGCGATGTAGAACCCCCCGGTGTCCGAGGCGATCGTGAGGTTGTGCTCGCCAGCGGCCGGAACAAGGGCATGCCCGAGCACAACGGTAGTCCAATTTGGAGCGGAGGTGTTCAGCGTTACACGGGTCTCCCACCAGGCCTTTCCATCAAGGCGCACATGCAACAGGCGCGTCGTGTTTGTGGGTGTGCTCACTTCCGTCATCCTCACGGTCACCAAGTATTGGCCCTGAGTGAGGTTGCTAAGGTCGTATGCGGCGGTTACCTCGTCCAGGTACCAAGGCGGCACCTGGAAAAGAATTGTCGGCGCGCCGCCCAGGGTCGCATTTACAACGCTTTGGCTCCAGCCCGAAACGAACGATTGTACGGGCGGGGTCACATTCCCCGCCTCGTGGCGGATCAGCGCGCCGTCCCACAGGCCGTCGTCGTCCGTGTCGACATTCAACGGGTCGGTCTCGTTCGAGTCAACGACGCAGTTATGGTTCGCATCCTCCAAGCCGTCGGGTATGCCGTCGCCGTCCGTGTCGGGATTCGTGTACGAGGTGTTCCCGTCCCGCCCGGGGCAGCGCTCCTTGCCGTAGAACTCCTGGACCCTCCAATACGGGTTGCTGCTGTCGTGATACTGATATCCCGTGAGTCCATCGTTGTCCTGGTCAAGGGGCAGCGCATCGGTTCCATCAGGGATTCCGTCGCCGTCAGTGTCCGCCGCGAAGGGTGCAGTCTCGCCGGCACTCGGATCCAGGGAACCGTCGCCGTTCTTGTCCTCTGAGCCGTCCGGCAGGCCGTCGTTGTCGGAATCGACGTCGGCGGCGGCGACCAGACCGTCCCCGTCGTAGTCGACGGACCAACCGCACGGTGTCGAACACTCGACTGTGTAACCCTCCTTTCCGTCGGTGATGTTGTCGCCGTCCGTGTCGGCCTTCGTGGGGTCGACCGGCCCCACCAGTTCGCGCCCACCGTAGAATTGGGCGGCCCGGGGCGACATCTCGGCGGCGACTGATTCGTTGCGCGTGAACTCATACGCTGTCCCGCCAAGGATTCCGTCGTGGTTCGCGTCGAAGGGGTCTGAGTCACGCGCCCAGACGACTATCTCATCTAGGGTCGCATTGTACGCGATCAGGCCACCATCGTCCAGGAGCTTGATCCATTTCGTCCTGTTTGGCGCGAGTCCTGAGTCCGCCGTCAGGTTTTTCGAGGCGTTGTGGAATCCGAACCTCTTCCCATTCACGCCGTCGTAGGGATTGATGTCGTAGTACGCCCAGTCCCCCCCGACGGCCTGCGGATAGCCCGAGGTGTTCACGGCGCCTGCGGTAACGTCCGTTCTGAAGAAAACCCGGGCTTCCTCGCCATCCCGAATTCCATCAGAGTCCGTGTCCGAGACAAACGGGTCGGTGCCTGCGCGATATTCCTCAAAGTTGTATAGGGCGTCGTTTTCTGCGTCGCCCCAGGCGTCGTCGGTCCGGGGGTTGAGCGTTTGGGGCGTTCCACCGGAGGTCCGCGGGATAACTTCCCACCCGTCGTTCATCGTGTCATTATCCGTGTCCCTAAGGTTCGGGTCAGTCTCTCCACCGACGGACTCCGAATTGTTTCCAAGCGCGAAGGCGCTCGTGTTGACGGCGCCGTTCCCGTTGAGGTCCTCGCCTTCCCAAGGCTGGCGAATCCCGTCCTCGGCGAGTCGCGAGTATCCGTAGCTCTTTGAACTGGCATTCCAGGTCCATCCGTCGACCCAACCGTCCGGCAAGCCGTCGCCGTCCGTGTCGAGGTTCGTGGGGTCCGTCCGAGTCGAATTGTCGGCGTCGCCCTGACCGCCGACTTCAACGGAATCAAGCACTCCGTCGTGGTCCGTATCGTTCGAGACGGGCGAGGTGATGTACCCGTCTGCCCCCGGCTGAATTTCCTCCAGGTCGCCCAGGCTATCGTAATCGCTGTCCCCCCGCAGAGGCAGCATGGACTGGTTCACTTCGTAACCGTCGGGCACGAGGTCCCCGTCCACATCCCAGTTGGTGGCGTTGAGCCGGTATTTCTGGAGGTAGAATTGGTCGAAGTAGATGCGGAAGTCCCGCCCGTTGGTGTGCAGCTGCCCGGCCTTGGTGAGGTTGATCGTCAGTTTGACGCTGTAGTTGCCGACGGAAAGGTTGAATCGCCCGTCGTAAAACGAGCCCACCTGATTCCAGCCGTTTGTGTTGGTGGATTGGTTCGTGTATTGGAACGCGGACAAGCCTAGTGTAATGGCGCCCACTGGCGCTTGGGCGGCGTCGCGCACATCCGCGATGAGGAGGTCCTTCACGGTGTCGTAAGGAATTGCTCCGGCGCCGTCCGTCAGTTCAAGCAGGGGCTCGATGAGGAAGCGGTACTCACCTCCATATCGAACCTCAAAGGAGTAGTTCGCCGAAGCGGCCGAGTTGTTGAAAACAATACCGAAACGGTAGGGCGCGACCGAGGAGGCGCTGGTGTAGTTTTCCGCCTGGATGATGTCCGCGGCGAAAAAGCCGTCCAACTCGGAGCCATCATCGAGCCCATCTCGATCCGCGTCGGGGTCAAGCGGGCTAGTGGCGTTGAACCAACCCGCTTGGTTCGAAAGCGACCCCGTATCGAAGATGGCCACCTCGTCAATCGCGACGAAACCGCCGGAATCGTTGTAGTTGGAATCGTCCGCATCGGCCGCGGTTACGGTCAACAGGCCCGGCCCAGCGCCGGCCGCAAGGACAGGCCCCCCGAGCCAACTCCAATTCGTTCCCGCCTTCACCGTTCCGACCGCTGGCGGCCCCATGCCGCTGAGTTGAAGCATTACGTTGGTCGAAGCCCCTGTCAAACTGATTGCCCGAACGTAAAGTTGGTAATTCGCACCCGCATGGGCCGAGTACCCGTAGGCCACGGCGTTGAGAACCAGGGGAGTGCCGATTGGGTGGATGACCGATTGGCCACTCGACGCGAGCGGACTCCCGTATTCCGGCGCGGTGGGTGCCAGTACCTCTGCTTCGTACCAGCCGCGAGCCGGCGTTGATTCATTGCCGTCCTTCAAGCCGTCAAAGTCGGTGTCGTTGTCCATGGGGTCGGAAAAGGCGCCTGAAGGCGGCCCCACGGGTTGGTTCGTCGCGTTCTTGAGGCGCACGATCGCAATCTTGTCGACAAGGACCGCTGCGCCAATCATGAAAGTCGAATTAGCGGGGACCGTGGAATTTACCCGCATAACAAGCGATTGGTTCGAGGTGATCGCGAAGGGCTTGGTGGCGACGAACGTGTACCCCGAGGTCAGGTTGTGGCTTTCGCCCGAGAGAAGCGTGCTCCCGGTGGCGTTCACGACGCTCATGTTAAGGTAAGCGCCCAGCCCGTTGCCGGCGGCCTTGAGCAGAACCTGGTAGGTGCCGGCCGCGTAGACGGGCCATCCCAGGTCGGTGAAGTAGGAGCCGTCCGGCGTCGCCTGGACGGCGGTGCCGCCCGATGCGACGAAGTCCGAATAGCTCTGGCCGTCGGCCTTCATCTTCTATTCGGCCTCGAACCATGTGACATTCTTCCAGTCATCTTCTTGGGCGTTGAGAATGCCGTCCGCGTCGGCGTCGTTCGTGGCGTGGACCGTGATTGACCGCTTTCCCCCGACATAGTAGTGAACGGAGGGAGTGCCCGTAACCGCGATATCGATACGATGGGGCGTGTAGAACGTGTACCCGCCGTTCGTCCCGAGGAGGAATTCCTTGAGGATCGTCCCGTTCAGCCATCCGGTGGAGCCCGTCGGGCCTTGGCCGCCGAGCTGGCCATCGGCCTGGTAGAAACTGACGGTTGTGATGGCCAGGGGCGCGTCCGTCGCGTTCAACACCAGCGTATTCAGCCGATGACGGACCTCAATCGAACTCGCGGCGAGCAAGCGTGTCCATGCGTAGTAATTGCCGTCGACCCAAACTGCCGCGCAGTTCGTTCCGTTGTGGCCGATCCCGGAAATGCTGAGGATTGTTACCTCGTCAAGGTAGACAGACCCGTCCGTGCAGATGGTGCCAGTTGCGACTCCGACAAGCGTGGAGTTGGTGACGCTCAGGCTGCTGTTCTGGGACCGGAGTCCCTCAGATGCATTGTTGAGCGCGACTCGCGCCAGGGCGGTGGTCGCGTGATCCAGGTGAACCGCGCTTCCCGAAATATTTTGAAGGGTGATGTTGTCGAACGCCAGGTATGGGATCGGTGATTGGATGCCTGACAGCGTGGTGTTCGCCACGCGCAGGCCCTCGCCTGCCCCCGTGATCTGCGAGTTTGTGAATGGCGCGGTGGTAGGGGCGCCCACGTCAACGCGGATCGCCGCCGCGCTCACGTTTGAGACGGCGCTTTTGTCAAAGACAAAGGAGGACGGCTGGGCAAGAACAGCCAAGCCGTCGCCGGCACTGTTCGCGATCAGGCTCCCCACCACTGTGGTCGACGCGCCGGACGCGACGCGGACGCCGTTGCCTGTGTCGAAAATCGAGGAATTTGTCACGACCAGGGACCCGTTTGAGTAGAAGGCGTAATCGTAGGCGGAACTGTTGGAGCGCACTTGGGAGGCATTCAGCGAAAGGGTCCCGGAGGGCGAGACCTCCAACTGGTAGCTTCCGTTGAAGTACATTGAGCAGTGGTCGAGCGCCAGCGACGATGACGGCAGGATCAACAGCGAAGATTCCATGAAGATATCTGCGTAGGAGCACGACAGGGACCCGCTGACCTGCGGAGGAACGACGAAGGTGGGATCGACGACGATGGGCCAAGTCAGCGACGAGTCGTTGAGATAGGCGGAGGGAACAACTGCCGAGAGCGTTAGGTTGGACCCCGCGTTGTTCATTTGGTATTCGAGCCACTTGAAATGGGTGCCTTTTCCTCGCTCGGCTCCCGAGTCTTCCACGAACGCCTGTGGGATACGGAACCGCTCCGAACCGCTAGAGTTGACAAAGACTACATCGCCGCTCCAGTGTGCGTAGCCGGTGAAGCTTGATCCGTTGATTTGTGGCGTGAGTTGGTTTTGGTCGAATGTTACTACCGAATTCACGAACAAGTCGCCGCGGCCGGGTCGGGCGTCGAATGTGGCGGTTTCTTTGACCCCGGACGGGCCGATCTGGTACGAAAGAGTGGAACCCGATCCCCAGACGTCGGCGAAGGCCTCAACTGTGCCGGCGACCGCACCGCGGGAGGAGTTGACAGACTGGAGGGCGTTGGTGCCGTTCGTGATGGGCCTCAATCCGACCCGAAGCGTATCCGATTGGCTGTCCTCAACCTTTAGTACGGCGTCGGCGGCGGCACCATCCGCGAGAAAAGCCGTGAATCCCTGGCCCTGCGCATACTTCGGGAAGGTGCTGTTGGTACTTTTGAGAATCCGGAAATCCCACGGGGACTTCGGGAACTCGGCTACGGATGCGGAACCCCCCTTCAGGACGTCAGTCGATGCGCCTTCGGCCATCGGCGCAAAGATTGTGGCCGTCATCAGGAAAACGCAGACGAAGGCTACGGCCCGCAGGACATTATCCCTCAGACGATTGGCGGCATGGTTCACGGTCACTCAAACACCTTTTCTGGCGGCTTTGGGATCACACAACACTGTGTGGAAGCGCCTCCCGTCAAGCCGCCAATTCCCTCCAAAACCTTTGGAAGCGTATGAACGTATCGCCCAGGCGTGTTGAAGTGCCATAGTAGCACCCGTCTCGGGAAGCGAATCCGTTTCCATTTTCGCGACGCGGCTGCCGCCCCACGAGTTACTTCGCCCAAGTTCTGGCGTCGCGCCCCACGCATTTTTCCCGGGGTGGACTGCGGTTTGTCAATGAAGCTCGGCAGATCCCGCGACCGCTGGCGAACAATGCTACGAGACCGGACAACGAACGCATTGGTTGTACCCTTGGCGACAAATCGCCGATTTGAACCGGAGCGCGAGACCCTTTCCCGAGTGCAACCACCGCGCTTACACAATACTCTGCACACGCGATGCAGGGAAGACGGTTTGTCCTTCATTTTGGAAATGCCAAGTCGCACTGGGTCGGCCCGCTTTCTGAGGCCGCTGTTGCGCATCCAGGTCGCCCCTCTCTCGCGGCAAGCGCCATCCGCCAGCGGGATCTCATTTCGCGTGACGCGTGCGTGGCCGCTTCCACCAGTCGCTCTCAAACCGGGCAACCCAATCTCCAATCGCCACGGCCCGCGCCGCCTCGACGATGCGGGCGGAGAGCTTGACCATCTTCTCAGAGTCCCCGACGGACACTTGGCGCCCTTCGTATTCCACGCTCTTCTTTTCGCCGAGCAATTCGGTCAGCTGGCGCTGGATGTCGGCCTTGCGAGGATGGGCCGTTTGACCGAGGAGCGCCAAGACATCGAGGTGACGTTGGCCGGCAGAGCGGAGCCCGAGGAAGTGGATGGTCAGCGCGTCTGCAGCGGTGATTCCGGCATGGATGGCGAGGAAGCCCGCGGCATTGCGGTCGCCGGCGGCGAGCTCCCGTGCCGCCGCCCGCTGGAATTCCTCGGCCTTTCCGAGATAGTTCCGCGCCTCGTTGCTCGGGACCAACACGGTTTCGCGCGGCCTCGTCATCTCGCGACCTCCAGCGCCCGGCCTTCTCGCCGTGCGACGTCCAGTATTCGGGCGCGAACGCCGCCCCTTATCTGCTGAGTTGTGTAGACGAGCGCTTGGACGGGGTTTCCAAACCGGGCCAAGATTTCGGCCTCGAGGTCGCGGAGCCTGTCCGTCCAAGCGGCCGCCCGCCGCTTGTCGGGAAAGACGACGACGATGTCCACGTCCGAATTGGGGTCTTCGTCTCCTCGCGCGACCGAGCCGAAGAGGACTGCCTCGATGGCGCCGGAGCCCTTCAGCCCCGCCTCGAGGGCGGCGCGCAGCGCTTGCATGGATCGGGCGTCGACGTCGACGAGCGGCCTTAGCCTTTCGGCGAGGAAATGGCGTTCTTCGAGGGCCCAAAGGCTGACCCGCCCCGTGCGCCTCTGCCTTACGAGGGCCTCGTCGTAGAGGCGGTAGAGGGCTTCCATCGCTTGCGGCGCCGAAACGCCCGAGGCCCTCGCCATTTCCCGCCCCGTCCATTCGCGGCCAGGCGCCTTGAGAAGGGTCTTGAGGACCGCGACGCGGGCCGGACTCGTGAGGAGCGTTTCGGCGAGGTTGTGGAAGCGCATAATGGCAGGTTTTCCTTACATGTGCAAGGATTAGTTAATGCTTTCCTTGTCGGGCGGGCAGCGTGCCGCGGTCTCTGGCGGCCATGCCGAGATGAAAAAGTGCCGAGGGGGAGATTTGAACTCCCGAGTCACGAGGACACCAGTTTTCGAGACTGGCGCCTTACCGGGCTAGGCTACCTCGGCAGAGAAACGCCTGGCTTCCCGGGGAGAAGCCTTAAAGAGAAGTTTCCGTCTTAAGCGTTTGCCACCTCGAAAGCAGGAGGGATTCCTACCGAAGTCACCATCCGCGGCCGGTTCGACAAGCGCGCGCAGAAAGTCAAGCTTGCGCTTTCGCGGGCCACGGTCGAGGAAGTCCTTCGCGCGAAGGGCATACGGCCCGACGCGGTCGTCGTCGTGCGCGGCAAGACCCCCATCCCCATCACCGACTCCGTTACCGACGGCGAGGAACTCGAAGTCCTCGAAGTCGTCTCGGGCGGTTGAACGCCCCCTCATTCGTCACACGCCCCGCTTCGCGGGTGGCCGCCATTTGCTCTCTGCTCCCATGGTGTAGCGGCCAATCATGAAGGCCTTTCAAGCCTTCGACCCGGGTTCGAATCCCGGTGGGAGCACTCCTGGTTGGACGAGCGGAGGCGCTCGGTGGTGCATGTTTCAAATGCCCCCGCGGGGTTGGACGGGCTCCGCCTCGCGCGGGGGGGTCCACCTGTGAGCGCGCCAACAGCACCTGCGCCTGAAAGGCGGCCCCCGCCGCTGCGCACCGCGATTGCGATCTTCGGGAAGCCCACCGACGAGAAAAACAAGCAGATCCTCGAGCGCTTCGCGTCGGGGTTCATGCACGCGCGCGACGGGCGCCACGAGGAGGCGCTCGCGGAGTTCGAGTGGGTGGCGCGCGCTTCGCCGTCGAGCCCCGACGGGTGGCACAACAAGGGGTCGGAGCTCGTCGTCCTCGGCCGCTTCTCCGAGGCCCTTGAGGCATTCAACGTTGCAGTGAGCCTGCAGCCCGACGAGAGCGACGCGTGGGACGGGCAGGCCACCGCGCTCGGGGGCTTGGGGCGCCTCGACGAGTCGCTGGTGGCAGAGGACCGCGCGCTGCGCGGGGGCGGGAACAACCCGGACTTCTGGCACAACCGCGGGCTGACCCACTTCGCGCTTGGCCACTATAGGCAGGCGTTCGAGTCGTACGACAAGGCGCTCGCGATCGACCCTAGCCGGGCGCCGACCTGGGCGGCGCGTGCGGCCGCGCTTGCGAAGATGGCGCGCGCCAGCGACGAGCTTGTCGCCGTGGCGGAGCTCGTGCGCCTCGAGCCGGCGGTGGGCCAATGGCGCCGGCGCCAGATCGAGCTCCTTTCCGAGCTCAAGCGCAACGAGGAGGCGAAGGCGGCGCGCCTCGAGATGTACCGCGCGTTCAAGGACGACCCCGACGTGCAGTTCGAGCACGGCAGCCGGCTTGCGGCCCGCGGGAAGGACGAGAAGGCCGAGACGTGCTTTGCCGAGGCCGCGCGCCTTGCCCCCGACAGGCGCGAGCCACTGCTGGAACTCGGGCGCTGCAGGGCCCGGCTTGACAAGCCTGCCGAGGCGCTTGCGGCCGCCGAGGAGCTGCTGCGGCGCGACCACGACGACGCTGACGCGGCGCTGCTTGGCGCCCGCGCGCTTGCAGAGCTTGGGCGCCTCAACGACGCGATCACGGTCGCGGACTTCGCCGCTCGGACGCAGCGCACCTCCGGCGAAGCGTGGGCATTGCTTGCAGACCTTGGGCGGCGCGCGGAGCGCCCGGACGTCATCGAGCGCGCGGTGCGCGGCACGCTCGCCATCAACGGGCGCGACATCGCTGCCCTCCACGATTTGGCCGTCGCGCTCGGGCGCCAAGGGAAGACGAAGGCCGCAGTCGCGGCGTTCGACGAGGGGCTGCGCCGCGCGCCCTTCGAGCCGGAGCTGCTCTTCTCGAAGGGGGTGTATGCGGAGGCCCGCGGCAAGCTGAAGGGAGCGCGGGCACTTTACCGCCTCGCGCTGCGCGAGAAGCCGGACATGGAGAAGGCGGTGCAACGCAAGGGGGAAATGGACAAGAAGCTGGGCGGCGCTGGAAAGCCAACGCCCGCCGGCCCGGGCGGGGCGCAGCACGGTGGGAGGCCGCGGGGAGGCCGCGGCGGCGGTCGAGGGCCCGGAAGGGGCCGCCCCGACCGGGCACCACGGGCGGACGGGGGCCCAGACGGCGGCCCTCGCGAAGACCGCAGGCCGCGCGATGGAAGGCGCCCGCGCGGGCGCGGGCCGAGGCGCGATGGGCCCGGCGGTCCTCGCCTGGGCGGGCCGCGCGGTGGGGGGCCTGGCGGTCGACGGCCAGGCGGTCGCGGACTGGATGGCCCGCCGCGAGGAGGGGGAGGCGGGAAGGGAGGCAAAGGGCCGAACGCGCAGGGCGGTGTGGCGCGCGGGACCAACAAGCAGGGCGGCAAGGACAAGGCGAAAGACGAGCCGAAGGGTGAGGGGTGGATCGAGGTCAAGCGGCCGAAGCGGCCCCTCAATTTCGAACCGCCCCCCCGGGCTCCCCGCCGCTCTGAGCCCGAACCCGTTCCGGCTGGCCCCGAGATGCCCAAACTCTCAATCCGGGAACGCCGCGCGATGCGGCGCAAGCCTCCGCCCGCGCCGTGAGCGCCACGGACCCAGGTGCGCTTTTCACTCCTTAGCGTTCCCCTCGACCTTCACCTTCAGCGCCGCATTCATCGTTTCTGTGATGCGCACTGTCATTCGGACAAACCCCGTGGAGCTTTCAGCGATCCCTGACCTAATTGGGGTGATCATATCCTCCGTATCGTCCTTGTCTTGGATGGCCGACATGCTCGCAGAGCATTTTGAGGTCGGGGGCACCGTAAGCCATGATTTGCACATTTGGTTTGCCTGGATCGGGGCGGGCTTGTCGTTCATTGGGTGGCTTATCGCGATGCACCCCTGGTTCGATGACTTGGCGGTACATCTCTCTCCGCATTCGTCCGCGGCAAGACGCCGATCCCCATCACCGACTCCGTCGCCGACGGCGAGGAACTCGAAGTCCTCGAGGTCGTCTCGGGCGGGTAGCGCCGCGGGCCACCGCAACTTCCATTCGATCAGCCGCAGGTTTCCTCACAATGCTCCCATGGTGTAGCGGCCAATCATGAAGGCCTTTCAAGCCTTCGACCCGGGTTCGAATCCCGGTGGGAGCACTCCCCCTCGCAGCGCCGGCGCGTCCGGCGACCAGGTGACCCCTTGCCCGACGAGCCCCCGACAAGGATGCGCGCAACGGACCCGCCGCCGGCCAAGCGGCCGCCGCCCGTGCGCCCGGTGATTGCCATCGCCACCGCGGGCAAACGCGTGGCCGACGAAAAGGTGCGCCTGGCGGGGGAGCAGTTCACGGCGGGAGTCGGCCGCTTCCGCGAGGGGGCCTTCGAGGATGCGCTCACGGCGTTCGACTTCGTGGCGCGCGCGCTGCCCGCGCGTCCCGACGGTTGGCACAACAAAGGCGTCGCGCTCCTGATGTTGAAGCGGTTCCCCGAAGCGGTGTCGGCCTTCGACGCCGCGATCCGGATCGAGGTCGAGGAGAGCGACAGCTGGGACGGGCGCGGGTGCGCGCTTGGCGAGGTGGGCCGCCTCGACGAGGCGCTCCAGTCACACGACCGCGCGCTCCAGTACCGGCCACGGCGGCCCGACTACTGGCACAACCGCGGGCTCGCGCACTTCGCGATGGGGCACCACTGGCAAGCGGTGGAATCGTTTGACAAGGCGATCGCGATCGACCTGAACCGGTTCGATACTTGGCAGGCGCGCGCCATGGCTCAAGCGAAGATGGGCCGGCCGCAGGGCGAGCTGTTGTCGGTCGAGCAGATGGTTCGCATCGACCCGCAGTCGCTCGCGTCATGGCGTTTGCGCATCGCGCTGCTCGAAAAGCTCGAGCGGCCGAAGGAGGCGCGGGCTGCGCGCCTCGACCTCTACCGCGCGGGCAAGGATGACCCGGATCTCCAATTCGAACACGCTATGCGGCTCATGGCCAAGGAAAAAGACGAGCGCGCGGCCGAGTGCTTCAGGGAGGCCGCGCGCCTTGACCCGAGCCGCAGCGAGGCGCGGCTTCGGCTTGCCCAGGTGCTGGAGCGGGCGGGCAAGCACGCCGACGCGCTCGCCGCAGCCGATGCGCTGCTCGCGCTTGCGCCCGCGAGCCTCGAGGGGCTGGGCGTCCGCGCGCGTTCGCTTTCCGAACTCGGCCGACTTGACGAAGCCCTTGTAGCCGCCGACTCGGCCGCTCGCGCGAGCCCTACGGCACTCGCCGGCTGGGAACTGCTCGCCGACCTCGCGAAGCGCGCCGACCGCCCTGACCTAATTGAGCGCGCGCTGCGCGGCGCGCGGTCCGTCAACCGGCGCGACGTGCCCACCCTCCACGACCTCGGCGTCGTGCTGGGGCGCCAAGGCCGGACGCGCGAGGCACTCGCGGTGTTCGACGAAGCGCTACGGGCAAGCCCGAACTCGGTGGAGGTATTGTACAGCAAGGGGGCGCTGCTCGAGGCGCAGGACCAATTCCGCGATGCGCTGGACCTCTACCGCGAGGTGCTGCGCTACCACCCGGGGCACAAGAAGGCAACGGCGCGGAAGGCCGAAGTCGAAAAGCGTCTCGGGATTGCGCCGCCGCCCGCGCGACCAGCCGCCAAGCCGAAGTCCGCCGATGCAAGAGGCGGCCACAAGCCCGCACAGAAAAAGCGGCGCCCCGACGGGCGAGCGCCACGCTAGCCTCGGTGGGGGCCGGCCTCGGCGCGGGCTTTGAGCGCCTGGTTCATCGCGTCAAACGCCCCTTCGGCCTTCTTCACGGTCCCGCCCATGAAAGGGACCAGCAGACCGCTGAAACGCTCGTGGTTTACGAAGCGCACACCGCCTCCGACTCGCGGCTCGATCGTGAGGGTGTGTTCCCCGTCGAAAATTCCGCGCACGCCCAGCTTTCCAAGCCACCGCACCTTGCTGTTCTCCACGACTTCGAGCACGGTGGGCGAGAAGGTCATCGGCTTGCTCTCCGGCAGCGTCATCGTGATCTGGGGGCGTGCGCCCACCGTGAAGTCGCCCTTTGCAGCGGTCATAAACGGGTTCCACGCGTGGAATCCCTCGAGGTCGCTCAACACGGCCCAGACGTCTTGAGCGCTCGCATTGATGTCAACCGCCCTTTCGATGACCCGAGCCATGTCGCGCCGCCTCGCCGCCCCAAGGCCTTCTGACCTTTGAAGCGTTTGGCCCGCGCAACGCTTATCCGGCTTGACCGCCCCTGCGCGCCTCGGTGGGCCCATGTCAAGCTGGAAGGTGAGCGTGCAGATTGCGGCCCCGCCGCAGACCGTTTGGGACACGATTGCGGACTACCCGTCGGCGCCGCAATGGCTGCCGAAGGTCAAATCCGCCGTCATGACGCCCGAAGGGCCCCTGGGCGTCGGAACAAAAGTCGCGCTCAAGCGCGGAAGCATCACCATCAATTTTACCGCCGAGGAGGTCCGGCCCCCGCAGTTCCTGCGCTCGAGCATCGTCCAAGGGAAGGTCACGGGCGACACGACGTTCACGCTCACCCCCGACGGCAACGGGACGCGCGTCGACCACACCCTGAACTTGAATCTCAAGGGTTTCATCAAGATCTTTGCGCCCTTCATCGGCGGCGGCCTCAAGAAGGACATGGCCGCGCTGAAGAAGAGGTCCGAGGGCAAGGGCGCTTGACCGCCCGGAGCCTGGGCGCGGCGCGCCCCTCATCGGGCCTTGGGGCCGCGCCGCAATTTGCGGGCCTTTGACCGACGCGCGGCGCGGGGGCGCTTTTCTGGCGGCGGCTTCCCCGCGATCGCATAGTCGACCTTCGCATCGTAGGCTTGGCGGTTGCGCTCGTAGACGTGCCGCGGGACGATCGCGCCACGCCGGTGCGTCCGGTCGACAGCAAGGACGCCGTTCAGGTGGTCCATCTCGTGCTGCATGAGTTCGGAGAGCGCGCGCGGGAGCCGCGCGCGTGTCCGCATTCGACCTCGCTCGTCCGTGAATCGCACGGTGATCGAATCGTGGCGCTGGATCCGCACCATCAGTGCAGGGAAGCTCATGCAGTCGTCGTACATGGTGAACTTGCGCCGGCTTGTCCAGGTGACCTCGGGGTTCACCATGACGAAGGGCCCGTGGCCGAGGTCGACCGCGATGAAGCGCCTGGAGATCCCGATCTGGGGCGCGGCAATCGCGCGGCCAAACCCGTGCTTTTGCCGGAACGCCGCGAGCGCATCTTTCAGTCGCCCTGCCTGGTGGCGGAAAGCGCGGGTGTGCACATCCTCGACCGGCGTGGCGCGCTTGCGCAGGACGGGGTCGCCGATTTGGCGGATGCCTGCGCGCCCTGCCTTGCCCATCGTTGCCCTCCGTTGCACAACCCGATTCGTAATCAACTAGAGGGTGGGCGCGCTTCACCGTAGGCGGCGTTGGGTCCCGCCGCGTGCTTACCCCGCGTCTTCTGCAAGCGCCCGACGCGCTCGCGCTGCATCTCGAGCACCCGCGCGCCGAGTGCCTCCAGCACGGCGAAACCAACCCCGATCCCCAAAGGCAGGTAGAAGATGAGGAAGAGTTTTGCCGCGCCCTGGCAGGGGGCGAAGTTCGGGTCGCCGAGCGTCGTTACGGACGTGACCGAAAAATAGGCCGAATCGAGCCAGCCCCAGCTCTCTTCGAAGTGGACGACGACCGGGCAAAGAGCGATGAGCGCGACGAGCAGGACCGGCCCGAGCACGAGCGGGTCGGAGAGGCGCGCGTGCCAGAAGCGTTTAAGCGTCCGGTTCAAGGGGGCCCCGGATGGCAAGGCGGGCCACTTAACGGTCCGAGGCGCGGGACCTCGCGCGGAATACCGAAAGGGCGATGAGGCCGGCGGCCCACACGGTAGCCGTGGCCGACCTCTCCATCGAGGGCTTCCGGCGCGAGATCGCCAAGCCCGACGCCGAGATCAGCCTCGCGCGCGCTGCGCTTGAAGTCGCGCGCTACCGCCACGCCGACCTTGACGCCGAGTTCTTTGTCCGGATGCTCGACGACTTCGGGCGGCCCCTGGAGCTTCTGGTCGCAAACGCCTCAGAGCCCCGGGCCGCGCTGCGCGCGCTCAACCAGCGCCTGTACCGCGAGCTCAACTTCCAGGGGAACATCCACGACTACGGCGACGCGCGCAACTCGTACCTCAACCTCGTGCTCGAGCGGCGCCTCGGCATCCCGATCACGTTGTCCATCGTGTACCTCGAAGTGGCGCGACGCGCGGGCCTCTCCCTCGTCCCTGTAAGTTTCCCCGGCCACTTCCTCGTCAAGCATGGCTCGATGGGCGGCGAGATCGTCCTCGACCCGTTCAACCAAGGCCTCGAGGTCAACGACAAGGACCTCCAGCACCTGCTCAACGGGTTCTACCAGGGCAAAATCAAACTCGAGCGCACGATGCTCCGGCCGGCCACCCACGGCGAGACGATCTACCGGCTGCTCAACAACCTCAAGATCGCCCACATCAAGGCCAAGGAGCCGGCACTTGCCCTTGCCGTGATCGACCGCATGATCGCGCTCACCCCCGAGAGCGCCGTCGACGTGCGCGACCGCGGGTTCGCGCTCCACGCGCTCAACCGCCACGAGGAGGCCGCTTCCGAACTGCGGAGGTACCTCGAGATGTCGCCGGGCGCGCCCGACGCGGGGCAGGTGCGCGGGATCGTGGACGCCGTCGAGCGGATGGCGGAGATGCTGAGGTAAGCTCCGTTATCCGCCGATCCGGCCGATCACGCCGTCAAAGCCAGAATCGAAACCGACAATCGCGTCGAGCTTCATCTCCTTCACGACCGCGATAGACGAACAGTCCGTGAAACTAAGCCCCGCCCGCGAGAGCACCCGGAATTCTTGGCGCGCAAGATTCCAGGTGCGTTCGTCGATGCGGACGAGCCGGAGCCAAGGTGGCTGATCCTCGCCGAGTAGTTCGCGGGCGACCCGGTCCGGGAGCGTCCGGTCTCGTGATTTCGCAACGAAGTAGTTCAAAATCTCTGCAAGGACCAAGTCCGTCAGGAAAACCATGCCATGCTTGCCTGTTTGAAGGGCGTTTCGCAGCCGGACCCCCTCCGCGTGCTTCGCATCGCCCGCTGAGTGGACGGCCACGATTAGCCCGGTGTCCACTAGGACCGCCGTCGGCGTCGACCCCCGTATAGCGTGCGGTCGATATCCTCTTCCGAAGTGGGGCCGAGGTCGGCGACCAAGGCCATACTGGCCCGCATCGTCGAACGAGGCACAGGGTATTTGATGCCGGAGATTTTCGAGAGAATGAGATCTCGATGCTCCTCGCCAGCCTCGGCAAGGGCGTCGAGTACCTCTTGAACGGTAATCGTCCGGCCCTCGATCCGCCCGAATTCCTCACGCATCCTGTCGACCCGGCGCTTGGCCGCTTCGCTCATCTTTACCGAGGTGGCCATCAGTGGCTGGTGGAACTTACCACCAATTAAAGGTGTCGAATTCCACCTGCATTGATTCGCCCCGCCCCGACCCCAAAGGGAACCGGATCCTGAGGTGCAGGCAGGCCAAAGACCATATCTGGACGGAAGCGATTTGCAATTTCGTGATAGCCGATCCACCCCGTTTTCAATGGGCTTCCGGCTTCTCGGAAGCGCCCGACCTTGCCACCGCTGTGAAGGCGGCATGCGCCGCCGTGCGCGAGGGCCTCGATGACGCCGCGCCCGACCTTGCCGTGATGTTCTGCTCCGTCGCTTTTGCCGAGGAGTACGACCGTTTCCCTGGGCTCGTCCAAAAGGAACTCGGCGCCAAGGTGGCACTTGGCACCACCGGAATGGGCGTCATCGGGACCGGCAAGGAAGTCGAGGGGCGCCCGGCCATTTCGATCGGCGCGGGGGTCCTCCCGGGCGTTGCGATCGCGCCATTCCATGTTAATGCGGCGGCCGTCGAAAACCTAGGCCCCTCGCCTAAGCGCTGGGCTGAGCTCCTCAAGACGCCGGCCGATGGCGACGTGAACTTCCTCCTGTTCAGCCACCCATTCAGCATGCACGTGGACGAGCTCGTGACGGACCTTGACCAGGCATTCCCCAAAGGCCGAAAGGTCGGCGGCCTTGCAAGCGGCGGCCGCACTCCCGACACCGTCGCGATTTTTCTTGGCGACAAGGTGCACTTCGAAGGCGCGGTCGGCGCGGCGATTTGGGGCGACCTTGACTTCGACGTGATCGTGGCCCAGGGGTGCCGCCCCGTCGGGCCGACCCTCAAGGTCACGAAGGCCGCCGGCGTGGACATCTACCAGATCGACGGCGAGCCGGCCTACGGGCGCCTGATGGCCGTGCTCAACTCGCTCTCCGAGCCCGACCGCATGCTCGCGCGGCGCGCGCTCTTCGTCGGCGTGGCTCTCGAAGGCCACGAAAAGGAAGGGCAGTTCCAGTACGACGGCGGCTACCTCATCCGCAACATCATGGGAGCCGACCCCAAAGCCGGCGTCGTGCGCGTCGGACACGAGTTCCACGACGGGCAGACCATTCGACTTCAGGTCCGCGACGCGCGCACCGCCGAAGACGAGCTCTCCCGGATGCTTAGCGAATACCGCGCAAGCGTGCCGGGCCTCGACCACTCCGCCGCGTTCATGTTCCAGTGCAACGGGCGCGGCTCGAACCTCTTCGGGGAGGAGGGCCACGACGCGCGGGTGTTCCAAAAGGGGCTCGGCGACATGCCGCTCGCCGGGTTCTTCTGCAACGGCGAGATCGGGCCCGTCGGCGAGGTCACCTACGTCCACGGGTTCACGAGTTCGATCGGGATCTTGAGGCCCAAGACCTCCGCACCCCGATAGGCCAGGCCTGTCCCCCGGGGGAGGCTTTTTAGCCGGGTTGTGGACTCCCCGTCTCGATACCTATGTTCAGAAAAGCAACCGCCCAATGGAACGGCGATCTCAAGAGCGGAAAGGGAACATTCTCGGTCGACAGCGGGGCGTTCAAAGACCTGCCCTACTCGTGGACCCAGCGTTTCGAGAACACGCCGGGCACCAACCCTGAAGAACTCATCGCGGCGGCCCACGCGTCGTGCTACTCGATGGCGTTCTCCGGGGAGCTTGGCAAGGCGAACCTGAAGCCGGACTGGATCAAGACGACCTGCACCCTCACCTTCGAGAAGACCGACAAGGGCTTCGCGGTCACCGAAAGCCACCTCACTTCAACGGCGCGCGTGCCCAGGGCCGACAAGGCGGCCGTCGAGAAGGCCGCGGCCGACGCGAAGGCGGGCTGCCCGATCTCAAGGCTGCTGAACACGAAGATTACGCTCGAACTCAAGGTCGAGACTTAGAAAGGAAAACCCCCCGGCCCTGGAGGCTGGGGGTGAAAGGGCGGCGGCACCCCGGGGAAGGGGAGCCGCTCAGAGGGGCCCGCGGGAAGCGGGCCGAAGCCGGTCGGGCTCAAGGCCCTCACGCCTTCTTCAAGAGGTCGGCGCGGCGTTCCTTGACGGCCTTGAGCTCGAGCTCAAGCTCCTTCTCGTAGTCGCCAAGCGACTCCGCGATCTCTTCTTTCGTCAGGTAGCGTCGGCCGTAGCCGTACCCAGGTCCGCATTGTCCGTACATTTTGTTTTACTCCCTGCGCCGGGCACATGGCACAGCGCAAGGGCGGAGATGTGAAGCTGGACGATATTGACCGCACGTGCCTGTGACTAGGTCACAAGGACGGTTCCAGGGTTAGTAGGACTCAATCCGGAGCCCGAACGCGTCCGCGATGTCATCGAAGTCCCGGTCGCAGGTCACCAAGGCGTGGCCCCCGGCCAGCGCCGTCCCGGCGATCATCGCATCCACGTGGGCCTTTTCGCGTCCAAGCGCCTTGAACTCGGCTCTGATCTCGGCCGCGCGCCGCGCTGCCGCCGCGTCGAAGGGGAGCGCACTGAACCTCGATGCGATGTTCCGAAATTCGGCCGCCTGCTTGCGCGCGCGCCGGTAGAGCAGCCCCGAAGACACCTCGAACACCACCGGGGCCGAAATGAAGCGAGCCTCGGAACCACGCATGACCGCTTCCGCCTTGCGCACCGCGTTCGGCTGCGCGCGCAGCAAGTCGATGAAGAAATTAGTGTCAAACGTTACGCCCATGCTTGCCCCTCCGCGCGGCAGGCTGGTTGCGGCCCCAGCGAAGCCGCTCGACCCGCGCGTCGTCCGCTCGCATTCCCTCAATCACGCGGCCGAGCTCGTCGGCATCCTTCTTCGGGATCAGCCCGACGAAGTCCAGAAGGCTCGGCTCTTTCCCCTCGAGCAAGCGGTCAACGGCTTCCGTAAAGCTCTCGCCTTGCCGGCGGGCCGCCTTCAGGCGCTCGTAGGTGGAATCCTGAAGGGCGACGGTTCTGCTGCCCATGATATCGATCTATATATGTCGATATATAGACCCTTCGGAGAAGGCGTGGGAGGGGAACCGTTAACCCCCCGACCGCCTTGGCCCGCCGCGTGGAAAGCGGAATCGCCGGCTGGTCGGTCAAAGACAAGGTCTGCGTCGTCACCGGCGCAAGCGGCGGCATCGGCAAACAAGTCGCGCTGGGCCTCGCGCGCGAGGGAGCGCGCGTCGTCATCGTGTCGCACTCCAAGGAGCGCGGCACGGCCGCCGTCGACGAAATCGTCCGCGCGAGCCTCAACCCGCATGTCGACTTGGTCCTTGCCGACCTTTCGCTCCACGAAGGCGTGCGCACGGCCGCGGCCGAAATCGACCGGCGCTACGGCCAGCTCCACGTCCTTGTGAACAACGCGGGCCTCCTCGTCGGAAAGCGGACGCTCACCGCCGACGGCCTCGAGTTGACCTTCGCGCTCAACCACCTCGCCTATTTTCACCTCACGAACCTCCTCCTTGAGAAAATGAAGGCGAGCGCGCCGGCTCGAATCATTTGCACGGCCTCCAATGCCCACCGCCTCGGGCGGATCGAATGGGACAACCTGCAGGGCGAGCGCAGCTACAGCCAGTGGACGGCGTACGGGACCTCGAAGCTGGAGAACATCCTCTTCGCCTTCGAGCTCGCCCGGCGGCTCGAAGGGACGGGCGTTACCGCCAACGCGGTGCATCCGGGCTTTGTGCGCTCGGACTTTGCAAAGACAGCGTCGCCATTCATCAGTGCGGTGGTGCGGGCGGGGATGTTGGGCGCCATCAGTGTTGAGAAGGGGGCGCGCACGACGCTGTGGGCTGCAACCGCGCCCGAACTTTCCGCAGTGACAGGGAAATACATGAAGAAGTCGCGGGTTGCGACCCCCTCGGCCCCTGCGCAGGACGCGGCCACGCAGCGGCGCCTTTGGGAAGTCAGCGAGCGGCTCCTCGGGCTTTCCACGACGTGACCGCCCTCATGAGCGCTTCGAGGCGGGGCAAGCAAGAGGCCATAAAGGCGCCCGCCCAACCGGGCGCATCGCCCCCCAAGGGCGAAGGGAGACCGACAATGCCGCGAATGGTCGTGATGAAGGACAAAGCGCCGCTGATCGTGAAGAAGAAGGACATTGAGGGCGATGACGTCTGGGTCTGCCGCTGCGGGCTCTCCGCAGACTGGCCCTGGTGCGACGACACTCACCTCAAGACGGCGAAGCTCGAGGCCAAGGACAAGCTCTACAAGTACACGCGCAAGGACAAAGATTCCGACCCGGTGCGCGCCGACTGCCCGCCGATCGAGGGTGCGGACCCGCGGCCGTGGGACGCGGGCAATCGGAAGGCGTGAGGCTCACATCGAAGGCGGCACGGCGGCGAGGTACAGCGAAAGGGCGCCCGCGGCAACGGCCGCGACCCCCATCGCCCGGGAGACAAGCTTTCCTTGGGGCAGCACCTTCTCCGCGAGGATGAAGGCCGCAAACACGCCCATCCAAAGTACGCTCATCGCGCCTGCGACGAACCACACCAGCATCAGCAGCCAGCAGCAGCCGAGGCAGTAGCCCGCGTGGGAGAAACCCATCCGCAAGGCGCCGGCCCGGCCCTTTCGGAAGTGGGCGGTGATGAAACCGATCGGGGAGCGGCAGTGGCGCAGGCAGTATTCCTTCCATGAGGTGAACTGGTACACCCCGGCACCCACGAGGATGGCGCCGGCCGCGTACGCCGCAGGGCCGCCCATGGAGCCCATCAGCCCAAACGCCGCGAGGGCAACGAGCGAGAGCGCGGTCATGGAAGTCCACGACGCGAAATAGGCAAGGCTGAAGATCGCCGATTCGACGATGGCTTCGCGGCCGCCGGCCTCGATCTTGACGAGGCCGCGGTGCGCCTCGACCATGGGCAGGGCCGAGGGGAGCATCATCGCCACCATCATCACGCCGCTCAGGGCCACAAAGGCCAACGCCTCCGCGGGCGCGGCCGGGCCAAGAGGCATCATCAGGAGCGCGTTGAAATCGGCAGACGTCGCCAAGGTGACGGCCCAGGCGGCCGCGACAATCGCGGCTGCGGCGGCAAGGATCGGCCACGTAATTGGAGGCAAGATCATGCCGGAGGCGGGGTGGGTGTGCCCTTCGGCTGCCGACATCCGGGGCGGCGACCGTCGCGCGGCGGGCTTAAGCCTTGTTCATGCGCCCTCGCGGAGCGGGCCGCCTTTTGAAATACGGGTTCCGACGTTTTCCAACGGGGCGTTTGGGAAATGGCGCAGACGGAGTGGATGTTCGAGGCCGAATACATACAGAGCTGCAATTGCGACTACGGCTGCTCCTGCAACTTCAACGGGATGCCCACCGGCGGGTCGTGCGAGGCGCTCGACGGGTGGCGCATCACGAAGGGGAATTTCGGAAAGACCAAGCTTGACGGCGTGACCTTTGCCATCGCGTTCTGGTGGCCCCGCGCGATCCACCTCGGGAACGGCACGGCGCGGCTCTACGTTGACCCCAAGGCCTCCAAAGAACAGGCCGGCGCGGTCGCCGAGATTACGACTTCGGGCAAGCACGGGGGGGCCTTCTTTGAGTTGGTGCCCAAGGTGTGCACGAAGATCCACCCGACCAAGATGGCCAAGATCGACTTCCATTTCAACGCCTACGACAGCTGGTTTACCGTCGAAGGGGTCGGCGAGGTCCGCTCGGAGCACATCAAGAACCCCGTCACCGGCACGAACTTCGAAGGCTCGCTCGACCTGCCCGGAGGGATCATCTTCAAGAAAGCCATCATCACGAGCATCAAGTCGTGGTGGATGAAAGACGAGGACTTGCTGGCGCGGCACGCGGACAAGAACGGCCATGTTGCCAAGGTGAAATTCAGCAACGCGGGATGCCTAGCCTAATGCAGCCTGCGGTTTAGTGGGCGGCCGTCGCGCGCGGGCGCCTCGCCTTCAGCCACCGCACGGCGCCGCCCTCAAGCAAGATCTCGCGCTGCCGCTCCGTAAGTTTGGGCAAGGCCGTGAGCTTGGCCCCCTTCGTGAGATTCTCGATCACGAGCGGCGTGCCGGCCTTCAGCGCGGCGTGGATCCCCGAGACGCGCAGGCGGTCGCCCTGCGCCACCTTGTCGTACAGGGCGGGGTCCTCGAAGGTGAGCGGAGGGATTCCAAAGTTCACGAGGTTGTCCCCGTGGATTCGCGCGAACCCCTTGGCGATCACCAAGCGCACGCCGAGGTACGCGGGCGCCGCCGCCGCGTGTTCGCGGCTCGAGCCCTGGCCGTAGTTCTCGCCGGCGACGATGAACCCGCCGCCCTTCGCCTTGGCCCGCGACGGGAAGGTCGGGTCGACATACTCGAACACGTGCTCGGCAATCGCGGGAACGTTGCTGCGCAACGGCAGGACGCGCGCGCCCGCCGGCATGATCCCGTCCGTCGAGATGTTGTCCCCGAGCTTGATGAGCACCTCGCCCTCCAAGCTGTCCGGCAGCATCGGGGGCAGCTCGTACGGCTTGATGTTGGGCCCTCGCCGGATCTGGACCTTCGCGCGCTCGGCGGGCGCGGGCGGCCAGACGTAGCCGCTGCGGTCGTTGGGGTACTCCGCGGGCTCCGCAATCGCGTGCCACTTGATTCCAAGTTCCTTGGCCAGGTCGCGCGGGTCCACGAGCGCACCCTTGAGCGCCGCGGCCGCCGCAGTCTCCGGCGAGCAGAGGTACACGAGGTCGTTTTCCGTCCCGCTGCGCCCGGGGAAATTGCGGTTGAACGTGCGCACCGACGGCGCCCGCGTGGGGGGCGCGAACCCCATCCCGATGCACGGGCCGCAGGCCACTTCGAGCTCGCGCACACCCGCCTTGATGAGTTTGGTCATCCCGCCCGATACCATGAAAAGGATCAGGACGCCCCGCGAGCCCGGCGAAACCGCCATCGAGATGTTGGGGTGCACCTTCCGTTCGTCCAAGATGTCGGCGACCACCGTGAGGTCGCGGAAGCTCGAATTCACGCTGCTCCCCACGGCGACCTGGAAGACCTCGGTCCCGGCAATCTCGCGCACGGGCACGACGTCATCGGGGCTGCCCGGCTGGGCGACCAGCGGCTCGAGGCTTCCAAGGTCGATCTCGACGGCCTCGTCGTACGAGGCGCCCGCGTCGGCGGCAAGCGCCTTGAAGTCCTTCTCGCGGTGCTGCGACTTCATCCACTTGCGCGTCTGCTCGTCGGATGGGAAGAGCCCCGCCGTCGCCCCAAGCTCCGTGCACATGTTGCAGATCGTGCCGCGCTCGGGGACCGTCAGGTCGGCAAGGGCAGGGCCGGTAAACTCGAGCACCTTGTTCTTGCCCCACTTCACGTCGAAGCGGCGCAGCAGTTCGAGGATGAGGTCCTTGGCCGACACCCACGGCGGGAACGCGCCGCTGAGCTTCACATTCACGACCTTGGGCATCGTCACGCGGTACGGCTCGCCCGCCATGGCGGCGGCGACTTCGAGCCCGCCCGCGCCGATCGCGAGCATCCCGACAGCCCCGGCGTGCGGCGTGTGCGAGTCGCACCCGAGCATCGTCTCCCCGGGGATGTCGTAGGCCTCGGCGTGCGCCCAGTGCGAGATGCCGTTGCCAGGCTTCGAGAGCACCGCGCCGTACTTCGCGCACATCCCCTGCAGGAAGAGGTGGTCGTCCGGGTTCTCAAATCCCGTCTGCAGCATGTTGTGGTCGACGTACTGCGTGGCCTGGCGGATCTTCACGCCCTCGACGCCCATCTGCTCGAACTCGAGCCACGCGAGCGTGCCCGTGGCGTCCTGCAACAGCGCCTGGTCCATCCGCAGGGCCACCTCCCTGCCTGCTTCCATCTTCCCTTCGGCAAGGTGCGCTTGAATGATCTTCCGCGTGAGGTTTTCGGGCATGGGTCGCCCTCATGCTGTCCTTGATGGAAAAAGGATTCTGCCGTTTGGTTGGAACGTTCCAGGGTGGGCCCGCCGTTAGGGAAACCATTACCAAGGGGGCCAAGGGATCGGCGGCCGGGGCCGCCCTGAGGAGCCGGCCGGGGAGGGGAGGCGCTGGACATCCCGTGGTGGATCCACCCGATCCTCACTGTGAGCATCGTTTCGCTCACTTGCCTCACCGTCTACCTCGGGCGGAAGTCCGCGAAAATGACGGTTGAGACGTACGAGCCGATCACGCGTTGGCACATCCGGATCGCGGTCACCACGATTGCGCTCGCGTGCGTGGCGGTCTTGCTGGGCCCGATTGTGATGGAGCAGTCCGGCCTTCACTCGTTAAGGAGCTATCACGCCCTCATCGGCGTCACTGCAGTTTCCCTTTGGATCGTCCAGGGCGGGCTGGGTTGGCTCCTCTGGAGCGAGAAGGAAAAAGTGCGCAAGTGGCACCGGTACAACGGGTTTGCGGTGCTCGGGCTCGCACTCCTTCAAGTGCCCTTCGGGCTGAGCATGTTCTACGACTTCTGGTCACACAACTAGCCGACGCGCTCAAGGTGCGCGAGCCACGCCTTGGCGCCGCCGCCGTGGATCGTATCTTCGAATCGCGCCGCCTCGATGGAACGCACCTGCCAGAGGTCGGTGAATGATGCGCGGATCTGGGCCTGCGTCACGCGCCGCGGCCCCCAGTCCATGGGCTCGTGTTCGCTGAAGCACATCAGGAAGTAGTGGCCGCCGGGCGGAAGGACGGCCTTCAGCGACCGTTCGAAGGCTACGCGCTGGCGGTTCGTCAGCGTATGGAACATCCCGCTGTCGACGACATTATCGAAGGTGCGCCCCATCGACTCGAGGTCGAACACGCTGCCGTGCACGAATTGCGCGGCAATGTGCCTCTTTTGGGCCTTCTCCTTCGCCGCCGCGATCGCGGTGGGCGCGCCATCCACGCCCCACGCCTCGTGGCCCTTGGCGGCAAAGAAAAGGACGTGCTCGCCGGTGCCGCAGCCGACGTCCAGGACCGAGCCCTTGACCTTGCCTTGCTCCTCGAGCCCGACGAAGGCGCCCTGCGGGCGGCCGATGTCCCACGGGGGACGCCCGCCCCGGTACATGGCCTCGAAACCGCCAAGGTCGGCTTTCTTGCGGAGCGCCATGGGGACCCAACGCCGATTCCAACCGCGGGTATGTGATGACTCACTCACCCGATGGGCGCCCCCGAGGGCGCCCCAGCGTCCCTTCATAAAGCGCTCCGGCGATCGTCGCGCATGGCGCCCCCCTTTGGCCCCTTGCGGTTCCTCTACCTGGGTACGAAGGACACTGGCCGCGACCTCAAATTTTACGAGGAAGTGCTCGGCGCCAAGAAGGTGTGGCGGTTCCGCGAATTCGGAGCGGACGTCGCCGCCGTGCGGCTCGGCGCGGGCCCCCTCGTGCTCCTTGCCGACCACCGGGACGCGCCGTCGGTGCTGCCGATCTACGAGGTCAAAGACCTCGCGGCCACGGCAAAGGAACTCAAGAAACGGGGATGGAAGCCCAAGAGCGGAAAGTTCGAAATCCCGAACGGGCCGTGCTATGTGTTCGAAGACCCGAGCGGCAACGAGTACGCGATCTTCGAGGACGTTCGTCCGGACGTTTTTGGCCCAGACGAGTGAAGCGCCCCGTTGCGCGCACTATCGGACGACAAGCACGGCGCACCGAGCATGGCGCAAGACCGCGTCGGAGACGCTGCCGAGCAATATCCGCCGCGACTTCGACCGACCGCGCGTGCCGACGACCACTAGGTCAGCCGATTCGCGTTCCACCGCCGCAAGGATCCGGTCGACCGGGTGGCCCTGGAGCATCTCGACACGGATCGACACGCCGGCCGCCTCGGCGACTCGCTTTGCTGCCATCAGCGCTATCTGGCAGCGCTCCTGCGCCTGCAGGTCAACCGCATCGGACTCCAAGGTGGCGAACTCGTTCAAGGGCGCAACGCAAAGCGCGAGAACTTGGCCCCCCGAAGCCCTTGCCTGGTCGATGGCCGCCTCGAGGGCCCGAGCCGCCCCCGGCGAACCGTCGGTTGCCACAACGATCTTGCGGTAGGGGCCTTCACCCATGGCGACCTTGCCCCGCCTGCGCTTCGCCTCCTTAGGGGTTCGCTCCATCAGTCTTCCTCCTTCGTGGGGCCCGCCTGGCCGCCCCCATTGGATCCCAAGATCCCGGGCTCTCGGCGAACTGGATCGAACCACTTCTGCGCAATAAGCGTGGGCACCACGGCTGTCATCAGCACCGCCGTGACGAGGATGGAGAACTGGCTCCGGTCGATGATGCCCGCCTGCAGACCGTAGGTCGCCGAGATCGTCCCGAAGGTTAGGCCCGTGCTCATGAGAAGTGCGGTATAGGCCGAGTGGCGCGGGATGAACTTCCGCGAGAGCGGCACCACGACAACCAGTTTCGAGGCCATCTTGGCGCCGGTTAAAAGCACGACGAGGCCTGCGCCAGCCGCCACGGCCGCCGCATCGATGTTAAGGCCGGCGTTCACGAAGAACGCGGGCGTCAGGAAGCCTAGGGCAAGCGTGCGCAACTTGAGGAAAACCTCCCGCTTCTTGGAAAGGGTCCCTGCAAGCATCAGGCCGAGGATGTAGGCCGGGAGCACCGCGTGCGAGCCGGCGAGCTCGGCAAGCACACCGAATCCCACGGCAAGGAGGAGCATGAACTTCACTTCGAACTCATTCGGGCGCGACCCGAACCACTTGAAGAGTTTCGGGATGACGCGCGGCAGACCGAAGAAGGCGAGCACGAGCGCGCCGGCCATTACGCCCAAGAAAAGCACGTCGGGAGGCCGGAAAAGCAACGAGAGGGCGGCTGCCGTCCCAAGGTCGTTGATGAAGCACGCCGAGAGGATCAGCTTGCCCGTGTCGGTCGTGGTGAGTCCGGATTCCGTAAGGACGACAAACACGACGGCGACCGAAGTCGTCGAGAGCGAAACGCCCGCAATCATCGCCTGCGCTTGTGGCCAGCCGAGGACGAATTGGGCGAAGGCCCAGCACCCGAAGAACGGCGAGAGGAAGGCCGCGATCCCGAGGGTGTTCGACGCCTTCCAGCTGCGCTTGAAGGCCTCTGGGTCGATCTCCAGCCCGGCGAGGAAGGTGAGGACGAGCGAGCCCATAGCCGCCAGGAAGGGCAGCCATTCGTGGCCGGCCGGGGAGACGCCGAAGAGGGAGGCCGCCGCCACGCCGACGACAATCTCCATGATCGCGGAGGAGACCTTCAACAGAATTCCAAGGACGGCTGCGGCGACAAAGAGCGCGAGCAGGATTGCAAGGAACGCCGTGTCCGCCATGGGAACCGCCTCGGGGCTGTGCGCCCTTGAGCGTAGAAGTCATCAGCCGGGCGCGCGGCGGTTCAGGCGGACTTCATCGCCTTGGGCGCGGCATCGACGCGCGAGATATAACCGTAGCGCGGGCGCACGCCGCTCGTTCAATGCGGCGGGTCGGGCGCGGGGCCCTGCGACACTGCGGTGGCGGGAGGGGCGCGTTCGCTGAGCGACGGGGGCGCGGCCTTCCGCGAGCGCGTCTGCGTGATGATCGCCACGGCCGCGATGATGACGGCCGCCGCGAGGAGCGTCCGGTCGGTCACGGGCTCGGCGAGGATCAGCCAGCCGAGGTAGATCGCCACGATCGGGTTCACGAACGCGTAGGTCGTAGCGAGCGCGGGGGGCACGGTGCGCACGAGCCAAAGGTAAGCGGTGAACCCCACAAGCGCGCCCACCAAGACGAGGTAGACGAATGCCCACGCCGAATTGGAGGAGACGGCGGCCAAGTTGAGCTGGCCGCCCTCGCCGAGCGCGAGCCCGGTGACGAGCAGGAGCGCACCGCCGGCGGTCATCTCCATGCCGATCGCAAGCAGCGGCGGGTCGGGCAGCTTCGCCTTCCCGCTGTAGAGCGTCCCCACCGACCAGATGGCTGAGGCGCAAAGCAGCGCTGCGGCCCCCACCGGGTCGATCGCGTCGGCCCCCGCGCGCGTCGGGTCGATGAGCAGCGCGACTCCGAGCACGCCGAGCCCCACGCCCGCGACGGTGCCAAGCGCAGGGCGCGCGCGCCACGGGCCGACCCACTCAAAGAGCACGACCCAGAGCGGCACGGTCGCCACGATCAGCGCCGCAAATTCCGAATGGACGCGAATCTCGGCCCACGACACGATCCCGTTGCCGCCGACGAGCAGCAGCCCGCCCGCGATTGCTGCGGGTTTCCAGCTTGCGCGCGGGGGCGCCGCGGCGCCGCGGGCGCGGGCAAGGGCGTAGATCATCCCCCCGGCGAGCACGAACCGGAATCCGGCGGAGAGGAAAGGTGGGACGGTTTCGACGACAACGCGGATCGCGAGGTAGGTCGAGCCCCAAATGATGTACACCGCAAGCAGCGCCGACCAGACTTTGATGGCCGACGGCGCGAGAGCCTCTCCCACGGTCGCCCGCTCCCGGTCCCCGCGACGGCCGCCCGGAGGTCATGGCTGGCGTGGAAACTTCGCGCAGAACTCCCTCCGCCCATATCTACGGGCCGCCCTGCGGCGGGATTTTCGCGTCTCTTGAGAGCGCCGCCCAAAGGCCTTAAGGAACCCAAGCGCCCCAGGTATCGGGAATCCGACCTGACCCCAACTGCCATTGTCCTTGACATCGCCAACCGCGTCGGAGCTTTGGCGCAAGTCACCCAGATCCTTGCCGATGCTGGCGTTAACGTCGCGGGGCTTCAGCTTGGCCGCGGACCCGACCAGCACAACCTGCGCCTAACCGTGGACAATCCCGGGGTCGCGATCGCGGCGCTTGCGCGGCACGGGCTCGAAGCCAAGCGCACGGAAGTCCTGACCTTGAGCGTCAAGAACCGGCCGGGTGCCCTTGCCGCAGCGGCGGCGCGGCTCGCGGAGCACGGCGTCAACATCCACGCCGTCTTCTTGTCCGCCAAGAGCACGAAGCATGTGGAGCTCATCCTGCAGGTGGACGATGTAAGCGCCGCGCGGAAGGCGCTCCGCGACAGCCGGGAAGAAGAGTAGGGGCCGGACCCCCCTGGCCCTCGAGTCCAAGGCGAGCCTTATCCGTTCAGGCGCGGGCTCCGCACTCCGGGTTCCGCTTGCGCCTCGGGCTTTTCATCGGCGGAGCCCTCATCGCCGTCATGGGCATCGCATGGGCGCTCCAAGGCGCATGGATTCTGCCTGCAACGTTCATGCGTGGTCCCGAGTGGATCGCGATTGGCGGCGCGTTGGCGGCGGCCGGCTTCGTCCTCATTTTTTTCTCCATGCGCACCAAGGCGCCCGAGCCGGCCCCGCCTAAGCCGTCACCGTGATGTCGAGATTGTCGTACCCCGAGGAGCCGTCCGGGAAAGGCGATGCGGGCGCGGCTTGCTGCAGGGTGTCGAGGCCGCCGTTGCGTTCGTAGGCCCTCACGACGACCTTCGCGCGGCCCTCGGTGGCAGGCGTCCAATCGTACGACCAGAGCGTCCAAGCATAGGCTGACAGCGGCGCGCGCAGGGTCGCATCGGCCCAAGTGCTCCCTCCATCGACGGAGACTTCCACGCGCGAAACTTGGCGGTCGCCGGCAAAGGCCACGCCTGCGATCGTTTCGGTCCCTCCCAATCTCGCGGTGGCCGGGGCGACCGCGATGATCGCGGTCGTCTTGATCCTGGCGTCGTTCGTCCAGCCCTTCAGCTGCCAAAACCCGCGCACCTCGTGGTCGACGAGCGTGATCTTCGTCAACCACTTCGCGTGCATCATCCCGTAGAGCCCCGGTACAAGGATGCGCGCCGGGAAACCGTGATCGCGCGTAATGCGCTCGCTGTTCAAGGAGAGGGCGAGCATAGAGCCCGGCGCCTGCGCCCGCAGCAGCGGCACGCCGACGACGTAGTCGTCCGCGCAGGTGAACTGCGCCCACGTCGCCCCGCTCTGCACCCCCGCCTCGGCGAGAAGACCTCCGAGGGAAATGCCCTGCCACTGTCCGTTTGAAATCAGGTTTCCCCCCACCTCGTTGGAGACGCACTCGAGCGTGACGTATTGGTCGCGCTGCGGGCGGGCCAAGAGTTCGTTGCTCGAAAGGCTAAGCGGGCGGTCGACGAGCCCGTCGACGACCAGCGCCCATGTCGAGGGGTTGACGGTTGGCGGAGAGAGATTCTTGCTGACGAGGTAGAACTCGCCCACGGGCGTCACCTCATGGTCGCGCAGCGCCGAAAGCGAGGGTTGCGAGAACCTGCCCACGCGTGTAACGAATCCATTCAGGACCGCGCCGCCAACGGCGCCTGCAAGGAGCAAGATCGCGGCGGCCTGGATCGCGGTGCGGCGCGTGATGTCGACGCCCTGGGGGCTCGTGCGGGAGAATTCGCGGTACGAGAGGTCGAGGACGGAGGCAAACACCACCGAACTCACGAGTGCCCCCACCAGCGCCGCCCCGACCCCTTGATAGGAGGAGGCGCCGGCAATGCCTTGCCCGAACAGCGGGAGCGCGATGAACAAGGTCCCGCCCGTCGGCGCCCCAGCGAAGAACACGAAAGCCTTCCAGCGAGCGCCCGCGATGGCTTGGACGCGCGGGTAATAGAGTGCGAAGAACGCGTGCACCGCGAGGAACCCCGCGATGGCGAACGAGAGCCCGATCACCTTCGCGAACCCGCCCATGAGGCCGATTGCGCCCGCCTCCAACGAGCCGGGGATATGGTCGACGACCCACTCGACGGCGACCTCCGGGACGAACATCCCGGCGCCCTGGAAGCGCAAGATCAGCACGGCGAGCAGCGCCACGGTGGCGGCCATCGTGCCCGCGACGGCGACCAGCCGCCGTCTCGGCTTGGTGAATTCAGTCGGTAAGAGGGGCGGGCCCCAAGGCGAGATGGGCGCAAGCCGCGCGCGCAGCGCTGCGAACCGCCCGGTCGTCGGCGCAGCCCCCGCCCTCGCATCGGGCTCCATCTGGACCCCGCGCGAAAGGCGCGCTTGCGCCCACTTCTACTTTCGGCTGAACTGTCGGCGCCGGCCTTCCTCTGTGGGTCCCCATGGATTGCCTTGGGCGGCGGCTTTAGTCGAGGAGGAACGCCGGGAATTCGCGCACCAACTCCGTCGAGATTTGCACCCCCACAAACCCGTACGACTCGAAGAGGGGCTCGGCGCCCGTGCCCTCGAAAACCCGCAACAGGACCCGGAACGCATCGCTGCCGTACGCGGCCTTGCAGGCGTGGTGCAGGAGCGCGCGCGCGACCGGCCGCGGCCTGAATGGCGCCGCGACCGCGAGCCGGCGGATCACCGCAATCCCCTCGTCGACGCTCACCTCGCACGCGCCCGCCGGCTGGCCGGCGAAGGAGGCCGTGAGCAGCGTATGGCCGGGCGCCTCTAGCGTGGCCTTGCCAAGGCGTGCCAAGAGCGGCTGGGCAGCGGGGGTCTCGATCCCGATTGCGGCGAGGTGCGCCCAGCGCTGCGCGTCCTCTTCAACCCGCACTTCGAGACGCGGGTCGTCGGGCTCCGTGGGCGGCGCCACCATGAGTTCCATCCATGTCCGCTTGGAGGCGACCACGTAGCCGCGGTCGAGGATGGCGGCCTCGAGCTCCGGCGGGCGGGTGATCGGCGTGCACACGACCTGGAACGGCAGCCGTTCGTGAGCATACGCAAGCTCCATCCGCTGCACAAACGCAGTCGTGTCCTGCCCTTCGGCGTCGAGCGAGGACGCCGCATTGAATGCGGGGTGCGGGAGCCCCGGGTTGACCACGCAGGTGGCCCCGATTTCCTCGACCACCTGCGCGCCGATGGCCTTGTGGTAAGCGACCTCGGCCGCTTCGAGATCGAGCATCTTGCCAAGCACGGCGTCGGCGAAAACGCCAAGCGGACCGCCGAGCCCCATGCCGATTCCTCGCGGGCCGCGTGGGCGGCCCCCCCAAGGCCTTGGGCATCGGGGCCTTAAGCCCATCGGGCGCTTGCGCCTTTTAGTCCATCGGGAACAACGGCGGCTCCCGCACATATTCATCCGAGACGTGGCTGCGCAAAAACCCATACCGCTCCAGGAGCAGGTCGGCCCCGGTCCCGGCAAATACACGGGTCGCCACGCGCTTTCCCTCGAAGTCGCCGATCGTCTGGCAGGCAGAGGCGAGCAGCGCGCGTGCCACTCCCTTGGGCCGGAACTCCTTGAGCACGCCGTAGTGCCGGATGAAAGCCACCGCGCCATCGGCCGTTACCTCGCAGGCTCCCGCAGCGCGGCCGCGGTACCTCGCCAAGAGAATCGTGTGGCGCGGCGCACTTGCACTTGCACGGGCAAGGCCTGCCAGGAATTCCAATTGCGAGGGGATTGCCATGAGCGCTGCCTCCGTTTCGGCCCACTCCTCGAAGTCCCCGGTGGGCCCGGCTACGATCGCCGAGTCATGGGGACCCGGCTGCACGCTCTCCTGCGCCTCCATCCACATCCAGCGGCTCGCGCACCGGTACCCGCGCCGCTCGAGCAACGCGCAGGCCTCCGGCGGCTCGCTCACCGGGGTCGTGACAATCGAGAAAGGCGTCTGCTGCGCCCGGAAGCGCGCCTCTACTCCGTCAACGAACGCCCCGACCGTCTCCTTGGACGAAGTCAGGTTCCGCACGCCGTTCAAGGCGGAGTGGGCAAGGCGCGGGTGGACGACAATGAGCCCTTCCGGGTGCTGCTCAAGGCTGCCCCCGATCGATTGGATGTAGCGCGCCTCGGCGAGTTCGAGTTCGGCGGCATCCGACCCAACGGCCGTTGCGGTCTCTTTGGACGCGCCGTCGTGCGCTTCCGCCCGAAAGGGCTTTGCCCGGGCCATCGGAGCCCCCGTTTGCACGTTAAACTGCCGCCCGATCAAGGTTTCCCCCAAACGTTTGCCAGCCCGAGCACCCTGCCCTCCGGGCGGGGCTAAAGCGTTCGGAGTGTATTTTCGCTACGGCCACTGCCGCCAGCTTCCTGGGCGAAGGCCCCTCAACCCCCACAAGGTTTTATCCCGCCGCGGGGGTCGCAATCGTGGCGTCTGTCATGTCGGGAACCTTCACCGTCGCCAGGGTGGGCGACCTGCGCGAGGGACAAGCGAAGGTCGTCGATGCCGGGGGGACGCCGGTGGCGCTCATCCTCGCCAGGGGCGCGTACCGCGCATTCTCCAACGTTTGCCGCCACCGCGGCGGCCCGATCGGCGAGGGCGAGGTCGACTTGGAAGAGAATGTCGTCATTTGCCCGTTCCACGGGTGGCAGTACGACCTTGAAACCGCGCAGGCGCGCCTCAACCCCTTGGCGAAACTCGACAGGTACAAGGTCGAGGTCGTGGGCGGGGAGATCCGCGTCACGCTGTAGCGAGGGGAGGGGGGTGCGCCCGTGGAGCAGAAACGGCGCTTCTACACGCTTTCGGAGGCCAACCTCAAGGTGCCGGGCCTCGAGAAGCGTTTCGGCGAAATCGCAGGCCACGTCGAGCGCGCACGCACGCTCGAAGACCAGGTGAACGACATCGAAATCGCGTGGGGCGCCAAGGTGCTCGAGGAAAGCTGCCCGGAGCGCGCGGACTACCTGCGCTTCCGCGCGCAGTTCGAAGAGAGCCAAGAGGCGATCCGCGCGGGCGTTGCTGCGATCACCGCCGAGGGAATCGAGATCAAGGACCCCGACACAGGGCTCGTCGACTTTTACGCCATGCGCGGCTCGGAGGTCGTTTACCTGTGCTGGCGCAAGGGCGAAACGGAGGTCGGATTCTGGCACACGCTCCAGGGCGGCTTCGCGGGCCGCAAGCCGATTCGAGAGTTCTAGGCGATTGCAGGCGGCGAGCGTGACCGACCGATTATCGTTTCCTACAGCGGCGCTCCGCCGGACTTATCTGGCAGGGGAGCAAATCCCGGTCGTGCTCTTCGAGGCCGCCGTGGCTGTTGGCTTCTTCGCCCTCGCGGTGCCTTTCGGCTACCTGAGCCGCACGGTGAAGCAGAGCGCGTGGGCCCAGGTAAAGAAATGGTCCGTGTTCCTCGGGCTCGTGCACGCACCCGTGGTCCCGCTCATCGTTTTCGTCAAATGGTCCGACGTTTCCATCGAATTCGAGCTGCTGCTCGTCGCGCTCGTCCTCTGCGGCCATGTCGCCGGAATCCTCGCGCACCGGCAGATCCATGCGGCGCGGACCACGGCGCCTTCAACTTCCCCAAGTGAGAACTGAGCGGCCGTCTCCGGGCCCTTGATTTTGTTTCGGGAATACTCCGCGGGCCACGCCTAGTGGGCCTTTCCGACGCGGCGGGCTCCCGCATAGAACACTTCGTCGACCATGGCGAGCGTTCGTGCAAGCACGTAGGCGTCCACTTTTCGCCCCACCGCGGCGGTGGCCTTGCGCGGGTCCCCGTGGACGCCGCTCTTCCAGCGCTTCTCGGGCCGGCCAACGATTTCGAACTTGTGGTACTCCGGCGCGTCCGGCTTCACGCGCTTGTGGCCCTTCACGAGTCGTGGCGCGGTCGCAAGCACGCGCGAGGTCTCGACGTGGCCCGCGTGCCCGTCCTTCGCGGGGATGCCATCCTTGCCCAGGAGCTCGTAGGCGAAGTCGTAGTCGGTGAGCACCGCAATCTGGTAGTCGTCGTGGCGCGCCGCGACCTCCTTTGCGCCCTCGCGGAGCGCGGCCATGTGCCCCGCGCCCGCATGGCCCGAGAGCACGAGCAGGCGGCGCACGCCGTTGCGGTAGATGTCCGCCACGAGGTCGCGCGCGACGAGCCTCAGCGTGTCCACCTCGATGGATACGGTGCCCGGAAAGTTGCGGGTCGACGAGCAGTAGCCGTACCAAAGAGGGGGCAAGATGAGCGCCCGGCGGCGCTTCGCGATTGCCTTGGCAAGCGCCATGGGCTGAATGATGTCCGAGGCGAGCGGGAGGTGGGGGCCGTGTTCCTCAAGGGCGCCGACGGGCAGGATCACGAGCGGGTTGCGCCTGACCTCGCGCGCGAACTCGGCGGAGGTCATCCGGCTTATTTCGACTTCCGGCAAGGGAAACCTCTGATGCCCTGATCCTCCACATCCCAATTAGCGTTGATGCTCGCCGCCCCAGCCGAATGGCCTCCAACAACCTCGAGACCATTCATTGACCCCCGTCGCACGTTTATCCAGGGCCGTTTCGTCCAACGGTCATGGCTCGCCAACCCCCCAAACGAGGTGAGAGGGATGAGCATGATGGAACCCAAGGACAATAAGACGCGATCGCTCGAAGGGGTGCCCGAGCTTCCGCGAGAGTTGACCGATGCCTTCGAAGTCATCGCGCGCCAATACGCGCCGGTCCTCAAGGCCCTTGCAAGGTACTAGGCACCGACGACTGCGGGAACGCCCGCCTCAGGTACACGCGCCACGGCTCGAGCGCGGGCTTGCCGCCCGGCATGTAGGCCTCCTTCCCAAGCGCGCGCTCGGGCAAGACCCAAATCAGACCGCCGCCGCGCGTGCGCCTCGACGAGGAGGCACCGGCCGCCTTCGCGGCGTCCTCCAGCCATTTCAGCCAGTCGGGAAGCGCCTGCAGCACGCCGCCGCCCACGCTCTTCAGCCCGCCGGGCGAGAGGTAGCCGGCCCACGGCAGCCACGGGAGCCTGCCCGCCTTGAGTTCGGCGACCGAAATCTCGGGCTGTTCGCTGTCCACAAACATCACCACGGGCGCAAAGGTGTCCTGCATGCGCTCGATCGCCTCGGTGGCGTGCGCCCCCCGGTCGACGAGGGGGCGGTCCTTGAGCAGCAGGCCCGGCGTCCGGAAGAGGATGTGCACGCTGAAGAGCGCCGCCGAGTTCATCGAGAACGGGCAAACCACCGCCGTGACATTTTCGAAATGCCCCCCGATCGCGAAACGCCCACGCAGCATGATCTGGCCCCAGTAGTCGGCCGAAACGCGGCGCAGGATCGAAGCGGCTTGGCCCATTGTCACGGCGCCGTCGTAGGTGCGCGCGCCCGGCGTCTCCCCGGTGATCTCCGGGATCCCCTTGGCCATCGCGATGCGCATGTGGCCGCCCGGGTCGATGACGAAGCCCGAGCTTTCCAAGTTGTAGAACGCGGCCTCGATGTCGCGGGTGATCAGGTCCTCGCGCCGCGGGAGGTATATCGCGGCGCTGAGGAAATCGAGTGCGGCCGCCATGGGGAACGGAGACAAAGGCGTCGCGCGGCGAGATAATCCCTTGGGGCGGGTAGGCCACAGGGCGATCGGTCAACGCCGCTTGATCTCGGCCATCCCGCCCATGTAGGGCCGCAGCACCTTCGGAACTTCCACGCTTCCGTCGGCGCGCTGGTAGTTCTCCAGGATCGCAACGAAGGTGCGCCCGACGGCGAGCCCCGACCCGTTGAGCGTGTACAGCCACCTTCCGACTTGCCCGTCCTTGTCGCGGTACTTCAGCCCCGCGCGCCTAGCCTGGAAGTCCGTGAAGCACGAACACGACGAGATCTCCTTGTAGTCGTTGATCGACGGGAGCCAGACCTCCACGTCGTAGGTCTTCGCCGCCGCGTACCCGAGATCGCCCGTGCACAACTCGATGACCCGGTGCGCAAGGCCGAGCTTCTTGAGCAGGTCCTCCGCGTCGCGCGTGAGCGACTCGTGCTCGTTCCAGGCCGCCTCGGGGGTCGCGAGCTTGAGCATCTCGACTTTGTTGAACTGGTGGACGCGCACGAGCCCTTTGGTGTCCGTGTTGCGGCCGGCCTCGCGCCGCCAGCAGGGCGTATAGGCGCAGAGCTTGATCGGCAGCTGTTCCGTCAGAATGACCTCGCCGCGGTGGAACGAGGTGAGCGGCAGCTCGGCGGTGGGGACAAGTACCATCCGGTCGCGCTCGACGAGGTACATGTCGTCGGCGTTCTTCGGCAGGTGGCCGGTCCCCGTCGCCGTCTCGTTCGTCACGAGGAAGGGCGGCAGCACCTCGAGGTAGCCCTTCGCAGTTGCCTCATCCAGGAACCACTGGATGAGCGCGCGCTCGAGTTTGGCGCCCGCACCGATGAGCGCGTAGAACCCCTCTCCGGCAAGCTTCACGCCCCGCTCGAAGTCGAGGATCCCCAGCGCCTCGCCGATCGCCCCGTGGTCCTTCGGCGTGAACGAAAACTCAGGCCGCGTGCCCCACTTGCGCTTCTCGACATTGTCCTGCGGCCCGGCGCCCTGCGGCACCGAATCGTCAGGCAGGTTCGGGAGCTCTATCAGCAGGCTGTCGCGGCGCGCGTCGAGCTCCTTCAATTGCACCTCGAGCGTCACGAGCTTGTCCTTCAGCCCCCGGAATTCCTCGACCTTGGCCTCGCGCATCGTCTTGTCCTTGACCTTGCTGATTTCAATCGAGGCGCGGTTGCGCACCTCGCGCAGTTGGTTCACCTGCGCGGTCGCCTCGCGCCACTGTTGGTCGACGCGGAGCACATCCTCGAGCGCGTCGGCCCACGGGCCGCCCCGGGCCTTGAGGCCTTTGCGCACCTTCTCCGGATTCTCCCGGAGGAGTTTGACGTCGAGCACGGCTTCCCGGCGCGTTTCATCCTGGGCGCGCTATTTAACGGGTGCGCAGCGCGGGGCCCCGCGTTCCTCCTCCTTATGAGAGCCGACCCACATGGTCGCGCCATCTGGCCGAGCGCGGAGCGCTCCCGAGGAGGAAGTGACACGGACCTATCCAATGAGAGGTATGTGATTTTGATCAGCTCCAAGACCTGGACTGAGCGCTATTTCCGCGATGAAAAGGGGTGGGTAAAGGTGAGCGCGCGAGGCAAATCATTCCGGGCGAGCGGAGAACAAGTCCTGAACCACCTCTTGCCCGCACTTGCCGGCATCAAGCCAAACCTAACCGTCGAGGTCGAATACCACGAAGCCGCGGGGCGCAAATCAAAGTAGGCCGGCCGGTGGCCCCGCCGAGACTCACCGGTCGTCGTCGAGCGGGCGCGCTTTCAGCCCGCCGTTCTCGGCCACGAGCTTCTCGATCTTCAGCTCCACGCCCTTGAGCTTCTGCTGGCACATTTTCGAAAGGCGCATCCCCTCCTCGAACCGCGAGAGTGATTCCTCGAGCGAGAGCCGCCCGCTTTCCAAATCGCCCACGACCTCTTCGAGCCGCTTGAGCGCCTGCTCGAAGGTGAGCTCGTCGCCGCTGTCCCGCTCCTCGTCCCTGCCCTTCCGGTCGCCCACGGCCACGCCCCCTTCCTATCATGATAGACTGCAGGTTCAAGTGTCCTTCTGCCCGCGGCCGTTCATTCGGCCCGGGCGCTTTTCTTTCACGCGGGTCGCGAGCTCGCCTTCGGCGAGCACCACGTCGACCTCGTCGCCGAGTTCCACTTGGCCCGCCCCCTTGACGACCCGCCCCTCGCGGTCGAGCGCAATGGCGTAGCCGCGCGCGAGCGTCTTCATCGGGGACAGCACATCGAGGGCGGCCTCCTGCCGGTCGAGCCTCGCCTGCGCGCGCTCGAGGCCGACGCGGGAAGTGGAGAGCAACCGGTCGCTGACCTCGTCCAGCATCTGCTGGCGCGCCTCGAGCAGCGTGCGCGGGAGCCGCAGTGCGGGGTGGTGCGTGAGCCGGTCGAGCCTGCCTGACGCGCGGTCGCGGGCGTTCAGGAGCGCGCGCTTGATGCGCCCCTCGATCTCGCCGAATTCCGCGAAAACGTCGGCAGCGTTCGGGACGACGATCTCGGCGGCCGCCGAGGGCGTCGGCGCGCGCAGGTCCGCCACGAAGTCGCAGATCGTGAAGTCGGTCTGGTGGCCCACCGCCGACACCACCGGCACGCCGCTTGCGCGCACGGCGCGCGCCAGCGACTCCTCGTTGAACGGCCAGAGGTCCTCGATCGAGCCGCCGCCGCGCGCGACGATGATCACGTCGACCCCGCCGAGGCGGTTGAGCGCCTCGATGCCGTGGATCACCTCGAGCTCGGCGCCCTCGCCCTGCACCCGGGATGGCACGACCAGCAGGCGGATGTGTGGGTACCGCCTCGACACCACGTTGATGATGTCGCGCAACACCGCGCCCTCGGTCGAGGTCACGACGCCCACGGTCTGCGGGTAGCGCGGCAACGGCCGCTTCAGCGACTCGTCGAAGAGCCCCTCGGCGGCGAGCTTCTTCTTCGTCTGCTCGAATTTCAAGAACAGCGCGCCGCGCTTATCGGTGGCTTGTACCTCGGTGACGCGCAGCTGGTACTGGCCGCGCTGCTTGTAGACCGTGATGTCGCCCCGCACGATTACCTCGGCCCCTTCCTTCAGCGTGGGGCCCACTTCGCGCTGCGCGCCGTAGTTCCAGCAGACCGCCGAGACCTGCGATTCGGCGTCCTTCAGCGTGAAGTACCACGCCTTCGGGTACTCGCGGAGCCCCGAAATCTCGCCCTTGACCCACACCCCGCGCAGCCGGTCGTCGCGGTGAAGGTCCTCTTCGATGAGGTCGGTGAGCTGCGACACGGTGAAGAACGGCGGCGCGTCCTGGGGGCGCGCGCTCCGCGCGGGCTCGTCGGGGTCGCCGGCCTCGTCGATCCGCGTGCCCGACGCGAAGTGGTCGAGCTTCATGCCCCGGGCCATCGTGGCACCTCGCGCGTTTCGAGGGGCTTGTGCCACCGTTCTACGCGCCCGCGTCGATCTGGATTTCGCTATTTAAACTCGGACTGGGGCTCGTCAAACGCAAACGGCCCCGAGATAGTTTATCTCCGACCCCCGATCGCGCGCCCGGAGCCGCAAGTGGCCGAAGTCCTTTGTCCGCGGTGCGGCGCAGCCGTCCCTTTCACCGGAGCTTTTGCGTTTGTCCTTTGCCCGAACGACCGGACCGTCATTTATCTCTCCCAGGCGGCGCGCGCCCCGGCAGGTTCGGCGGACCCTGCGGCGATTCCGCTGCCCGCCGCGTCCACGTTCATGCCCCCGGACCTCGAACTTCCGCCGCCCGTCCACATCGTGCGGCGCCTGGCGCGCGCCGCCACCATTTTCGGCACCGCGCTCGCCTGTTTCATCCTGCTTTGCGAACTTGCGGGGCTCCTCCTCGGCGCCCCGCAGGCGTTGGCCTATGCCAACGCCACGCCCGACCCGTTCGTGCCCATCTACTTCTCCTTCCCCTTCCCGATCTTGATTGCAGGCCTCGGGGGTGAAGCGGCGGTCGTCTGGCACGCCCTGCTGGTTGCGACGATCGTCCTCTCCGCGGCGTTCCTATTCCGGGGTCATGGGCGCGATGCGTGGACCAAATTCCTGCGCACCATCCAGGGCCTCGGCGCGCCCACGCTGTCGGAACCGAACGCGTTCTTTGCGGTGGCGCGGATCTACGCGCTCTCGCTGTTCTCGACGTTCGTATCGGTCGCGATCCTCCTCGCCTTCGGAAGCGGGCCGCAGGTGCCGGCCAGCCTCGAGCGAGAGCCGTTGGGTGCCCAGCTCATCACGTTGGCGAACGCCCCTGTAGTGGAGGAGATCATGACCCGCGTGCTCCTGCTCGGCGTGCCGCTCCTTGCCGTGCACTACCTCGGCCGCGGCCGGCTAGAAAAGCCGTGGTACCGCTACTTGTTCGGTGGCGCGTTCCCGCTCGAGGGGGCCGCGGTGGCGTTCGTTGTTTTCCAGGCCGTGGTCTTCGCCGCGGCGCACGTGCCGGGATGGGACCTGTGGAAATTCCCAAGCACTTTCATTGGGGGACTCGGACTTGGCGTCCTCTTCCTGCGGTACGGTTTGATCGCCTCCATCCTCACCCACTTCCTCATTGACTACCTTGGGCCGGCCAGCACGCTCACGGGCCTCACCGCCCTCCCAGATCTCGTACTCCTTGCAATACCCGTCGTCGGGGTGGTGCTGGCAATCCGCTATGTCTTCGTGCTCAAGGAGATCCTGGCCCTCGGCCGGGTTCCCGAATACATGGGCGGCCCGCCGCCAACTTCACCGGCGCCGCCGCCCGTCACGCCCCTCGGCCTCGCCGCCGCCCCACTTCCATCCGCGCGCGTGAACCAGCCCTCGTTCGGCGACCGGCCGCCACCGCCGCCCGGCGGCCCGCCATAGCCGTTCGAAATCCATTACTTCGTTTCGCCCGGCGGCAGGTCATCGTCCCTGAACGAGCTGACGCGCACGGCGGCGCCCTTGGGCACCCGCACCTTCCTGCCCTCGACGACCCGGCGCGGCGCCTCCGCCTCGGCAAGTTCAACCCGGGGCCGCAGATTGGGGGCCCCCGCCGATGGCGCCCGGCCGACCACTGCCGACACCCCGCTGTAGAGGATTGCGCCTCCGGTCATTCCAAGGCCCGAGCCGACGAGGAGGTCGCCCAGCGCCCCGCCGATGAGCCCGGCCACAACGAGCGCCGCGCCCGCGAATAGCTGGATGGTATTTGCGACTCCGGCGCTTGGCATCGTCCGCCGAGCCGCGAGGTAGGCCACGGGAATCAGCACGGCGGCCCCAACCGCGATGGGAGCAAGCACCCACCCTGCGGGGCTCACTTTGGCAAAAGACCCGGCCGAGGCCATGAGCGCGCCGCCCCCGAAGCAGGCAATCCCGAGCGCGGTTGCAAACGCGAGCCAGCGGAACCCGGGGGCGCCGAGAGCCCCCCGAGCGTACCGCTGCAGGAGCGTGGCGAAGGCCGCCGCGAGCCCGGCGCAAGCGCCGGCACCGGTGAAGGCGAGCGTGACGTCGGACGCGTCGCTGAACGTCTGCACGCCCGCCGAAAGCAGTCCCGCAAACCCGATCGCGCAGAAAACGAATGCGACCATCCAATCGAGCTCCATGCCGCCAAGGGTCGCGCGCTTGCGCCAGAGTCCGGCGGCAAGGCCGGCAAAGGTGATCGCCGCCGCTGTGGGGAAAAGCGAGAACCAGGGGTCGAAGGCCACGGTGACGGCTCTCGGGCGGCGCCTCATAAAGGCTTGCGGCCCAAAACCGCTCGCCCCAACGCCGAGCGGCCGCAAACCCTCTTATCGCCGCTTGCGCTCGATACCGAAGCAGGGGGACTTCCGGCGGCGCCGCAGGGACAGGGGCTCGTCATCGACTGGCAGAAGCCCGCGCGGGCGCGTCCGCAGGCCTCCCTCGAGACCTACGCGCCCGACCTTGCGCTTGCCGCGGCGAGGCGCGCGCGCGAAGAGGCGCGCAAGCGCGCGCGGCCCGCGCCAGGGCGACAGCTTGCACTCGACGTCGCTCGTGATGCCGTTTCAAGGGAAGTGGTCGAGTTCGAGCTGAAGGGCTCCGCGCGGCTCAAGTCCGTCTACATCGGCGACGCCGGCCCCGCGCGGCCCGCCCACCGCCTCGACGAGCAGATCCGATCGGCGCTCCTTTCGGCCTGCGAGAACGGCTCGTCGCGCGATGACGCGGTGATGGCGGCGGCGCGCGCGACCGCCGTGCCCTTCGGGTCGCTCGCGCTCGTCGAGGGGCTGCTCGACGACCTCATCCTCGAAGGTGCGCTCGCGGCCTATGGGGACGCGCTGTTCTCGAAGCGCCAGTCGGGGCGGCGCGTCGTGGCGGTGGATGTGGGCGAGGACGACCTCATCGAGCTGCTCTCGAAGGGGCACCGAGTGCTTGAACTCAAGTAAGGCCACGACCCGAGCGCCCGCGCGGCGGCTCGCGAAGCGTCCCCGATCGCGTGAGTCCGCGGTCTCGTGCGGAGCCGCGCTAGCACAAAACCCGACGAGCCCCATTCTCTTTACGCGCGGACGACTGGCAAGGCCGCCTAACTCGCAATCTCTATATCGCGAAGGCGGAACCCCGGCTAGGTCAGCCCGTGTCAAGCCGCTCCGCGCGCCAGGCGCCCTCCAATTCGCGGCGCGCGCGCGCTGCGTTCCGCCGCAAACGGTCGCGCCGCGTTGAGGGCCCGCGGCGCCCGCGGCGTCGCTCGCGCGGCGGCAGGGAACGCGACTCGCCCGAACGCGCCGTTTCTCCCGCCATGCGCCGGAAGTCGTACCTCGTGCTCGGCGTCACCCTTGCCGCGTTCTTCGTGCCGGTGGCACTACTTTCTGGTGCCGACTTCTCCGGCTGGATCTACCCGCCACCCGCTGCCGCGCCTCTCGGCATCAACCCCGGCGACTCTGTCGAGCTTCTCCTTGCGGGCCACTTCGACGGCGGGGTGCCGTTCATGGTCAACCACACCATCAACGCTACGATCGGCTCGGGCGCGCTCGTCCCCGGGCTCGAAGCAGGCCTGATGGGCCTTGGCGTTGGGGAACCGTTCGACATCACCGTCGAGCCCCAGAACGCGTACGGACCGTGGAACGCCTCGCGCCTCGTCTTCATCCCACTCACAGAGGACCACGCGCGGGCCTATTCGATGACGACTTCCCGCTTCCAGAGCCTCTACGGCACCCCCTTCGTCGGCGAACACGTCGGCACGCAGCCTTGGCCCTCCACGGTCACGGCGGCAGCCTCGGGCTCGGTCGCCCTGCGCTACGAGCCCGTCCTCAATGGGACCACCTCGTTCTACATCCATTGGAGCTCGACCGTAGTGGGCTTCAACGACACCAGCATCACGACGAGCAACGACCTCTTCGTCGGGGACTCCTTCGAAATCATATCGCAGTCCTCAGGCACCGTGACCGAGGTGCACGTCACCGCCGAGAGCGCGACGGCCTTTACCCTCGACCTGAACCCGCCGCTTGCCGGCAAGACGCTCCACTACGAAGGCTCCATCATCGCGATCAAGCCGGGCCCGGGCCCCGTGCGCACCCGCGCTAGCGCGGCCGTGGGCCTCGGCTCCGACACCTGCGAGCGCTGCCACGCCGACGCAGGCTTCCAGGCCGTCGACGGGTCGGCCTCGGCGGCGCGTGTGGGCGGCTCGATCGTAGTGAACCTCACGCTCGACAACCCATGGCTGCAGGAGGACGTCGCAGTCCAAGCCACGGCGACGGCGTCCAACCTCACCGCCACCACGGCGTCGGCCTCCGCGGGCCTGGCAAGCCTTGGCCCCTCGGGGTCGCAGGCCGGGACGCTCAGGCTGCCCGACGTGGGCAACGCCTCCACCGTGACCGTGGTCGTGAACATCACCGCGCACCACCTGCACGCGTCGGGCGGCAAGCCGTCCGACTTGCCCTACCAGCTCACCATCCGCGCGCCGCTGGGCGCCGCCCGCCGGACCACGCAGGTGCCCCGCGTGGCCGCGCCCGCGTCGCTCGACCTCTGGGTGCTCGTGGGCCGCATCACGGGATTCGCGGCGCTTGGTGTCGCCTGCCTCTCCGCAGTCCAAGGCTACCGCCGCCACCTGCGCCGCGCGCCCCGTTTCAAGTGGCCGCCTTGGCTCACGCTCCACTTTTCGATGTCGCTGTTCGCCACCGTGCTCACGATCATCCATGCCGTGGCATTCATGTCGACCACCTACCGCGGGATATGGACCTGGGACATTGACGTCGGAGTGATCTCGCTTGTGGCCCTCGGCGTGATGGGCGCCACGGGCATCGTGCTTGCCAAGTGGACCAGCCTGCGCGCCCCCAAGATCCGCAAGTGGCATTTTTGGCTCATGCTGGGCATGCTCGTCACGGGGTTCCTGCATACGTTTGTGAGCGGAACGACGCTGCGGATGCTGTTCGGGGTTTAGGCGGAGCGGCGCCTTTGATATGTCGATTTCAGTTCTCCACCAACCCCGCCTTATACTCACGATGCCACAGGGTGTCTCGTGAGTCGAAGAACCACAAACCAATCACAATCCCAAGGGTTGGCATTCTCACCCCCGCGACGATCCCGTGTCCCAGTCTTTGCTGGACTCTTGGTTCTCTCGGGGCTCGTCCTTCAAGCTACGCCCGCGGCCGCCGCTAGCCCCGTTTTTTCCGGCGCGATCCCGGACCTGACAATAGAAGCCGGCACGCAAAACCTCTCTGCCTACGACTTCGCCGGCCAATTCACGGATCCAGACGTAGTGACCCTACGCTACACGCTCATTAGTTCCGATTTTGGCGGCGACCCCATCCGCACCCCGAACCCAAACCCTGACATTTGGTATAGGGGCCTCGACCTGTCGATCAACGGAACCCAGATCGCAATTCGATCGCTCAATGCGTCGGCCTGGGGCTACCAGGTAATACTCAAAGTCCGCGCTGAGTGGGCCGTTTCTTTCGCCGACAGCAACGCCTTTGCGATCCGCATTTCTCCGCCACCGGTCAGCGAGAGAACCTGGGTCATCCAGGGCCCCGAAGATTCTTCGTCCGCCGATATGACGGCCCAGCACGCCGATTGTTTCGCGTCCTCCTTTCCCCTTCGCGGCCACCCAATGGACGGGAACATCGTTGAGTACTCCGTTGTCTTGGGCCGAAAGGCGCTCGCGCCCCCGCCGCCATCCGACAACGGCTCCAGCCCGCCGCCCCCCGACCCGTACGCCACGATGGCGCGCGCCGTCATTCACTTCGCCGACATCCAGCTCTTCAATTCGACCGTTCCCGATGGCCAGACACGAGTATTCCTCGAGGTGACTCCGATGAACGAGTTCATAGCGAACGCAACGCCCGCAGGAGGCACCGTCTCGCCGGTGCTAAACGTCTCCCTGTGCTTGGTAGATGGGTCAGGCCACGTGAGTTTCGGCGAAGTTATCGAGAAAATCTTGCGCCTCCCGAACGGAAGTGATCGCTCTAACCTCAACCCGAACGCCCCGGCGTTCTCCGGACAACTGAGCGATCTGAATCTTACGGCTGGCGAGGCACACGCCTCCGCTTACAACCTCCCCGCTCACTTCTCCGACCTCGACGGCGACCCTCTCTCGTTCGTGGCGACTCCCACGAACGCCTCCGCGTTTGCGGCAGCGGGGCTGGTGGTCACCATCAATGCCGGCGTCGTCGACCTGCAGGCCACCAACAGCTCATGGACCGGCGATGTGGAACTCGCCTTCGCGGCCTCCGACCCCTTCGGCACGACGGCGACCTCCAACGCCGTAAGGATCCATGTCGCTTCCCCGTCGAGCGCGCAGCCCGAGGTGCAGGTGAATTCCGGCGGAAGCATCGCCCCCGAAGCCGTCGCCGTGGTAGTCGTCGTTTCCGCCGTTGCTATCGTATTCGCGACCGTCGAAGTCGCACGCTACGCCCTCTTCGGCGCCGTGTTCGGCTTCATTGCCTCCCGAACCAAGCGCCCCTCGCTCCTCGACCACTTCGTCCGTGGGCAGCTCTACCAGATCATCAAGGAAAACCCGGGCATCCACTTCATGGAGATCTTGCGCCGCAGCGAGCTCGCGAACGGCACGGCCAGCCACCACCTCCGTGTCCTCGAGAAGGGCGGCCTCGTGCGCGTCGTCGTGGACGGCACCAAGACGCGATTCTACGTCACGGGCGAGAAGCCCAACCCCGCCGATTATGGCCTGTCGCCGGCGGACCGCCAAGTGCTCGATGCCGTTTTCGAGACTCCCGGCGTCGAGCAGCTCCAGCTTGCCAAGCGGCTGGGCTTCTCGAAAAGCCGCGTTAACCGCTCAGTGTCGCGCCTCGCCCTCCTCGGCTTCCTGCTCAAGTTGCGGAACGGCAAGTCCCTGCTGCTCTACCCGCGAGCCGAGGGGACCCCCACCGCCTCGGAGACGAGGCCGTTTTCCGACGCGTCAGAGTGACACCGTCCATACCTTCATACGCGTTTTGCGCGCGCTCACCAACTCGCCCTTATATCCGCCGCGGCCAGCCTGTCCTCGAGAGGCGGCTGGCGTGAGTAAAGGAGATCGAACCCAATTCGTGGCGCTCATCGGGGCGGTCGGGCTCCTGCTCATGGAAGGCGGCGCCCTCGGCGCGCCGAACCAGGCGCCCGTTTTTGCAGGCGCCATCGCTGACCTTCAGGTCGTGGGCGGCGAGTCGAACCTTTCCGCCCTGGACCTCAGCGCCTACTTCAGCGACCCCGACGGCGACGCGCTGACCTATTCGGCGCAGATCGTGGGAGGCTACGACGCGACCCAGGCGGACGTCACCCTCGCGGTCAACGGCACGCTTGTCGACCTGCGGTCGGGCAACGCCTCCTGGTGGGGCGCTCTTCGGGGGGATTTTTTCGCGCAGGACACGCAAGGGCAGATCACCGAGAGCAACAACGTCACGATTCATGTGATCCCCGCGCCTTTGAACGAGACGCGAAGCGAGGCGCGCCTTTTCGGCCTTGAGGGGCTGGGGATGGGATGCGGGTTCTATCTTGACGTCCCCTGGGGGCCGATCCCGGCCAACGCCGTTATCACCACGGCCACGATCCAGCTCGCCAACGGCCGCAACGCGACGGCACTGGATGCCACGCTGAACGTCACTTCCGGCGCCAGCTTGATCGGGTCCGCGAACACGTCGAACCTGCCCCTCGAGTTGCAGCTCAACGCCACGGTGCTCACGGCCGAGATCCATGGTCTCCCCTCCGAATGGGGCACCGTCGAAATCCGGATCAAGGTCACCGGCTGCCCCATCGGGGGAATCGCAGAACTCTGGATCGGGTTTGTGAACCTCACCTACACCCGCAGTTCCCAGGGCGGCGCCTCGGGGCCATGGCCGGCCGCCCCGTTCATCTCCTTCAACGGGGCCGTGACCGCCAGCGTTGATAGCGACGCCACCCTCACGATAGGCCTCCAAAGTGACCAGCCATTCCCGCCCGGCGCGCAAGTGAATTGGTTCGTAGACGGCGTGCTCGTCGGACACGGGCAGGCTCTTTCCAATGTCACTTTCGCCCCAGGCGAGCACAGGGTCGAAGCCCGGGTGCAAAGCGGCGGCACCGTCCGCTCCTATTTCACCAGTGTCAGCGCGCGGCCCCGCGTCACCGTCGGCGACCCGAACTCGCAGCTAGTTGCGACGGTCGCAATCCTCGGGCTCCTCACCTTCGGCGTTGCGGCCGCGCGGACCGAGCGGGGCTCATGGCTCATCCTCGGTGTTGTTGTCGGCTCCGTCTTTGCGCGCCTCAAGCGCGACTCGCTCCTCGACCACTTCATCCGCGGCACGCTCTACCAAGTCATCCGCGAAAACCCCGGCATCCATTTCGCTGAGATTCGCCGCCGCACCCAGCTTGCCAACGGCGTTGCCTCCCACCATTTGCGCGTACTCGAAAAGGGCGGCTATATCCGCGTCGTGGTCGACGGAACGAAGACCAAGTTCTACACTACCGACCGGCCCATGGAGCCCGAGGTTTACGGGATTTCGGACACAGACCGTGCCATCCTGACCGCCGTCACCGACACGCCTGGCATCGGTCAAGGCGACCTTGCCATCCGACTTGACCGATCGCCCTCGGCAATCTCCCGCTCCGTGGCGCACCTTACCGCCGTCGGGTTTGTCACCACGACCCACGACGGCGCGCGCGTCAATGTTTTCTTGCGCCCCGGCGCCGAGACGCCCGACCCGTTGGCGCCGACATGGCCCGACGAGGGCGCCTGAGCACGCGGTCATCCACAATGTTCAAACGCCGATTTCACCCGCCGTCCAAGTTGGCTTTATAGCCCCCCGCGCAAGAGGCCTACGGGTGCGGCGGTTGCGCGGAAATCGACTTGAGCCTGGCGACACGAGCGAACGAAGGCGGTTTCGGGTAGTGTCCCGCAGCCTTGGCTGTGCCGCTGTCCTCCTCCTTCTCACCACCGCGCTGCCCACCCTCTCCTCGTCCTCCTCCCAGGCTTTCACCCTGCACCAATTCGGCTCCGGATCCAATTCCACCTCGCTCTACTTCGGTTCGTGTCAGTCGACGGACAATTCCACCACGGTGAAACTACCCTACAATGCGAACGTGTCGTACGCGGGGCTCACCGTATCGAGCCCGGACAGCCTCGCCGGCAAGAGCGGGTGGATCCGCTTCGATGTCGCCAACGATGGCTCCACGGAGGACAACGCGACCCTTGACTCCAACACCTCAAGCCAAAACGCCAACCTGACGACCTCTTCTTGGAACACCTACATCGCCGCCCAGAACCTCTCCAGCGGCAACGTCTCCGTGCCCATCCTGGTCACCTCGTGCCCGCCTGCCGGCGGCTGGAACATCTCGCTTTCCAGTCTCACGGTCACCTACGCCCAGCCCACGAACTCCAGCGCGAATGCGCCCGTCTTCTCCGGGCCTATCTCGAGCCTGAGCCTCAAGCAGAACACGACGGATCCGTCCATGGTGTACCTGCCCTACTTCTTCTCCGACGCCGACGGCGACACGCTCACCTACAACCTTACGAAGGTCAACGCTGCCGACCCTGGCTGGAGCAACGTCAGCGGCTCGTTTGCAAGCTCCTACCTCGGCTTTGCCGCCTCCAACAGCTGGAAAGGCAACCTCTCCTTCCGCGTCAGCGCCACCGACCCCGCAAACCAGACCGCATCCTCCAACAACATCACGCTCCAGGTCTACCAGAACCGAGCGCCCACTTTCGGCTCGGGCAACTTCAGCGCGATCGCCAATCAAACAACCCCTGTCGACCTCACGCGGACCTCCTACGTAAACATTTACGCCTACTTCAACGACCCCGACTTCAACGACACGCTCACTTATTCCCCCGTGCCCGAGAACGCGAGCGACCCGGGCTGGGCAAATGTCTCGGTCAACGTGACCTCGGTTTCCTTCGTATTCGCGTCCTCCGGCGGTTGGCTGGGCAACCTCTCCTTCCGCGTCCGGGCCACCGACACGGGCGGAGCCCACGTTGACAGCAACATCGTCACCCTCACGGTGCGTCCGAACCAAGCGCCCGTCTTCAGCGGCAACGCGAACGATGTGCTCGTCGGCGTCAACAGCTCGATGTCCTCCTCATCCAGCTACTTCACCGAGCCGGATTCGGAATCGATGACCATCAGCTTCGAAAAGAATAACCCCAACGGCACGGGCTGGAACTACGTGACCGTCACCGGGTACAATGGCTCACTGGATCTCTCTGGAAGCTTCTGGGTCTACACTTCGGGAAATTGGTCGGGCAACGTTTCCGGGTTCTTGCGCGCGCGCGACCCTCTTGGCAACGCTGCGGACAGCAACAGCTTCACCATCATCGTGAATGCCCCGCCCGCCAGAAACGCCACCAGTGACAGCGCGATGATCTACCTGATACAAGGCACCACGAACTACACCGCGATCGAGGTGACCGACTACTTCTCGGACAAAGAGGGCGACCCCTTCACGGTGATAGCCTACGTTAATTGCTGCGGGTCGAATAACTCCACCTTGCCCGTCTATGTGGTCGTCAACGGAACGCACCTGGACTTTGTGTCAAGGGACTCGACGTTCACGGGGATGGCGGGGGGCTACGCCTACGTGTGCGACGGTTATTCGCGCTGCGTGGGCTTGCTCAGTTACAACATCATTGTCATCGTCCAGCCCAACCGTGCGCCAGTGTTCAGCGGTTCCTTCCCCGACATCAGTGTCGTCATCGGCGGAGCCAACCTTTCTGCCATCGACCTTTCCTCTCACTGGCGCGACGCCGACAACGATGCCCTCATTTACGGTTTCGCCGCGGCCGATTCGAACGCCACCCTGTGGCTCTACACCACCGTTTCGCTGCGCGGCTACAAGGTCGACGTCCGCGTCACGACTAGCGCCTACGTCGGCGACATCGTGGTGGCCTTCTACGCGTTCGACACATCTTACGCATGGGCATGGAGCAACAACGTCACCATCCACATCCAACAGCGCGAGCTTGCCCCGGTCTTCAGCGGCCCCATCGACAACTTCACCGTCGCGGTCGGCCAAACCCTCACGGACGCCTTCGACGCCGCCGACTACTTCAGCGACCCCAACGGGTTCCCGATCACCTTCACCGACGTCAACCGTTCGGTCTCGGAGGGGTGGAACTACACCTTCCTTTCATGGAACGGCACACGGCTCACGGTGGCCAACGACGGCTCGTCGCCCTGGACCGGCGTCATCTGCTTCCGCGTGCGCGCCGACGACGTAAACGGGACGCGCACCTTCTCGAACACCCTTTGCACCTCCGTGGTTTCCCCTCCCGCCAACGCCCCGCCGCGCCCGACCCAGCCCCTGCCGCCGCTTGCCGCGCCGGCAGGGGACAACAACCCCTTCCTCATCGACCTCGCCCTCTACTTCACCGACGACGCGTTCCCGGACTTGATCCAGTTCGCCGTGGTCAAGGGCCCCGAGCCCGAGTGGGCCGTTGTCGACCTCTCCTTGAACGGCACGCTCCTGGCCATCTCGTTCACGGGGCCCGTCCCGCCCACCACCCTCACCTTCGAAGTCGTCGTTAGCGACGCGTGGGGCTCCACCTACAGGGACGCGGCCGTGGCACTGACGATCAGCGCCAACCCGGTCAACCACGCACCCCAGGTTGCCGGCCCGGGCCCCATCGCCCTCGAACTCGGGCAGCGCACGGATGTCCAACTTCAGGGATCCGACTCCGACCGCGACGCGCTCACCTGGAATTTCACTGCCAGCGTCCCGGGAATCCAGGCGTTGTTTAACCCCGTCACGCAGCGCGTCTCCCTCACCGCTCAGGGGATTGCCGACGGGTCGAGCGCGGAGATCCTGGTGCGAGTCACCGACGGATGGGGTGCCACCGGCGCGGCCTCCCTGCTGCTCACCATTTGGGACCCGGCCCGGGCGCCGCTCCTTTCCCTCACGCCCCTTGCGGAAATCACGGGGGATGTCTGGCTCAACGGCTCGGTCGACCTTGGCGTACAACCGTCCGGCGCCCCGCCCCCCGCGGTGCGCATCTCGGTCGACGGGGGCGGCTCCATCTTCGCGCCCCTGTCGCTCGGCCACTTTGCGCTGCGGTACCCGGTGCCGCTGTCGCCGGGCGAGCACAGCGTCGTTGCCTCCGTCGTGGACGGCTTCGCCCGGTTCGCCGAGGCCCGCGCAAGCTTCAGTGTCCCCCTGCCCCTCCCCGCCGTCCCCACGATCACCGGCATCGTAATGAACGGCTTGCCGCCGCGCGACGTGAACTTCGGCGACCCCCTCGCTTTCGGGGTGCTCACCCCGGGTGCGCTACCATCCGGCGTCTCCGTGTCGTGGTACCTCGACGGGGTGAAGGTGGGCGACCGTGCGACGTTGACGCTCACCGACGTCGCGCCCGGGCTCCACAACCTTACGGCGCGGGCCACCAACGGCGTCGACGAGCGCTCCTACGGCATCGCCTTCACCGTGCGCGACCAGGCGCTTCCTCCGATCCAGACCCAGCCCGGAAGCGGGCTCGGGGTCCTCGCCGCCGGCGTCCTGCTGTCGGTCGCCGTGGTGGGCGCCTTCGTGGGCCTTACCGAGAGGGGGCGCTACTTCCTCGTGTGGGCCGCCATCGGCTCCGTGTTCGCTCGCCTCAAACGCGAGTCGCTCCTCGACCACTTTGCCCGCGGCCGGCTCTATCAAGTAATTTCCGAAGACCCGGGCATCCACCTCGCCGAGCTGCGCCGCCGAACGAACATCGCCCACGGCACCGCCATCCACCACCTGCACATCCTTGAGCGCGGCGGCTATATACGCGTCGTCCCCGCCGGCTCCCTGACTCGGTTCTACCCCACCGACCAGGCCCTCGACGACGACACCTACGGCCTCAACGACAGTGACCGCGCCGTCCTTTCGGTCGTGGCAAGCGCGCCCGGAATCTCGCCGGGCGAACTTTCGGTAAAGCTGGAGTGCTCCCCGAGCACCGTGAGCCGGTCCATTTCCCGGCTGCAGACCCTCGGTTACGTCACCACCGAGCAGAAAGGCCGCAACACCGCTGTGTTCCCGCGCCCGGGAGCGCAAGGGACGGATGGCGCCGGGCCAGCGTGGGCGCAACCCCGCGAGTGATGGCGCAACCGCCTCAAACCCATACCTTCATCCTCAATTTGCTCGCCCCACCCGATCCGCTTAAATGGCCCGCGCGTCACCCATAAGGTCGGGGGAAAGGTTCGGCCTGCGCGTTCCATTCATCGCTCTCGGTGGCGTTGCAGCCCTCTCCTTGGCGTTCTGCCTCGCAGTCCTCGCGGCCCCGGCGTCCGCGATGCCCAACATCACCATCTACAGCCCGGCTCTCAACCCGACCGTTACTAACAACCCCTCCCTGCTTGTCACGGGCTTTGTCGACCCTCCCAACTCCACGGTGAACCTCAACGGCGCCCCGGCCTCCGTGGACGCCGGAGGCAATGTTTCGGTCCAGGGGCAACTTTTCGAAGGGGCCAACATCCTCACCCTTACGGCCACGGACTGGCTCCTGGAATCGGCGAACGACTCGGTCGAGGTCATCCTTGACACCGTGGCCCCGTACCTCATTCTAAGCGCGCCTTTGGATACCGACACCCTCACCAACCATCCGGCCTTCCTGGTCAGCGGCCAGACCGAATCGCCCAACATCAGCGTCGCCCTCAATGGAATCGCGATGACCGTGGACTTGCAGTCCGAATTCTCCTACAACTATACGCTCGCCGACGGGCTCAACGTGCTGCGCTTCACGGCCACCGACGCCGCCCGCAACGCACTGGTCCTCGTCCGCCAGATCACCTTCGACCGCTATGCCCCCTTCCTGCAGGTCGACGCCCCCGTCAACGGCCTGCTCACCAACGGCCTCCACCTCGATGTCCTCGGGCGCACCGAACGGGACGCCAACCTCACCGTGAACGGCGTCGTGGCCTTCGTGAACCCCATTGACGGCACTTTCATCCTGAACAACGCAACGCTCGACAGCCTCTTCGACCAGACAGAGAACCTCCTCGTCATCAAGGCCGTGGACCCAGCCGGCAACGCGCGCTTCGAAAATCGGACCGTCATCGTGGACACCAAAGCCCCCACCATCACCCTCCGCCTCGACGCGGACATTGCGGGCGCGCTCGCGGCGGGCCGCACGGTTGCCGTGCGGCAGATCGATGTCAAGGGCACCACCGACACCGCAGATGCCGTGATCCTAGTGGGCGGCCAACAGGCCGCCATGAACGGGCTCAATTTTTCGCGGACGTACATCCTCGCTGAGGGCCTCAACCTCATCATCGTCAGGGCGCGCGACGCCGCGGGCAATGTCGCAACGTTTACGCTCCAGCTGCGGGTGGACTGGACGCCTCCTTCGCTCGCAATATCGAGCCCTCCAGCGGCGCAGTTCGCTACCAACCAAACCTCCCTTGAGGTGCGGGGATTCACCGACAGCCCCGACGCCGTGGCCGCGCTGCTCTACGACGACCTCTTGGGGGTTCCTACCACCGACACCGCCGCGGTGACGGGGAGCCCCGGCTCCTACGAGTTCTCCTTCCTCCTCACGCTCAACCCCGACCGCGCACCGCACGCCGTCGTCCTCCGCCTGCGCGACTTGGCGGGCAACACCGCCGCCCAGACCTTCATCTACAGTTGCCTCACCGGAGAGCCTCTCCTCGAGATCATCTCCATCACGCCCTCGCCCGGCGAACCCTTTGTCTGGATCAATGGCACGACCCAGGCCGGAATCGACGCGGTCGAAATCAACGGCCAACCGTTTCAGGTGTACGGCCAGTATTTCGCTGTCCGCTACCCCGCGCTGGATTGGGGGACAACCAAGTTCACGGTGCGCATCGTGGACGCCGCCGGCAACGAGAATGTCCAGACGCGCAACGTTCAGATCACGGTGGGCACCTCGCTGATCTTCATCGTGACCAACCACGCGGACCCGGCCCCGCTGGTGGCCGGCGACCTCACGGAATTCTCGCTTGGAGCCGACACGCTCCTGCCTCCGGGCGCCAACATTTCTTGGTTCCTCGATGGCGTGCCCGTCGGCACCGGACGGAATATCGGCAACGTCGTCCTCGCGGCGGGCGACCACAATCTTACCGTCACGATCGCAAACGCGACGTGGCATGCTACCTCCAGCGAAACCGTTCATGTCGCGCCGTC
>JBGQKI010000017.1:0-53949 GCA_041499475.1 Thermoplasmata archaeon
GGCCTTCCCGGCTTTCTTGGCGGGCATCGCCGCGACATATTCGAGCGACCTCGAGACCCACGCTTTGGATTTCTTCTTGTCCGCTAGCTCCGGCGGGGGCAGGACGACGTACTCCCTCATCGGCCGCCCCTTCATCGGCGCAAACAAGTCCGCTCCCTCCAACTTGAGCGCTGCCGCGCGGTCTTGCTCGTTCAGCCGGACAAACACTGCGGTGCCAAACACACCGGCAAACATCTGCCCGTTGGCGAACGCCCCGAAGTTCCCAAACATCGGCTTGACGGTCGCGCCCGGCGCGTGGGCGACCAGGGCCTCAAACGTCTTGATGGCCTTCGGGTCGGGCTTGGGCATCGGCACCGGCGGCACCCCCGTCATTCGCGCGGGGCAAACTCGAGCATGCGGCGCACCGAGCGCTGGGCGCCGCGGATCACGTCGTCACTAAGGTGCACTTCCGGTTGCAGCGACTCCATCGTGTTCAGCAGTTTGCGGATCGTGATCTTCTTGTGCGTCGGGCACACGGCGCGGGGCAGCGTGTAGAAGGTCTTGTCGGGGGACGCCACGCGCATCGCGTAGGTGAGCTCCCGCTCGGACCCGATGATGAACTCCTTTTTCGTCGATTCGCGCACGTGCTTCAGCATGCCGCCCGTCGAGCCCACGAACTCTGCCGCCGCGATGACATCCGGCGGGCACTCCGGGTGGACGACCACTTCGGCGTCCGGGTGGGCGCGCTGCAGGTCTTGCACCTGGCCCGGCGTCATATTTTGGTGCACGTGGCAGTAGCCGGCCCAAATGTGGATCTTCTTCTCCGGCAGTTTTTCTTGCAGGTATTGCCCGAAATTTTGGTCGGGAACGAAGATGATCTCCTTCTCTTTGAGGCTCCCGCACACCGCGATGGCGTTCGCGCTTGCGCATACCACATCCGCGATCGCCTTCACAGCCGAGCTGCTGTTCACGTACGCGACGACCGCCGCGTCGGGGTGGTGCTCTTTCATGAGCTGCACGCCCTCGACATCAGCCATCCCGGCAAGCGGGCAGTACGCCTTGTCGTCGGGGATGAACACGTGCTTCGACGGGTTCAGGACCTTCGCCATCTCGGCCATGAAGTCGACGCCGCAGAAGACGATGTTCGGCTGCTCGACCTTCGTCGCGGCAAAGCAAAGCTCGAGCGTGTCGCCCCGGATGTCGGCGACGGACTGGATTTCAGGGTACTGGTAGTTGTGGGCGAGCAGCACAATGTCCTGCTTCCGCTTCAGCTCCTCGATGCGCTCTTGGATTGACGCAAGCGCGCCGCGGGGCGCGGCCTCATCAACGCCGCTTGCCGGGGCCAAGACGCGGAGCATCAATTCCGATTCAGTCGCTCCGCCCATTTGAAGTCATCGCGCCGGCACTCAGGCCCCGCGCAGGCGGTGGGTCCGCCCGCCGACTACTTGTCGAGCTGGACCTGTGGGAAAAAGCTCGTCATCGTCGACACGCGGTCGACGGTGATGTCGTGGCTCCCCCTGCTCCCCACAATCGCCCGCGCCTCGTGGACATCGGCCAGTTCCTTGGGCGCCGGCAAGACCTTGAAGTGCCCGCCCTCGCTCAGCCGGATCGCGGCCCGCGAGATGTCCCGGTCGGCAAGCTGCGCGGGCAAGTACACCGCAATCTTGCCAAGCGAAGGGGCATACGCGATGGCAACCGTCTCAAAGGCGCCGTCCGCAAGCCTGTTCTGGATGATCGAGGAGACTTCCATCGTCTCGCGAAGTTCGAGCGGCAGGTCGCCGCCCGCCACCCAGTCCTTCGTGACATAGGGCAACGGCCCCTGCATGGACGCGACCATCTGCAGCATGTTTGCCTTCTCGGCCTCGAACCGCTCGCGCGTAAGCTCGCTCTTGAAGTCGTGCGCGCGGCCCACAAGCTCGCCAATTTTGGACGCGACCTCGCCCACCGAACGGCCCGTTGCGAAGTGCGACCGCTTCGCCTTCTGCACCAGCCGGTCCAAGGCCGGATAGTCGTCGGCCTCGACGGCGAGTTCCATCGCCTCTTCGTAGAAGTCGACCGCCATCTGCGGCAGAGAGAAATTCGCGAGGTGGTCCCCGAAATCCTCGAGGACCTGGACGCCGGCCCGCGGGTCGGTTTCGATCGCGTGGTACACGTCCACCATCGCCGCCGCCGCCTCCGACGTTTCGCCCCGGAGGAAGTCCGCAAGCGCCTTTCCGACCAGAGCGCGCGTCCGTGCATCGGTGCGCATAAGCCGCTGCGCAAGCAGGTCCACGAGTGCAAATTGCCCCGCGGCGTGCTCATATTCGAGCTGGTACAGGTAGATGAGGGAGAGCAGGTAGTTGGCTTCGAGCGCCACTCCTCCGTTCTGGGCAAACAGGCCGAGCAGCGCCGTGTCGTTGAGGCGCGCCTCACCCTGGTCCATTTCGCCAAGCGAGAGGTGGATCATGGCGGCGAGGTACTGCAGGTCGGCAAGCTTTGGCGAGAACACGCGGAAGAGGACGTCGGCGTCCTTCGGCGGGATCGAAGCGAACCCCACCTGCAGTTCCGTCTTCATCCCGTTGAGCCGCCGGTCGAGCGTCTCGAGCGCCCGCTGCGTCTGGCCCTCGGCCGCGAGTTTGCCGACCTCCCGGCGCACATGTTCGAGGTCGCGCAGCGTCGCCGTGTACGGGATCATGTGCTCGAACATCCGCAGCTTCGAGGGGCGCACCTTTTCCCCCCTCAGGTAGCGCTCCAGCGCCTCGAGGTCTCCCATTTCCTCGCCGGGCGCGGCGTCGGGCACCGTCGGCACGCTGGGCTGCGCCTGCGCGGCGGGCTTTGCCTCGGCGGCTGTGGCCGCAAGCGAACCGATCATCGAGTCGATGAGCCAGTCGAGCTTGGGCTGCGCATCGTAGATGTCGCGGCGCGCCAGCATGTACTCAATCTCGAAGCGTCGCACTTTGCGGTGCAGGTCCTTGAGGCGCGCTTTCCGGTTTCCGTCGCTTTCGTTCGACGCCATCAGCAGGAACACCGAGGGCGAGAGCACCTCGAAGTGCTGCGGAATCTTCGGCGCCGTTTTCGTGATCTTGAAGTCGTCGGTGACGAGCGTCGTCTGGTTCCCTTGCGCGGTGAGCTCCGCGCAGAGCGCCATGAGCGAGAGGTCCGTGTCCTGCGGCGCCGCCGAAACGCCGATGAGCCGCTGCAGGGCGACGATCTTGTCGGACGAGATGTTGTGGACCTTGAAGTGCTTCTCGACAAGCTCCACCATCGTCGCCTTGGTTCCGTAGTTCGGCACCGTGCGGATCTCCTCGAGCACCCGCAGCGAGGTGTGCAACTCGCCGTTGCCCTCCTTCGACCAGTTGATGAGCTCCTCGAGGGCCCCCTCGACCCGCGTACGCGAGACCGAGATGAAGAAATTCGAGTCGATGACGAACGCTCGCGGCAACGCCTTCCCCCTCGGGGGGCCCCTACTGGGCCACCATCATTTTGGCGAGGTCAAGGAAAGCCCTTTCGACGTTCTTTCCAGTCTTTGCCGAACACAGGAGGCTCTTCGCCTTGTACTTGGCCGCCACGTCCTGGACGTCGGCCAGGGAGAATTTGATCTGGTCGATGAGGTCGGTCTTGTTGAGCAGGACCATGAGGGGCACTTCGCCCACCACCTCAACGAGGCTCTTAATCCAGTCCTCGATGCTCTGCAGCGTCGTCACCCGGGTCACGTCGGCAACCACGAGCGCGCCCTTGGCGCCGCGGTAATAGGCCTGCTTGACGTGCTTGAAGGTCTGCTGTCCCGCAATGTCCCAGATGATGAGGGAGACCTCGAAATACTTCTTCGAATCCTCATCGAAGAACTCGACCTCTTTCTTGGAGACCTTCGAGCCGATCGTCGAGATGTATTCATCCTCGAAGGTCTCGTAAACGAACGCCCGGATCAGGCTCGTCTTGCCAACGGCAGGATTTCCAAGGAGGCAGATCTTCTTGGACAACTTGGTTATCTGTTCGGCGGGAGCCTCGGCGCGCGGCGCAATGGCCGGTACCGCCGGCACCTCAGCAGGCGCGGCAATCGCGTCCGCTTCTTTGCCGGCGACCTTGAGTTTCTTGAAGCGAACCTTCGAGGTTTCTTCTCCCGGCAGAAGTTCACCCCCAATTTCAAGTGGAAATGTTTCGCGACATGGCGAGCAACCCCGACGCGCCCTATAAAATGTGGCTCCCTAAATCGCGGTGGCCAGGTGATTTGGAATGCGAAGGGTTTGCAAAGGGGGCGCCTGAAAACCATCGCGCGCAAACCAGGGCGGGGTCCGCAAGTCGCCATTTTCGGCCATACCTAACGAGCAATACCATTTCCCAAGGATTGTGCATTGGTGCAGCGCCCGGGGCCACTTCCGCCTCCAAAATCATAATTCGGGGCGCCCTAAACAATCATTATGTTCAATCCTCCCCGTTCCAGGAAAGCCCTTAAATAGAAACTAGGCCAGAAGGAGTGGACAGAAGCGCGGGAAAGCGCGACCTGCTCTTTCAAACCCCGGTGAACCTCGTGGAAATGTGGAAACGCGTGACCTTGACATCGAAAGTGTTCGACGCCCTCGCTTCGGAGGAGCGCATCGCGATCCTCAAGCTGCTTGACCAGCGGCAGATGACGGGCACCGACATTGCAAACAAGCTCGGCCGCAGCAAGAGTTCGATTTTCAAGCAGCTGCAGAAGTTGCAGGAAGCCGACCTTGTGAAGCGGGTCGACGAGGGGCGCAAGTGGATCTACTACTACCCCACGGACAAGGCCAAGCGCATCTTGCACCCGGAAGACGTGGTCATTTCGTTGCTTTAGGCTGGCCGGGCCCCACGGAGTTCGTTGCCCCCCGCCTTGCCGAAGGGCCAGTTTCACCCTCCGGGCCGTAGCCGCCGCCCCATCCAGACCCCTTTGCGTGCCCCGGAATGGGTTTATGCCGACATGCGCGCCTTGCGGAGTCAGATTGACCGAAGCCGCTCGCCCCGCCCCGCTTGTCACCCTCGAGGGAATCGATGGCACCGGCAAATCGTCCGTGGCCGCCGCGCTTGGGCGGTGGCTCGAGGGTGAAGGCGTCAAGGCTGCCATGCAACGCGAACCCACTTCGAGTTGGGTCGGCGAGGCAGTGAAGCGGTCGCACGTCACGAAAGCGGACCCGCTCACCCACCTCTTCCTCTTCCTCGCCGACCGCGCGCAGCACACGGCCGCCATGCGCGCCGAGCTCGCTATGGGCACCACGATCGTGTGTGACCGGTATTTCGATTCGACGGTCGCGTACCAGGGCGCAGCCCTACGAGGGCAACTCGCCGCCGCCGGCCTCGAATCGGTGAAGTGGATCCGCGCGCTGCACGATCCGTGGGTGATCGTCCCCGACCTTACCCTGCTGATCATCGACGACCCCCTCCGCTGCATCGAGCGCGTCAAGGCCGCGCGCGGTCGCACGACAATCTTCGAGGACGCCGCGTTCCTCGCGAAGGTGCAAGTGAACTACCGCGCGCTTGCGGCGGCCGAGCCGCAACGATTCAAGGTCATCGAATCAGGGGACCTCGACCGAGTCAAGGAATCCTGTCGGGCGAACGTCGAGGCCCTTCTAGCTTCGCGGAGCTTGCTCAAGGGCAACACCGCTCCAGCTTGAAGGCGCGCCGCGGCGCGGCCTGGCTCGGGCTCTTCCAAGAAGTTTGAGATCAGGGCGCACCCAAACCCCGGGTGGGGGTGGAGGTGAAATAAGAGGCTTAGATGCGCCCGATCTACAGCCTACGCCTTGGCTGAGCAACCTATTTGAAGACTAGGCGCCCGTCTACAAAACCCGAATGATTGTGCCCTTTTCCATCCCCAGGGGACCAGTCGCGACGCGCAATTCAAATGAGCTTGTCCTTCAACTCGCGGACGAGGTCGACCATCATTTCGACCTGCTCGCGGGCCCGTGCGACGTAGTACTGCTGCTTCTCATCGAGCGCGCCCTGCGACGAAAGCAATTCGAGGTATGCGCGCACGGCGGTCGCGAGGTTTGTGAAGTCGTGCATCCCGGCATTGAAGAGCGCCTCGTTGCCGGCCTTGCCCGCTCGCCCGGTGCCCTTCTTCGCCTTCCCCTTGGTGGAGCGGCTCGACTTCTTGCCTTTCTTCGCGCGCTTCGCCTTTCCTGCCATGGCGTCCCCGCTCGAAAACCCCCCGCGTGGAGCATATAGGTTTGGGTTGTCGCCCTGCGCACCGGGAAAACCCGCCCATCCCCCTCGCGCGGACGTCTGCGCCTGCTTTCTCCGCCTCGCCCGCCCCCAGGGATTATCTATCGTGGCGGTCGGTTGAGAGCGCGGCGGGTGGGCGCAAATCGCAAAGAACGGGTCGAAAGGCGGCGCCGCGCGGCGCCTCGTCTGGGGCTCGGAGGCCGTGGCGCTTGGCCTTGTCGAGTCCGACCTTGACACCGTGTCGGCCCACGAATCGGTGAAAGCCGCCGAGATTGCGCTCGCCTGCATGGCCCAGCGTGAGGGGGGCCAACCCTCCGTCGAACTGCACCTCTCGCCCGCCCGTACGGTCGAATCGGCGATCGCGGCGGCCTCCACGGGCAAGAGCGCCGCCGTGGTGCTGCCGTCGCGGTCCTTTGCGGCCGGCGCCGCCGCCCTCCACGCCTTTGCCGAACGGGGGACTTCCGTGGGCCTTGTCATCGTCCTCATCGAGGACCCCGGGTGCGAGATGACGCCCGGCGAGATCGACAGCCGGTACCTGGCGCGCGAACTCTATATGCCGATCATTGAGCCCGCCTCGCCGCAGGAGGCGCTCGACGCGGCCCGCCGGGCCTCGGGCCTGTCGGCGGCCTGGGGCCAGCCCGTGATGCTCCGGGTCGGCGTGCGGCTCTGCGACACGAGGTCGCTCATCGACGCGTCGCCCTCCGCCCCCCTCAAGAAATCCAAGGGCGACAAGCCGGCGCCTGCGCTCGCCCCGTCGCCGCCAGGCGCCTACGGCGGCGAGGCCGCCACCCAAGCGCGCGTGCGCCGCCTCGACGCGATCTCCGCGGCGGTGGAGACGCTCCCCTACAACCGCGCGGAGCTGCTCAACATCTCCGACATGCTCATCGTCGCGGTGGGCGCCGCCTACGGGGCGACCCGCGACGCCCTCGTCCTCATCGGGATGGAAAGCACCGTCAACCTGGTCAAGCTCGGGACCCCCTACCCGCTCCCGCGCAACCTGCTCGCCACCCACATGCGCAAGGCAAAGCGAGTGCTCGTGGTCGAGGAGCTCGAGCCCTACGTCGAGACCCGGCTCTCCGAGATCGCCAACAAGGAGGGGATCCAGACCCAGGTGCGCGGCAAGGTGTTCATCGCCCGCGGCGGCGAACTCACGCCGTGGGACGTCGCCGACGGCCTCGGGCGCTTCGCCGGCATCTCGCCGCCCGTTGATGAGAAGCGCATCGAGATGCTCGACAAGGTGGTCGCAACCGCGCTCCCGCGCCGCGCGCCTTCGCTGCCGGCCGACCACGGGATGCGCGTTGCCATCGAAGCCGCCGAGTCGTTTGCAAGGTCTCAGTCCGGCGCCTCGCTCGTCGTCGAAGCTCCCCCGGAGTGGCGCGTCGCGCTCTCGGGCGTCGAGGCGCTCTACTTCGGCGACTGGGGCGAGGGCCTCGGCGTTGGCGCGGCGCTTGCCCGCCGCTCCAAGGAATACGTCATTGTCGTGACGGAAGGGCGCGGTGTTGTGGGCGGCCTCTCGGCGCTCCGCGAGGCCCACGCCGAAGGCCTGCCCCTGATGGCCCTCGTCTCGCCGCAGGGCCTCTCGGCGGCTGTCGAGCGCGCGCTGCCCGGCGCGCACCACCGCCCGCTCGACCTGCGCGCCCTTGCCGCCGCCTTGGGCCTTGGCGATTCTGCCATCACCGAAGTTGGCCCCGCCGACGCCGCCCGCCTCGCCGAGGCGCTGGCGGCCGCCGCGAAGGGGGCCCACGGCCCGCGGCTCCTCACCTTTTCAAGCCGCCAGCAAGAGGGGGGCGCCTGATGTCGTTCGACTTCGTCATCGCGGGTGTGGGCGGCCAGCCCATCGACCGGATGGTCGAAATCCTCGCCGCAGCCGCCGAGGCGGCCGGCCAGCCCTTCTCCAGCACCGCGCCGCGCGGCGTGCTTCTGCTCGGCGGTTCGAGGCTCGCGCAGGTCTCGGTTGGCGACGCGTGGTCGCCCGTCGTCACAGAGGACACCGGCGAGCTCATCATCGCCCTCGAGGTCGGCGAGGCGCTTCGCTACGCGAAGTACTGCGCGCGCACCGGGGTCGCGCTCGTCGACGCGCTCGTCCTGCCTCCCGTCGCCCCCCGCGACGCGCGGCCCTACCCGGGGCCGTCGCAGGTCGAGCCCGCGCTGCGCGAGGTCATCCAAACCGTCCACATCGCCGACTTCGCCGCGCTTTCGGCCCAAGCGGGCGCCTCGGCCGGCTCGAGCCACACGTTCTTGCTGGGCGCCGCCTCGCGCATCAAGGGCCTCGGCATGCTCGCCGACGCCTGGGGCAAAGGCCTCGACGCCGCCAAAGCAACGGAAACCGAGCGGCTCGCGTTTGCTGCGGGCCGCGCCTGGGGCGAGAAGGCCAAGCTCTAGGCGAGGGCCTACGCCTTGCCGACAACCAAGCCCTTCCACCGCTCGTACTCGCGGGCGAGCCCAAGCTCTTTGGACGTCTGCGCGAGGTAGAACCAAACCGACTTTTCCTCGGGGTCGAGCTCGTAGGACTTCTTGAAAACGATCATCGCCTCGCGCAGCTTGCCTTCTTTGCGAAGCTGGGTCCCCAACTTGATGTGCGACTTCACATCGTGCGCTTCCAGCGCCGCCATCAGCCGGTTCGCGTTCAGCGTCACATTGAGCGAATCGAGGTCGACGTCGCGCCGGTGCACGTTGAACTGGTGGTTCGAGATCAACTCGTCCACGAGGTCCTCGTAGAGGATGTCGCCGCCCCGGAAGTGGATCGTCGCGATGTTCGTCTTGTCGATCATGTTGACAAGCTCCTCGCTGAACGAGCCTCCGCTCGTGAGGAACGACGCCTCGCCGACATAGATGCCCAGCTCGACGCCCTCGTGGTTGATGAGCTCGAGGCCGCGCCTTGCCCCGAAGTCCTGGTAAACCCCCGCGATGTCGTCGCTCCTTCTACCGAGCCTCAGCGTCACCGCGCGCACGCCGAGCTGCTCCTCCGCCTTGAATGCGAAGTTGTAGAGCGAGAACTGGGTGACCGCCCCGCGCTCGATATTCTCGCCGAACCGGCGCAGCGCGCGCATCGCACGCTCGTCGAGCAGCGTGTCGTTCTTCTTCAGCGCCGCGTAGTGGATTTTTTCGAGCGCGGCGAGCGTCTCCTCGCGGTTCCCCTCCGCCCGTTCGCTGCCGAGCAGCACTTCGAACGCGCGGATCCGCACGAGGTCGTCGCGGTGCTTGCCAAGCTGGCGCGCTTTGGTAAGGACGATGTCGTCGTCGCGGGCGAGGTCGGCGAGCGCATTGATGACCGTGTCGTCAAAGTACAGCGAGCGCTTCTGGACCTGCTCGAAGAGCGCAGGAGCGTAGCTCGACCGGTCCCGCAGCGTGAGCACGGCCTTCAGGTTGTAGTAGCGGCGCTCGTGCTTGAGGCCCGACTTGAGCGCGGAGGAGGCGTGGTTCGGGTCATTCATGTGCTCGCCGAGGTACCCCTCAAGCGCTTCGGCGTTTTCGCGGAGGATGCGCTTGCGCAGGCGCATCGCGTCGCGGACGAGCTGCAGCCGCTCCCGCTCGGCGGAGATGATGTCGTCGTAGAGGCCGATCGCGTCGGCCTGGCGCCCCGCCTGCTCGAGGATCTCGCCCTTGATGAGCGAGAGCTCGCCCAGGTGCGGGCGCTTGGTCATCTCGCGGTCGAGGGTTGAAAGCGCCTCGGTCCACTTCGCCTTCTTTTCGAACTCGAACACCGCGCGCTGGATCTCCTCGAGTTCCGAGAGGGCCATCTGGTCCTTCTCGCGTTTGTCGCGCACGACCGCGTCGTAAAGTTCCGAGAAGAAGTTGCGCGCCGAGGCATGGTCGGGCTCGACCTCGAGGACGCGCTTGTAGGTCTGCAGCGCGGCCTTCAGGCTTCCGGTCTTGCGCAGGAGCGCGCCCTTGGCCATCAGGTGCGCGACGGAGAGCGGCTCCGCCTCGATCGCCTTGTCGATGCAGACGAGCGCCTGGTCGTACTCGAAGAGGTGCTCGTAGAGCTCGGCCTTCGTGCGCAAGAACTCGGAGCGCTCGGCCCCTTCCCCGCCGTTTGCCCGCTCGAGCGTTTCGAGGGCTGCTTTGAGGCGCGTGTAGGTGTATTCCGGGTAGCGCGACAGCAGGTCGCCACCCGCATACCGGCTCGGTGATTCGGTGGCCACCGACTTGCTCCCCTTTGAATCAAGTCCCATCATTAGCCACACTCCCTAATAAATGCCCTATGTCATTACGGGAAAGAAGCCTAAATCGCTACAAGAGTGCACAAGAAGAGGGTGCAGGAGGGCCAGGTTGGACATTTCGAGGAAAACCTTAGCGGCCGTAGGTGATGTGGGTGAGGATCATCTCGGGGTCAAGCTTGGACCTGGCAACCCCTGTTTCCACTGCAGCTTGCGCGACGGCGAGTGCGACCTCAGGCACTACACGTGGGTCAATTGGTGAGGGGATAACATAGTTTGCGGAGAGCATTCCATCGGGGATGAGTTTCGCAATCGCTTTGCTGGCTGCGAGTTTCATCTCCTCGTTGATGGTGGTCGCGCGCACGTCCAGGGCCCCCCGGAACACGCCTGGGAACCCGAGGACATTGTTGGCCTGGTTGGCGTAGTCGGAGCGGCCCGTCGCGATGACGGCCGCGCCGGCCTCCTCGGCGTCTTCCGGCGAGATCTCGGGGTCGGGGTTGGCAAGTGCGAAAATGATGGGGTCCTTGGCCATTCCCCGGATCATGTCTTTTTTGAGCGTGCCAGGCGCCGAGAGCCCGACGAAGACGTCCGCCCCCTTCAGGGCGTCGGCGAGGGTGCCGCGCCGGCCGCCTTTGTTCGTGAAGGCGCAGAGCGCTTCCTTGTAGGGATTCGACGCCTCCTTGCGCCCCGCGTAGATGATCCCTTTGCTGTCACAGGCGATGATCTCGCGCGCCCCTGCATAGTGCAGGTAGTGGGCAAGCGCAATGCCGGCGGCGCCCGCTCCGTTGATGACGAAGGCGGCTTCCTCGATGCTGCGCCCGGTGACTTTTAGCGCGTTGAGCAGGCCGGCCAGCGCGATGATGGAGGTGCCGTGCTGGTCGTCGTGGAACACCGGAATCTTGAGGAGCTTTCGCAGGCGCGCTTCGATCTCGAAGCACTGGGGCGTGGCGATGTCCTCGAGGTTGATGCCGCCAAAGGCGGGCTCGACGCGGATGGCGGTCTCAACGAACTCGTCGGGCGTCTTCACGTTTAGGCAAAGCGGGAAGGCGTCCACGTTTGCGAACTTCTTGAACAGGATGGCCTTGCCCTCCATGACGGGCAGGCCGGCGTAGGGGCCAATCGGCCCGAGGCCGAGGATGCGCGTGCCGTCGGTCATGATGGCGACCATGTTCCCCTTAGAGGTGTAGGTGTACACGTCTTCGGGGTTCTTGGCGATCTCGCGGCACGGCTCGGCCACACCCGGTGTGTAGGCAAGCGAGAGGTCGTGGGCGTCGCGCATCCGCGTCTTCGGCGCAATTTCGAGCTTGCCGCCGTACCGGCTGTGGTAGCGCAGGGCTTCTTCGCGCGTGATCTTCGTGAGCCGCTTGGGGCCGGTCGTCGGTTTTGCAGCGCCCCCCACCGCGGGGGACGTCTTCGCGGGGCTTGCAGCCATGAAACGAACGCTAACTTCACGTGAGACCCTATAAAAGCTGGGTAGGGGTGACCGGAGGTTGCGCTACTGCGAAGGCAGGCTGGATGGATGCCCGGCGGCAAGGCGCGGCAAAATGAGATCGTCGACGAGCACCTGCACCGGGACGGCTTTTCGGCCGAGTGCCCTGAGGTGGATGTGGCCGACCGCGTAGCAGAGGGCGGGGTGCGCACCATCCACGGCGCGGAGATCGTTGGCGCTTCCGGGGGCTTCTTGGGCCTGCGCAATGGGGGGTGCGTCCCGCTCCACCGCGCGCTCGTCGTGCGCTCGCGCGGCGCGATCGTCTGCGAGCCCCCGAGCTAGTTGCCCGACGCGGCGTCGAAGACGGCCTGCGCAACCGCGATGAGGTCCGTAATTTGCACGGGCCGCACCCGCGAGTCGACCGCTTTCGCGCGGTTGCGAACTTGGAGGTAGTGCTCCACAATCTGGAGCATCCCCGCGAGCTCCTTTTCGTCGGCCTCTTTCAGCAGTTCGAAGTAGGCTTCCACGGTGGGCTTCCACTTGTCCTCGCCGAACCACCGGTCGCGCGAGGCGTCCTCCGCCGCGCTCTCGCCGTAGAAAGCGGCCACGATGTCACGCAGCACCTCCATGACCGCCTCGTCGATCTGGCCAAGGGCCTGGTCGGGGTGCTTGGCGGCAAATCCGGCCGCCCGGTCGAGCAAGCTGCGGTGGCTCACGAGCGATAGGTCGAGTTTCGGCGGGTTGAGTTCGATGAAGTTCGCCGCTTGGACAATCGCCTGAGCGGCGGCGCCACTGCCGTGGCCGAACAGCTCGTCGAGGCTGGCCACGTGCGAGAGGGCCTCGGCCTCCACCGAAACTGGCCGGTACACTTCACGGGGCTCGGCCCACTCGATCGGGCGAGGGAACCGCACGAGCGGACCGATCTTGACGCGGACAAGCTGCTTGCCCCCGCCGCTGCGGTCGAGCGCCTTGATTTCCGCCCAGTGCGTGAGCATCCCGGCGTGGCGCGCGCGCATGATGCCAAGGTAGGTGGGTTCCGAGCCCTCCGGAATCATGACCGTCGGCAACTCAAGCTCGCGGGCTTCCAGGGCCGCTTCGAACTGCGCGTCGGTGAGCGGCACGAGGAGGACGGCGCCCCGCTGCGGGAAGGCGCGAGTGGCGGCCACGGGCCGCCCACGTGCCCTCGGCCTAATAGAGATTGGATCTTGGACCCAAGCGGTGCACCCAAATCCCACGGCGCCCCGACGCGCCGCCGCCGTCGAAAGGTGCATTTGCCGCCAGGAGGAATCGGGTGCTGGGCTTCCCTTGGCGCTCCACTGCCGCGACTGCGACAAATGGTACGGCTCCGAGGACGACGGCTACGGCCCCTGCACGATCAAGTCCCAGCGCGGCGACAAAAAGCCGCTCACCTACGGCGGCCACGAGTGCGACGAGGGGTTTGACATGGTGGGCGGCAAGGTCGTAGCGGTCTTGGCGCCCAAAAAGCGCGCGCGCTGACGCGCGGCAGGTCACGGGGAGGCGCGCCTGTGGCCCCCGCCGGCGTGCGCCCGATGGCGAAGGGCGACTTCCCGTTTGCCGTCGCGCTCACGGACACCGAAGGGTGGGGCTTCACCGTCGAGGACTTCGAGCGCTTCCGCGCGCTCTCACCCGACGGCTGCTTCGTTGTCGAGCGCGACGGCGAGCGGGCGGGGCTGCTCACGACCATGCTCTACGGTGACCTCGGGTGGATCGGTAACGTGATTGTGAGCTCGCGCTTGCGCGGGCTCCACCTTGGCGCCGCGCTCGTCGAGCACGCGATCGCCTACCTCGAGGGCGCGGGCGCAAGGGCGGTGCGGCTCTGGGCCTACGAGAACACGGTCGACCTCTACGGGAAGTTCGGTTTTGCAAACGATGGCTACAGGGCGCGGCGCTGGATTGGGTTCGGGCACAGCAGCCATGAGACTCCACCCACCCACGCGCCCAAGGACTGCGCCGTGTTCCCGGTGAACGCGCTCACGCTCCACCACCTCTTCCCGATCGACCGCAAGTTCTTCGGGTCGGACCGCGCGCGCGTGCTCGAACGCGTGGCGAGGGACAACCCCATGGGCGGACTCGTGGCGCGCGGGTCGGACGGCAAGCCTGTCGGGTACCTCCTCGCAAAGGTGTCGCCCAAGGGGTGCGAGGTCGGGCCGTTCATCGTTGACCCCGCCCATGCCGACTGGGCGGTGCCTTGCCTGCTCGAAGGCGTCCTTGACAAACTCGCAGGCCAGTCCGTCGAACTTGGAGTCTATTCGGGCCGCCCCGACGTCGAAGTTCTGCTCACCGATCACGGCTTCCAGACGGGCTTTGCCACCGTGCGGATGACGCGCGGCGACCGCTCCGTCGGCGCCGAAGCGGTACCGGCCATTTGCGCCATCGGGGCGCTCGAAAAAGGATAGCCCCCGTCTTGAATCGTTCAGGCGTGCGAGCCAAGCATTAAATCGCGCACGTCCGGTTTTCGCGGGGGGGCCGGGTGCGCAGTGCCACAGCGAATCTACAACACGCGCTCCCAAAGGGTCGAGCCATTCAGTGTCCAAGGCGGCAACCGCGTCCGGATGTACGTCTGCGGACCCACCGTCTACGACCTCGCCCACGTCGGCCACGCGCGCTCCTATGTCTTCTTCGACATTGTGCGCCGCCACCTCGAATCGCAGGGTTTCGACGTGCTCTTCCAGCAGAATTTTTCGGACATCGACGAGAAGATCACGGCCAAGGCGGCCTCGCAGGGCCGCGACCCCCTCAAGGTGGCCGAGGACTACATCGGCGAGTTCCTCTCCGACATGGACTTGCTGAAGGTCGAGCGCGCCACGATCTATTCGCGCTCCTCCGAACACGTGGGCGAGATTATCTCGGCCACACGCGCGCTCCTTGACGCGAAGGCCGCCTACGCCGTGGGCACCTTCGTGTATTTCGACCACACGAAGTCCAAGGCGTTCGGGACGCTCACCCACCAGGACATCAAGTCGATGATTGCGCGGGAGGCGAGCGACCCGACTTCGCGCAAGAAGTCGCTGCTCGACTTTTCCCTGTGGCAGGAGTGCAAGCCCGGCGACCCCTCATGGGACTCGCCCTGGGGCAGGGGCAAGCCCGGGTGGCACGTGGAATGCTTTGTCATGAGCCGCGAGCACCTCGGCCACCCGCTCGACATCAAGGGGGGCGGCCGCGACCTCATCTACCCGCACCATGAGAGCGAGGCGGCCATCTGCGACGCGCTCACGCGCAAGCCCTACGCGAGGTTCTGGATGCACAACGGGTTCGTCACGATCGGCAAGACGAAGATGTCGAAGTCGCTGCGCAACTTCGTAACCGTCCGCGAGGTGCTCTCTACCCACCCGCCTGGCGCCCTGCGCTTGCTGCTCCTCTCGGTCCCGTACCGCGAGACCTTGGACTGGTCGCCCGAGGCCATGGCCGCCGCGCGCAAGCGCTATGACGCGCTTGCAAACGGCACCGCAAGGCTCGCGGCCTGGGGCGAGAGCCTCAAGGACGGCGAAGGACCCCTGCTCAAGCCCTCGCAGGTGCCGCGCAAGGACATCGCGCGCATCGAAGGCCTGCAAGCGCGGTTCAGCAAGGCCATGGACAACGACTTCGACACGCCCGCCGCCCTTGCCGCGATGGAAGAGGCCGTCACGCTTGGAGTGACGCTTGCGGGCGACGGCTCGCTCGTCGACGACGCGCGCCGCGTTGCGGCGACCATTGCGCTGCGCGCGGTTCGCGAAATGAACGAGACGCTCCAAGTGGTCGAAGGGTAGCGCCGCGCTAGTAGCTCGTTGTGATGTCGATCCGGCCTTTGCGCCGCGCCGCCTGGTCGAAGTAGCGGAAGATCAGGATCGACGCCGCGAAGAAGACGAGCGTCGTCACGATGATCGCGAGGAGCAGCACCTCGGTTGGCATGTTCGCAAGCGTCGAGTTGGCTTGGCCGGCACTCCCGATGAGCGACCTGCGCATGGCTTCGATCCAATACGTGACCGGGACCGCATAGGAGGCCGTCTGCACCCAGCCCGGCAAGATGCTGATCGGGAAGACGACGCCGCCGAGCAGGAAGAAGATCGCCGCCACCGACTCGCCCATCTGGAAACCGTGGCGCGCCGTGAGCAGAGTGATTCCGGCGAGCATGATCCCAAAGGTTGCGATGCCCAGCAATCCGAGGACCAGCGACACGACGAGCAGCACGGGGTTGAACGATGTGAACTGGATGTGGAGCACGACGGCGCCCACAACCAGCGTCACGACGCAGGAGACCGAAGTCTGGGCGACCTTGGCAAGGCCCCGCGCGAACAGGTAGATGTAGATCGATGTGGGCGTGATGTACACGTACTTCAGCGTCCGGTAGTGCTCGCGGTCGTCGAGCACCGCCTGCGAGATTCCGTAGAGCTCCTGCCCAACAAACATGAAGAACGCCGTCCCCACGAACACGAACGCGAGCTGGTCGGGGTTGGTGATCCCGGCGACCGCCGCGACCGCGAGGTACATGAAAACCACGATGCCGACCCCCGCGAGCGGGCGCACCACCGAGTAGAGCGCAAAGAGCCAAGGGTCCGTCCAGTTCGATTCGATCTGCCAGCCCAGCCACGCTCCGCCCTTGAAGCTCTTCCACGCGCTTGGCTGCGCGCCCTTGGCAACGCCTGTCATTGCCACCTTAGGGTCAACCTCCCTTCGCGCTTGGCGAGGTGCTCCATAAAGCGGATCGAGTAGTGGGCGCCAAGCGCGAAGCCCACGAGCATTCCAAGGAGGATTACGGTCTCGGCCCAGACGGGCAGCAGCCCGACGATCCCCGGGATCAGCACCTGTCGGATCGCGTCGAGCCCGAAGGTCAGCGGGACAAAAGCGCCGGCGATCTGAACCGCGACCGGCAGGGTGTTCACCGGGTAGTAGAATCCCGCCGCGAAGAACACCGGCTCTTGGAGCGACTGGGCGAGGTGCTCGCCCTCGCGGCCGTAGACGAGGAAGACCGAGGCGAACATCATCCCGAGGCCGTAGAGCGCCCCGAGCGTCACCACCATGATGGCGACCGCGGGCAGCACGCCGTCCCCGTTGAACTTGGCATTGAAGAGCAGAACTCCGGCGGCGATCGTTGCCGAGGCGCGCATCGTCGTTGAGATCAGGGACCCTGTTGCCATCCCTAGCATCATCGCCATCGGGGACACAGGCGAGATGAAGTAGAGCTCAAGGTTCCCCGACTGCTTTTCCCAGAAAATGTGGTTCGCTATCCCCCAGAGCATGGAGAGCCAAAAGGCGACCATCGCGCCTCCAAGGACGACGAACGACACAAACCGCTCGGGCGCGCCCAGGTACCGGTAAATGTAGAGGTAGGCGATGACCGCGAGCATCGGCAGGAACGTTTCAAAAAACACCCACGACGGCTCGCGGAGACCGCTGAGGCGGACAAAGGTGCGCGCCTTCCACGCGCCGATGAACGTGCCGACTTTCCCTCGGTGGAGACGTTCGCCGTTCGGGCCCCGTTGGAATGCCGCGAACGGGTGCTCGCGGTCGACCGCGCGAACGCTCACTCTTTCGCCTCCGCCATCGGCTCCACCAGGTCGTCCGTGCTAAGGCCGCGGCCGACGAGCTTTACGAAGACGTCCTCCAGTGTTGGCGCCGTCTTGTTGAGCGAGATCACTTCGATCTTGCGGGCCGCGAGCTCACTGATCAGGTCGGCGATCGCCGCCTCGTTGTCGAAGATGAGCTTCAGGTCGGCCGTCTTGCCGTCGATGGCCATCGAGGCCGACCAAGACCGGACCCCCTTGACGGCCTTCACAAAATCAAGCGCGGCGCCGGGAGGCACGCCGACGCGCAGCGTGAAGATCACGTCGTCCTGCACCATCCTCTTGAGGTCGCCGGGCGGCGCGCACGCAATGATCCTCCCGCTGTCGATGATCGCCACCCGGTCGCACATCTCGTCGGCCTCCGCCATGTAGTGCGTGGTGAGCAGCGCGGTGTTCTCGCGCTTCTCGCGGACCCATTTCGACACGAATGCGCGGATCTGGCGTGCGGCGTTCACGTCGAGGCCGAGGGTGGGCTCGTCGAGGAAAAGCACCTCCGGGTCCGACACGAATCCTCGGATGAGGTTCATCTTCTGCCGCTCGCCCGTCGAGATGCGGTTCGCCCGCACCTCGAACTTCGCCGTGAGCCCGAGGATCTCGCCGAGCGTGTCGATCCTGTATTTGGCCTCCTCCGAGGGAACGCCGTAGAGCTGCGAGAAGAACCACAGGTTCTCCCGGACCGTGATGATGCCGTACCCGCTCGTCTCGCCGCCCGAGACCATGTTGATCTTCTGGCGCACTTGCGTGACGTCCTTGGTCACATCGTGGCCGGCCACGAACGCCTGCCCCTGCGAGGGCAGGAGCAGCGTGCACAGGATCTTGATGAGCGTCGTCTTGCCGGCGCCGTTGGGGCCAAGGACGCCGAAGAGCTCGCCGCGCGGGATCTCGACGTTCACATCGTCGAGCGCCCGGGTCATCTCGAACTTGTCCCGCCTTTCCTTGCGTGCGCTCTTGTCGAGCCGACGCCGGAAGTCCCGGCCGAGGCCAATGGTACGGACCGCAGGTTCGCTCATCCTGGACAAGCGCCGGAAAGGCCGCTTGGACTTAAAGGCGGCGCGCGGGCGGCGCGAGCCGCTGCGGGTGGCCGTTCCAGGCGGGCTTTTTACCCCGCCCGCGTGATCGCGTCGGCGTGGCCGCGCCCGCGCTCCTCACTCCCACGTTCCCGTACGAGTTCGACCCCGTCGCACGGCAGAAGGCCCGCTCGTACGACCGGGGCTCAAGGCGCATCTCGATTCTGGGCGGTACCGCGCTCCCTCTCGCGTCCGCGTTCGCCTTTTGGGCGAGCGGCGCCTCGCGCGCGATGGCCGACCTTGCAAGCGCCGCGGCCGGCGGCGGCCTCCTGCTCTCCGACACGGTCTATGTCGTCCTCTTCGCGCTGCTGTTTGCCGCCCTCACGCTCCCGGTCGGGTTCTACTCGGGCCACTTGCGCGAGAAGCGGTGGGGCATGACGCACCGGCGGGTTTCGCAGTTCGCCAAGGACGCGCTCAAGAGCGTCATGCTGGGCACGCTCTTCGCGCTCGCCATCCTCCTGCCGTTTTTCTTTGTCGTGCGCCACTTCGATGCGTGGTGGCTCGTCGCGGCGGGCCTCTTTTCGCTCTACTTGCTCCTTTCCACCTCAGTCCTACCCAACCTCCTCCTGCCGATTTTCTACAAGGTCGAGCCGCTCCCCGACGGGGCCTTGCGTTCGTCGATCCTCGAGGTCGCCTCGCGCAGCGGCGTCCCGCCCATCGGTTCTGTCGTGGTGATGAAGGAGAGCGCGAAGTCCCCGCGCGCAAACGCCTTCGTCCACGGGATCGGCCGGACGCGCCGGGTGGTGCTCTTCGACACGCTCCTTCGCGAATTCCACCCCCGCGAAGTCCGCTTCACCGTCGCCCACGAAGTCGCCCACCTCGCCCACCGCGATGTCGCCAAGTTCTTCGCGCTCACCTTGGCCCTCGTCTTCCCAGAGATCTGGTTCCTTAGCCTCGCGCTCGGCCAGGCCGGCACGTGGTTCGCCGTCCGCGGCGTTACCGACGTCGCCGTCGTGCCGCTCCTGCTCGTTACGGTGTCCATCATCGGGATCCTCGACCGCGTCGCATTCTCCTGGGTCTCCCGCCGCGCGGAAGCCGCGGCAGACGCCTTCGCGCTTGTGGTGACCAACGACCCTGCGGCCGCCGAGTCGATGATGAAGCGGCTCTGCGACCTCAACCTGCTCGACGAGGAGCCGCACCCGCTGCTCGAGCGGCTCCTTTACTCCCACCCGGCTCCCGTCCGGCGCATCGACACCGCCCGCGCCTTCGCCAAGAGCCACTCGGCCCTTGGTCCACCCGAAACCCCCTCCAGCGTCCCCTGAGCGCGCCTTCCGGGACCCCGGCGTTCACCGCTACCCCTACCTTTCGATTAACGTTTGAAAACGCTTAATTGCCCTTCGCCGAACCTTCCGCTAAGCGGATTCGGTTTTCCACGGCTTAGCCAGGCATCGCATTTCTCAGTGAACCCTGGGGAAAAGGTGTTATATCGGCAGCTTTGTGACGAACCCCATCCGCTTGCTTATGAACTCCGCCCCGGTGAATGCGATGAACCACAAGAAAAACGAATCGAGCTCTGCCCGCATTGTTGTCGCCGTCGCGCTCCTTGCTGTCACCGGCGGGTTGGGGGGCTTCGTGCTGCCCGCCCTTGCCGCCCCGACGCCCCAGGTGATCACCCCTTCCTTCGTCCAAGGAGGCCACGACTACACCACCGCCGCAACGGTCCTCTACAACACCACCGGTTCGTTTTTCGGCGCCCGCAACGCGACGAGCGGCGCCATCGAGCCGATCCGCGGGACGCTTGCAGCCGCTGCGCCCGCTTCCCAGCGGAATGACTACTACAAGATCGACCTGGCGCGGGGCAAAGTGCTCGATGTGCGCCTGCGGACGATCGGCGCGGTCTATGTGCCCTTCGGCGGCGGCCAGCGCGTTTCCCCGGACTTCGAACTCTTCACCTACGCCGGAATCCCGAGTTCCGACACCATGCTGGATTGGAACATCGCCCCCTTCACGAACCTCATCTGGCAGGAAAACAACATCCTCACGCCCATCTCGCCCTCCGCGACCTATTACATCAACGTCTCGGCTTGGTATGGCCTTGGCCAGTACGACCTCTTCATCTCGGTGACTGACCCCGTCTCGATCACCGGCGGCGACTACGCGGGCGCCCTCGACCAGGAGTCGGTGGACCCTGCGAACTCGGCCAACACGCTCAACCCCGACACCATGTGGTACCGCTTCACCGCCTCGCACGACACCGCGTCACAGGCCTTCCACGAGGCCTCCGGCTGGCTCGACATCACGAACTGGAACAGCAACGACCCGACGCAAATCGACGCGATCATCCGCATCTTCACCGAGGACACCGGCTACAGCCCGTCGAACCCCATCGGCAAGCCGATCGAGAAGTCGGAGGCGCCCAACCGCAAGGTCGAGCCCTTCAACATCCTCGCGCCCTACACCGGGACCTACTACATCATGCTCCGCACGACCAACACGACGGCTGTGGCCTACAACCTCCACTTCAACCTCACCCTGATCCCGCGGTTCCCCGCCGGAGGCCTCCTCAACATCCACAAGGAACGGACCTTTGACGACACCGACTGGTTCTGGTTCAACATGACCAAGGGCTCGGGCACCTCGCCGGGCGACCGCGCCGTGTTCAACATGTCCGAGACGAGCGATGACCCGCTGAAGCCGGTAAACCTCAACCTGTGGCTCTTCGGCTACCGCGACTTCTTCCACCCGGGCGGCAGCACCGCGGACTTCGACATCCTCAACTCGTCGTTCGAGGGAGACGCGCCCTACAACCTAACGCTCAACCCCGACCCGCGCCACGAGGAGGTGGCCGCGACCGCCATGTACACCGGGATCTACTTCATCGAGGTCGAGGACTACAACAACACCGGGAACTACTCGCTCATCCAGACCTTCGACACCTCGGCCAGCCGGCCCGGCAGCGACAACAACAACGAGCCGAGCCAAGCCGCCTCCACCGACTGGGGCCGCTACACCGGCCTTACCATCGACCAGTCCGACGACCACTCCGACTTCTACCGCCTGACCGCCCGCGCCGGCGAGACCATCGAGGTCACCTACAACATGCCGCCGCGCACCTCGCCGGACAAGTCGGTCAGCAACGCCACCCTCGGGCTCATCTGGCTCGGGATCTACCAGCCGGGCATGCAGCTCCTCAACTGGTCCTGGAATTACCACCTCGACTACCAGATGGGCCTGCCCTTCGACCACCTTGAAAACACGACCACGGTGCGCGCGACGGTCGCCGCCGACGGGGACTACATCATCGAAGTCACCGCGATGCAGGACGGGTTCATCGGGGCATTCAACCTGCCCGGGACGCCGCCCCGCACGATTCAGGTCTTCTGGCACATGGACTGGAACATGCATACGAGCTATGACCTGCTCATCTCGCGCCTGCCCACCTACAACGCCGAGTGGGAGCTGCCCGTGATCACCAACTTGCTGCCCGACGTCACCCTCAACGAAGGCGACACGAGCGCCGGCGTCTTTGACCTCAAGAACTTCTTCTACGACCCGGACATCCTCCAGGGCGATGTCCTCAGCTACACCTTCACGCCCTCGGGCCCCGCCAATCTTTCGTTGACCGAATCCAATGGGCTCGTCACGATCCGGCCCTACACGAACTTCAACGCCACGCCGGTCATCGACAACATGAACTGGTCCGGGACCAACACATTCCAGGTGCAGGCCACCGACCTGCAGCGTAACCACGTCTCCCAGTACTGGAACATCACGTACCTGCCGGTTAACGACCCGCCGTACCTCGTCACGAACGCATCGATACGTTTCAATGAGGACCAGGGGGTCGTGATCCTGCCGCTCATCAACTACATCCGCGACGTCGACGGCGACCCCCTCACCATCACCCAGGTCGCTGACCCCAACATTACGCTCAGCTTCACCGACACGACGATCCGCATCGTCACCGTACCCGACTTCCAGACCACCACGCTCAACGGCGACTACCCGGTCGACGTCAACGTCTTCGACGGCACGGTAAACGTGACCCTGCGCCTGCACTTCAACATCACGAACCTGCTCGACGCGCCGCGGGCCCGCATGACCTCGACCAACGTGTCGTGCGACGAGGACATGCCTTGCCCTGCCCTCAACCTCAACACGGTGTTCTACGACCCCGACGACCCCTTGCACAAGAGCCCGCTCAACTTCCTCATCTCGGGCAACGGCGAGATCCAGTTCACGATCTTCAACGGGTCTTTGCAGCTTTCCCCGCCCGCCGACTGGAACGGCGCGAAGACCATCCAGGTGCAGGCGATCAAGTTCTCGTCGAGCGTGCCGCCGCAGCCCTACCCGTCGGACGTAGTCGAGATCAACCTCATCGTCCGTTCGATCAACGACCCGCCGCGCCTCGTCTCAAGGAACCCCGACCCTGTCGCGTTCACGCTGCAAGAGGGCGCAAGCCGCAGCTTCCAAATTGACGCTGTCGACCCGGAGCACCTGCAGCCGACCTACCGGTGGTTCCTTGACGGGGTGACGCTGGACACCACGCTGCCGACCTACACCTTCGTAGCGACCTTCGACATGTCGCACCCGGGCAACGACCGCGTGTTCAACCTCTCGGTTGTCGCCGACGACGGCGTGGGCGGGACGATCTCGACCTACTGGCTCGTCACGGTTGTCGACCTGCCCCGCCCGCCGCTCGTAACGATCGCGGCGCCGCTCGAAGGGAACCGCGGCTACGAGACCGGCAAGCCGGTCACCTTCTTCGCGTCGGCCTTGGACCCAGACAACGACGTGCTCACCTTTACGTGGACGGACAGCACGGGCTCCCCGCTCGTCGGCCAGGACGGCCAACCGTGCGGCGCCACCTGCTCCGTGACCTTCAACACCAAGGGCACCCAAAAGATCCAGCTGTCCGTGAGCGACGGCGTGAGCCAGGTGACCGCGAGCGTGAATGTCACGATCCAAGAGCCTGCCGTCAAGTCACCGGGCTTCGACACGCCGATCGTGGTGGGCGCCCTGGGCGCCGTGGCCGCCGTCGGGGCGATCATGTCGCGCCGCAGGCGGGTGGCGTAAGATCTCCGGGCCCTCCCCCCGGGCCCGCGGGGAAGGAACGCGCGTGGGCAGGCGCCTTGCAGGCGCCGCCGTCTTTGCGCTCGCCCTGCTTGGCGCGGCCGCGCTTTGCGCACCTTCGATCGATGCCAAGTCGCCGTCCCCTGCGCCTCTGAAGCCAGCCGTGGGGGCGCACCCGCTTTCCGTCGACCTGGCGCTCGCCCAGGAACTCTTCCCGGACGTCTCGGTCACGGGTACCCTTGGCGCCCAGTCGCCGCGGTACTTCAAGGTGTTCGCGAACCGTTCCGACGCGAGCCCCGAGACGCTCACGGTCACGCTCGAAGCCACCGGCTCGCTCTTCGGGGCGGGCGGCCTCAGCGTATTCGACCCCGAGCAGGTGCTCCTCGACGAGGTCTTCACGCGCAACCCGACGGACATCAACGTCTCGCGCTTCGTGGTGCCTGAGACCGGCTACTACCTGCTCCAGCTGCTTTCCGATGCCACGTACGCCTGGGCCGTGACCGTGAACTGGACATCGGGGTCGCCGCTGCCCCGCGACAACGACAACGACCTTGCAAACGCGACGGCCCTCAGCCTCCCCTCCGGGTCGGTCAATGGCAACGTCACGGAGGTCACCGACCTTGGAGACCTCTTCTCCGTGAACCTGACGGCCGGCGCCACCGCCTCGGACGCGCTGCTCATCAACCTCACTTCGCCCAACACCGCGGACCTCGACGTTTACATCTACCACCTCGAGGGCGGCCTTGCCGTCTTTGACGGCTCTGCGACCACGCCCTTCGGCACGGAGTACGCGGCGGCCCTTGCCGGCACCACCATGACCTACTACGTGCGCGTGATGTCCTACGCGGGCTCTTCCACTTACACGATGGCGTGGGCGGTCCTTCGCGTCTTTTCCGACAGCAACGGGCTGCCCGCGACGGCGACGCCCGCCTCGAACGGCCATTTCCTGAACAACCTCTCGCGTTGGGACACGCGCGACATGTTCGTGTTCAACGTGCCGGCCAACACGACGATCAACGTCTCCCTGCACACCATCGGGTTCAACGCCACGCGCTGGGCGCCCGACCTGCAGGCCGTTTTCTGGAATGACACCTTTTCACGCGTTTCATGGTCGTTCACCTTCGACCCGGATGAGCGCATCAATGTCGTGGTCCCGGACGCCGGCCTCTATTACCTTGACATCTTTGCCGCGAACGCGTCGTACTACCTCACGACGAACCTCAGTTTCGACTACCTCCTGAACATCTCGATCGACCCGCCGCCTGCGCTCCTCGACCCGTCGTGGAACCTGACGGGGCTTGAGGACACGCCTGCCGTGGTCGACCTGCGCTCCGTGGTCCCGGAGGACCCGCCAGGCGAGGGGCTCCGCTACTCGGTGCAGGTGGTTGCAGGCCAGGTCGTCGCGCTGCTTGGCGCCGACGGACACACGCTCACCGTGCAGCCGGCGCCCGACTGGTCGGGCCCCGCCGCCGTGCGCGTTGTGGCGACCGACCGGTGGCGCTCCGAGCCGATTGACCTGCCATTCACCTTTGTGGCCGTAAACGACCCGCCGCGGTTGGCGCCGGGCGCCGCATCGTTCGCGTTCAACGAGGACACCAACGCCACGCTGTCGCTTTCCACGGCCGTGGTCGACCCGGAGGGCGACCTGTGGGTGCTCGTCTCCTCGGCGCCCGAGGCGCCATTGGTCGCGGCTTTCCGCACGGGTTTCCTCGACCTTTCGGCGCCCCCCGATGCGAACGGCAACTTCTCCCTCACCCTCTTCGTGCGCGACAGCCTCGGCGCGGCGGCGAACCTGACCATCGCCGTCGAAGTGCGCCCGGTCAACGACGCGCCGCGGTTCGCGGGCCCGGTCGGCCCCTTCGTGCTCCTCGAGGATTCGACGGCGGCGGAAGCCACCTTCGCCCTCACGGGCACCGCCGTCGACCCCGACGGCGACCCCATCACGTTTTCGCTCGCTTCCCCGTCGACCGTGGGGTCCCTTGTGTTAGCGGGCAACCTGTCGCTCTACCCCGCGCACGACTTCTTCGGGGATGTCGACGCGACGCTCACGGCCTCCGACGGGACCGCCTCCGCGTCCGTGCCCGTGGTCATACGCGTTCAGCCGGTCGACGACCCGCCCTCGCTCCGCGCGCCCACCAGCCAGCTCGTCGGCCGCGAGGACGTCGTATTCACCTACAGCGCCGAAGCCACCGACATCGACACGCCGACCTTTGCGTTGGTCTATTCGTTTTCGCTCGACGGGGGCGCCGCCACGCCCCTCTCTGCAAACCGCACCTTCTCCCACCGTTTTACCTTCGACGACGCAGGCTTCCATGTCCTCACGGTGACCGTCTCGGACGGCAACTACTCGGCCTCCGCGCAGGTGCCGATTTTCGTCTCCGACACGAACCGAGCGCCGCTCGCTTCCATCCTCGCGCCCCGCGACGAGGTGTTCCACGCCGGTGAGCTCGTCACCTTCTCCGGCCGCGCCATCGACCCCGACGGCACCGCCGTCAACATCACCTGGATCGTCGACGGTACGCAGGCCTCGTCGCTCCCCTCCTTCTCGCTCGACAACCTCGGCCCCGGGAAGCACACCGTAGAGCTGCGCGTCTCCGACGGCGAACTCGTTTCCACCGACGCATCGACCTTCGAGGTCCAAGGGGGACTGCCCGGCTTCGGTATCGAGGCGGCCTTGCTTGCCCTTGCCGCGGCCGCCTGCGCGGTAAGCGTCGGCCGCCGCCGGTGACGCTCTTCAATCCTCTACCCCAAAAGGCTCAAATAACCACTTTCCGGATGCGCAGGCACTCCAGTACCCGTCTGGGTGCGGCGTTTTCGGTGGTTTGGATGCAGAAAAGACATGCAATTGCTTTGACCGGAATCTCTATCGCCCTCTTTGCCGGGGCGCTTGCGGCCCTGCCCTCGGCCTCCGCCGCGCCCATGGCCCAGTCTTACGACCCCAGCAAGGTGTTCGACGAGACCTTCAACAATTACACGACGGCACTCGATGTCACCTCCAACATGTCGCAGAAGATGGAGTTCTTCATGGACTGCAGCCACAACGACGCCGATGTCCTTTCCGTCAACCAAAGCACGGGCCAGGACCTCTCCTTCCACATCGGGATCGACCCCCTCGCCAGCCCCACACGCTACGAGGCGTGGCTGAAGACGCCCGAACACTTCGATGTCGTCCACCTATCCCCCGTCGGCCTCCAGGCCGGCACCGACTTCTACCTCAACACCACCACGCGCATCGCGGGCCCGTACTACCTGGTCCTCACGCGGTGCGTGAACGTCGACGGTTTCTACAATGTCACATGGAGCTCCTCGCCCACCTCCGCCATTGACGACGGGGACAACAGGCTGGCCTTGGCCACGGCAGTGACCGACGGCCTCGTGGTCACGAACTCGGTCACCGAGACCACCGACCAAGCGGACTTCTTCAAGGTCGTCGCGAGTTTCACGCCCCCGCCGTCGCTGCTGATCAAGCTCACGACGACGGGCTGTCCCGGCGCCCCGCCCAGCTATTCCTTCGAGTTTTACAACTCTACGGGTGTCGCGATGGAGACCCCCACGCCCATCGGTGGCTTCGAGTCCAACAGCTCCTGCGCCCTAACCACGAACGCTTATGAGTTCCCGGGTTCCGGGACGTTCTACCTGCGGCTTTGGAGCATGGGGGCCAATTGGACATATTCGATCACCTTCAGCCTCGTGTATTTCTCGCCGAGCCGGCCGACCTGCCAGGACTTCACCACGACGTGCGTCGTGACCGACAACACCAACTCCTCGTCGGTGGCAAACGCGCTCGACTACTCCTACGAGCCGATCCACATGTACAAGCTGTTCGTCTCGGAGAACGACACGATCTGGGTCAACGCCTCCTCGGCGCAGATCGACATCCAAATTCGCTTGTTCAACGACCCCACGGGCGGCTTGCCCCGCCTCCAAAAGGGGTTCAAGAACAACGGCTTCACCGGCGCCGTTGATACGCAGGAATTCTCCTACCGGATGACCGCCGCCGAGCTTGCGAACACCACCGGGTGGTACTTCATCGAAGTGAAGATCGTGAGCGACCTGCCGCCCAACGGCCTCTACACGCTGCGCGTGTGGCTGAACGACCGGCCCACCGCGCTCAACGGCACCACCACAACGAACGAAGATGTCCCGATCATCGGCTTCGACCTCTACTCCCTCTTCTTCGACCTTGACTGCAAACTCGGCGACACGCCTGACTGCACGCCGCGCATCGCGCTGCTCGCGGCCGCCCCGAGCGACCTCAACTTTACCCTGTACGGCGGCCACCTGCTCAACGTGACCTCGACCGCCAACTGGTCGGGCAGCGGCTGCCGCTTCTTCCAAGCGTGGGACCCCAAGAACCTCACCAACACCGCCCAGCTCTGCGTCACCGTGCTGCCCGTCGACGACATCCCGATCGTGCTCTCGCCGCCCGCCCAGACCGACCGCGACATGACGGAAGACACCCCGCTTTCGGCCGTGCTGGTCGCCTCCTGGTTCCAGGACCCCGACGGCACGCCCCTCACCTACTCCGTGACGGGCAACGACAACATCACCGTCAACATCGACCAGCAGAACGGCCTCTTCAACTTCATCCCCGAACTCAATTTCAACGGCAACAACCACATCATCTTCACCGCCTGCGACCAGAACAACTCGTGCGTCTCCTGGGGCGTCACCTTCCACGTGGGCCCTGTGAACGACCCCCCCGTCCCGCGCGGGACGCTCCCCTTCCAGACCATCATCGAGGACCACGTCGGCACGGTGGACCTCAACAACGTGAACATCTCCGGCGTCTTCGGTCCGGCCTTTACCGACGTCGACGGCGACCCCCTCACGTATCACGTATCGGGCATCGACCCGGGCCTCGATGTGACCGTCCTTGGCCCGGTGCTCACGATCACGCCGGCGCCCAACGCCGCAGGGCTGTTCTTCTTCGAGGTCAGCGCGACCGACACCGGCGGCCTCAACTCCACCAAGTCGTCGGTGCGCGTCACCGTGACCCCGGTCAATGACCCGCCGCAGATCGACGGCTTCCTCCCGCTTTCGAACCCCACCGTCTCCGAGGGCGAGTCGAGCGCGTTCAGCGTCGTGGTGAGCGACCCGGACGCCGGCGACACCCAGCACTACCAGTGGTTCGAGAACGGCGTGGGGATCACCAACGCGCTCTTTGCAAGCTACACGGTCCACACGGAGGTCACCGACGAAGGCAACCGCTCGATCGCCGTGATGGTGAACATCACCGACGGGAACGGGGCCTTCGCGATCAAGACGTGGACGCTCACGATCCTCAACACGAACCAGCTGCCCCACGACATCAACCTGACCGCGCTCCAGACCACCGTCGAGCAGGGACAGGCGATCTCGTTCTCGGCCACGGCGGTCGACCCGGACAACGACGTGCTCACCTACACCTGGTACAGCGACAAGGTGGCCACGCCGATCGGCAACTCGCAGACCATCACGGTCACCAACCTGCCCCCCGGCGTTAACACGATCAGCGTCGAAGTGAGCGACGGGCACGGGAAAGTGACGGCGACCCAGAGCGTTACCGTGACGACCGCAAAGCCCGCGAGCGAGGGTGGCTTCCCGATCTTGATTGTGGGGCTGCTTGCTGTCGTTGCCGTCGGCGCGGCCGTTGCCGTGATGACGATGCGCAAGCGCAAGAAGAAGGTCGCTTGAGCGCCGGGGCGCCTCCATCGGGCGCTTTCTTTGAGCCAGCCCCAAAGGTATTTGAGCGCTCGGCCTGGCTCGACGGCCGGCGGCAATCACCCCGCCAGGGAGGGCAATCTCGTGGCTCTGTCGCAGGCACAAGCCGGCGCCCTGCTGCTTTGCGCGCTCATGCTCTCCCCCACGGCGCTTGCTTCCAGTGTCGGGCTTGCGCCTCCGGCCCTGACAAGCCCTTCGGGCGCAAGTGCGCCGCCACCGTCCGGAGGCGGCTTGCCCCTGCCTCTCCGGGTCCCCGATTTCGCGGCGATTGGCAGCGCGCCCGACCGGCGGGTGTCCGTCCCGCCGCCCTCGCGATCACCGCTCGCCGTGCCCGGCAATTGGACCGTCCTTGTCTACATGGTCGCCGACAACAACCTCGAACCCTACGCGATCCAAGACCTGAATGAAATGGAGTCGGCCCTGCCGGCAGCTGGCGTCTCGGTCGTGGTCGAAGTCGACCGGTCGGCGGGCTACGACACCTCAAATGGCGACTGGACGGGCGCGCGCCGCTACCTCATGCGCCCTGACGGCGACACCGCCACGATTACCTCCACGCTGTTGTCCGACCTCGGCGAACTCGACATGGGCGACCCGCAGACGCTCGCCGACTTCCTCTCGTGGGGGTTCGACACCTACCCCGCCTCGCATTACCTTGTCGTGCTCTGGGACCACGGCTTCGGGTGGAGTGGCGGCTTTGGCAACGACTTCGGGGACAACGACCACCTCTCGATCTCGGAGCTTTCGCAGGCCCTGCAGGCCGCCGACACCCACCTCGGGCGCCCCATCGATATCCTCGCGTTCGACGCCTGCCTCATGCAGGAGGTGGAGGTCGCCTACGAGCTTGCATGGCTTGCCGACTTCCTCGTCGCGGCCCAAGACCTCGAGCCTGCTGCCGGCTGGCCGTACGATGCGATGCTGCGCCCCTTGCACGACGACCCGTCGATCGCGCCCGAAACATTCGCCTCCGAACTTGTGCTCGCGTACATGGGCGCCTATGGGCTTGCCGGCGAAGCCGTGATGTCGGCCACGCGCCTTTCGGCCGTGCGCACGACCCTTGCCGATGCCCTGAACGTCCTCGCGCTCCAGCTGGCACAACTTGCCGAAAACCCTAACACGGCATCGAGCACGTCAGCGCAGCGCGCCATAATGGACGCCCGCGACGCCTCGCCGCCCATGTTCAACCGCGACCTTGTCGACCTCGGCGAATTCACGCGGCACCTTGCCGAAGACGGGAGGCTGCCCGACGCCGCGCGCCAGGCCGCCTCTGCCGCGCGAGAAGCGCTCAACGCGTCCCTCGTCGAGGAGGGCCACTCGGTGTACCGCGACCCGCTTTCGGGGATGTCGGTCTATGTGCCCTCGCTCAGCATCCCGGGGACGTACAAGGCCACGCGCTTTGCCGCGGAAGGGTATTGGGACGAGTTCCTCGCCGCGATTCTCTTCGGCGTGCCCTCGGGCGGCGCGCGCCCGACGATCCAGGTGCTTTCGCCCTCCGAAGGGACTGCGATCGCGCGGCTCTTCAGCGCGTCGCTCACGAGCTCGTCGCCCTCCGGCGCGTCGGTCACCTTGCAGTTCAAGGCGGGCTGGGCCGACTTCATCACGGTGGCAACGGGCCCCTCGCCGCTGCAGGCGAGCTCAACGCTCGACGCGCTCAAGGACGCGGGGCCTGCCGTGCTCACGTTCCGCGCCCTGGACGCGGCGGGCCGGCCGTCGGCCGCAATCGAGCGGCACGTCACCGTAGAAGCGTACCCGGTCGCGCTTGCGCCCCCGATCGCCGGCCTTGCCCTGGCGGTCAACCGCACGACTACCGTGACGCTGGTTGCCACGCCGCGCGCCCCGTTCCAGGCCTTCGACATCGCCTGGCTGGAGCTCCCCGTCGGCGTTTCGGGCGCGGGGACCACGAACTTCGTGTCGCTCCCGACAAGCCCTCCGCCTCCGTTCAACATCACGCTCGAGCTTGCCGTGGGACCCTCCGCCTTGGAAGGCAGTTTCGCCGGGCGCCTGGTCGTCCGGCCCAGCGCCGCGCCGTCCGTCGTGACGTTCCTCGAGCTCGACCTGACCATCACGCGCCCCTTGCCCGACATCGCACTCCTGCCGCTCAACCTCTCCGACGACTTGCCGCTGCCGGGCGAACTTGTGACCGCCTCTACGCGCGTCTCCAACCTCGGCTTCGAGAATGTCAGTCTCGTCCGCGCGGTCGCCGAATTCACCGACGCGCTTGGGAACCGCACCGAGCTTTCGAATTCCACCCTCGGGCCGCTTGCGCCGGACAGCTCCATCGCGCTTAGCGTGAATTTCACCGCACAGCGCGGCACGCAGCGCATTGCCTGGCGCGCTGCGCCCGAGCCGTCCGTCGAGGAACTGACGGCGCTAAACAACGTTCAGGAACGCACCGTCGTCATCGTCAACCTCTCCGTCGCGCTCTCCACGCCGCTTTCGCCGCTGCCGGCGACCCTTGGAAATTCGTCCATCCCGGTCCCCTTGTCCGTGAACAACCGCGGCACCGACGCCGACACCTACGCGCTTACAGTCACGAACCGCTCGAACCTCCTCCTACAAGTGGGCCTGCCCTCGGCTACCCTTGCGCTTGCCGGGCGCAACGGCAGCCTGCTTTCCATTGACGTGCTCCTGCCGCCCACGGCCGAGGGGGGCGACGCATTCTCGTTCACCATCTTGGCGGCTTCTCAAACCGACGCGAACGTCTCGACATCCATCGTCATCGTCCTTCGTGTCGAGGAAATCTACAACGCCTCCGTGAGAGCCCAGCCCAACGAAATCACGTTGGGCGCGGGCGGCTCGTCTCAGGTTACCGTCGTGCTGCGCAACCTCGGCAATGGCCACGAGGCCTTCGCGCTCGCGGTCCAAGGGGGCGACGCGCGCCTGGACGCAACGCTCGACCAAACCGATTTCGTGCTCCCCCCTGGCGCGGCCGTCGCCCCGCGGCTCTCGCTTGCAGACCGGGGCCTTGTCCACGCCGACCGGCCCTACACGCTCGAGGTCGTCGCGGTCTCCGCCACGTCCGGCCTGCGTTTCTCCGCAATCCTTTCGGTCAGCGTGCAGGCGGCGCCGAATATCACCATCGTTCCCCTCGAGCCACACCTCGACGCCGGAGCGGCGGGGTCGGCGGCCTTTCACTTCCGCGTGGGCAACGCCGGGAACACGCACCTCATCGCGGTGCTTTCAGCGGCGTCGGGGGAGCCGGAGGTCACCCTCAACCTGTCGGCGCAGGCCGTACTCCTCGAACCAGGGGCGTCCGCGGTGGTCAACGGGACTGCGGTGTTTGCCGAGGCGCCTCTTTCGGGCACCTACCCCGTCAACATCAGCGCATCCGACGCGCAATTTGGGACCAATGCGACCAATTCGTTCGACCTCGAGGTTCCCCGCATCCACGTCCTGCGCGCGGGGGTCACCGTCGCACCCTCGCCGGGCGCCCGCACACTTGCGCGCACGATCACGATCTCGAACCTCGGCAACACGGCGGAGCTTGTCACCGTGGTCGTTGGATACGTACCGCCGTCGATCCCCTGGTCGATGGACCCGCCGAACGCCACGGTCCTCGTGCCGCCCCGTTCCAATTTCACGTTTTCGATGCGGATCGGCCCGGTGGAGAGCGGCGCAAGCGGCGCTATTGAAGTCGTGCTTCGGTCCGAGGCTGCAGGCGCCGTCATCCCCCTTTCCGTGGCGTACAGCTTCGAGGCGCCGCCGTCGAGCCCGCTCCTCAGCTGGGTGATCGTTGCACTGGCCGCCGCCGGCGCGCTTGTCGGGTGGGTCCTTGCAACCCGGCCCGGCAAACCGGGCAGGCCGCCCGAAAGTCTCTGAGGGTGTCCCTCAGAGCAGCGGAATGGGCACCGTCGCGTGCGCGCTTGCGGTGTCGGCCAAGCCCGTGAGCGAGGCATCGACAAGCAGGGTAAGCCGAGCTTGAGTGGTGCCGCCGAGCCTTAGGGGGAGCGCGTGGAACGCGAACGACGCGGAGGCGCCCTCGCTTGGCAATCGCAGAGGAATCAAGAGGGTGGCGTAGGGCACCCGCTCTCCGTTGAGGAAGAGCTCCGCTTTGACCATCGCGCGGTCGGGTAGCCCGGCGGGCGCCCCGTGCGCGGCGATCTCGCCGGTGATGTCGGCCACCGGCAGCCCTGCGTCGAAGTAGGAATCGGCCGTCGTCCCGCCGCTGAAAGTGTAGCCGGTGGCCGCCGCGGCGGTAAGTCCGCCGATCGTCGAGGTCGAGACGAGGAAGACGACGAGGGCGAAGCTCGCAAGGCCCGTGACCCCCGCGGCCTGCCAAACCGAGTAGTTGCATTCCTTGTGCACGGTCGCCACGAGGTCCTCGGAGTCGGAATCGGCCTCGCGCGCGGCCCGTGCGATCCGCGCGAGCCCCCGCAGCGGCAGGTAGTAGCCGGCGGCAACCGCCGCGACCGCGCCCAGGGCCACCAGCGCTCGGGCGTCCGGGCCAGCCGCGAGCGTGACTGCGGGGCGCGAAAGCGCAAGGAAGGCGAGCGAAAAGGCAAGCAGGGGGAGCGACGCCGCGCAGAGCCAGAAGGCGAAATGCAGGGACTTGCGAAGGCCCATGCGCACCGCGGGGGTGGCGACCCCGGCGTGCAAGTCTTCCGTGAAGTCGTACGCCTGGTTCGCGTACTCGAGGGAATAGGCGGTCACGCTGAACGACGAAATCACCAGGAGCCCGGGTGCGTCGATCGAGCCTCGCGCCGCCACGTAGAGGAAAATAAAAGGCACCGTGAAGGCCGAGAGCGAAAGCGAAATGGCGTGCGACGCGAGCCCGCGCGTCTTGAAGGCGAAGGGGCCCGCAGAGTAAGCGAGGCCGAAAAAGAGGCCGCAGAGCGCGAGGGGCACGAGCCACGGATTGCCGAGCCGGCTTGCAAGGTCAATGGTAAGCACGGTCCCGGCGACGACCTGCATCGCGATGAGCCCGAGGATCCGGCGGTTGCCAAGTTCGCCGGCGGCGGTCCCGATCCCGCGCTTGAAGGTGCTGTAGTTTAGGTCGATCTCCCGGTCGGTGAGCGAGTTGATCATGAAGCCCGTAACATAGAGCAGCGAAAAAACGATGATCGATTCAAGGACATTAACCGAAAGCAGGGCGCCAAACGAGGTCGCCGTGAGCAGCGCGGGGATGAACACGGCGGGCAGTTCGCCCTTGATGTATTCCGAGCGCGAGACGCGCAGGTACGACGAGAGGAAAGACAATGGAACCCTGCACGCCCCCGAGGAATAGGCGCGAGCCCCTGGACGCTATTTAATTGTTGATGAGGCTGGCAGGCACAAGGTCACGACGGGAGCCCGGGCACCAAGGCCCACTGCCGAAGTGAAAGCGCGACGTCACGGAAGGCGTGCCTGGACGGTGTCCCCGCCTCTGAGGGCGAGGCCGTCGCGGTCCGCGTCGAAGAGCAGGTGGAAGGACACCGTGCACCCCGGGCCCGAATTGTGGACGGGAACGTGCGCGATGGAAAGGGTGTGCGTGGCGCCTGCCGCCAGGGCCTCCAGTACGGGAATTCGCTCGTGGAAATAAGCGATGGGCGAGCCCACGTCCTGCGCGACGACCTCAATGAACACCATCGCGCCCGGCAACGCGCGCCCGCCCGCGTTTTGCAAGACCAGCGCGAAGTCGGCCTGGGCGCCGGCCCCCTGGCCGGGGTCGACCGTGTAAGCGGGCGACCCCACGAAATGCAGGTCGTCGGCGCCGGCCGCCTCCAGCACGACATGCGCCTGGAAGGTTGCCCCGAAGATCAAGAGGCCGAAAACAGCAAGGCTCGCGATTCCCGAGGCGTGGAAGGACGCGTAGTTCACCGTTGCGCGGATCCGCGGTACGGCGTCGGCCTCCACCTCCTCGCTCCTTGCAATCGTGATCATCCGCGAGAGGCCGCGCAGCGGCACCGAGTAGCCGAGCCACAGCAGGAAACTGCCGCCCACCGCGATTGCCACGGCGCCCGCGGGCCCCCACGCGGCAGCGACCGTGTCGCGCGAAAGGGCGAGCGAAATCACGGCGAATGTGAGGAGCGGAAGGCCCACGCCGACCATCGCGGCCGACGCCCACAGCGAGCGCTTGAGCCCGAGGCGCACAGGCGGCGTCAGCACGCCCTCGCGCTGGTCCTCGTCGAAGTCGTAGGCCTGGTTCGTGTAAGTGAGCCCGTAGTGCGTGAGGGTGAACGCCACGCAGATCGCCCAGCCGACCGAGTCCATGCGCCCCGCTGCCACGATGTAGAGGAACACGAAGGGGATCGCGAACGCCGAAAGGGCGAGGGCGACCGCGTGGGCCGCCACGCCGCGGACTTTGAGGTGGAGTGGCGGCAGGGAGTAGGCGAGCGCGAGGAACACGCCGAGCGCCACGAGGCCGAAGAGCAGCGGCTCCTGGAGCGTAAGCGAGAGGTGCACCGCAAGCGCCATCGCTGCCACCAGGTGTGCCACGAGGATGACGCGCACCTTGCGCTCGCCGAGCTGTTCGGTCGCCTGCCCGATCTCGCGCTTGAACGAGTCGTACTTGAGGTCGAGTTCGCGGTCGGTGAGGGCGTTCACCATGAAGCCCGTCACATACAACAGCGCGAACACGGCGATCCCCTCGATCACGGCCGCCGAGGTGAGCGCCTCGAAGGAGGATGCCGTGAGCAGCGCGGGGACGAAGACCGCGGGCGCCTCACCGCGGATGTATTCTAGGCGGCAAATCTTGCTGTACGCCCACAAGGCGGAGTGGCCGGCCACGGGAAAGACCGGCCGCAGTCGGCTCAACGCTACAAAAACCTATCCGGTTCTCGTGCGGAGAAGCGCCCCGCTCCACGCATATTTGCGCCTCCACGGCAAGACGCGAACGCTTATCTGGCGAAGGGCCGATCGAACCACGCTCCTGCAGCGGAGATTTCCGGATAGAGGCAGGGGGCGGGTGGAAGGCATGGAGACGGTCTATGTCCTTGTCAAAACCAAGCCCACGCTCATCGAACCCGTCCTGAAGGCGCTCCAGGCGATCCCAAGCGTGGTCGAGGCGCGCCCGGTCACCGGGGCCTGGGACATCGTGCTGCGGCTGGAGAAGGACTACATTACCGACGCGCTCGCCGTCGTAGTCAAGGAGATCCGGGGCGTCGAGGGCATCGAGGCGACCGAGACGCTTGTGGCCGTGAATCTGTGATAACGACTCGAGCGCGACTCCGCGTTCTTCCGTACGTGCTGGAGTTCCGTCAGGCAAGGTGCAGAAGACCTCGCAACGATTCCGTTCTTTCTCAGCCCTCGTAAAGTACCTGTTGGGACGATCGTCCCCGCTGACCCGACGACTCCCCCGGTCCGAAACTCGGGTCGTCGCCGGAGTCCACGCGTTCGGAAGGTGCTCAGCGCAGCTCGCGGCGCCCCGCGGCTCTGTGAGGAGTTTGCCAATCTCGAGATCTGCGCTGCCTTACCCGGTTCGTCGCACGGTCCACCCTCGCCCCTCTTGCCGGAGACCGGAACTCCCGAAAGAAAATTCGCCAACAATGATATAGGGATGAACCAAGAAAGCAACGGGGAGGGAGTTTGGCGTTTCGCAAGCTAAGATCGATGCTGTTCGCATCCCTGACGCCGACCATCGGCTTCGTTGGCGTGATGGCCCCGTCGGCAGACGCGAGCAGTGGAATTGATCCCTACATCGGGACTTACAGCTTTGACCGAACCGCGAATGGTTCCAATCATGACTACGTCTGGCTTTGGGACGTTTGCAACGGGGGAGCCCACGACTACACCGAAAATGACTGGCGAATGTACGTTAACGCCTTCAACACCGGTAGCAACCAGGTGTGGACGAGCACCGAATCTCACAGCGATGAGGACATCCTCGCGGGCCAATGCCTTGGGAACGCACACCCACAATTCGCGGTGCATCATTACAACGAGCCAACGTTTTATTGTTGCGGGGAGTTTGATTTCGTTCCCTACAATGAAAGCACCACGCAGGACGACAACCAAGATAATGATCACCCTACCCTCAACGACCATTACAGCGTTATGCATGAGAGCCAAACGATCGGAGCGCGCGTGGCAATTCATAACATGTGGAATACGCCGATTACCTTTGCCAACACCATCGAGGGACTGGCTGAAGGTTGGACAGCCGTTGTGAATCTCTCAACCATAGAAGCGCCACCCAACGGCGTCGTGTATATTCGGGTGATCATCACTTCTCCAAACACTATCACCACCTGGCCGGACTTTCAAGTATGGTCCCGTGACGGAGGGAGCCACGCCAATCAACACACTACCTACCACGTTCGCTCCGACCTGGTAATGTCTTCCGACGCCAGTGCGGACCAGGGGTGATATGGGTGCCCGGCAAACGATCGCAGCGACTCCGCTTGGTCGCATTTTCCGTAGTTGCTGTTTTGGCCATCGCCGGTATTGGCTACTTGCAAGCCGCCGACCGAACTGTTTCTCACCAAACGGAGCCCTGTATGCGAACAATCAGCACCGGCACAGATGCGGACGGTAGCAGCTGGGCGTGGATGAGGGCATGTGACGCTACCGGGTCGACCCCCATCGAAATGCCACCGGTCGAAGTCGGAAGCGACCACTGAAAACATACAATTCTCGGACGCCAGCCGCAGGACAATCCAACCTAAGGGCGGGACAATCCCAATGGTGATCTCGGCTTTCCCCATCGGAAATGCCCTATCGCCCCCCGCCAGGGCGGTAAAGTCGTCGATTCCGGAATCGCAAGACGATTCCGCGCCGCGTTTTGTCGGCCATCCGATCTCAGGGAGCACGGCGCCGGCATCCAGCGAGTCGTTACTCTAGCAACATTGATTTCCCTTTGGCGTCGATCCCCTCAAGGGTTCCCCCCGATGCCGCGCGCCCCCGACGACAAGACCGTCTACATCGGCCGCAAGCCGCGAATGACCTACGTGATCGCCTGCTCCAAGCAGATGAACGACGCCGGCGTGGTAATTCTGAAGGCGCGGGGCAAGTCCATTTCTCAAGCCGTCGATGTGGCCGAAATCGTGCGGCGGCGCTATATCAAGGACGCGACGGTCGACGACATCCAGATCGCGACGGAGGTGCTGGAAGGGGAGGACGGCGAGATGGCGAATGTCTCGTCCATCCAGATCTTCATGTCAAGGCCGCTTCTGGCGGACGGCAGCCTGCCGCCGCCCGTCGACCTGTTTGCCGACCGCGACCGCGAGCGCGGGCCGAGGCGCGAGCGCCAGGGCGACCGCGGCGGACACGGCGAGCGGCGCAGGCCGAGCGATGGCGATGAGGAGTAGGGCGTCGCTGACACGCCCTTAGGGAGGAGACCCTGTGGCCAAGCACGCCGCCGAAAGGGACCACGCTTACACGCTCGAAGAAGGCGCGGCCGCGGTTCGGGCGGCCCGCGCGACCGTCGAGGCGGCCGTGAAGGGCAAGCCGGGGCCGCGGCCCGCGTTTCCGAAGAAATTCGACGGCAATGCCGGTGTTTTCACGACGCTCACCACCCACCCCGAAGGCAAACTTCGAGGTTGTGTCGGTTTTGCCGAGCCGGTTCTACCTCTGAAAGAGGCCATCGTCGCCTCCGCGACCGCCGCTGCCGTCGAGGACGGACGGTTCGAGCCGGTTACGGCCGACGAGCTCGATGGCCTCGTGGTGGAGGTGTCGTTGCTGACCGCGCCAAAGGCGATCGTGGCGGCCACGCCGGAGGAGCTGGTAAGGAAGGTCATCGTGGGGCGCCATGGGCTGATCGTGCGCGAGGGGCGGCGCGGCGGTCTGCTGCTGCCGCAGGTCGCCACCGAATGGAAGTGGACGCCCCAGGAATTCCTGGAGCATACCTGCCAAAAGGCGGGCCAGCCCCCGGATTTCTGGAAAAGCCCGCGCGCGACCGTCCTGGCGTTCGAAGCGGAGATCTTCGCGGAGAGCGAGCCGCGCGGCGAGGTTGTACGGCAATAGGTTGGAGTCTAGCCCGACCCCGTCACAGGCGTCCTGAAGTGCTCGAACCCGCGCAAGCCCATCTTCGCGCGGACGCCTTCCTGAGACAGGAAAAGGCCGCCCTCGCCCACCGCTTGCCCGATCCGAGTAAGCGGAATCCTGAGCCCGCTCAGCTCGTCCTTCAGCCGTTCCATCGTCCGAGCTGGCGCGCAGAATACGAGCTCGTAGTCGCCGCCCCAGTCGAGCGCGAGCTCCAGCGCCTTCTCGCGGCCCGCTTCCTTGCGCAGCCCGGGGTAGACCGGAAGCGCGCCACCGTCGACCTCGAATCCGATCCCCGGGTTGGACGCGATCAGGTGCAAGAGCGACGCCGATAGCCCGTCCGACGAATCGATGCACGCGATGGGTCCGCCGACCTTTACGGCCGCGAGTCCCGCCTCCACGGGCGGCTCGATGATGTAGACCATTTCGAAACCCACTGCGTCGCCCTTCTTCGCAAGCAGGGCGCCCATCGCGGCGCGGCCGAGAAACCCCGTGGTCGCAAGCGCCCATCCGGGCTTGATTCCCCGCGCGCGGCGCAGCGCCTTGCCGCGGGGCACCGTCCCCATCGCGGTCCCGGTGACATGCGGCGTGGGGGCCTCCTTCAGGTCGCCGCCCCAGACATCGAAGTCGAGCTTGTTGCAGGCCATCCGGAACCCGAGGGTGAGGTCTTCGAGGTCGCCCACCGCCGTCGTGGCGGGAAGTCCAACCGCGAGCAACATGCCTGCGGGCTTTGCGCCCATCGCGGCCAGGTCACTGATCGAGACGGCGCAGCAGAAGTAGCCGAAGAGGCGCAGCGGCGTTCCCGGCAGCAGGTGCGAGGCGAAGGTCAAGGTGTCCGTCGTTGCGACAAGCTCGCTCGTTGCGCCGTCCTTGAGCCTCACGACGGCCGCGTCATCGAGGCGCGCCGCCTCCTGCGCACGCCGCCCCAGAATTTTCTGGATCATGCGGATCGCGTCGCGCTCCCCGATGTCGGCAAGTGTGGCCACGCGCCTGCCCCAACCGGCGGGAGCGGCCTGTCGGGGGAAAGTAGGTTTCGGAGCTCGGTTCCCGCCGCAGCCATTGTGCCTCCACGAGATTCTAGGGATACCTCTCCCGAAAGGCTTGATATTCACGGCGCATGACTGGAGCGACGGTGAATTCCACCCGAAGGCACCAAAACCTGCTCCAGCTCGCGGAGGGAGTGCTGCATGTTGCGCGCGGCGAAGCCCGCGAGGGGTATGCCAAGAAGGATCCGCTGAAGGTCCGGCAAGCCGCGAAGAAGGCGTGGCTTGCTGTGAACATGGCCACGGACCTTGCGGTGGGCAAACACGATCGGACTCCCTCGCCTGGCCCCGACGCACACCAGTCGCGCCACGAATTCCTCGAGGCGATCGGGCGGCGCGACCTCTCCAAGGAGCTCCCCTTCTTTGCGGATCGAAGGCACGGCGATTGCTTCTAGAGGGGCGCCTGCCCCACAAAGGACGGGATGACCCTGGATCTTGACGAGGCGGTCCAGCTCCTCAGGCGCATCAGGGTTGAACTTTGAGGCCCCTGGCCCGAAAACCCCCCGAGAACCTTTATCGCAGGCCCCCCCGTACGCCGCCTCGTGATCCCCGAGCACTGTTCGAATGTGGCCGTCGTCGAAGTTGAATTCGCGCTTACCGCCGAGTCGGTAAGGGGCGCCTTCCACAACCGCGCGGCCTACGTGAGGACGGACTTTGCGATCTTCCGGCACGGCAAGGACACGGCCGTCGCGCGCATTGCCAAGGAAAAGACCGCGGGGCTCTTCCGGCCGGTGAATGCCGTGGAGGTCCTCTCGCTGCCCGATTCGACCGTGTACCTCGAGGACCCCCGCGTCGATGTCATGAACGCCAACTCGCTTGCGACCGCGGCCGCCCCTCACGCCGGCAAGACGGTCGTGGTGGAGGGCGAGTTCGGCCATGTCAACTTCATCCACCGCGAGGTGCCCGTCCGCGTGCAGGTTTTTGACCTCACCCCGCCTGAGCCTGCCAAGCTCCACGCCCTTGTGGCCCGCGCCCTTGGCGCTTTCCAATTCGGCCGCCCGGTGCTCGCGACCTACGATGGCCGCGACCTGAATGCCCTCGGCGACGCGCTCTCCGACCACCGGTTCGTCTACTTCCCTTGCAAGACCGCCGGGCTCTCCGCTTGCTCACCCGCGGTCACCCGCTACCTGGACCAACCGCCCGAAGCGCGCCCCAAGCCCGAAGAGGCCGCGGTCGTCGGCTGCGAACTCTCGCTGCGCATCTTTGGCGAACTCTTCGGCGGCAAGCCCGCCGCCTTCACGGAGATCTGCCCCGTGGTCGCCCACCGCGGGACGCCGCCCGAGATCTACCTCTTCGTCAAGTGCTGCAAGGTGAAGCCTCCGTTCGAGCGCGACGGAAACCTGTTCGCGTTCCCGTGGGGCGTCCAGCTCGAAGACATCGTTGCGGCCTGCACCGCCATCGCAGGCGTGCGCACCCCCGGCCCCCGCCCCCAGGCGGAAGGGATCCCCGGCGTCACTCCTCTTCGGATGCGTCCCGATTCGCGGCAGCCGCGTCCTCGCGCGCCTGCTTTGCGTCCGCGCGCTTCTGCTCCTTCTCCTTCAAGGCGCGCTCCGCGTGCTTCGCCTCGCGCTTCTCGATCAGCGCGGGCAGGCGGGCCATCCAGAACCAAGCGATGAACGCGGAAAGCAGGATCGCGGCCAGGAACCCAAGCAGGTAGTAGGCCCCGCGGTAAAGCGCTCCCTCGGCTTTGTAGAACGGAACGAGGTACAGCGCGAACGAAAAAATGGGTCCGAGGATGAAGGTGAGGAGCGTGGTGCCCACGAGGATCTTCTGCAGCGGGGTGATGACCTCTTCTTCCTCGGCAACCGCCGTGGGTGTGGGCAACGGGCGGGCCATCGCGCGCCGATCGAGGGAGCCTTATATGAAGGTGGCGGGGTCGCGCGGCCGCCTGCATGGAATGGCCGCGCAGGCATTCACGGCGGCCCTGATTCTGGGGCTCGCAGCAGGGCCTGCGGCCGCCGCGCCCGCGCTGATTTCCGACGCGATCAGCGTGCCTGCAGGGAGCTATTACCGGGAGGACATCTTTCCGCCCTCCGACGGGTCGCCCTTTCAAGTTAGCGCCGTGGCGATCAACGGTTCGGGCCCGTTCGACCTTTACATCGTGCACTCCCTTGATTTCCTCGGCGCCTATCCGAACGGCAGCTTCGCGCCGCTCGCAACCTGGGAAAACGTGACGGTCGTTTCGGTGGCGTTCGCGTTCCCCTCGCGCATCGACAGCTTCTCGCTCATCATCGACAACTTGGACAATTCAAGGCCCTCCGACGCTCTGCCAAGCGGCATGGTTCATGTCAACCTCACGCGGACGCCGCCCCTGAAAGCCAGCGCGGAGGCGCAGGCGGCGCTTGCCGCGGGCACGACAGTCTGCGCCGCAACGCTCGCGGTCGCCACGGTGGTTGTGGCCGTCTACATCAAACGGCGCAAGCGCGCCGAAACGGACGAGGAACTTGCCAACCGGTCGCCGCGCATCGAGATTCCGGTGGAGGTGCCCAAGCCCCCGCGCGGCGCGTGGGCAAACGCCGAGAGCCTCGACCGCGAAACGCGGGAGACCAAAGAATGACGGCGAAGGTCTCCATCATCATCGTGACCTACAATGGCGCGCGGTATGTGCGGCGGCTCCTCGATTCGGTGCGCGCCCAGACGTTCGCCGGATTCGAAACGGTCCTCGTCGACAACGCCTCGAAAGACGGCACTGCCGACATTGTCGAGTCGGAGTACCCAGAGGTGAGGCTCCTTCGCCAGAGCGAGAACCTGCACTTCGCACGGGGCAACAACCTCGGATACCGCGAGGCGAAGGGCGAGATCGTCGTGCTCCTGAACCAGGACACCTGGGTCCCGCACGATTGGCTTGCAAACCTCGTGCGGCCCCTGCTAGACGGCCGCGCGGGCACGCTCGCCTGCACGCATTCGCCCATCCTCAACGAGGGCGAAGCGTACGCGACCTCGTCCAAACATTTCGACCCCGCCCAATCGCGGTTGGCGACCCTCACCGTCGCGGGCCGAAACTGCGCGACCCCGTTGCCCCTCGATCCTTGGCGCGTTTTCTACGGCTCGGGCGCGGCGCTTGCCGTCCGGCGTTCCGCGGCGGGCGAAGACCTGTTCGACCCCGACTACCGCGCGTACGCGGAGGACATTGCGCTGGGCTGGCGCCTTCGCGTCCAAGGGGCCTCGGTCCTCCTCGTCGCCGAAGCGCACATCCACCACGCGTTGCCTCCCGAAGGCCGCCCCTCGTCGCCCGAATTGCTGTACCTCTGGGAGCGAAACCGCCTTTTCACGCTCTACATCCACTACGCCACGCGCACGCGGTGGCTGCTCCACCCCGTGTGGGCTGCCGACCTCCTCGCGCTCGCCCTGCCCAAGCCCGCCTTGGTGGGACCCGACGGGTCGGCCCAGTCGCAAACCACCGGCGCGCCTCCCGGTTCCCGCCGTGAGCTTCGCCGCGCATTGGGCCGCGCCGTGGTCGAAGCCATCGCGAAGAACCCCGTGTTGCGCGAGAAACACGGCAACCTCGAGGCGCACCGCCGCGTCCCCGATTCCGAAGTCACGGCCGCCATGACTTCGCGCCTCACCCCGTTCGACGAGGGGCTGCTCGGCACCCTCAACCGCTTCTCGGCCGCGTGGTGCCGCGCCTTCGGCATCGCCACCGTCGAGTCCGCCGCGCTCAAGGAGAGGTGAGCCTCTGCCCCTCCCCGGACGGCCCGCGGCGTTCCTCGACCGCGACGGCACGATCATCCGCGAGTACGGTCACTTCTGGGAGCCCTCCAAAATCGAGCTCATCCCGGGCGCTGCAAGCGCCATCCGCCGCCTCAAAGGCGCCGGTTTCCTCATCGTCGTGTGCACGAACCAGGGCGCCATCGCCCGCGGCATCTTCGACGAGCACCAATTCTGGCAAGGGGAGCGCCGCCTCGAAGAGCTGCTCGCGGCCGAGGGACTCAAGCTCGACGCCGTGTACTTCTGCCCCCACCACCCGACCGAGGGCGACACCCCCTACCGCCAGGAATGCGACTGCCGCAAGCCCAAGCCCGGGATGCTCCTGCGCGGCATCCGCGAGTACGGCATCGACCCCGCCAAATCGTTCATGGTCGGCGACAGCCCCGAGGACATCGGCGCCGGCAAGGCGGCGGGCGTGCGCGTCGTCAAACTCACCACGACCTACGGTCGCGGGGTGGCGCCCTTCCGCACCCAGGACCGGCTCGATGAGCTCGAAGGCCAGTTTCCGCCACCCGACTTCCGCTGCCAAACGCTCGAAGAGGCGTCGCACTGGATCCTCGGTCAGAAGCGGTGACCCGCGCGGAAGCGTACCGCCCGCCGCCCGCCAAACCTACATTACCCGCGCGCCGCCCTCCCCGCCACCGTGGCCCCCATGCGCATCGCGCTCCTCTCCGCCGAGTACCCGCCGTTCCACTGGGGCGGCGTGGGCACCCTCGCGTGGGGCCTTGCAAACGGCCTCGCGCGCCGCGGCCACCACGTCACGGTGTTCACGAGAGCGCACAACCTGAAGCCGATCGAGAATGATCCGTCCATCAAATTCGTCCAGGTGCCGTGGCTGAAAGCGCCCATGGCGTTTGCCAAGTCCTTTGGGAAGAACGCGGTCAAAGCCGTCCTCGCGCAGGGCCACGGCGCCTTCGATGTCGTCGAGGTCCAATCCAACATGACGCTCTTGCCGCGCTCCGCATACGCAAAGCTCCCCTACCCGATCCTATCGCACATGTCCGGGACTTGGGAAGGGGAGCGCTCGGCCCTGCGGCTTTCCAACATCAATCCCTTCAGCGTGTCTGGACTCAACGACCTCGCGGTCAAGTGGATCTCGCCGCTTTACGACAAATTCGAGGACTACGCACTCCTCTACTCCGACGGCGTCGTGGTCGAGTCGGACTCCGAAGAGCGCGCCATCAACGCGCGTATGAAGCGCCGCGGGCACGCCGAAGCCGCCGCGGGCCGGTTCCTGCACGACCGCAGAACGGTGGAGCGCATCTACGGCCCGGTCGAGGCGAATTCGTATTCGCCAAGCAAGCGGGCCAAGGGACTGCACGACCTCTACACGAACGGCGCCAGCGAACTCTTCCTCTTCGTCGGGCGCCTCACCGGACGCAAGAATCCCAAGGAAGCGGTCCAGATCCTTTCCGCCTACAACCGCGGCGGCGGCAACGCCGCGCTCCTCGTCGTGGGCGAAGGCAACCAGGAAGGGCCGATGCTCCGGCTCGCGCGCGCCCTTCAAGTCGCCCACCGCGTCCGCTTCCTCAGGAACGTCCCATTCGCCGAGCTCCAGCTCCTCTACGCCTCGTCCGACCTCTTCGTGTTCCCCGCGCTTTGGGAGGGCTTCGGATACGTCATGGTAGAAGCCGCCGCTTCCGGGCTCCCCGTCCTCCACCGAGGAATCGGCGGCTCTCCCGAGGCGGTGCCCCCCGAGGGCGGGGCGGACTATTCGACCGTCAAAGAGGCCGCCGCCCTCATCCCGCCGCTGCTCAAACTCGACCGCTCCGTGATCGCCGCACGCGCGCACGAGGTGTTCAGCTTCGACAAGTCGGTCCAACAGTACGAGCGATTCCTCGCCGACCTCATCGCGCAGGGGAAGACGCGCTCGTCCAAGGCGGGCGCCTGATCTTGCCAACCTTCCAAGCCAGCCCTTATCTGCGCACATCTGGACGCACGGCCGCGCACCCGCCCCCAACCTTGAAATAGCGCAGGGGGAACATCCGCGCCTGCCCGGTTGAAACGCCCATGACCTCTCCAGTCCTTGCCAACATCCCCGGTCTTGCCAAGGGCATCGGATTCCGCGTCGCGTTCCGTGCGGAACTGCCCGAGCACCCCACCTTCCTGATCCTCCAGACCACGGTGGCCTGCAACTCCCGCTGCCGCATGTGCTCCATCTGGAAGATGGTCCCCGAGAACGAGATGTCCCTCGAGGAGATCGAGAAGGTCTTCAAGGACCCCTACATGAAGAAGCTGCGGTGGCTTAACCTCACGGGCGGCGAACCGTTCATGCGGCAGAACTTCGCCGAGATTGTCAAGGCCGCCGCCGACAACCTGCCCAACCTCGAGATCATCGCCATCCCCTCGAACGGCTTCATGCCCGACCGCGTCGAGAAGATCACCCGCCAGATGCTCGAGTACCTAAAAGGCAAAAACATCCTCCTCAATGTCAACATCTCGATCGACGGCATCGGCGAGAAGCACGAGGAGATCCGCCGCATCCCCGGTGGCTACCAGAAGGTGCTCGATTCCCTTGCGCGCCTCCAGGCCATCGGCAAGGAGAACCCCCAACTCGAATCGGGCGTGGAGGCCATCATCACGGCCCTCAATGTCGGCCAGATGCGCGGCATCTACGAGGGGCTCAAGGACAAGACCGACCATGTGAACCTCACGCCCGCCATCATCTCGTCCTACTACCTGGGCAACGAACAGATGGCTTCCGACGTGAAGATGAAGGCCCCCGACATCCAAGAGATGCTCGTGTTCCTCAAGGAAATGGAGGAGAAGGAGCCGGCCTACGCGTACTACTTCAACAATGTCCGTTCAATCTACATGCACGGCCACCGGACGTTCCCGTGCCTCATGGGCTGGAAGTCGATGTACATGAACGCCTCGGGCGACGTGTTCCCCTGCCACCTGCTCGGGCCCGACTACAAGATGGGCAACATCCGCGACGGCGACATGACGGAGATTTGGCAAGGCGCCAAGGCGAAAGAGATCCGCCACCGCCTCAAGAACGAGAAATTCTGCGACGTGTGCACGAACAACTGCGACCTGCTCAACAACCTCAAGGAGGAGACCTGGAGCTTTGCAAGCTACATGCTCCAGCACCCGCAGACCTTCTCGCGCCTGCTCAAGGAAATCCGCGAGAAGGACCACCTGCGAAAGTACGCTGGGCGGCGCGTGAAGCCGCGCAACGCTCGCGAGAACCCGCCCGCTGCCTGACCGACCGATTATTCGGGCCGTCGGGGCGCGTTTTGGAACGGCCCGTCTTCCTCTTCGAGGACAATTACGAACTTGCCAGCGGCCGGAACGGGCGGAAATGGCCGATCGTTCAGCGCCGAAGCGTCCTCAAGCGACGCGAGCTCCCCAAAAACCTGCTCCCCCACGAGCTTGCGCTCAAGCGAGCGCACCGTAATCCGATATCCGACCGTCTGCCCATCCCCCAGCGGAGTCGAAAGTAGAATACGGCCGTATAACAAACTTTGGGCAAAACTCCCGCGTCGCTTGTTGTGCGACATTCTCCGCCTTCACTTCGCGTCCACGGCGACCCATCGCCCCTGCTTTGCCCTCACCGACCCGGCTCCCTCGCAGGCCGCCAGCGTCTCCTTGAGCAGGGCCTCGGCGGGCTCGATTTGGAATTTGGTTTTGAGGACCCTTTGGAGCTCCTTGAGGTCGGCCGGTTCCGCAAGCGCCTTGGGCACGATGTTGCGTAGGTCCTCGCGCACATTCCACGGGAAAATGAACCACGTCCACCTGTCCTTCTCGACTTTCTTCGCGTAGTAGTCCGGCGCAATCAGGGAGTGCGCGATGTGGAGCATCGTCGCCGTCTTCAGCCCGCCGGGCTTTAGGCTCGCGATGTGGTCGCGGGCAAGCAGGAGCGACTGGCCCGTGTCCGTGATGTCGTCCACGACCAGCACGCGCAGGCCTTTGACGTCGACCGCCAGCGCCTGGGCGAGTTTGGCCTTGCCGTCCTGTGTAGCGGTTAGACCCCAATGCTCGGTCTTCACCGTGAAGAGGTTCTTGATGACCAGGTGGTCGCAGATGAGCCTCGCGGGCACCAAACCGCCGCGCGCCATCGCGATGACGATCTCCGGCGTGAAGCCGTCCCGCTTCATCTTGTCCACGAGCGACGCGACCCACGATTCCACCGCGACCCACGAGACCAGCTCGCAGCGGAACCCCTCGACCACGGCCAGCCTCCTCAAAGCCCCGCGCCCGTAAGCGCGCTCTTGCAGGGGCAGGTGCGCCGCCTCTCGACCTTCGCCACGGCCTGTTGGATCAGCCGGCGCGAATTTGCGACGTTTTGGTCGAGCACGCGCAAGATCTCGTCGACGGAGACCGGCTTGTCGGCCCACGCATCATAGTCCGTCGAGGTCGCGATCGACAGGTAACACATCTCGAGTTCGCGCGCCAGCTGCGCCTCGGGGACGAGCGTCATCCCGATCACGTCGGCAAACTGCCGGAACATCCGCGACTCCGCGCGCGTCGAGAACCGCGGGCCCTCGATGCAGAGGTACGTGCCTCCCTTGTGCACGGGGAGGTTCAAGCGCTTTGCCTCTTTGTTGAAAAGCGAGAGGAGCTCCGGGCAGAACGGGTCGGCCGGCGAAATGTGAACGGTTTTTGGGCCGTCGAAGAAGGTGTAATCGCGCTTCTTCGTCCAGTCGATGAACTGGTCGACGAGCACGATATCGCCGGGCTTTACCCGCTCCTGGAGCGAGCCCACGGCGCAGGGCGAAAGGACGCGCTCGACTCCGAGCTGCTTGAGGGCCCACAGGTTCGCGCGGTAGGGCACTTTGTGCGGCGGGAGCTTGTGCCCTTTTCCGTGCCGCGGGAGGAACGCCACGGCCACGCCCTCGAGGACGCCCACTTCGATGTCGTCGGAGGTCGGGCCGTAGGGCGTGTGCACGCTTACGCGTTTGACATTCTTGAAGAGGCCCGGGTCGTACACCCCCGACCCTCCGATGATCGCGACCTTTGCGCGCGGCTGGGACACCTTGCAACCTCACCCTTGATTCAAGGGCCGCGGGGAAAAGGTCTTCGGTGCGCGAGGTAGAAGTACGAGCCGCTCATTGCGCGCGCCGGGCGACGTACAACCCATGAAGGCCGGCGTCATCGCGTTCCCACTCGACCGCCCCGTCCGGGGGGGCATCGACCGCTACGTCCACCGCCTGGCTCGCGAGTTCGATGCGATGCCGGGCGCCGCGGAATTCGTGTGGATCCATGGCGAGCCGTTCCGCCAGGATTCGCCGCTGCGCGGCGGCCACCAGGCCATCCAGCCGGAAACGGGACTGTTTGGCGCCGCCGCGCGTCGCCGGTGGTCGCGCAGGAATCTCGACGGCCTCGACGTCCTCTTCGGGCCCTACTTCGGCGTGCTCCCCGGCCCCTTTGCCAAGGTCATGACGGTGCACGACCTGTATGCGTTCACTTCGGGCGACGCGGGGCTGCTGTGGACCGCACGGTTCCGCGCGGCGACGCGCCGGATGGCGTCCGCATGCGACTGGATCATCGCCGACTCCGACGCGAGCCGCAAACAAGTCATCGAGCTGCTGGGCTTCCCCGCCGAGCGCACCGTGACCGTACACCTAGGCGCGGACACCTGGCCTAACCACTCAGAGACCCAACGCCAAGAGGCCCGCACGGCCTTGCGCGCCGCCTTCCATTGGCCCGCTGAAAGCCGCATCATCCTCTTCGTCGGGGCGCTCATTGCGCGCAAAGACCCGTTCACCCTCCTGCGCGCCTTTGCCGCCCTCCATAAGGCCCGCCCGGACACGCGGCTCCTTTTCTGCGGCGCCTTCACGAAGGCGAGCCCTCCGATCTTCGACGAGGCTGAACGCCTCGGCATCCGGTCGGTCGTCGCCGCTCCAGGCGCAGTCGACGACAGCGGGCTTCGCCGCGCCTACGCCGGCGCGGACCTCTTCGCCCTCCCCTCGCTCTTCGAAGGCTACGGGCTCCCCGCCCTCGAGGCCATGGCCGCGGGGCTCCCCGCCGTCCTTTCAAGCGGCGGCGCGCTCCCCGAGGTCGCCGAGGGCGCAGCCCTCTTCAGCCCGCCCGGCGACCCCGGCGCCCTTGGCGCAAACCTCGAACGCGTCCTTGACGACCCCGCCCTGCAGGCTCGCCTTCGCGCCAAGGGCCACGAGCGCGCAACGATGTTCACATGGTCGCGCTGCGCCAAGGAGACGCTCGCCGTCCTTGAGCAAGCCGCAGCCAACAAGTAGCGCGCCTTACTCCGGCACCGCTTCGAACACGAACTGGCTTCCGAAAAACCCGGGCGCAACCGAGAGCGCGCGATGCACCGCCGTCCCCCACGTCCGGTTTTCGAGCAGCTTCTGCCACCCCGACACGACGGCCGGCACCGCGCTCGTGGGCGGCGCGATCGTGATCGATTCGTACCGGACGCGCAGCCCGGCCTCTTCGAGCAAGCGCCTCGAAGTCTTGCGCGTGTAGAACCGCAAGTGCGTGCGGTCGAGGATCCCCGTGTCGGTGTAGTCCCACCGCCCCGCCAACAGCCGCAAGCGGACGCCGTAGAACGCCACATTCGGGATCGAGGTCAGCAACCTGCCCCCCGGCGCCAGCGCGCCCTTTAGCTTCTTCAGCGCCGCATCGGGGTCCAGCAGGTGCTCGAGCACATCCGCGCAGACGACGATGTCGAACGGCCCCAGCCCATTGAGGCCCTCCCGTTCGATGTTGTGCACCTTGACTTCGAGGCCTTTGGCCCTCGCGGCCTCGGCCTGGCCCGGGTCAACCTCGAGGCACACCACCCTGCAGCCCTTCTCCTTCAATGCCAACGCGAGCGCGCCCTCGCCTGCGCCCACGTCGAGCACGCGCTCGCCGGGTGCCACGCGCTCCGCGATCATCCGGTGCGTGCCGAACCTGCTCGGCGCCATCCGGTCTGCATAGCGCGGCCGGCCGCTTGCGCCTGTGCTCACCCCCGCATCCCTCCGTCCTTTGAGCCGATTGCATGAGCCCGTCCCGCCATTTGAACCCTAGACCCCTGCCCTTCTTCCGCACACCCCAAGCCCCTTCCAGGTGGAATCCTTATCTAGCGCGTTGCCCCTGGCTGTCAAGAGGTCTTGCCCTGCGCCGCGCCCGCGCCTTCCAACCACATAGCCGCCGCCGGCTCTCCCTTGCCTCGGCGCTCGCCTTCGGCCTGCCCCTTGCCTTTGCCCTCCTCACCTTCTCCGCCGCGGCCCTCACGGTTACGGTCGGCTCGCCCTCCGCCGGCACTTGGACAGGCTCCGACACCGTCGGGGTCACCGGGACCGCTTCGGGCCCCAACAGCGACCGGCGCGTGCTCGACACCACGGCCGACTTCGCGGGCGGCGCTGAGATTAACGTCTCCACAGCCGCCAACCAAGTTACCTTGGTGCCGCCCGCCAACCAGACGTACCGCTACTTCCAGGACTTCACGGGCCTTGTCAACGCATCGCACATCGACGAGCACTGGATCTGGAACCTGACGGGCCTCTTTTGGCAAGTGAGCAACATCGCCGCCCTTTCCTCGACCCCGCCTTCCCTTGCCCACTCCGGCATCGCCCCCGAGTATGTCTTTTGGAACACGCTCCTTCCCGGCGGCCTCCTCGACGGCCGGCTCTCCTTCCGCTACATGTGCCAGGCCAATGGCTTCCTCAACGCGTGGGCCTCCCCCGACGGCTCCGCTGCAAACCTTACGCCCATTCTCGCCACCGCTCTCGCCGGCCAGACCACCCTCGACTACAACCTCACCTCCTCATTCGCCGGCGCGCGCGCCCTCTACGTCAAGTTCATCGTTGGCGCCTCGACAGCTGCAAGCTCCTTCTGCTCCATCGACGACTTCGAAGTCGTTGCCAACACCTCGATCTCTGCCGCCTCCCGGGTCTCGTTCTTCGACGACTTCACGCCCGGAGCCAACATGGTGTGGAACGGCTGGGAAGGGTTCTGGGCCGTCGGCAACGCCACGGGCACCTCCGACACGCTGCCCTCGCTCTACCACCTCGCCACTGGCAGCACCTCCGTCATCGCCAACTGGGGCTCGGCCACCGCCATCGTGAACGCCACGCTCTCCTTCCACTACCAGTGCGAGGCCAACGCCGCCCTCCAGGCGTTCCTCGGGACTGGTGCTTCGAGCGAATCGCGCATCCTCAACGGCGCCAGAGGTGCGGGCCACACTGTATTCTCCATCAACGCCACGCCCTACCTTGCCGGCGGCAAAGGCGTCTACCTGCGCTTTGCCTCCGACGCCACCTCGACGCCCACATACTTCTGCGGCGTCGATGACGTGGCAGTCTCCTGGAACGTCACGGGCTTCCTCCCCTACACCTACACTGGCATCTACTCGTCCCCCTCCGTCGACCTCGGCTACCCCGCCGCGCTCACCACCGCCGACTGGGTCGCCGCCGTGCCCGCGAACAGCTCCATCTCCGTTAGCTTCCGCTCGTCCTCGAACAACGTCAGCTACTCTGCCTGGCAGCCGCTTGCCGCAAGCGGGGCGCCCGTCTCCCCCACCGGCGCGCGCTTCGTGCAATTCCGCGTTGACTTCACGAGCTTCGGGGGCGTTGCCCTTGCCGTTGTCGACCGCCTCGGCGTCAACTTCAGCGCCCTTGCCAAGGTCGAGCTCTCCGTCAACGGCGGCGCCTGGGCAACCGCGGTTGGCACCGGAGTGTGGAACGGGACCGTCGCGCTTGCCGGCGGCTCGAACAACATTACGGCGCGCGTCACGGACTCGACGGGCGCGACCGCCTCGAGCGTCGTGCAGGTCTCCCGCGACACGTTCAACCCCAGCTCTCCGGGCAGGCCCGCGGGCCCGGCCGTAACCAACCTCACGAGCGCAACTTGGACGTGGTCCGCAGCCACCGATGTAGGGCTCGGCGTGGACCATTACCTCGTCGATGTCGGACTTGCCCCCTTCGGCCAGGAGCTTGGCGCCACCATCTCCACGCCGGGCCCCACCTACACGTTCACCGGCTTGCCGGACAACGTGCGCGTGTACCTCACTGCCTTTGCCGTCGACGGGGCCGGGCTCGTCTCGTTGGCGGGTAACAGTTCAGACGCAACGCTCGTAGACCGCACCGCACCTGGGCCGGTCGGTATCCAGCCGCCGCCCGCCTTTACGCGCAACAATTCCATCAGCTGGTCGTGGGCAGCTGCCACCGACTTCGGCTCCGGCGTCGGCGCGTACCTCGTAAGCATTGGAACCACGCCGGGCGCCTCCGACGCGGCCTTTGCCACGACGACGCTTACCAACTTCTCGTTCCCCAACGGCCAAGGCGGGAGCACCTACTTCTTCACCGTCGCGCCCATCGACAACGCCGGCAACGTCGGGCCGACGAGCACGGCAGGCGGAGTCACCGTTGACCAGACGGCGCCCGTGGGCCCGGGCGCAGTCATGGGGCCCGCTGCAGTCACGAACTTGAGCACGCTCACCTGGTCGTGGCCCGCCGCAACCGACGTGCTCTCCGGTGTGGACCACTACTTCGTGAGCGTGGGCACATCTGCCGGCGGCTCCGACATCGCGGGGCTCGTCTGGAGCGCGGCGACCTACACCGTCTCCTTTGTCCCTTCGGGCGCCCGCTATTATTTTGAAGTCCGCGCCGTGGACCGCGCCGGCAATGCCGGGGCGCCCTCGACCGCCTCGCCGGTGCTCGTTGACGACGCGGCGCCGACTGCCCCTGTCATCCACCCCGTCGCCTCCTTCATTGCCAACCTCACTGAGGAGATCGCGTGGGACGCCTCGACCGACCAACCACCCACGAACGCGTCGGGGGTCGACCATTACGTGATTCGCATCGCCCAAGGTGCGGCGGTAAGGGAGACGACCTCGATTGGCCTTTCGGTCATCGTGCCGCTCGACGATGGCGCGAACTACACCGTCTCGGTCTCCTCCGTCGACCGCGCCGGCAATGAGGGGTCGATATCGTCCGTCGCCTTCACCGCCGACCGCAGCGGGCCCGCGGCCCCCGCCGGGCTCAAGCTCACGGTCGTCGACGCGGCGGGCCCGAGCTTTGCGGCCACCTGGGACGGCACCTCCGACGCCGGCGCGGGCCTCAAGCAGTACAAAGTCAACATCGGCACGACCCCCGGGGGCACGCAGGTTGCCGCCGGCCGAGCGGTCACCGGCACGCGCGCGGAGTGGACGGGCTCCTTCGACACGACTTACTACGTGACCGTGTGGGGCGTCGACAACCTCGGCAACGCGGGGCCAACGAACTCCACGACCGAAGGAGTGGTCGCAAAGAAGCCCGGCACGACGGGGGGCGGGTTCCTGCCGGGCCTCGA
>JBGQKI010000018.1:0-50909 GCA_041499475.1 Thermoplasmata archaeon
GGGCCCCCCAACGCTTATATCGCAAGGGCCTTTTGCCCGCAATCCGGGCCCCGCTGGCACGAGGTAAAATCCGATGGTCGAGTTCGTCGCGGTGGTGAACGACCCCAAGGGGGGAAAGTCTTTCCAGTCCAAGGTGACGGGCCACCTGGCAAACTCGCTCGTGGGCAAGAAGATCGGCGACGAGATCGACGGGATCTTCGTGCAGCTGCCCGGCTATAAGCTGATGATCACCGGCGGGTCGGACCGCGCGGGGTTCCCGATGATTGGCGACTTGCCCGGGACGCGCTACCGGCGCCTGCTGGCCACGGAAGGCGTGGGGTACCATGCGCGGACGCGCCACAAGAAGAAGCGGGAGAAGCCGACGCATGAGTTCGGCTTGCGCAAGAAGAAGCCGGTGCGGGGCAACACGATCTCGCCGGAGACCTCGCAGGTGAACCTGAAGATCACGACGCGCGGCGCCAAGCCGATCGACGACCTCCTCAAGGCCGAGGAGAAGAAGGCCGAGGCGAAGGCGGAGAAGAAGTAGGGCCGCGTTGGCGGCCTTCGACCGTGTCGCGATCGAACGCGCGGACGATCCGTAGCAGGTCGAGCGCGCTGGGGATGTCCAAGTCGACGAGGCGGGTGCCCAGCGGCGACCAGAATTTCTCGATGCGTGCGCCGAACGCCTCGAAGGCCACGAACGGCTGCTCGGGGCCAAACAGCCACTCCTCGACGCGCAGCGCCGTGATCGCCTCGCGCGCGCGGGGGCCAGCGGGAGCGCCCCACTTGGGGATGCCGTCGGGCTCGCCGGGCGGGGAGAAGAGGCCCCGCAGCGCGGCCTCCTCCTGGGATGGGAGGCTGAGGCTCTCGGTGGTGGCCCCTTCGAGGAACCGCGCCGCTCGCGGGGAAAGCAGGAGCACGCCGCTGGCGTTGCACGACCATGATGCGGAGAGCGCAACCACGTCGAGGTCTCCGAACACGTCGACCGAAAGGAGCAGGCGGAACTCGGAGGGCAGCGCGTCGCTTGCGGCGCGCGCGCGGACCTCCATGTTGGCGCCGAGCCCCTTGGCGCGGGGGTCGGGGAGCCAAATCACGCGCATCCCGGTAATGGAAAGGCCCGCAAGGCCCTCGAGCGCGCGCTCGACGCTACGCACCTCGATGAGGTAGACGCTGCAGATCGTGGCGCCCCAAAAGGCTGCCACGGCGACCCACAGCACAGGGCTGTTGACCGCGGTAAAGCCGCGCAGGGGGGCGACCGTGAGGAACCCGACCCCCGAGACCGCGGCGCAGGCGGCCACGACCGCGAAGAGGCCGCGGCGCACGCGCGAGGGAGGGGGCAGCGTCCGGCCGGGGTCGCCCTCCCAGTCTCCTTGCGGTGCCAACCCCAACCCCCTTAAGGCCCCGTTCGAGGCCGCGCGCCCAATCGGGCCGCAAGCGGAAAACGATTTGCAGGCGGCCGGCGCGCGGCCCCCGCGTGCGCAAGGCAGGGGGCAAACCGGGAAATACCCCTTGCCTGATCGCCGGGCCAGCGAGGCACGCGAGCCGAATGAAAGTTCCCCAGGCCCCTGAAATCAATATCGGAGTGGTGGGCCACGTCGACCACGGCAAGACGACGCTCACCAAGGCGCTCACGGGGGAGTGGACCGACCGCCACAGCGAGGAAGTCAAGCGCGGGATCTCGATCAAGCTCGGCTATGCGGACGCGGCATTCTACCGGTGTGACAACGAGGAAGGGTCGAAGGCCTACAGCGTGAAGACCACGTGCCCCACCTGCGGCAAGCCGACGAGGCTCCTACGCACGGTCTCGTTCGTCGACGCCCCCGGCCACGAGACGCTCATGGCCACGATGCTCACCGGCGCCTCGCTGATGGACGGGGCGCTGCTGCTGGTGGCGGCCAACGAACGGTGCCCGCAGCCGCAGACGAAGGAGCACCTCGTCGCGCTGCAGATCGCGGGGATTGACAGGATCATCGTCGTGCAGAACAAGGTCGACCTGGTCACCGTAGAACGTGCGCGCGAGTCGTACCAGGAGATCAAGGAGTTCGTGAAGGGGACGATCGCGGAGAAGGCGCCGATCATCCCGGTGTCCGCGCACCACGACGTGAACATCGACGCGCTGCTCGAGGCGATCGACCAGACGATCCCGACACGCGCGATCGACTCGAAGGCGCCGGCGCGGATGTATGTCTCGCGCTCGTTCGATGTGAACAAGCCGGGCACTCGCGCGCAGGACCTGCGCGGCGGGGTGTTCGGGGGCTCGCTGATCCAGGGCTCGCTCAAGGTCGGCGACGACATCGAGATCGTGCCTGGCCGCAAGGTCGAGGAGGAGGGGCGTAGCCGCTGGGAGAACCTCCACACGCACATCGTCTCGCTGATGGTGGGGGGCCAGTCGGTGGGCGAGACGCACTCGGGCGGGCTCATCGCGGTGGGCACTTCGATCGACCCGGCCTACACCAAGGCCGACTCGCTCGTGGGCCGCATGCTCGGTGCGCCCGGGACGCTGCCGAAGCAGCTGCACCGCGTGACGGTGGAGGCCCACCTGCTCGACTATGTGGTGGGGGCAGGCGAAGACATCAAGGTCGAAAAGATCCGAACGGGCGAGCTGCTGATGCTCTCGGTCGGGGCCGCGACCGATGTGGGCACGGTGAAGGGCATGTCCGGCGCAAAGGTCGACATGGACCTCAAGATGCCCGTGGCGGCTGACTTTGGAGACCGCGTGGCGATCTCCCGCCGCTTCGGCGCGCGCTGGCGGCTCATCGGCCACGGCGTAATCCAGAAGTGAGGGGGCGTCAGGGTGGCGCAGGGCGCCGGAGCGCCGTCCGAGCGGCTCGTGCTGCTCGACGCGAACGCGCTCATGACGGCGTCGAGGCTCAAGATGGACCTGGAGCGCGAGTTGGCGAAGGCCGCGCCGGGGTGGACGGCGGTGTTGCCCTCGTCGGTGGCGGTCGAGTTGCAAGGGCTGAAGGGGCGCAGGGACGCGGCCGGGGCGCGAGCGCTCTCGGCGCGCTTTGCCGTGATCGACGCGCCGGGGCGCGGCGACCGCGCGATCCTGGCGGCGGCGAGGGCGGGCCCGCGGCGCGCGGTGCTCACGAACGACCGCGCGCTGCGCAAGGCGCTGCGGGCGCAGGGCACGCCGGTGCTCTATGTTCGGCAGCGCGCGGGGATAGCTCTCGACGGGGCGCTTTAGGAGTGGAGGCGCAATGAGGCCCGTGGTCGCCGCCGTGGACGACATGTTCTTCGCATCGAAGCTCAAGGAGGCCGCACGGCCAGTTGGGGCACGACTCGTTTTCACTTCTTCGCTCGCAGAGACCGTCGAAAGGACCGCTTCCCTCGGGGCGCACCTCGTGCTGCTCGACCTGAACGGCGAGGGATACTCGCGCGTCGAGGCGGTGCGCGCGCTCAAGGCCGACCCACGCACGCGCGCGGCAAGGACGGTGGGCTACCTTTCGCATGTCATGACTGAGTTGAGAGCCGAAGCCGAGGCTGCCGGGTGCGACGAAGTGCTCGCGCGCTCGGCGTTTGTCAAGCTCCTGCCGAAGCTGCTCGCCGCCGCGTGACCTGGCCGAGGCCCGTTTTGTCAAACTCTCCCACCAATTTGATATAATAACGAACGGGCAACGTCAAGACCGATGCGGCCCCCCGCTCGAGCGCTCCGGCCAGCCTTGCTCGCCGGGCTTGTAGCCGCGCTTCTTTGCGCGGCGCTACCAGCGGCCCTCGGCGAGGGTGCCGCGATCGCGAGCGCCTCGGTTTCCCTCGACCAGACCGCGCTTTCGGCCAACCTGCACAACGCGCCCACCGATGTCCCGGTGGCGCTCTCGGGCACCGTGCATGTGAACACGGAGTTCGGCCACTGGGTGCACATCGCCCTTGCGGTCAACGGCACGGGGTGGGCGGCGAGCATCACGCCCGCCACGATCACGCGACAGACCGCGGCGGACGTCCCCTTCTCGGGCAGCGTGAGCGTCCCGCGGGCGGCGGCTGAAGGGTCGTACACGCTCACCGTGTGGGCGCACGATGGCGACTCGCTTGCGCCCATCGACACGCAGGCGGTGTTCACCGTGTCGGTGTTCCGCGGCCTCCTTGCGGTGTCGGCAGACCTCACGAGCCCGCCGCCGCGGCCGGGCGGCACCGCGCAGTGGACGATCACGCTGAGGAATGTCGGGTCTTCGGAGCTCTACTACGATTTGGCGATCACCGTCCCGGAGGGGTTCACCTACACGGCGTACCTGCCCCCGGAGCAGCGGATCCCGGCAGGCGACAAGACCGCCTGGGTGCTCGAGGTGCAAGCGCCCGCCTCAGCCCCCGCGAAGAGCTTCTCGTGGTCGATGTCGGTGACGAACAACCTCGAGCCCTCGACGCCGGCAACGCTTGCCGCGCCCTTCGAAGTCAGCCGGATAGTGGCGCCTCCTGCGGCCGCCGGCCAGGCGGACTTCCTCGCGACCTACTGGCTTGCGATCAGCCTCGGGATGTTTGGGGTCGGCATCGTCGCCTACTTTTCGCTCACCGAGGTCGGGTACCTCGCGCTCGCCTTCTCCGTGATCGTCCCCCTGTTTACCCGCATCCGCCGTGAGCGGGTGCTCGACAACTTCACGCGCGGGCAGATCTACGGCTACATCCAGGCGAACCCCGGCGCGCACTACTCGGCGATCCAGCAGGTGCTCGATATCGAGAACGGCGTGCTCGCCTACCACCTGCGCGTGCTGCTGCGCGAGAGTTTCGTGGTGGCGAGGAACGAAGGCGTGTACAAGCGCTTCTACCCGCGCGACTACCGCATCCCCAAAGGGCGCACGCTGCTCACGCGCCTCCAGGTCGACATCCTCGAAAAGGTCGAGCGCTCGCCCGGGATCTCGCAGCGCGAGGTCGCGCGCGAGCTTGCCGAATCGAAGCAGGTCATCTCCTACAATGTCGGGGTGCTGCGCGATGGGCAACTGCTCGCCGCCGAGCGGCGCGGGCGCGACATGCTGTTGCGGCCAATCGAGGGCGGTTCCAAGGCCCTTGCCGGCGACGACGACGGCGAGGCTGAGGGCGCGCCCTCGGACCTCGCAAGCCTCTGATGGGACGGCCCGTCAAAGCCGCCCACCACTTTTCTTAATATACCAGGCCCCCACGGCGCGAACGCAGGAGTTTGCGACCGTGCGCGCCACGACCCAACGAACCGCTCGCCCGCCTGGACAGGCGCGCGTGCCCCGAACTAAGGGTTAAATAACGCACGCACGATCGGAGCGATTGCCAGGAGCAGAATTCCCATGCACACCCTCAGGAACATTGCGCGCGCATCGATCGCCCTCATTATCCTTGGCACGGCGGTAAACGCGCTGGCTACGCCAGCAGCGGCCGCGGCGAACCCGGTCCCGGTCATCTCGCTGATCGTGACGCCCGGCGAGCGCATCGCCGAGATCACGGCCTCGCAGCCCGACGCCGTGAGCTTCTCGGGAAACTATACCGCCGACAAGCTCAGTTTCGAGCGCGCCAGCGTGACCTTCACGGCAGTCATGTCGACCGGCTGGGTCGCCACGGTCTCCCCGGCTTCGATCACGATCACCAACCAGCGCCAGGGCACCATTACCGTTACGGTCGTGGTCCCGGCGCGCACGCTCGCCTCCGAGATCGGCCAGCTCACCGTGACGGGCAGAATCACGGCAGGCGGCCTCCAGTCGCAGGCGCAGGCGCAGGCCATCGTGAGCCCGAGGGCGTACTTCCGGACAATCGCGTCCTCGACCACGCCCTTCGTCGAGACTTCGTACTCGACGCAGGTGGTCCTCGCCTACAAGATCTTCAACGAGGGCAATGTGCCCGACCGCGTCGAGGTCGCCATCAAGAACTTCGACGACCTCTCGACGGCGCAGTGGATCGTGCAGATGTCGCGCACGTCGTTCACCGTCGAGCCCACGCTCTCGGTCGACATCCAGGTCACCGTCGGGGTGCCCAAGGAGTGGCACCTGGTCTCCGACAACAAGGTCACGGTCATCCAGTTCGTGGCAAAGTCGGGCGAAGGCGCCGCCAACAACCAGCCCTTTGAGGACACGCTGCCGACGTTCGTGCGGACCTCCGGGTTCTCGGTGCCGGGCTTCGACGGCGTGTTCGTCGTGATGGGAGCGGCCTTGGCCGCCGTACTCGCCGGTGCCGCAAACGGCTCTCGCCGCCGGCTCGTGAAGTAAGGCGCAGGCGCGGCGCACGCAACGAAGAAGAGCGGACGCTTTGGCGGAGGAACCCCCTTGGCGCGCAGCATCCACGACGAGGAATTGCTCGCCGACGAGGAGGGCGCGGAGGGGCTCACGCAGGCGTTCTCGCGCAAGACGCTCGTGGTCTTGCTCGCCGTAATCCTGGTCGTGGCGGCGATCGGCGTGACGATCCTCGTCTACTCCGTGGACGAGGGCGCGGCGCTCAGCGTCGACTTGACGGTGCCGAGCCGCAGTGCCGACACGGTCACCATGGCGTACACGATCCACACGGAGCGCGCGCTCGCATCGGGCACCTGCACCTTCACCGTCCTCTTCGGCGGGTCGCCGGTCCACACCCGCACCTTCAAGGCGGACAGCGGCGGCGGCGGCGTCACGCTCCATTTCCGCGACTTCGTCATGGGAAACGGCGATTACCTTTTCCGGCTGGAGTACAAGGGAACGCGCGGGCAGACGAACTACACGATCGGGTCGGTCGCCGACCGGACCGACTTCATCGTAAACGGATTCAACCAGGGCCTTGCTAACATCTTCGTGGGCGACGGCCACATCGGGGCGGTCCAATACAGCGCGTACTTTTACAGCGATGCCGCGGGGACAAACCAGACGGCGGCGCCGCCCGGCTCGTACCTGCTGATCCAGCTCAAGAAGAACGGGTTTCCCGACGGACAACCGTACAACCTGTCGACGGTGGACAAGGTGTTCCTCACCTACACGCTGAATGTCTCGCTTGGCCCCGGCAACTACTCGGTCGACGCGCTCTTCCTGAACCAGTGGGTGAAGGACGACGCGCAAATTAAGACGCTCACGGCGTCGAACACGACCTTCGTGCAGAATGCGCCATACGCCTGCGTGGTGGGGTCACCATACCACGGCAACAACGCGAACAACTTCACCATTACCGCGGACGCCTCGTGCTCGCACGACGACATCGCCATTACCCAGTACACTTGGGATTTCGGAGACGGCAGTCCGCTCGTGACGAGCGGCACGGTCGCTACGGTGACGCACCAGTACCCGAGGAGCACGATCGTGGTGACTTACCACGGGACGGTGAGCGTGTACGACGCGAACACGCCCGACCCGTCGGACGGCCTCTTCACGGTGACGACTTCGGCAAGCTAGGCGGGCGCGGCGCTCTGTGCCGCGTCAAAGAGGTCGCCCTTGGCGCCGCGCGCGCGCCCGAAGCGCTTCTTCCAGAGGAACGCGAGGTTGGAGAGGCCGTCGCGCCAGGTGGACAGCACCGCTTCGCCGACGCGGACGCGGTAGTCGATGGGCACCTCTTTGCAGCGGCCGCGGCGGGCGCGGAAGGCCTCGACCTTCAGCTCCTCGGAGAAGGGCATCCCGTCGGCGGTGAGCGTGAGGTCCTGCAAGATCTCGCGGCGGAACACCCACATGCCGCTTTGCGAGTCCTTGATGGGCACGCGGAAGAGGACGCGCGCGGTGACGGAGAGGACGAAGTTGCCGAACCGGTGCTTCAAACTCATGGCTTCGCGCCGCAGCGTGGTTAGCCGATCGCATGTGATGAGATCGAGATCCTTGGCTACCAGCAAGCCCACGAGTTCGCCGATGCGCGGGGCGGGGTAGGTGAGGTCGCCGTCGAGGGTCGCGATGAAGTCGCCCTTGGCCGCAAGGAACCCGGTCTTGTAGGCGCGGCCGTAGCCGCGGCGCGGCTCAACGATCACGCGCGCGCCCTTGGCGCGGGCAGTCTCCTGCGTGCCGTCCTTGGAATTGCCGTCGATGATCAGCACTTCGAGCAGGCCCTTGGGCAGCTCGTCGAGCACCTGCCCGATGGAGGCGCCCTCGTTCAGGGTGGGGATGACGACGCTCGTGCGCGCAAGCTCGGGCGGCGCCTCGGGCATCGCGCCGGGCAGCGGCGGGGTGAGTTTAAGTTTTGGGGGGCCCGCCGCTAAACCATTCCACCGCCCATGCTGGACGGCGGATTGCCGGCGTCCCAGGGGGGCGGTAGGGCAGACGACTTGGGGGCCTTGCCCTCAAGGGACGCGGCGATGGCCGCCACGACCTCTTTGCGCACGGCGTCGGCCCAGGGCGAGAGGCCGGTGCCGGTGGGCGACTCCGTGGCTCCGCCGCCTGCGCGCTCGAGGGTGAAACCGGCGGCCGCGGCGTGGCCGCCGCCGTCCCACTTGACGCCGGCGGCGCGGGGCTTGAAGTCGCGGTAGAGCGCGCCGAGGTTCACGCCGACGTCCGCCGCCGCGCGCGCGGCGCGAGACGAGCCGCGCACTTGGCGGCCGTGCTCGGAGAAGGCGACGGCGACATCGGCGCCGGCGGCAAGGAGGAGCACCGAGCAGTTCGATTCGAAGGCCGACACCACGGTCCAGGCGACGAACCATTCGCCCACGCGCTCAAACTGCACGCGCTGCATGCCCTTGAGCTGGGCGGTGACCTCGGAGGCGTCGCGGTCGCTCTCTTCCATGAGCGCGCGCGCGTACTGGTAGAGCCCGGGCCGCAGGGGCGCGCCGTGGGGCCCGAAGAAGAGCTCGAAGACGCTGCTGAAGACCGCCTCGTCGTTGTACTTGAAGCGGCCCGTGTCGGTGATGAGCCCGGCGAGGATCGCGACCTGCGCGCGCTCGGTGATGTGCGCGCCGGCGCGGCGCGACAGGTAGAGCGCCATCTCGCAGGTGGCCTTGTAGCGCGCGTCCGACCAGTAGTACGGAGTCCCGGCGAAGTTCGAGGGCTGGTGGTGGTCCATGAAGATGGCGCTTGCAAACTGCTGCGGGTCCTTGCAATTGAGCTGGGAGGGCGAGGTGGCGTCGCAGACGACCACCGTCTCGAAGTCTTCGACGCGCGGGTTGATGACGACCTTCACGCCGAGCGCTTCGACGAGCCGCTGGGCCGACTTGTTGAGCCCCTCGAAGGCGCCGACGGTGACATGGGGGAAGGCCTCGGCAACCGCGATGGCCGCCCCGATGGCGTCCGGGTCGGCGTTGACATGGCCGACGGCGAGCGTTTTCTTCGAGGCCTTGAGGCGCGCGGCGATCGCATCGACGAGGGCCGCATCTTCGCTCTTTGGCATGCGCATCGGGGTCGCCCGTCGGAAAGGGGCCGCACTTTCTTCGGCCGGCTTTCTGCGGCCATCGGCGGGCGCCCGATATGTAGTTTAGGCCGAAGGCGGCGGCGCAAGGAGACCTCGCGCCGCATTCGCCCACCCCCCGCCTCCGGCTAAATAACCGGAAAATTCTAGGGAGGTGAGGGTGGGGTCATGATAGTAAGGGCCCTGCTGCGCGGGCATTCAGCGGTCCGAGGGTGAGCGGCGAAACCCGTCAACCGGACTGCACGGCCTCATTGAGCTCGTTGCGCAGGCGCTCGTACAGGCCCTGGAGCTGCTTCTCCTGCTTCTCGACGCCTTTCATCTTGATCTCGAGCTCTTCCTTCCGCTCGCCGAGCGCGGCCTTGATCCCGGCGACGTCCTCGGTCTTGATGAGCAGCGCGCCGGCGGCCTTGTAGAGGGTCGCGCCGGGGGGGAGCCCCTCGACCTCCTCGAGCGCGAATTCGATCTCGTTGATGTGGGACTGGTACTGCTGCTTCTGGGCCGCCATCATCTGCATCTGCTGGTACAGCTGCTGGTACTTGGCAAGCTTCTCTTGCAGTTCGCGGGGGACGGCCAGAATGATTCCTCCAGTTCAGCCAACTCGGGTACGCCGGGCGCCTTCTTGAACCCATCGGGGGGCCCGCGCGGCGGGCACTCTACTCCTCTTCGGCAACGCCCTGCGCGCTCCTTGCCACATCGACGGCAAGGCCGCCCCAGCGCAGGTACGAATTCACGCAGGCCCGCAGCGCGCGCAGGTTCGTCGTTTCGATCTTCAGCTCGACCCCCGCCCCCGCCCTCCGCACGGTCACCTTCGCGCCCGGGAGGCCGCGGCCCGCTTCGGGCAACAGCGACTCAAAGAGCGCGTCGGCTTGCCGCTTCCCCTTCGCCCCGCGCGCCGGCCTGGCTCGCAGCACCGCGGTGAAGGCGGCGACCTTCCTTTCCGCCAACGATGGCCCCCCAGGATTCCGATACCTTTACGCTTATTTACTTGCGGGCAAGATGGCGAGGCGAGGGGATGCGCAGTCTCCGACCTTAAGGGCCGCGTCAAGCCAAACGCGCAAGAGCTGGAGGCGCCCGTCCAAGCCGCCGACCTCTTTTGCCCGTCGTGCCAAACGGTCCGCCGCCACGAGTTCTTGAATCCCGAAGACCCCACGCGCGTGCGGTGCGCAAGGTGCGGCGCGACGCGCGACCTGAATGCGTGGGAGCCCGAGGAGAGCGAGATCAGCCTCGCGGGCTACTCGCCAAGCGACGAAGACGACGCGTGAAGCGGCCCTGGCCTCCGGAGGGTGAGCCGATGGCCGGGGGACCTGAACAGCCGTTGAGTGAGAGCGGCAACCCGCTCGACGCCGTCTTCGAGAAAGCCGTGCGCCCGTACAAGGGCGGCGCCGCGCTCAAGCGCGACCTGCCCCCCGATACGCCGATCGCCATCATGAAAAAGGGCGAGGAGCTGCCCACCGAGACGCGCGAGCTCGACGGCGGCGGCACGCTCACCATCCCGGTGCTCGGGGCGCTCAAAGACGCGAAGCTCGCCTCGTGGCACCGCGTGGGCGACTTCGACTTCGATTCGCTTGAGCCGGATGCGGTCGGCCTGCTCCTCATGCCCCGAGGGTCGGACGCGGCGGCGGTGCGCGTCGTCACGCGCGCCTCCGACGGGGCCCTGCTCGTCGCCGACCTCGACGGGATGCTCGATGCGTTGAAAGCGCTCGTTGACCAGCCCGCCTTCAAGGCGTTCCCGGGAGGCGACTTCCTGACCGATGCGCTGATCGGGGGGATTACGGCGGCGAAGGAAGACCTTGGGAAGGCGCTCGCTGCGCCCGATGCGCAAGGGAAGAGCCTCTACGACCAGTTCAAGGAGCCCGCAGGTGCGCGCCAAGGCAAGTCGGCCCCGGCCAAGGGGAAAAAGAAGGCGTGACCGGCGCTAATGCGCCTTGATCACGCGCTTGACATTCGGGCGCGTCTTGTAGAAGATCTTCGACCCGCAGCGCTCGCATTGGAGCCCGACGGTCGAGGTGTCGAGCTGCACCTTGGTCTTGCAGCGGCCGCACTTGTACATCATGATTGGACGTCCCCCTTTCGACTACGGCTTGGCGGGCGAAGGCGCAGAGGTGGCGGCCGCCTCGGCTTCCTCGCCCTCTTCGGCGCCGCCCTTCTTCTCGAGGATCTCTTCGAGGGCCTCGATGTCCTTCGAGACCGGCGAGTAGGCCCCGCCTGCAAACTTGAGCCCGCAGTGGCGGCAGCGCCAGATGCCCGACGCGTAGCGCTTGACGGCCTGGAACTCGCAGCGAGGGCACTTGTACTTCGCCCGCTGCAGCTTCTCGACTTCGGCAACACTCTTGCGGATCTTCACGCCGTAGCGCGGGCCGAACCGGCCGGCAGACCCGCCTTTGCGCGCCCCCGAACTCATGGCTTTTCACCAACTTTTTTGGGCCCGATTTTCTAGGTGCTGGCTGCCTTGCGAATCGACTCGCGAGTTTCGTGACCGAGGCGCTGGCTAAGTTCGATGATGTATTTAACCTCGTCGACCGTGAAAGAGCCAGCCAGGCCCTTCTGCATTGCGCGCAGCGCGCCGTGCTCATCGACCGTCGCGGTGAGCCTTGCTTGCGCCACGCGCTCCTCGTCGTGCACGGGGTCGACAAAGACGCTCTTGCCGACTTTCACGGCGGTGACCGACGTGGGCGTGTGGTGGATCTTCAGCGGGAAGTCCTTCTCGGCAATGCCCTTCGCCTTGGCCGGCATGACGGTGAGCTTCAGGGCCGTCACGGCCGCGAGCAGCGCCGCGTCAAAGAGGTTCCCGTCGTAGTCGATGACGTGGATGTCGATGTTGACCATCCACACCTTCTCGCCGTCCTTGATGCACAGGTCGGAGAGGTTGATCATCTTCGACTCGCGGATGCCGCGGTCGACCACGCGCGCGATCTCGATCGACTCTTGGCTCGGCGGGCCCACCTCGAATTGGGGCGAGGCGAGGGGCACGAGTTCGGCGCTCGTGATGATCACGCCGTCGCGGGGCCGGTCGGGGAAGGGCGTGCCGGTCGCCACCTTGACACCTACGATGACCCGCGTGGCGCCAAGCTGCACCATCGCCGAGCCGTCGGCGGTGCCGATGGGGTTGGGCGTGATGATCGTCGTGCGGACCTCATCGGCCTTGCGGCCGTCGACGCGCTGTTCCTTGAGCGCGAGCTCCAGGATGTAGTCCTTCTTGAGGGCTGCAACAAATTCCTCGGACATCAGGCACCGCCCCCTTGCGAGTCGCCGGACTGGCCTTGGCCGCCGCCGCCGCTCGAGCTGCGGCCGTAGCCGCCGCCGCCACCGGTGCGCCTGGGGCCCCGCCTTCGTCCGCGGCCCATCCGGTCGCGGTCTGCGAACTCATCCATGCGGTCGCTCCCGCCACCGCCGCCGCCTTGAGGCTGGTCGCCCTGGGGCTGGTCATTCTGGGGCTGGTCCCCCTCGGGCTGGTCATTCTGGGACTGGTCGTTCTGGGGCTGGTCTCCCTGCGGCGCGTCGCCGCGGTCTTGAGAGTCGCCTTCGGGTCGGTCGCGGGGAGGCCCGCGCTCTCGGTCGCGGAACCCTCCGCCACCGCCGCCGCCGCCACCGCGGTCTCGGTCGCGGAACCCGCCGCCACCGCCACCGCCACCACCACGGTCTCGGTCGCGGTACCCGCCGCCACCGCCACCGCCGCGGTCTCGGTCGCGGTACCCGCCGCCACCGCCGCCACCGCCGCGGTCTCGATCTCTAAACCCGCCACCGCCGCCGCCGCCGCGTCCGCCACGGTCACCGCCGCGGAATCCACCGCCGCCACCGCCGCCGCGGTCACGGTCGCGGAACCCGCCGCCGCCGCCCCGTCCGCCGCCGCCACCGCCGCGGAACCCGCCGCCGCGCCCGCCGCTGCCGCTGCGGAACCCGCCGCCGTAGCCGCCCGTGAAGCCGCCGCCGGAGTCGCCCCCGGCCATCGCCTCGCGCGCGCCCTCGACGAAGACCTCGGGTTCGCCTTCAGCGTCCGCTGCCTTGGCCCAACGCCGCCGCAGCGCGTCTTTCTGGAGCTCATTGATGACCTTCACAGCGCTCTGGTTGTACTCGAGCGCCTGGACCCACTCGTCGCGCGTGAGGTGCCCGTCCATCTGGAGCAGCACCACTTCGCCCGTCGAGGGGACGATGCCCATCGGGCAGTCGGCCTCGCCGAAATTATCCTCGGCCTTGTTCAGGTCGAGCGCGACTTTGCCGTTGATCTTGCCGGATGCGACCGCCACGACGAGGTCCCGCATCGGGATCCCCGCGTCGGCAAGCGCAACCGCCGCGGCCGTGAGCGCCGCGCACCGCGTGCCCGCATCGGCCTGGACGACTTCCATGAAGACGTCGATCGCCGTGCGCGGGAATTGCTCCGTGAACACGACGGCGGTGAACGCCTCCGAAATGACCTTCGAGATCTCCTGCGAGCGCCGGTCGGGGCCCGGGCGCTTCCGGTCGTCGACCGAAAAGGGCGCCATCGAATACCGGCAGCGCACGATCGCCTTCGTGGGCGACTGGTCGTGCCGCGGGTGCACCTCGCGCGGCCCGTAGACCGCCGCGTACACCTTGTTGTTCCCCCACTCGATGTAGGCCGAGCCGTCGGCGCGCTCGAGCACGCCCGCCTCGATCCTGATCGGGCGCAGCTCATCGAGCTTTCGACCGTCGAGCCGCACGCCATTCGCATCCACTAGCACCATGTCCGGGTTGTTTCCACCCATGTTCTCCACTCCTTTGTTTTGGGATCGTAATTTCGAGCGCCGATCTTGCGCTTCACTCCTCTTCCTTGGCGGCCTTCTCGCGCTTCAGGGCGTCCTTGGCCTCGGCGGCTTCGTCGGACGGCGCGGGGGGCTTCGAGCCGTCGTCCGTGCCAAATCCCTCCGCCGCCTGCGCCTCGGGCTTGGGCTCGCGCCCGTGCTCCTTCAGGTAGGCGTCGACCGCGTCCGAGAGGCTCGGCGAGTCGGCCTCGCGCTCGATGAGCCGCACCGCGGCGATCGCCACACCCATGTCGGCAAGCTCGCCGTCGACCCACACGCGCCCGTTTGCCGCCGCGATGATCCGGCAGCTCGTCCACTTCTTCAGCTTGTCGAGGGTCGCTCCGCCCTTGCCCACGACCCGCCCCACCTTCGTGTGCGGAATCTCGATGACCTCGCCGCCCTCGAGCTTCCTGAGCCCGGGGCCGTTGAGGGTGATGAACACGCGTTTGACTTCGTCGACCTTCAGCACCTTGCAAAGGATGCTCTCGCCGACATCGATGTAGCGCGCGGTGTCGCCGAAGTCGACCTTCCACGGCACGTCATTCACGTGCATGGAGGACGGTTGGCTAGCCCGGAGGTCGAGGGTCCAGTTCGACGGCCCCAAGTCGATCACGTCGGCGATGATGGTGTCGCCTTGCCTCGCGGCGTAGATCCCCGAAAGGGGCACTACGGAAACGGTTCCGCGGTATTCGATCTTGAGCCCGAGGATTTGGGCGTAAGTCTTCCCGTTCTCGGTGAAGGTGCCGGTCCCGGCGGCGAGGTTTCCAATCTGAATTTCCTCGCCCGGGAGCACCACAGTCTTCTTTGAGGGCCTTTGCCCGCCCACGGCTTCTGCTTGTACGCTTGACACTTGATTCACGTCCGGTCGTCTTTCGTCAAGCGAAGACGAGACGAGCGGGCGCCTTGCGCTGAGTCAGCGCGGGCGCTTGAGGGGGTTGCAGAAGTCTGTTCATCCGCTTGCCACCTTGGGTCGCGCGCGGCCGAAGAACCCCCAGGGGCCCTCCATCACGGGAGGACTGATCCACCCAAGCCATTTCGCGCGGTACTCGTCTTCCTTCGCTTCAGCGCGGGCAAACCGAAAGGGGCAGATAAGGGTTTGCCACGGTTTGCGCGGGGCCGTGCAGGACGAGGCACGGCGTATGCGCGGCTGGCCGGAGTCTGGCGATCGCCCTACAAGACAGGCTTGTCGAGCTTCTTGATTTCGACATCGCCCTTCGTCTTGGCGTTGAGCTTGTCCATCACATCGCCCACCATCCCCGCGGGCACTTCGAGCACGCCGATCCACGCGCCGCCGCCCGTCCACTCTTCCTTCTTCAAGGTCCCGAGGCCGTGCAGGTCGTTGTAGATCTTGCCGTAGTTCTCGCCGGACACGCGCACGACGAGCTGCGCCTTCTCGATCCGGATGGGGATGAGCGGCTTCAGCGCGTCGATAACCTCCTTCACCTGCGCCTCCACCGACTTGAAGGGGTCGATGTGCACGCGCGCCTCGGCCATCGCGTTTTCGATGCGCTGGGGCGGGTGGGGGCCCTTGGTCTGGGGGTTGATCGCGTTGCGCACGATCTCGGCGACGACCTTCTTCCGCATCGCTTCGGTAAGCTCCCGCCGCTGGTCGGTGGTGAGCTGGACCTCGCCCTTCTTGAGGATCGCCATGACGACCTTGTGAAAATCGGTCGTGCCGAACACTTTCTGGATCGCCTCGGTCGAGGCCTGCGTGCCCTTCTGCGCGTCCTTGAGGACCTTGTCGGCGGCAAGCAGCTCGGAGAGGTTCGAGCCGTCGGGCGCAAGCTTCTCCATGATCTTCGGGTCGACGAGGATCTCGAAGCGCTCGCCGTGGGCTTCGTACCTTGCGATGACCGCCTCGTCGACGCTGACCACGCTTACGCCCCCTGGGCGGTGGCGGGCAAGGCCGGCCTACTCGGGCTTCTTGGTCTCGGGCTTCGGGTCGCTCTCATGCAACTTCAGGTACTGCTTCACGTACTTAGAAACCTCGTCGGCGTCGAGCTTGCGGAAACGCTTGCCCTTTTCGATGAGGCCGATCTCGACGGAGAACTCGGACATCTCGCCCTCGGTCGCCTTGGAGAGGGCTTCCAGGCCGAGCATGACGGCGTCGTCGCGCTTCATGTCGTCCTTGTACTTTTCGTCGAAGACGGCCATCGCTTCGTTGCGCCCCGAGCCGATCGAGCCGGCCTTGTAGGCCATGAGCGCGCCGGACGGGTCGGTCTCGAAGAGGTGGGTGCCCGAGGTGTCGATGCCGGCGATGAGCAGGGAGGTGCCGAACGGCCGGACGCCGCCGTACTGCGTGAAGTTCTGCTTGAAGTCGCAGATCTTCTTCACGAGCATGTCGACGGGGATCGTCTCGTCGTAGGTGATCTTGTTGACCTGGGCCTCGACGCGGGCGCGGTCCACGAGGACGCGGGCGTCGGCCACGAGCCCGGAGGTCGCGCAGCCGATGTGGTCGTCGATGACGAAGATCTTCTCGATCGAGAACGGTTCGATGAGCCGCGAGGACACGCGCTTGTCGATGATGAGGGTGACTCCGTCCTTGAACTTCAGGCCGATCGTGGTCGTGCCGCGCTTGACCGCTTCGCGGGCGTACTCCACTTGGAAGAGACGTCCGTCAGGCGAGAACACGGTGATTGCGCGGTCATAAGCCATTTGGCCAGCTTGCATAGGTAGACAACCTCAGGCGGCGGGATGCGCCGCTTGCACAAAAGGATTCGCTGCGGCTTCATTTAATGACTAGGTCGCGGCCTTCTGCGCGACCTGTCCTCGCGCCAATTTCGCCTCGACCACCGTGAAGATCCGAGGGCCGAGGAGTGTGGTGAAAATGCCGAGGGCCGAAAAGCGCAGCACGACCGCAGCCGCGCTTGCCTCAAGGGGGTCGCCGAGCCCGAGGGCGAGCGCGCCTAACACCGGCACGCCGATCGCGAGCCGAAGGATTCCATACCACGGCAGCTTTCGCGGGTCTCCCGTCTGCATCGTCCAAGCGAGGTGCCGTGTGGCGATCTCGCCTGCCGCGGCGCCGCCGGCGGCGCTGAGGATCATCAGCGATTCCTGCGAGTGGTCGATGAGGGCAAGGGCAGGGAAGATCAGGAGGAGCGCGAGGCGCTGCGCGAGGCTGAGACGGCCTACCGCTCGCTCGAGGTGGGGCAGCCCCGCCCACAGGATGAGCCCGCATGCGGCTCCGATGGCCGCCGCCCCGACCACATCGCGCGTCCAGTGGACGCCGAGGTAGAGGCGTGAGAAGCTGACCGAGGTCACCACGGCGGCGCCGAACGCGGCGACCTTCGCCGAACGGAGCAGCGCGGCGAGCGAGAACCAGGTCGCGGCGCCTGCGGTGACATGGCCCGACGGGAACGCGTAGAGGGTCGACGGGTCGTCGAGCCAAGGCAGCGCGGGGTCGTTCGGGGGGCGCGGCAACGCCGTGATGTTCTTGATGGCGACCGCCGCGAAGGTGGCAAACGCGTCGGCCATGAGCAGGAGGAAGCCCACGCGCCGCGAGAAGATCCAATAGACCGCGGGCAAGAGCCCGATGTAGACGGTCTCGGAGTTCGCCTCCGAAACCACTTCCATGAGTTTCGTGAGCGCCGGGTCTCGGAGGCTAAGCGCGAAGTCGAGGACCGGGTCTCCGGTGAGCATGGCGGCCTTCCGGCCGCGGCAAGGGCCCTCCAGATTATACGTTTGCCCGGGAGGCCCCTACTTGGAGAGGCTGAGGCGCAGTTTGACGGAAGAGATCGTACCGGAGGTCACCACGGGGGTGAGCCGAAGGGCGCCGCCCGACTGCTTGGCAAGCGCGCGGCGCGCACCGGCCTCTTCCCCGCGCGGGACGAGGACAATGGCCGCCCCCGCTTCGCAGACGAGGAGCCGCGGGGCCGCGGGGCCGTCCCCTTTGCGGGCCGAAGCAAAGCACGCCTCGATGGCTTGTCCCACTTCCTTCCTCGATGCGCTCGCGGGCTCGAACCGGAGGCCGATGTACCTGCGCGGCGGCCGCTTGACGCTCATTTCCCCGCCGTGCACCCGAGGGTGGGCGGCCATATCTCAAGCCTTGCCCGCGGGAGGGAAGTCCCCGTCAACCGCGTGCGGAAATTCGCGGGGCAATACTATTATAACGGCGCGCGGTTGGAACGCCGCTTGCCCGCCAATGGCCGGCAGCAACCATTTCTGGAGGGGTCGGCACGGCAAGCGACAAGACCGTGGCTCCCCCGAAGGACGACGACAAGAAGCGCAAGGTCCCCGGCGCGGAAATCGGGGAGGACCTCAAGTCGCTCGACGTCTCCAAGCTCGACGAAGGCGGGATGGAGAAGCTCTACGAGCGCATGGTGCTCTCCAAGACCGACTCGCTGCACAAGCAGCTCGAGCAGCAGGTGGAGGTGCGCAAGCAGGTCGAGGAGACCGCGTCCCTCAAGGAGCAGGAGCTTTCGCAGGTCACGAGCGAGCAGCAGCGCCGCCGGATCGACATGGACACGACGATGCGCCGGCTCGCCGAGCGCGAGGAGCGGCTCAAGCGGCTCAAGGAGCGCATCCGCACCGACCTTGGCAAGCGCGACGACGAAGAGTCGCGCCAGGCGGCCGACCGCCTGCGCGAGATCGACCGCCGCGAGATGGAGCTCAAGCGGCGCGAGGCGGTGATCGGGGACCGGGAGACGGGGCTCTCGGCGCAGGTCACCGAACTCGAGGACAAGAAGCGCGAGATGCGCCACCAGGCCGAGGAGCTCGAGGCGAGCAAACACGAGGTCGAAAACCGCTTCGCGAAGGGGGAGATCTCGGCCAAGGACCGCGACAAGCAGCTCAAGTCCATGGGCGACCAGCTCACCGAGCTTTCGGCCGACATCCGGGCGAAGCAGGCGAGCCTCGCCGAGCAGGAGGCCTCGCTCCAGAAGGAGCTCGACGAGGCCCGGGCCCTCAAGCAGAAGCAGGGGGAGACCGAGAAGCAGCTGCGCGGCGAGAAGGACGCGCTCGAAGGCAAGCTCAAGGAACTCATGAAGGTCCGCGACGAGGCGGCCTTGCGCGAGCGGTCATTCACGGATGTCGAGCAGGAACTGCAGGCCGAGATTGCCCAGCTCCACCAGGCCAAGGCGGCGCTCGGCCAGCACGAGGACATCCTGCGCGAAGACAAGGACCGCCTTGAGGTCGAGATCAAGGATGCGCGGGCCTCCGCGCAGAAGATGAAGGAATCCGAGGTCGACGCGCGCAAGAAGCTCGTCACGCTGGAGGCGTCGCTCGCCGAGGCGGTCGGCGAAGTCGGGACGCTGAAGACCAAGCTCGCCGAAGAGTCGCAGAAGCGCGAGGTGCAGGAGAAGGAGGCCGCATCACGCCGGACCGAGCTCGAGCGCTACGAGCGCAAACTCCACGAGGAGATCTCGCTGCGCCAGCGCGCGGAGCGCTCCCTGGACGAGGCGAAGCGCGGCGTGGGCGAGGCCGAGGAGGAACTCAAGCGCCAGGTCGCGCGCAGCAGCGAGCTCGAGAAGCAGATGCAGGCGGGAGAGGGACGGATGGCCGAGCTCGAGGCGTCCCTGGAATCGGCGCGCACCGAGTCGCTGAAGCTCACGAAGCGCCTGCAGGCGGAGGACAAGGAACTCGAGGTCCTGCGCCGCCAGCTCGAGGAGCAGAAGAAGCGGCGCGAGGTGAGTGAGGGCCGGCTCAACGAGCTCGAAGAGGCGGTCCAGACCCTCGAGCGCGAGGTCGAGTCGAACACGCTCAAGCGCAATGTGCTCCAGGAGCAGCTCGACAAGCAGACGAAGGAAGTCGAAGGGCTCACGCAGCAGCTTGGGAAAGAGCGCGAGACGATCCGCCAGCAGGAGGGGCTCACCTCGCGCACGCAGGCCGCGCTCGAGGAAGCGCGCGCGCAGGTCGAGAAGGAGACCGAGGCGCGCGGGAAGACCGAGCAAGACGCCAAGAAGCTCGAGGAGTCGCTGCGCCAGCTGAAGGGCGTGGCCGAGGCCAACGACCGGGCAAGGAAGCTTGCCGAGGCCGACCGCTCGACGAAGTCCGCCGAGCTGGACACCGCGCTCTCGCACCTGAAGGACGAGGAGCGGCGCCGCCAAGGCTCGCAGCTCAAAGTCCAGGAGCAGATGGAGGAGCTCGTGCACGTGCGCGACGCGCTCTCGCAGGCGGAGCGCCAGCGCGACCGCGACCAGGAATCGGGCGAGAGGCTCGAGCGCGAGGTCGCAAAGCTGCGGGGAGACCTCGCCAAAGTGGCGGGAAGCTCCGCGAGCGGGGCCGAGGTCTCGGAGGAGGTCAAGCGGCTGGCGAGCGAGCTCGAGCGCTCCAAGGTGGACGCGATCGAGGCCCAGAAGCTCGTGCGCAACAAGGAGCAGGCGCTGCAGGACGTGCAGCAGCAGGTGGAGAAGGAGCGCCACAAGGCGGCCGAACTCGAAATGAAGCTCGGCTTCATGATCGAAGAGATGGAGGAAGTCCGCTCGGGCGTGGACAAAGCGCGCGCGGAGGCGAAGTCGGCCGGCTCGATGGCGGCCAAGGCGCATGCCGCGGTGCAGGCGATGCCGCTCGCGGCCCATGCCTCCGCGACCGACCCTGCCGCGGCCTCGTTCCCGGCCCCGGCGCCTTTGCCCCCGGCACCGGCCGCCGGCCCGCTGCCCGTGCCGCGCCCCGAGATGCAGGAGCGGCTCTCGGTGCTCTCCTCGTCGCACGGCGACCTGTCGCCGATCCGGAAGGTCGACGAGGCTTCGGCGGCGGGCAACCAGCCGCGCCGGGCGCTGCCCAAGGGCCGGCTGTCGCTGCCCTCGGAGCTCCTGAACTACCTGAACAAGCCGAACGGCCGCTCCATCATCATCAACGGCAAGCGACGCACGGGCAAGAGCAACCTCGCGCTTGCGCTTGCCGAGGCCCTGTCGGGGTTCGACGACGAAGTGCTCCTGCTGCTCACGATGGAGCCGGACAAGCGGCTCGTGGAGGCCTACCCGTGGGTCGCCGAAAAGCGCCCCGAGGACTTCCTGCTGTTCAACAGGCCGAACACCCCCGATTCGATCCTCCAGCCGCCGACCGGCGACGCGCGCAGCCAGCGCCAAAAGCTGCTTGAGTCGGTGCGGGCGGCACGGAGCGACCTGGTCGTGGCGGGCCTGCCCTCCGTCCTTGACCGGCCGCGCAGCTACAGGATCAACACGGAGCGGATCGCGCGCCTGCTCTCCCTCAACCCCGCCATGCCCGAGATCATCAACCTCTACGACGCCATCGAGCGGCTGTTGCCGAACAAAGTCGTGGTGGTGATCGATAGGGCCGACGCCCTTGCCCGCAAATACGGGATCGAGTACAAGTCGCTCGTCGAGACGCTCCAGCGCGACCTCGTCCGGGGCGCCAACTGCGACCTCATCTTCGTCCAGGAGCGCGACGACCAGCACGCCGCCGACAAGTCCGTGGACGGACACATCGTCATGCGCGACATCTCCCGCACGGAGGAATTCCTGGGCGAGATCGCCATCGCCAACCTGACCGACGTGGTGCTGAAGCGCCCGCGGGCGCTCTACCGGTTCGACAACGGCCGCATTTCCATGATCGAAAGTGCAGATGTCGGAAGCGGCATGGAAGGCTAAGGACAGGGCCTTGCGTTGCGCCCCGGGCCTCGTCCAACAAACCTATATTAAGCCCGCGCCGCCGATCCGAGGAAGGGGGAAGCCAGACCGTGGCCACGCAGGAAGTGCCGAAGGTCAACGGCAAGTCGCCGATCGACCGGTACATGGCCGCCTACAAGCGCCGCGGCGAGGTGCTGAAGGCGCGCGAGGAGGAGGAATCCACCCCGAGCGTGGCGGTGCGCGAAGGCGCCCGCTCGATCATGGTCGAGCCCTCGATGCCCCGGGCCCACGCGCCGGAGGCTACCGCCGAGGTCGAGCGACTGAAAGGCGAGCTTGGCTCCAAAGAGGAGGAGCTCAACCGCGTCAAGAACGACTTCCAGATCAAGATGCGCAACACGATTGCGCTCCAGCGGATCAAGTACGAGAAAGAGCTCAACGACATGAACCGCAAGCTCGAGCAGTACGCCGAGTTCAAGAAAGCGGAGGACTACATCCGCGTCAAGGACGAGGAGTTCGACAAGGCCCGCCTCGAGCTGAAGAAGAAGATGGCGGAGGTCGAGGACCTGCGCGAGAAGCTCATGCGCGCCCAGGCCGGGGAGGGCGTGGTCGGGGCCGCGGTGCTGGGGCTCACCTCCGCGGAAGTCCAGGCGATGGAGGATGAGCTGCGCCAGGCGCGCATGAAGCTGGAGGAGTTCCGCGACATGTACTCGCGCGAGGAGAAGCGGCGCGCCGAGATCGAGGCCGAGCTCGAGAACCTGAAGAAGGGCTCGATCGCCATGATGAAGTACGTCACGAACCTCCAGCGCAAGAAGCACGACGAGGAGTTGGACTCGCTACGGGAGGGCGTGCGCGAAGAGGAGTCGAGGCGCAAGGCCCTCGAAGAGCAGGTCGGCACCCTCGAGCGGGAGCTCAGCGAGAAGCGGGATGCCCTTGCCAAGGCGGGCAGCTCGGCGCAGCCCGTAGCGGGGCGCCCCGTCCCCGTCCGGGGCGGTGCGCCGGCCGACAGCGAGGCGATCCGCAAGAAGGAGTCCGAGCTTGCCGAACTGCGCTCCAAGCTCGACGGGCGAGAGAAGGACCTCTCGGCCCGCAAGCGCGAGCTCGACGAGCAGTTCCAGCGCCTCAAGGAGGAGCGCGAGCTGCGCCGCGCGGAGGCCGACTCGGCGTTCACCTCGGAGATGAACAAGCTGCCTGAACTGCAGCGGGCGGCCCTCGAGAAGGACGGCAAGATCAAGGAGCTCCAGGTCTCGATGGAGGCGCGCGAGGACGAGCTGCGCAAGCTCAAGAATGCGGTGAAGTACAAGGACGAGGAGTTCAACCGCCGCCAGGAAGAGCTCGACTACAAGTCGAAGGTCATCGAGCAGTCCCTGCGCCAGCTGCAGGAAGCAAAACAGAATGAGGGCTCGGTCGAGCAGCTCGAGATGAAGAAGCGGCTCCAGCAGCTCGAGCGGGAGATTGCGGCGAAGGAGGAGGAGATCAACCACAAGGAGAGCTTCCTGCGCCAGAAGGAGTCGCAGCTGCGCCTGAAGGAGCAGGCCGCGGTCCAGGAGGACGTCAACGCGCGCAAGAAAGAGATCGAGATCGAGATGAGGGCCCGCAAGGTGAGGTCGGGGTCCCCGCGGCTCGACGACCTCCTCTACGGCGGCTTGCCGCTCGGCTCCAACGTGCTGGTCTCGGGCCCGGCCTTCATCGGGAAGGAGGTGCTGATGTACGCGTTTGCGGCGGAGGGCCTTCAGAAGGGCGTGCCTTGCGTGATGGTGCTCACGGACGTGGCGCCGGCGTCGGTCAAGCAGGAACTCGCGGCGATCCTGCCGTCGATCGACGAGTACGAGAAGCTTGGGCTCCTCAAGTGGGTGGACTGCTACTCGCGCGCGATGGGCGAGCAGGAGGAGAACAGAGACGCGGTGTTCATCGACCACCCGACCGACTACAAGGCAATCATGGAAGGGATGGAGACGATCACGGACAAGTGGATCCGCGAAGAGAAGCACCCGACCTACCGGGTCGTGGTGATGTCGATCTCGACCTTCATCACGTACTCGGATGTGACGGCCACCTTCCGTTTCCTGCAGATGCTCACGGGCAAGAGCAAGATGAAGAAGGCCGTCTCGCTCTATGCGCTCGACGAGGCGATGCACTCGGCGACGGACCTTGCCAACCTCGCGCACGCGATGGACGGGTCGATCCAAGTGAAGACGGAAAACACCAAGAATTACATCCGGGTCGTGGGCATCACCGACACACAGAACCGCGGCTGGATCACCTACGAGTACTCCAGGAAGGGTGTCAACATCGGGTCGTTCTCGCTCGACAAAATCCGGTAGAATCGAGGCAGAAAGGCCCCCGATTCGGGGTGGTCTGCCGCCCCGGTTTCGGCACTTTTCAACTCTTTATATAGCCAGGGGGCAGGCAAGCGGGCCAGGTTTGGCCACCACCCTTGATGACAACCCTTTTTAAGAAAGGCCGTATTTAAAGCGGGCAAAAGCCCGCTTAAAAGGTGATTACCCTGCCAGACTTCCGAATCGAGAACGTAGTTGCGACCTCCCTACTTGACAACGAGCTTGACCTCCCCTCCATCGCGCTTACGCTGGAGGGCGCCGAATACGAACCAGAGCGGTTCCCCGGGCTTATCTACCGGCTGGAGACGCCGAAGACCGCGACCCTCCTTTTCAGGTCGGGGAAGATGGTCTGCACGGGGGCCAAGTCGATCCCGGAGGTCCACCAGGCGATCAACACGGTCATCAAGCGGCTGATTGCGGCGGGCGTGAAGGTTTCGGAGAAGGTGGAGATCACCATCCAAAATCTTGTGGCCTCGACCGACCTTGGAAGCCCGCTCAACCTGAACACGATCACGGTCTCGCTCGGCCTCGAGAAGGTCGAGTACGAACCGGAGCAATTCCCGGGGCTTGTCTACCGGATGGACCAGCCGAAGGTGGTCTTGCTGCTCTTCGGGTCGGGGAAGATGGTCTGCACCGGCGCGAAGAAGCCGGACGATGTCAAGGAAGCCATCGTGAATATCCTCAACGAACTGAAGCAGGCGGGGCTCATCCAAACGTGAGCGCGCGCGGCGCGGAGGGGTTTCCGACGCCGCCCCGGCCGAAGGTGCCGGTGTTCGACGACCACTTCCACCTCGACCCCGTGTACGGGGCCTACATGGGGAGTGTCGACGAATTCGTGAAGGCGGGCGGGACGCATTTCCTGCTCGTGCATAAGCCGGACTTCGAGAAGGTGTCGGCCTCGCTCGACGCGTACCGGGCCGAGTTTGAGGCGACGGTGAACATGGGGCGCGCGGTGAACGCGCGGGGCGATGTGGAGTGCTTCGTGGCGCTGGCGCCGCACCCGGCCGAGTTCACGAGGCATGCGGAGCGGCTCGGGTTTGAAGGGGCATGGGCACTGCTGACGGGGGCTATCGACCTCTGCGGGAAGATGGCGCGCGACGAGGAGTTGGTGGTGGCGCTCTCGGAGGCGGGGCGGCCGCACTACCCGGTGTCGCCGGAGGTGTGGGCGTTTTCGAACCGGCTCCTGGACTACGAGCTTGCAACGGCGAAGGACGCGGGGGTGGCGGCGCAGCTGCACACGGAGAGCGCAAGCCCTGAGGTGATGCGGGATTTGGCGGCGCACGTGGAGGCGTCGGGGATGTCGAAGGGCAAGGTGTCGAAGCACTATTGCGGGCCGCTGGTGCTGCCCGAAGAGAACCACGGGCTTTTCCCGTCGGTGCTCGCCTCGCGGCCGAATGTGGCGGAGGCGCTGCGCAAGGGCGACCGCTTCATGCTTGAGACGGACTTCATTGACGACAAGCGCAGGCCCGGAGCCGTGATGGCGCCCGCGACGGTGCCCAGGCGCACGCGGGCGATGCTGGAGCAGGGTGTGCCCGAGGAGCGGGTGTGGCGGATCCACAAGGAGAACCCGGAAGGCGTTTACGGCGTCACGATCGAGCTCTAGGGGAGGTCGCCGTAGGTGCGGCCGAAATCAGGCAGGATTAAGAGCAACGGAAGCGAGCCCCGCAAGGGCCCCGATTTGCGTCGCGACAGAGGTATGCTGGCGGCGCTCGCCTTGATGGCAGTGCTCGGCCTGCCTACGGTGCTCGTGCCGATTTCCGCGGTGGGGACGGCGGCGCAGGCGACCTACCTGGTGAGCGCACCCGCGCAGCGGTTCTTCGAGGTCGGGCCCTCGCTCGCGCTTGTGGACAACGGGAAGGCACAGGGCTTCCCGGAGGTGTTTGCCGATAGGGCGGGCGGGATTGTGGTGAGCTACCTCGAGGGGTTCTACAGTTATTGGGGGTCGCCGGTGTTCACGAGGTTCAACGCGACGACGGGGGAGGCGGCGGCCGGACCCTTCGCGATCATGGCTTCGGTGCAGTACGACAGCTGGGGGAACACGACGGCGCGGGGGGCCTACGCGGCCCTCGACAGCCAAGACCGGCTGCTGCGGGTTGCCTGGGCGTACGCATATCCAGACGCGCCGGTGTCGGTGAAGGGCGTCGATTTGGCCGGCGCCACGCGGCTCTCGGAAAGGGTGGTTGGACAGACCCCTTACTTGGCGAGCGCCGCGGCGGTGGCCGTGGGGGCCTCCGACACGATCCATTTCCTCTATTACGACACGGCCGTGCGCTACTCGGTGATGGCGGCCAACGGGACATGGCTGCTGCGCAACGCGACCATTGCGAACGGCACCTCGACGAAGTACGCGCCGCAGCTTGCCTACGACGCGCCGGCGGGCCGGATGATCGCCTCGTGGGAGCAGAACGGCGGGGGCGGCGGGTTTGTGTCGGCCGTCGAGCCGAACGGGTCGGTCGCGTGGACGCGCTCGATTGCCATGCCGGGAGCGAACTTGAGCGTGGTTGCAACGCAGGACGGCGGGGTGTTTGCAGTCTACGTCGGCACCGGCGCGCTCTACGCGATGAAGTACGACCGCGACGGGAACGTCGTGGTGGCGCCGACCAAAATCGTCGCCTCTGCGCCCTCGGCGCGCACGCCGCGGCCGGTGCAAATGGGAGGGAGCGAGGTGATGGTCGTGTGGTCGGACGTGACCGACGGCCGCGACCTGGACGTCCGCGCGATGGCGCTGAACGCGACCGACTTGACCGAAACGATTTCGCCGACGCTCGTCTCGACCGACGACAACCCGAGCGTGAACCCCCGCGCCGCCGTGGACGGGCAGGGCGCCGTGTGGGTCGTGTGGCAGAACGAGACGAGCGCCTACACCGCGTCCGTGCGGGGCGCGCGGATCTTCCCGCGCTTGACGGGCTTTTCCTTGGAGACGCCCGCGGCGGAGGTGACGGCGGTGCGCGGGGATGTCGCAAGCGTGCCGGTGCGCCTGGAGAACCTCGTGGCCGTGGCGGGCGAGTACAACTTCACAGTCACGCCGTACCCCCAGGGCGGCCCCACGAATTGGAGCGGGTGGGTGGAGGACGCGGCGGGCCTGGCGGTGTCGGGCGTTGCGATCCCGGGCAACACGGCGGCTTCGCTGTCGATCCGCATCGCAGCGCCCGTGGTCGACCCCCCGGGGTCCAACGCGTGGGTGGCGCTTGCCGTTGTGGACCGCCACCGGCCCGACGCGCCGCTGATTCTGACGCTTAACGTAACGGTCATCGCGGGGCACCGGTTCGACCTGTTGCCTGCCGACCAGACCGTGGATGCGGTGCCGGGTCAGCCGACCGCGGTTGCGTTCCTTTTGAGGAACAACGGGACCGTTGCCGAGAGCGCGGTGCCGCTGGGATTGAGCGCCCCGCCTCCACCGGGATGGGCGGCCAGCCTTTCGCCGGCGACGTTCACGGCAGGCCTCGGCGAAAGCGCGGCGGTGACGCTGACGGTGACGCCGACTGCAGGCGCGCTGAGCACGGAGTCGTACTGCGCGCGCGTGCGCGTCCAGAATCCGAACGACCCGTTCTCGCTGGTAACCGCCGGCTTCTGCGTGCGCGCGGCCCTCGTCTCCGACCCGCAGCTCACGCCCGGGTCGTTTGGGGTCGTGGTCGACCCGGGAGTCGCGGCCTCGACGTCTTGGACGATCACCAACGTTGGCAACGCTGGCCAGGGGATCGCTTGCTCCGTCGCGGTGCGTGAGGAACTGCCCTCAGGCTGGTCGCTCACCGGGAGCCCGGCGATGGTGCGACTCGCCGGAGGCGCCGCCTCGACGGTGCCAATCGGCATCACGGCGCCGCCGCAGGCGCTCGGAGGGACTGTCTTGGACCTGACCGTACGCAGTTCGTGCGAAGGGACGAGCCTATTCCACGACGCCGCGTTTGCCGTTTCGGTCCGCGCGCTCCACGCCGTGAATTGGCGCACGGCAGGCAGCACGGGTGAGGCCAATTCCACGGGGGCGGCGGTGTTCACGGTGAATGTCGAGAACAACGGGAATGTCGCCGAGCCGGTGCTGTCGCTCACCGCAGGGTCCCCGCCGGGTTGGTTGGTCACGGCGCAGCTTTGGGTCGCCGGGGCCGTTGCGACGGAGGTGCCGCCGTGGTCGGCGGGGGTAGTTTGGGTGACCGTGCGGGCGCCCCCCAACGCAACGGCAGGCGCCGAGCACGTCGTCATGCAGTTCAGCGCCGGGTCGGGGGCGCCGATTTCGCTCGACTTCACGGTGCGGGTCCCCAAAGTGTACGGCATCCGGGCTGTGTTCAACATCTCGGCCGACGCGCTGACTGCGGGCGGCTCCGTGGTGGTCGAGGCGCTCGTGGAGCACTTGGGAAACGTGGGCGACGCCTACACCCTGCGCACGGAGGTCGACGCGCCGCAGTACTACGCCGTGGAAACGAGCTTCGAACCGGCGACGACGGGCGACCCGAGCGGCCTGGTGGGCTCGTCGCTTGCGCTCGGCGCGTTCTCGAAGGGGACGCTCCGGATTACGCTGAGCGCGCCGCGCGACCCGATCGGCGACCGCGTGGGGCTGCACGTGACGCTCACCAACCAGCAGGGGAACTCCGCGCGCTTTGACGCGGACCTGCGCATCGAGCTGCCCGACCTTGCGGTGAGTTTCCCGGACGCCCCGCTGGGGCCGATTGGGGGAGCAGGCTCGATGACGGTGCGCGTGAGGGTCGCAAACGCGGGCGACGCAGCCTCGGGCGAGGTCCAACTGTGGCTGAGCCTCGACGGCGCGGTCGTGGGCAAGGAGTCGGTGAGTGCGCTCGCCCCGCAAGGGAGCGCCGTCGTGACCTTCACGGTGAATGTGACGGAGGGGAGCCGCAGGCTCGAGGCGGTTGTGGACCCCCGGGATGCGCCTGGGGTATCGAGGGTCTACGGCGCGGTGTACGAGCGCAGCGAGGAGAACAACACGGCGTTTGCGCCCTTCACGGTCGGCGCTCCGGCTCCGGCGCCGGCGCCCCCCAAGAATGTCAGTACGGCCGCTGCGCCGTCGGTAGGATGGCTCGCGGCCGTGGCGCTCGCCGCCGGGGTGGCCGCGCTCATCGTGCTGCGCCTGAAGATGCGCCGAAAGCCGCAGTGAAGCCCCCCGGCAACGGGCGCACCTTTTATGGAGTCACGAGAGTTCGCCCCTCAAGGCAGCCGCGTGCTCGAGGAAGTCGTCGTGCCCTGCTTGGGGCAAAAGCTGGAGGAAGAAATCCTCCCCGCGCTTGGCAAAGCGCTGTTTACCCGTGACCTCGAGGCGATGGCGGGGCTCCTGCGCTCCTGGCGGTTCCCGGACGATGCCAAGAAGAAGAAAGCGGACCGCGACTGGGACGCCGTCCGCAACGACGTGCTCTACGGTCAGATCGACTACAAGGGGCAGGGCCCGCTGCCGGAGCACTGGAAGCAGTTCATCGACAAGGAGGCGAACCTGTTCGACTGGCGGCACCCGAAGTGGGCGCAGGACGCCGAGGCGCTCGTGGTTGACCTCGCGGTGGAGGCGGCCTCCCGCGAAAACTGGAACGGGGAGATGCTGCCCTCGAACAAGACGGGCGCGGGCCTCGTCGAGCTCTTGATGGAGCTTGGAGAAGCGGTCCCGGAAGCGCGCGCACTCTCGGACAAATTCCTCGAGGGGATGCCCGAATGGCTGCAGCACGACAACGCCTACACGGGCGGGTACTTGCGGGAGGACGAGGTCGCAATGCTGCTTGCGCTCGTGGAGCCGAAAGCCCACGAGCTCGAGCGGACGCTGAAGGCGGGGCCGCTTGTGCCGGGGTGCGTGGCGCTGTTGAAGCGCGCAAGCGCGGAAGGGGTCGGGCTTACCTGGACCGTGCCGATGCTGCGTGCGTAAGGCCGGGCGGCTCGGCGAATCCGAGGGCATTCCTCGGCCTTCCCGCGCGTCACTCCAGCAAGCCACACGCGACATGGCCTTGCCCGGGCCTAGGTGCGGCCCCGTTGCCTTACCGCCTCAGCCACCCCTTCCAGACGTCTCTCATCTTCCTCGGTTATCGGAATCTGAATGTAAAACGTGCCGCTGCGGGCGTCAATTTCCCAACCCAAGGAATTCCTCGTCATCCAGGATATTTCCGCGAAGGGCAATTCCTTCACGAACGAGAATGGCTTCATTGACACACCCCTGGGTATCGGGAGCTCCAATCCCTGTGCATGAATTCTGAGAGGCGATGTCCGCGAAAGCCTTCGAACCTCGATGCCCGTGAGGACGGCAAGCAGCAGTGAAAGGAGACCGATCAGCACCACGAAGCCGTAACCCGTGTTCGAAGTCAGGCCCATTTGGTTAGCGAACAAGGAAAAATACATGAGCAAACCAGCTGCCAGCACATAGACCACGGCCGTCAACCCAGCCGTGATTCTTTTGATCCTATTGCGACTCGTTTGACCCGAACCGACGTAAGTGGTGGGACCGAGGCTTGCGTCATCCGAAGATCCGCGCCTCATAAGTCGGGCATGGTCATTGGCCTCCATCAATCTGACGGCGAATAGCGTCGGCGTCATCACCTTTGGGCGCGAGCCGCGCGCGCCGAACACCGCTGCGGAGGGGCGGTCGATAGGCCGGGGATGACCGCGCCCCCCGGCAACCGAGGAAGAGTGCCGGGGGTGCGCTTCCTGCTCACTGAGGACGCTCGCGGCGCAATACCGCCCTTCTCATCCTCTCCAATTCGGAATACACCAATTGTTGGTGGGCTCTGGAGGGATCGTAGCGCCACAACGTCCCAGAATGGACGTGATAACGACGACCGCACTTGTCCACAATCGTGAAGACGTACGAGCTCGGCTCCGCGCCACCTCGAGCGTTTCCCTCGATTGACACAATCTCGTTAAGCATGAGTATCGTCCCGGTGGGCGCGCCCCGGGGCCGGTTCAGCGGGACGAGGGCGTTTTCGAAGACCTTCAGCGAGTCTTGCTGCACAATCCAACGCCGGACGGCGTACCCGAGACCGAGAAACCCCGCGGCAATGGCCAAGCCAAACGTTGTGAAAAGGGCATTGCCGGTGGCGGCGCCTCCGACCAGAGCAAGGGCACCAAGGAGAATCGCACTGATCGCAGCGGCGAACGAAATTAGCCTGACGCCTGTTTGAACGGAAAGAAATCGATCGGAGGGCATTTCATAAATGAGATTCCCGAGATCGCGATTGGGGTCGGTGCCCATGCCAGTTTACACATGGCCGACTACGAGAAGCTTTTCCCCAATCCAGAACTTGCGGCAAGGTATGGAGCCCTGTGCCGGTTACCGCCGTTCGTGGCGATGGCGGGGGTGGCCGGGTCGGGGTTCATCTGCTCCCCGGCAATCCAAAACCTATTGCCCAACCACCGCTCCGCCGTGGGCCACCTCAAGGCAACGAACCCCGTGTTAGTCGAAGCGATCGCCGGGGTCGGCGTGTGCCGTTCGGAACCCCACGGTGGTGCCGGCGGGCTTGGCCGGAGCACCGACATTCACGTCGCTCGCTGCGAATAATCGATTTCAAGCCGCAAAGCGGCGTCAGAACCGCTTGGTCGTGTACGCGATCACCGAGTCGAACACGCGCTTGCCGTCGCCCCACTCGCCGGGGGACTTGCGGTACCAGTCGGGGTGGTTGATGCCGAGGTACGAGCGCTCGGGGTGCGGCATGATCCCGAAGACATTCCCCGCGGAGTTGCACACGGCGGCAACCGCGGAGGGCGAGCCGTTCGGGTTAAACGGGTATCCGTCGGGTGCGCCGGTCGCCGGGTTCACGAATCGGAACACGATGCGCCCCTCCTCTTCGAGGCGGGCGAGGGCGGCCGCCTCATCCTCGGGCGGCAGGGTGAACTTCCCCTCGCCGTGGGCCGAGGGGACGTAGAGGACTTCGCCTTTCTTGAGGGACTGCGTGAACGCGCACTTCGTGGATTCCACGCGCAGGTAAGTGGGCCGGCACTCGAAGCGGTCGGAGTCGTTGACGGAGAGCGCGGCCTCGGGCTGGGACGACATCGGGCCCTCGGCGAGTTGAGGGAGCAGCCCGAGCTCGACGAGGACCTGGAACCCGTTGCACATCCCGCCAACGGCCTTGCCCTCTTCGACGAAGGCCTTGAGTTCCTTCTTGGCCTCGGCCTTGAGGCGTGCGGCGAAGATGGCGCCGGCGCGGACGTAGTCGCCTGCCGACCAGCCGCCGGGGAAAATGAGCACCTGGTAGCTTGAAAGGTCGCGCTGCGAGCCAACGCCGGTGGTCTTGCCGAGCACCTGCTTGAGGTGGACGAGTTCGGCGCGGGTGCCGGCGCGCAGGAACGCGTCGAGCATCTCCTGCTCGTTGTTGGTGCCTTCCATGCGGAGGATGCAGACCTTGATGTCGCCAGCCTTCAGGCGCCCGACCCCTGGGCGAAAGCCGTGGGAGGGCATTTGAGGCTGACGGGGAGGGTTCGCGGGAGGCCGGGCACAGCGCGCGTGGCGGTGTCTTTTCGCTGTCTTTCGGAGGGTGATTATGCGACCAACCGGCCGAAAGGACCGTGCGGCGGGCGGCCGCGATAAGGCCACCCAGGCGCGCGCATGAGACACTATCGAAACGCCGCGGGCCGCGCGCGCTGCGCGTTATGCGCTGCAACGTCGTTCGCTCACCCCCCCTTGCGCCTCAAATAGTGTAGGGACGTCGTGGGCTCGAGGCAAACCATGCGCAACAACGAACCGCGCCACTACAAAGCGTCTCCCGGATGGGACCATGTCGAGCGCTCCGAGCGCTCGAAGTCCCGGTCTTGGGGATTCTGAAAGGCACTCCAACGAACACGTCCCCCTCCCCAACGCGCCTCTCGCGGGTGCGCGGGTAGGGGAGCGGAAGTCCGACCGTCCCCGGTCAGGCCGTGCATCCCCCTGTTGCGGCCCGCTCCCCTGCCCGTTACAGTCCCGTAATGGCCGCAAGGCCAGTAAGGGCGAGGAGGGGGACGATGTTCATCAGGAAGTTGTCGTCGACCCACTTCACCCTTATCGACTCGACGCCGACCGCGAGTGCGGCCCCCAGCGGGATGAACAGGAGGGGCGTTGAGAGCGGCACCAGCGCCACGCCGATGACGGCGATCGAGCACCAGACAGTGAACCCGCCAACGGGCGCCCATTTTTTCCAAGGCGTCCCGCGCAGCTCGCCGAGCACGGGGTCGCCGATCGTGGTGCCCAGGATGGTCAACATGGCGAAGCGCTCATCGAAGAGAAGCAGGGCGATGACATAGCCGAAGGCCCCCCAGAAGTAGCCGGCGATCCACTTCCTTTCGTAGTCGCGCAGCCCGAAGAACAGCCAGCCTTGGCGGATGCGGTAGGCCTCGAAGACTGCGAGCAGAAAGATGCCAAGGAGCGCAACCTGCTGGCGGGTGAGCTGCAGGGGCTCGATGTAGTCGGGGAGCCAGTAGTAGATAATGAACAGGGACGAGAGGGAGTGGAACCCGCGGCGGATGAGGCGCCTGCGGTCGACCACGCGAGGGGAGAGGAGAGCGGCGGAAAAAGGCTGGCGTTCCGGATTTCAGGCGCTATAGGGAGAAGAAGGCCGCTACGGCGGTGAGGAAGCAAAGGGGGGCTAGATTCATGGTGAGGTCGTCGTCGAGGAAGGGCACGCGGGTGGCCTCGGCCACGACGGCAACCGCGGCCGCGGGCGTCAGGAGCCAGAGGGGGACGGGGAGGTCGGCGGCAAGGACGGCGACGGAGGCGAGCAGGAGCCACAAGGCGAAACCGAAGGCGGTTGCCCACGGCTTCGCCCACGTGGCGCGCAGCGTGCCGATGGCGGGGTCCACGATGCAGACCCCCAGAATGGTGATGATTGCAAAGCGCGGCGGGAAAAAAGCGAGGGCAATGCAGCAGCCGAGGCCGAGCCAGTAATAGCCGGCAGGGCGGCGGCTCTCGTAGTCGCGGAAGAGGAAGAAGGACCAGCCTGAGTGCAGGCGCCACGCTTCGGCGGCCGACACGATGGCGGCAAGGGCAAGCACGCCGACGGGCCTTGAGATCCCGAGAGTGGGGACGGGTTCTGGGATTGCGTAGTAGACGAGGGAGAGGGACAGCGAGACGTGCATCGCGCGGCGGAGGACGACGGCCTTGTCGACCACGGGCGCGGGAGGGCCGGAGGGGGATAAACGCTATGGGCTGAGGGGCGCTTGAGGCCGCGCGGTCAACCCACGGCGAGCAGGCGGACGCCGAGGGCGGGGGCAACTTCGAAGTGAGGGTCCCTCCGCACCACGAGCTCCCCGTCGAGTCGCTGCGCGGTGGCAAGCGCGAAGGCATCGGCAAGGCTTAGCCGGTGATGCCCCTTGATCCAACCCGCCTGCGGCCAAACGGGGTCGGCGCTCGCGGGTCGAATCCCAGCCGACAGCACCCACGCTACCAGTTCGTCCCGGGCACGGGGAGCCTTGCGGGAGAGGACGGAGACAACCTCCGCCAGGTTCACCACGCTGATCCAAGCGTCCTCGGGCCCCTCCGCGACACGTTCGAGGAGTTGCTGAACGCGCTCCGCGCCGGGCTCGTCGAGGAAAAGCGCTATGAGGGGTTCCGCGTCGAAGACGAGTGTCATTTCCGCCTGCGCCCCCGGGGCGCGCTGCTAACCTTGCGTTCCTCGCGTTCAAGGTCAAGGCGGCGCCTCTCGAGAAGTTCGGCCAGCGATTTGTCTTTGACATTGCCTTTGAGGATCCCCCGCATTTCTGCCGGGGTCGCGAGGGGCTCGACGGTCAGGATACCATCGACCTCGACGAAGCGGACGAGGCCCGGGGCCCTGATGCCGTGCTTTGCCCGAAGGTCGATCGGGATGGTCGCCTGGCCTTTGGAAGTCACGCGGACTACGTGCCAAACCACCGGATCGCCCGATTTAATACTATCTTGATGGTAATACTTAGACCCTCGCTGCTGCCACGGCGGCAACTCTAAGCGGGTCGTCCGCATCGGTGGGCTGATGGAGCGCAGGGGGCGGGGGCGGCGCTCGAAGGAGATGGAGACGATCGCGCGCGAGCGGATGGAGATCCTCTTCGAGGAGGCGCACAAGGCGGTGCGGGCGGGCAAGCGCGAGCGGGCGAAGCGGTATGTGGTGATGGCGCGGCGGCTCGGCATGCGGTACAATGTATCGGTGCCTGGCCGATTCAGGCGGTGGGTCTGCGCGGGGTGCGGCACCTTCATGGTGCCAGGCGTGAATGCGAAGCTGCGTTTGCGCCCGCGGCGGTTCGTGGTGACCTGCGGCGACTGCGGGCAGGTCAAGCGGTCCGGGCGGACGAAAAAGGCAGGAGGGTGACCTCGTGAAGGGCAAGGTAGGCAGGCGGCTGCGCGCGGTCGGGCAGGCCATCGACCCTACGCTGTTCGTGGGGCGCGACGGAGCGACCGACGCGGTGGCGGCAGAGGCGAGGGCGCAGCTCAAGGACCGCCCGCTGATCAAGGTGAAGATCACACCGCGGGCCGAAGGCGGGGCGTCGCGGCACGAGGTGGCAGCCGAACTTGCGCGCAAGGCGGGCGCCGAGCTCGTCGAGGTGCGCGGGTTCACGGCGGTCCTTGCGAGCCGAAGGCGGCCTACGGAAGCTGCTCCGCGGCGTCGAAGGGAGGGCAGCTCCCGCCGTCCGACGGGCGCCTCCGGCGCAAAGCGAGGGCGGTAAGCGCGGCCCCGGCGCTCGGGAGAAAGATGTCCTGGAATTCTGGGATGCTATTGGTGTCCGCGCGCGTGTTGTTCGTGGTGTTGACGAACGAGTCGTTCGCGTCCGGGTAGCGGCCCCATGCGCCAACTGCGGTGTTGCGGGGCAGCTCGACGTCGTCCATGTACGAGTTGTTGTTGCGCCCCCGGTAGTCCTGCCCTGCCGTGCAGTTGGAGCACCATAGGGCGACGTGGTATCGGCGAGTGGCCGTCGAGAAAGGCACGGTGACGTTCATGGCCGCGAAGCCTTTGGCGTTGGTACTGCCCGCAAACACGCGGATGGCGACTGAATTGAACGTGGTGCCTGCGGTGTTGGTGTAATAGACCTCAATGCCGATGGTGGCGGGCCTCGTGAGGTTCGTGGTGGAGCCTTGGGTGGCGAAGACCTCGACCCAGTTGGACAGGAAGTTCACTTCGTTGATGATGAGGTTGTTTTGCCCGCCCGGGTCCGTGCCGTTGTCGCCGGGCAGGGGCAGCTTGTTGTTGTCGGCGAGCGTGTCGTTGGTGGTGTTGCGGGCGGTGGTGTTGCCGTCGGGGAAGCGGCCCCACGAGCCGTTGGAAGTGGTGCGGGGCATCTCCATGAAGTCGATGTAGGTCGCGTTGTTGTTGCCGGCCGCGTCGCGGCCCGCGGTGCAATTGGAGCACCAGAGCCCGACGAAGTACTTGCGCGTGGCCGTGGAGAGCGGTACGCTGTAGTTGATGACCGCAAATCCTTCGGCGTTGGTCGGCCCGGAAAAGACCCGGATGTCGACGGTGCGCACGTTGCCGCCGGTGTTGGAGGTGCGGTAGATCTCGATGCCCATGCGGGCGGGGCTCGTGAGGTTGGTGACCGAGCCGGTGGTGTCCCAGATCTCGACGAAGCTGTTCACGAAATTGACTTCGTTGACGACGATGTCGTTCTGGCCGCGGGAGCCTTCGCCGGCGGGCAGGATTCGCAGGGGGGTGGCGACCTGCGGGTAGGAGTAGCGGACATCGGGGATGCCGGTGGCCACGACGCCCCAGATGCGCCCGATGGTGGCGTTGAGGAAGGCGGGGGCGGCAGCGGTGGGCGAGATGTCGAGGGTCAGCAGGGCGTCGAGCCTTGAGCCGGGGGCAAGAAGGAGGGGGACGGACGGAACGAGGCGGGCAAATCCGCCGGCTTCGAGGCTGGCCTCGGCGAGCGGCCCGGGCGCAAGGTCGCTCGCGTCGAGGGCGCCCGGGGTGCCGTGGTCGTAGTAGAGCGCGACGCGCGTGATGTCGTGAGGCGCCACACCCTGGACCTGGACGAGGAACGAGGTGACCTGCGCGTCGCGGTCATTGCTCGCCGGCGAGGAGAGGCTGAAAGAAAGGGCGGGGGCGGCGCGGTCGCCCGGGTAGGCGTTGCGGTTGCGAGGCGAGTTCTCGTCGAGGAACAGGGCCTGCCCGTCGCCCCGGAAGTTGGAGCCGTGGGGGCCCGCAATGTCGAGGGCGCCCGAGAGGTCGGCCATGAAAAAGACGTAACGGACGCGCCCGCAGGGGCCGGAACAGAGGTCGGAGGCCGGCAGCTGGGTCTCGAGTTTGGAAGATGAGTAGCCGACGGGGATGGGGCGCACGGTGCGGTTGAAGGCGCCGGTAGCGGGGTCAAAGAGGGAGAGCGAAGTCTCGGTGGTGAAGGGGGTGCGGCCGTAGCCGCCGCCGTTCCCGGAGATTTGGATGATGGCGTCGACGCCGATTCCCTGCAGGGCCGCCCAACCGGTACTCGGGTCGAGGTCGGTGTCGATGTAAATCGTCGCGAGGTCGCCGGCGGCGGAGCCGCCGGGGGGCGCGCCGCTGCCGCCGCCGCCACTCGTGGGCGTGCTGGGCCGTGGATAGAAGGGCAGCTCAAGGAGTTTGGAGGCCATGATGGAGCCGTCGACGGAGGCGTAGAACGAGATCTCGGCGGAGCCCGAGTTGACATCGGAGCGAGTCTCGTGGAGGTCGATGTTCTGGTTGATGACGGCGGGGGTGGCCGAGAGGTTGGTGGGGCTCGGCGGGGCGCCCAGCAAGAGGTCGTCGTTGCCGTCGGCGTCGAACGGGCGGAGAGCGCCCCAATCGGCGAATGCGCCGTCGATGCGGATGGAGGCGGGGGCGGCGCCGGCATAGGCCCGCTCGAAGGAGAAAGGCGGGAAGACGGAGGCGTGGCCGGAGGTGGAGGGCGGCGGGGTCGCGGTGAGGGCGGACTCTGAACCGTTGAGGAAGAGGCGCACGACGGCGACGCCGGGGGCGCCCGTCGCGCGGCCATAGATCGAGAGGGTGGTGGGCGGGCTGAAGAGGGAAAACACAAGCGGCCCGCCTTGCGTGAGGTCGATGCGGAGCGTCTCGCCGGCCGAGGCGGTGGTGTTGAGGGTCTGGTTGCGCCCGGCGAAGGTCGCGTAGGACAGGGCGACGCCGCCGCCGTTGTCGCCCTCGACGGTGAGCATGAGCGAGGTGAGGGTGATGTTCTGGTGGAGGGCGTGGCCTTCGATGTCGAGGAGGGGGACGTCGCGGTCGGTGGGGAGCGTCCCGAGGGTGGAGGGGGTCTGGGTAAGCTCGAGAAGGCCGGGGCGGGAGGAGAAGACGGCGTCGCCGAGGTCTTCGTGGCCCGCCGAGTCCTGCGCGAGGAAGAGGAGGTAAGGCAGACTCGAGGCCGACGTCATTCCCAGGTCAATGAGAGCGACGCTGCCCTCGATCTGGTTGCCCCGCGCGATGGCGCGGACGGCGCCGGCCGTGGAAAAGTAGGAAGTGTCCGTGGGGTCGGGGGAGGCGGCGGGGAACGAGCGCAGCGACGAGGCGCGCAGTTGGCCGTCGTATCCGGTGAGCTCGATGACGAAGTCGATGCCGAGGCCGAAGGCGGCAAAGCCGGTGGAGGCCGATCGGTCTCGGTCGATGAGGAGGCGGAACGATTCGGCAAGGGGCGGGGTGGCGTTGCCAAGGAATGGCCGCCCGCGCTGGGCGACCTGGGCGTAGAAGTAGAGGTCGTGGTCGCTTTGCAGGGCAGTGAAGGCGACGAGGTTGATGTCGTCGTTGTTGAGCTGGTCGGAGGCCGAGTCAGGCACAATGGGGACGTTCGCCCAGTCGGCAAAGGAGCCGTCGATGACGATGGGGGGCGCGCCGAAGAGGCCGTAGAAAAAGAGTGGCCCGAAGAACGCCACGGCGAAGATGAGGGCGGCGAGGAAGAGGGCCGTGCGGCGCGTGGACCTCCGGCGCCGTTCGCGGATGCGCTCCGACATGAGCAAGCCGTTGCCGTTGACGAGGCCGCCGTTCACGCGGCCGCCGTTGACGCGCCCGCCATTCACGCGGCCCGACTTCGTGACGCTGCCATTCACGCGACCGCCGTTCACGCGACCGCCGTTCACGCGACCGCCGTTCACGCGACCGCCGTTCACGCGACCGCCGTTCACGCGGCCGGAACCGTTGGTGAGGCCGCCGCCGTTGGTAAGTCCTGCGGCCGGAACGAACCCCGGCCCCTCACGCGCGCCCGACCGCGTGAGCCGGCCGAAAACCGAGCGGCGGGGCCGCGCAGAGGGGGTGCCGGCGCTTGGCGTTGCCTTCACGCCGCTCCCGTTCGTGAGTCCCTTGTGCTCGGAAAGGCCGGCGCGCGCATCGTTTGAAGATTCCGGCAGCGGAAGTTCAGCCGCCGGGCCGAGAGCGGGCGCTTCCGCGTCGAGCCGCTCCAGCTTCTCGAACGCCTCCGGCAGGCGTTTGTGCGGGACCAGCAGGACCGTGAGGAGCGCGCGCGCGAGCCGCACGACGCCACGCCCATGCGGAACGTCCACTATCTGGCCACCCCCCCAATCGTGAATCCTGGTTGCGCTGGCTACTTGAAGGGAGCGGGGCGATGGCGCCAGCTTGAGAATCTGGCCCATATTGGGCCCGGCCGAACGTGCTCTACGCTGAGCGCCGGCGCTGGCGGTGCATCCCCGCTTCCCCCCAGGGAGGAGCGTCCCGCGCGGCGCAGGGAAGCCAGCGGCATAAAAGGCCGCGCCTGCGGGGGCTGTTGAGGGAAAACGCCGTATATCCGACGCACGCCAAGGCAGGGCGTGTTGCTGGCCCGGCCACCTTGCAGGCTTAATTCCAAGGCGCGCGATCGTTGCGCGGTAGCCGATGCCTGTCGCCGTGCTGGGTTCTGGAGATGAGTGGCTCTCGCTCACGCTGAAGTTTGCCGCGGCCGGCGAGCACACGCGGGCGATAAGCTCCGATACCGACGCGGCCGAAGCGATTCAAGGCGGAGTCCTCCCGCGGACGGGGCTGCCGGTGACGGCCGAGCGCCTCCTGCTGAAGGCGCGGGAGCAGGGCGCGCTCGAGGTGGGCCGCTCGTGGGAGGACGCGCGCGGCTGCGAGTCGATTGTGCTTGCGCCGAAGCTGACGGGCGACCGGGCCCGCAAGCAGTTCGACCTGGGGCCGCTCGGCGTGCTGCTCGATGGCCTGACGGGGAACGTCTCGCCGGGCGCGCTCGTCGTGGTCGCCTCAAGGCTCCCGCCGGGGACCATGCACGACTTCGTGCGCCCGCGGCTCGAGCGGGCGGCGGGCCAGCAGGCGTTCGTGGGCGTGTTCCTCGCGGCGGTGCCCGAACGCGTGCAGGGCGCGGACCTCTTCGAATTTCCCGAGCGCTACAACCGGGTGATCGGGCGCGCAGATGCGACCTCGGCCAAGCGCGCGATCGACCTCTACAAGAGCATCTCGCGCGGCGAGCTCGACCCCTGCGACATGCCCACGGCCGCGATTGTGGCGGCCGCCGAGGGCGTGATCCTCCAAGTGCAGCGCGCGCTGTCGACGGAAATTGCGCTCGCCTGCGACGCTTTCGGGGCCTCGCCCTCGCGCGTGCGCGAATTGCTCAAGAAGTCGCCGCGGCGGGGCCTCGAGCTGCCGCGCGCCGACGTGTCGCCGCTGTGGCCGCCCGACGACACGACGCTACTCAAGGCCGCGACGCACAACAAGCTGCGCTTGCCGCTGATCGACGCCGCCGACTCGGTGTTCTCGAGCACCCCGCGGGTGCTGGCACGGCTCGCCCACCGCGCGGTGAAGCGGGCGCGCAAAGACCCGAAGTTTTGCAAAGTCGCCGTGCTCGGGGTGGCCGCCGAGGCCAACACGGCCGACCCCGCGGGGTCGCCGACCTTCGCGTTCCTCGACGAGCTGAAACTCCTCGGGTTTGCAAATGTCCAGGTGCACGACCCGCACGCGCGGGGGCTGAGCGAGATCCGGCTCGTCGAGGACCTTGACGAGGCGGTCGCGGGCGCCGATGTGCTTGCCTTGATGACGGCGCACGACACTTATGTTGGACGCACGCCCCAGCTGCTCCAGGCGCTGCCGATGGGCGCGGCGGTCGTGGACGCGCGGGGCGTGATCCCGCGGGCGGAGGTGCAACGGCGTGGGCTCGTCTACGTCGGACTCGCCCGCTAAGGCGGACTGGACGCCGGGGTCGCTCCTCGGAGTCCCGCGGGTCGTCATCCTGCTTGGCGTGGTTTCGCTGCTCAACGACCTTGCAGGCGAGATGGTCACGCCGCTGCTGCCGCTGTTCCTCGTCGGCCCGCTGATGGCCCCGGTCGCCGTCGTGGGGCTCGTCGAGGGCACGGCCGACTCGGTGACGGCGCTCCTCAAGGTGTGGGTCGGGCACCGCAGCGACACGATGCGGCGGCGCAAGCCGTACATCGTCTTGGGCTACGGCCTCACGGCGATGGCCAAGCCTCTGCTCGCGATCTCGGCGCTGTGGCAGGAGGCCTTCGGGGCGCGCGTGCTCGACCGGGCCGGAAAGGGGGTCCGGGGCGCGCCGCGCGACGCCGCGATCGCCGATGCGGCCCCGAAGGAAATCCTCGGGCGCGCGTTCGGCGTGCACCGCGCTTTCGACACGGCGGGCGCGGTGGGCGGCTCGATCTTCGCTCTGGTGCTCGTGTTGGCCTTCGCGGGGACAGGGGCCGTTTCGCTTTCGTCGTTCCAGCTGATCTTCCTCGTGGCGAGTGTCCCGGGCGGCGTCTCGATCGCGCTGCTTATCCTGGGGCTGCGGGAGGACAAGCCGAAAGGGGACGGGAAGGAGGGCTCGGCGCGTTCCCGCAAAGGTTTGGTCCAAGCGCTGCGCGAGTTGCCGCCTCCGGTCCGGCGCTTCATCGGGATCTCGGGATTGTTCGCGATCGGCAACTTCACGCTGGGGCTCTTCATCCTGCGCGTGAACGAATTCTCGAGCGGAATCGCGGCGGGCCTCGTGGCGTACATCGCGTTCAACATCGTGGCCACGGCGGTGTCGATCCCGGCGGGAATCCTTGCCGACAAGCACGGGAGGCGCGCGCTCGTAGCGGCGGGGTTCGTTCTGTTTGCCGTCGCGTGCGTGGCGTTCGCGTTCGTGTCCTCATTCGAAATGGCGTTCGCCGCGTTCTTGGTCTACGGAGTTTACTTCGCGGTGTGGGAAGCCTCGTACCGCGCGTACATGGGCGAAATCTGCCCGAAGGAGTCGCGGGCCACGGCCCTGGGCGCGCAAGGGACCGTGCTCGGCATTCTCACGCTTCCGGGGAGCGCGCTTGCAGGCGTCGTGTGGAGCGCGTTCGGCGCGCAGTGGGCGTTCATGCTCGGGGCGGGGATTGCTGTCGCTGCGCTCGTGGCCTTCTTGTCGATGCGGGGGCCGGGCCAGGTCAGCACGGCCGCTTGAGCGGCAGGAAGGGCGGCGGGTGAGGTTCCAATGCGAGAGCCCCGGACATCGCTGCCATTCTGGAAATAGTCTCAAGTGTCTCTCACGCTCATTCCACCCGACGGACGCGCGTCGCTGCCCTGCGGGCTTGGGCCATTGGCCTCTGCGGAAATGTTAGAACGGGCTTTTGGAGCTACACCTGATTCGAAAGGAGGATTTGAATGGCTACGAAAAGGATGAAACGCCAACAGTGAAACGCGGTCATCTCTGCCATTTCAACATGCCTGTTCGATGCTTTGATAGGCGGGTTCCTCTTCGCTAATGGTTTGGTGGGCGGCGCTATGGGGTCGATCAGCGACGCAGGAACCTGCACCGCCCCCGCAGAAGGCGTGAACGAATGACGTCAGGTTTCCGTGAGGGGTATCGACAAAGCAAATGGATCATGGGCATTTCGGTCGTCAGCATTGGCTTGCTGATAACCACGGTGTTCGGACCGATGGCGGAGGGGCTAACGTCGAGCCCCTCGGGGCAAGGTGTCGCATCTGGCGACGCGTCGGGCCCGAGGTCTGCGTGGGACTTCCAAATTCATGATCGTACAAACGAAACCTTTCCGAAGTATGCGGAGGGGCAGGGGTTCAGCGCCTTTTTCGCTGACGGTGCGACGGCGACCGACGTCCTGAGGCTCGAGGATAGTTTTTCCGATGTGATCCAAGTGGGCCTTCGGGCCACGAGCAACGGAAGCGTCGCCCTCGCGCAGGTTAATGGTTCGCGTGGCACGGCGGCGGGAACCTCCGACGCCTTCGCCGACGTTTGGGGATCTGGTTCCAACCTGTCCTACAAGGTGGGGCCCTCCGGGGTTAAGGAAACCGCCACGTTCCAGTCGCGACCGGGAACTGGAGACCTCTTGGTCAATTCCGTAGTGGCGTTCGACCAGAACAAACTGACCCCGGAGGTCAAAGGCTCGGCGTTCAGCGGTTACATGCATTGGAGCGGTGACGTCGTCTTCGTAAATGGCACCGGTGTGGAGCGGTTCAGAATCCCTCAAGCCTTCGTGGTCGACTCGGGGGCCGGACACGGAAGGGATGAGCACTTCCTTCGGCTCGAATACCAACTGAACCGGGTGGGGTCCAGCCTCAGTATCTCGGCCGTCGTTCCTTCAGCCTACCTTGACAATTCATCCCTAACTTGGCCGATTGTGGTCGACCCAACACTTGTTGTCCCGCCGCAGGTCAGCGGCTCGCTGAGTTGCTCGTACGCCGATGTGTTCATGGAATCCTCGCTTCTCATCCTTCCGTCGTCGTCGCTTTCCCTCGACCACTGCTCGATGTATTTCAACGGAAATTATCAGTTGGAGGTTTCGCCCTCCGGGACGCTTAACCTCAATGCCTCCCAGGTGCGCTCCAACAGTTCTGCTTATCATTACGGCTTCTACACGAATGGTTCACTGCTGGCGACAAACTCCTCGATCCTCGACACCAATGACGGCGTGCGCATCGCTTCAAGCGAGACCACCACGATCCAGGGGAGCCTCATCGCCAACGGCACCGGCGACGGGCTGGCATTGCTCACAAGTCCGTACTCGTTCTTGTTCAACCAGAGCGCGATCTCCAACGTGAGCGCCGCGGCAATTCGCGTTGACATCGGCGCCCCATCGGCCGCCCCATTTACCAATGTTCGAATTGCGGGGGCCGGCGATGGGATTTGGGTTGCGAACACGACACTCTCGGGCATTCAGTCGCCGATCCCTTACCTTGCGTTCGATAATTTCACAATGCAAGACCTCTCGGACGCGGCGGTCACCCTCGATCACGCGACTACGGCGCTGTCTCGAATTGTGATCAACAGCGCGGCGGTGGGGCTAAGTTCGCAGAACAGTTCACTGAGCGTCACCAGCTCGACGATCGTGGGCGTAACAAGTGGCACCACTTGCACGGACGGATCTGTGTTCCTCGACGAAGTGGTGATCTACCGCATTTCTGGCGTGGGCCACAACGCCATCAATTGCGCTGCTGTTTGGGTCGACGGCAACTACTACTCTTGGAGCCGCTCCCTTGCCGCGAGTTCGATCGAGGTCCGGCATCGCTTGAACACGCTTGTAGTGAACGCCACGGACGTGCCCCTCGCATTTACGGCAGTCAGCTTCTATCGGCCGGATGGCCAGCTCGACGGTGGTGCGGCAACGGCGGCCAACGGATGGCTTAACGGGACAATCTTGAAAGAATTCCTCCTCGGGACGAACGGCGCGTACACGTTTTACACGCCGCACCGAATCCAGATTACGGCCGCGGGCACTCCCACGGTCCACTACTACGTCGGAGGCAAAGGGTCGATCACGATACACGCCACCAACGACGCGGACGCGGATGGGATTCCAAACACGCAGGAGGATGATTGGCAAAATGTAACATGGCTCGAAGCGGAGTACAAGATGAAGGCCGACGGCCAGAGCTATTCACAGTTCGTCGCGTCGGGCGAGACCGCGGTGCAGGCGGCAGCGAACGGGTCATATTTCACGGATATGGGGTGGCCGGTGTACGGGGCGGGCACCTACCAGGTTCTTCTCAAGGCGGCTGGGAATGGCCTCGGCGCAACCATGAATGTAAGCGTGGTCAACGCGACGGGGAGCACGCTCCTCTCGGGCGAAGACCACAATCTCACCACATCGTATGCGTTCGTGACAACGAAATCTTTCACGATCGCCTCGAATCAGTCGCTGGTCGTGCGGGTCAACTCCACGGTCCCTTCGAACTCGACCTTCATGATCGGGGCGGCGGTCCTCATCGACAAGCTTGCCATTGTCCGCCTCAAGAATTCTACGAACCAGCCCCTGCCGTACCCTTCAGGTGCCTTTTCCGACCCGATGGACAACGATACGGACTTTGACGGGCTCAAGGACGGGAGTGAGTCTACGCCTGCCCGTGGCTGGTACGAAGCCGAGGTCCTGGCCCCAGCGGCGCCGGAGTACCCGAGTTCGCTTGCTTCGAGCGGCCTGTCCGTCATACACCCGGGCGGGACGCCCCAAGTGCTGAATGTTCCGCTGAGTGGATACGTCGCCCACACAGCCGGACCCTACCAACTGTACGTCCGAGCGATCAGCTTGACGGGCAGCTCAGTGAACGTAACGCTCCAGATTAGCGGCATGGGTCCGCCCGCTGTGGGCACGGTTAAGGCAGGCGCAGATTGGGCTTGGCTTGCAGGCCCGGTCCTCACCGCTGGGGTCGGCCCCGGGCTCTTGTTTGTTACCGTGACCGACGCGGACGATCTGAATTACAACGATTCGGGCGGGTATGTCGCTATCGACGAGGTGGCGATGTTCGACGCGGGATCGTTGTCGAACCAGCCCGGTTGGTTCAACGCCAGCAGCCCGCTCGACCCCGATGCGGACCGAGACGGCTTGAACGATGGCGCGGAGCTGAATGGCTTTTTTACCGCTGACATGCTGCAGGCGGAGAATTACTCGAACGCTCAAGGCGTCGGTCCTTACCGCTTCGGGATCGTATTCAATAGCTCTGCCTCTTGGGCCAATTACTCGATCGATGTGCGTTACGCCGGCGAGTATCGTTTCCTCATCGAGCCCATGTTTGAGGTGTCGGACGGCGCGGGCGCCATGCCGTACGACACGCTCCAGAACCTCCTCGACGCCCAGGTAAGAGACGCGAACCAAAATCCTGTCGCGGCCATCGGTGGAGGTCTGGCCGCCTTCAATTATTCGAACTATCCGAGCAATGAGAACGATATGTCGCAGGTTGGGTCGTTCTTCGACGGGCGCTTCAACCTAACGGTTGGGAATTACACTGTCAAACTGACCATCAACGTAACGAAGGCCGGCTCGCTCGCCGCCGGCGGTCGCAGTTTCCGGCTCTTTTTTGACCGCTTCTACCTGCAAAAGTTCCGCCTCAACGCGACGGACTGGGACGCCGACCACGACGGTGTGCCCGACGGTTACGAGGTGAATCAATCCATGCTCCCTCTGAGGGTGGACAGCGACTACGATACGCTGAGCGATTTCGAGGAGATTCATCTCGGCATGGATGGCTACATCACCTCGCCGATTTCGAACGACACGGACCGCGACGGTGTTCTTGACCCGGTTGAAGTCGGGGGTGTGGGCGACACCGATAACTCCACACGGACGGACCCGACGAACCCCGACACGGATGGGGACGGCCTCCCCGACGGGTGGGTTGATGGTTGGACTTGGAACCTTGCAGAGAAACGCTACGCATACTTGCCCGCAGCCGCCGATGGTCTGCGTCAACCGTGGGAAGGGGAGGACCTGAACGGGGATGGTGCCGTAGGCGGTGGCGCGTTCCAGCGCGGAAACTTTTCGACCTCCGTTGGGGGCGAGACCGATCCGAATTCGCCTGACACCGACGGCGATACGATGCGTGACGGTTGGGAGGTGTTGCCCCGCAACCATTACGGGGACATCGAAATGCTCGACCCCCTGTCCAACGACTCGGCCGAGGACGTCGACTCGGATGGTCTGGCGAACTTCGGCGAGTTTGTGGCTGGCACCGATCCGTTCCAGCCCGACTCAGACTCGGATGGAATCAATGATGGCCCCGAGGCTCGCGTATTCTTCCGCACCAATGTGACGGCGGGCGCCTCCAACACAACCTTCTACGGGGGCGCGGTGTCCTCCTCGTGGATCTACTACCACCCGAACCCGTATGACCTCGGCACCACGGGCGTCTACCAGTTCCAAGGGGTTTTGGCGAACCAATCGGCGGACTCGTCGTTCTCGCCGAATTGGACCACCTGGCTCAAGGTTTTGTCCGATGGGGGCTTGGTCGTGTACAACGGAACGCTCGACGAGGTCGTCGTTTGGGCCTTCGATTCGGATCCCTTCGATGCCAACCATGATGACGTTCTCGAAGGGAAAGCCTACGCGTTTGTGCGCAATGAGTCGCTGTCGGCCGTGACGGGAGGGGATCCCGCGTATGGGTTTTGGGGCCGGGAATTGATCGGTCCCGTGGACCCGACAAATCCAGACTCAGACGGGGACGGCGTGCCGGATGGAAACGAGGGCTACAGTCAGCAATGGTGGGCAGACTATGATGGAGACGGCCGATCGGCGGCCGCAGACACGGACTCGGATGGGGATGGAATTCCGGACGGTCGAGAGGACCTCAATGATGACGGGGTCTTTGACGCCGCCCAAGGCGAAACCGCAGCGTTTGCGGCGGACACCGACGGCGACGGGGTAGCCGACGGGAACGATACGCTCCCGCTCGACCTCGATAACGACGGGCTAACGGGGTTCCTCTACCACCACGATGGGACGAACTGGTACATCAACGACTTCGGGGGCGTCGAGGCCCTCGACCACACTTCGCCTACGAGCCCGGACACGGACCGGGATGGCCTCAAGGATGGACAGGAGGACGCCAACCACGACGGAGTCCTCGACCTGGGAGAAACCAACGCGAGCGATGCCGACACGGACAACGATGGCCTGTGCGATGGACCCCTTGTCCGGAACAACGCGTCTAACATCACTGTCCCGGTTCAAAATTGGATCGCCGAACATAACGTTACAGGCGTGATGCTCGGCGGGCAGGCCGTAGCCCTCTTCCAGGAGCCCGCCTGGTACGTCGATGAACTGAACGCCACCTACACGCTTGCGAACTTGACGTTCACCCAATACCTCGTAACGGCGAACCTCACTGAATACGGCCCGGCCGCGAACACTACGCGCCTGATGCACATCAGGGTAGACGGAGTAGCGTGGTGGGCCAGCCAAGTCGTCCTGAGCACTTCGGCCCCCAACTGGACTACTGCGGTGCTCGGCCACATCCTCGTACCCCCTGGAAGCAGTCACAACCTCACCTTCGCGAGCGACCGGGGTGGATTCTACCTCGGCAGCCTAACCCTTACGCCGGTCAACCTCAGCGAGCAGTGGTTCGGCACGGACCCGCTGCGTCGGGATTCGGATGCCGACGGCCTCGGAGATGGGGCGGAGGTGGGGCTCAACAATACGACGGTGACCGGCAATTGCGGCAACCAATACGCAACCGACACGTGCGCCTATTTCCAGCCGAACCTCAATGGATTCTGGTCGGACCCCATGAAGCAAGACACCGACGGGGACGGGCTGCACGACGGAGAGTACACGGTGAACAACACCTCCTACGGTGAAGCCCATTACCACACAGACCCCGCAAGCAACGACACAGATCGCGACCACCTTTCGGATTGGGTCGAAGTCTTCAAGGTCGGGTCCGATCCCACGATGAATGACACCGATGGTGACGGTTTGCCCGACTCCTACGAGCCGATCCCGGGCTCGAACGTGGATGGGGACACTTACGCTGCGGTGCGAGACGCTGACACGGACAACAATGGGTCGGACTTGCAGCATTCTCCCTACGTAAACGATTACGTTTCGAGCGAGCCGATGGGCGGATGGAACGCCATGCTGACGGCGGTGTTCCGGACGAACGCCACACGCCAGGAATTCTGGCGGCCCGGGACGTGGGTCGCGGTAAACGTGAGCCATGCTTCCACGCTCGATGCATTCGTCTTCGACGCCAACGTCACGAACCTTGCCGGGTACGCGCCCGTCCTTTTCCAAACCCATGTCCGGGCCGACGGGGACACGGGTCCGAGCCAGGCTTGGTACAATCACAGTGTCACGACCTTTGACGGCCTTGCGGTCCTTAGCAATGGGACGGACGTCGTCATCCGGATCAACTCCGGTTTCGGATACGGCTTCCGGCCATGGGGCCAGGGTGATGGTGCGTTGCCGCCGGTGGACCCACGGCCTACACTCCAAAACGAGCCGCCGTCTAGCTTCATCTACCGCGAGACGATCAATTGGAGTGCGATTTTCTACCTTCAGGCCGACATCGATGGAGACGGCCTCAACGCCGCGGGCGAGGCAGCTGCGCACACCAACGTGAGTGACCCAGACACGGACCACGATGGCCTCACGGACGGGCAGGAGGTTTACACTTACAAGAGCAACGCGACCAACAACGACACGGATGGGGACGGGCTCACGGACGGTGTCGAGGTTTACGGCTGGCCGAACGGCTGGACTTCGGACCCCACCCAGGTGGATACGGACAAAGACGGCGCGTGGGACGGCGACAACACCACGGGGCCCGAGGGCATGCCGGGGCAGACGACCTTCAACCTCGGGGAGTGGCGCAACGGCACCAATCCGCGTGAGCAAGACACCGATGGGGACGGGATTCCCGACGGCTGGGAACTCACTTACGGCCTCAGCGCCAGCGACCCGATGGATTCGGTCTCCGACCCCGACTATGACCTGGCGGACAACTGGCAAGAGTACTATTGGGGCCGCAACGAGACCAACGACTCGTGGGACGGCAACAATGACACTTGGAACGAGTCCCTCCAGGGCGTGTGGTGGAATGGCACGAACCCGCTCAGGTTGGATAGCGAGGGCGATGGAATGCCGGACGGTTGGGAGATGGCGTTCGGCCTCGACCCGCTCGTCAACGATTCAGCCGGGGACCCGGATCAGGACGGCCTGACGAACAGGCAGGAGTACAATTGGAGCATTGTGGATCCCTCATGGAACCAATCGCGTGCCTGGGATTTCGAGCTGTCTGCCGACCCGCACAACAACGATACCGACCGCGACGGCATGACGGACTATACCGAGCTCGTCAACCGCACGAAGGCGGACTTCGATCACGACGGCATCCCGAGCGCGGTCGACCAGGACTCGGACGAGGACGGACTCCCCGATTCGATCGAGGTTAGTGGCTGGCGCGTGGGCGTTGCCAATGTCTCGCAGACTCGGGCATTTCTGATTTCAGTTGGGCACGCGAGTTCGAGCGACTTCTATTGGTACAACGTAACTTCCGATCCGTTCAATGTGGACACGGACCAGGATGGTGTGGGAGACGCCGGCGAATTCGCGAATTTCTCGGACCCGCGGAGCAACGACACAGACCAAGACTTCGTGAACGATTCGGCCGACAAGGTTCAGAATCCGAAGACGGGCAACTGGACTTCAACGAGCGTGATGCAGGACATTCAGGGGCCGGAAATCTATGTCCTTTTGGTCACGGACGGGGACTGCCCGGGAAGCATCGGAAAATTCTCAATTAAGGTGGCTTGCACGAAAATTTCGTTCAGCGTACTCGACCCCAACCGAGTCAAGAATCTGACCTTTACTCACCTGGGGCTCGGGTTGGTCCAGACCTATGAAAACAACCTGCTCGGCATGCGGATGGACACGGGTGGCAGCGGAAACTCCGTTTCCGGCTGGATTCTGATGCCTTTGAAGTCGGCCTCCGAGTATGAAGGGCAATACAAGATCTTGATTTCCGCCAACGATGGCTTGGGCAACCCGTCCAGTCAGCTGGTGCTCGGGGGTAACACCTACAACAAGTGGAAGGGCTACGTGAACAACGTCAACACGGCGACGTTCGACGAGATGCGGACGGGGATAACGCCGGCGTCCTGCGCAGCCGCGCAGCTGATCACGGGGGTTACCCCGGCCGTCGAGGCCGCCCTTTGCGTCGCCGAGAAAGCGCGGGATTTCGGCTACCACTACGGCTTCGACATCGCCGCCCACGACGGAGGCGCGTGGATCCGCGACCCGTTCTCGGGAGACGGGGCGGTCTCCGTAACGACGGCCCCCCCGCCCGCCTGCGACCTGGCCTGCGAGTTCGCGAAGGCCGAAGATCGCGCGGGCGCGCTCGTAAACTGGACGCACGACCACCAGGGCGCATGCGCGATCGAGCACACGAACGGTGTTGACATCGACGCGTGGCTCGAATTCGTCCAGAGCGAGGGCCCCTCGCTCGACCCCTTCCCGCCGACCTACGAGGACCAGGTCAATCTCTCGACGGAGCCCGGGCAGATCACGCTGTACTGTCAAGGGGAGCGCGACC
>JBGQKI010000019.1:0-50386 GCA_041499475.1 Thermoplasmata archaeon
GAGGGGACCGGCCTAGGCCCGGAAGGGAGCAGGCTCACCTCGTACCGTCCGTGTTGAGTGGTAAACGGGGCGGAGGCTGCGCGCGAATCCCTCTGCCGCGTCCCGGGCGTCCAACCGGGTCAGGCGCGGGCCTCAAATCGGAAAGGGGGGGAGGGGCGCTTGGTGAGCCTACGCGCTCTCAGAGGAATTGATCGAGGCCTGTCGCTCGGCCCTTCTTTCGGTCTACTAGCGTCGCGATGTCGATTCCCGGCGGGAGCCTCCGGCTCATTTGTTTGACCCACTCGTCAGGCAAGTGTGCAGGACAACCCGAACCAGCGAACAAGAGCAGTTTGTAACGACCTCGTTCCCGGTCCTCAACCTCGAACTCGCGAGCCTCGAGTTTGCCGGCTTCGGAGGCCACGCGTTCGCAAAACAGTGCCGTCAATTGGGGCGCCAACTTCGCACTCCTCCATTGATCGTTGCCGAACAGGTCGTCCATTCGGGCCGCATCAGCGGCTGCGGAGGGGCCGCCGGCTAGCGCGGCGCCCCTTAGCCTATGGGCGTCAGCCTCGAACCACGTCACCATGGCGTCGCCTTTCAAACTGAGGACCGGGAAGATTCCCTCCCAAGTCATCCCTTGAAACCCTTCGGGGTCGATGAATGCGAATGAGGTCGCACGCTCAGCGAACCAATCGTGAATCTGGCTAGCTACCGCAGAGAGGGGTTCGTTGAAGATTCGAGTTTCCGTTGAGCTCCGCACTGACCTGATGCGCTCCTCCAAGGCCCTGGCGCGGGGGCCGTCGACCTCGACCGCGATCACGCCATCGAATGGGTTTCCCCGTTGCTCGGCGGCAATCATTGCCGCAGGGCAACTTCCCAAGAAACAATCGTTCATCCGTCGCGTCGTGGTCACTCCGCTTCCACCCATTGTGTCGATGTAGACCATCTTGTAACCGTATCGCTCCACGAGATTCTTCCGTACAATGGGGACGAAGATGCCGACCCAATAGGTCATGGCAATCAGCTTGATGACCGAATGGTCGTTGTAGACGTCGCTGGTTGACCCAACTGGCCTAAGTCGGTCACCCCAGCTGAGGAAGAACTCCAATGCCTCGTCCCAAAAGTCCTGATTGCTCTTGGGAGCCGGCCCATGTTTTGGCGGCACGCCTTTTGTTCCCCCCTGCTCGTCGGTTTCCGGCTTTCCACCGGTGCCGCCTCTGATTGCAGTTCCCCATATCAAACGTCCTGGGCCCCATGGGAAGACGCGTTTCATTCATCCCCCCTGCAAGCTTATTAGGCGTGGAGTTGGAGAAACGACCCAAAATGGCCGAAAAGTCGATTTTAATGGATCAGTCCGAGGCGCTCGTGAGCCAACCGGCTTTTGGAGTCCGTGCCGCCGACATCGTAATAGATAGCGGGCGCTATCCTGGAAGCAACATGGTCGCAAATGCTCCGATTTCTCTAAGGGTCATCCAACCAATGGCCGATGCCGGAGCCGTCACATATCGCGCGTCGGCGCCTCTAATCCACCCCTCCCGCCTAACCACCCGCGACCGCGGCGGCGTTGGCAAGGATCTCTCCGAAGGCTGGTGCCTCAACTTCGCCGTCGGTTGCACCCACGGCTGCAAATTTTGCTACGTTGACGTCATCAACAAGCTCTTCGCTGGCGGACGGTTCAAGAACAACCCCGCGGCGCGCGACGAAGTCAAGGAGAAAGACTGGGGCGAGTATTTCATGGTGCCCGAGAACCTCCCGGAAGCCATCCAGGAGACCCCCTGGGCAAAATGGGCGGGCAAAGAAGTGATGCTCTCGTCCATGCACGACCCGTACCTCCCCCAGCTCGCACATCACGCGCGCAACATCCTCGAGCACGCGCTACCAGCCGGCGTGCATTTCTGCGTCCAAACTCGATCGCTATTGGTGCTGAAGGATCTCGATCTCCTGACGCAGTACGCGACCCAAGTTCGGTTGCAGGTTTCGGTTGCCACCTCTTCGCTCCCGCTCCAACGAATCATCGAACCGAATGTTCCGACACCCACGCGGCGCTTCAATGTCCTGCGCAAGGCGAAGGAGGCCCGAGTCCCCACCGGCATCATCCTCGCCCCCATCTTCCCGCCCGTGAAGGTCCGCGAAGACGTGATCCGCGACATTGAGGCCATGGCCGCGGAGCTCGGCGAGATCCGCCCCGACTACATCTACGGTGAATCGCTCCACCCCCGCGGCCAGAACATGCGGCTCATCGAGGATGCGCTGGGCGAACCCATCGTGTACCCCAAGGCCTTTGATTTCCACGCGGGCCGCCACTTCCGGCGCGCTCTCCGGAAACACCGCCTCGAAGGCAAGTGGTGGCCCGACCACCGCGCGAGCGGCGCTTGAAACACAGCGCTGAATGGGGGCATTGAATGGGCGAGGGTGAAGCCGACCTGCAATCCGTCGGTGGGGTCTCGCTCAAAGCAGCAAAGGGCCTTGGGACGGTACCGGAGTCTCGGCGGACAAGGCGCGACTCGATGGCCATCCCCGCCCTTGGAGCAGTGATTCTTGCATTTGCCGTTTTCTTTGTCTTCCTCGGTCCGGCCACCCTCCTCTCCCCTGTCGACCCGTTGCGTTGGGAAATCCTGGGGATGGGGGTTGTCGTGTTTCTACTTGGCTTGGCCCATTGGGCGTTTTCCTCCAGTGAATAGAGGGCCATCCGCTAAGGCAACGCCACTATCCGCGCTTTCTTCTCCCGTCCGCGTCGATCGAACGCTCCAGCGCCTCGATGAGCCCCGGCACGAGCTCGTCTCCGATGCTGCGTCCGCCCCGGGGGCCAACAACCGGCGAGATGCCAGGCGCTGTCACGGGCTTTGGCCGCTTGAATTCGGTATCGAGTTCGCCGCTTGCAAGGTCCGCCGAAATCTGCCGCGCCACGATCGCGGCGCGCACCACCGCCTCCGGGACCTCCGGCCGCTCGTCGGCGGCGATGGTCATGTCCGCATTTGAGTCGGTCTCGAGGCCCGCATCGATTCGGGTGCGCAGGTGCGCCGTGTACCCAAGGACGTCCGCGCGCTTGGCCGCCGCCACGACCACCTCCGCCTGCCCCTTCGGCCCCTGCGTGACCTGCACGAGGATCGGCCGCTCGGGCCCCGCGGCAAGCCCCATGTACCACACCTCCCGCTGGCCGCCCGCGCCGTGCCAGTCCAGCAATTTGGCGAGGTTGTCCTTCTCGATCAGCGTGCCCACGCCCGCAACGGTGGCAAGCCCGCCGAGCGCCTCCGAAAGCTCGAGCGGCGCGGCAAAGCGCAGCTTGCCCTCGATGAGCCCCTGGAAGTCCCCCAGGGTCTTCGGTACTGTCGCCACCACGCGCGAGGCCGGGACCGAGGTCCGCGCCTTGCGCATCTTGGAGCGCCGCTCGCCGCCACCGTCGAGGCCGAGCAGAAGCTCGCCCTCCACGACGAATACGCCCGCCTGCCGCGGCTCGAAGAGCAGCACCGCGCGGTCGCGCGAGCGCGCCTTCACCGGCGGGAGTGTGAGCACGCCCCGCGAGTAGCCGCCGCTGCGCGCCTTCACCGAGACGAGCGGCAGCGCGCGCGCGTCATGGGTGAGCCGCACCTGCACGCGCGACGCCTCCCACGGGGTCGCGTTCACGACTTCCACGTCAAGCGCAAGCCGCGCGCCCGACACGCGGAACTGCGCACGGGCAAATGCAAGCGGGCCGACCGGCGCGGCCGTGTAGCGCGAGGGCGCGGCCATGGCGGCCGCCGCGACCTTCGGGAACGCCTCGATCGCGGCGCGCGTGAGGCCGCCGGCTTCGATCATCCGCGCGGCCGCCTGCTCGAACGCTTCGACGACCGCCCCCACCTCGTGCGGCACCTCGCGCGCGACCGACGCGTCTTGCGCCGCGTACCCGTAAAACTCGCTCCCCCCGTACACGACGACAAGCACCTCGCCCTCCTGGGCCGAGAGGAAAGTCCCCGGGGGGATCTCGCGGCCCGCCACGAGCCCGCGCGCAAGGGCAAGCGCCTTCTTCGGCGCCATCGCCTCCATCACGGGCACCCCCTGCGCCGTCGCGCCGGCCACGAATCGGCCAAGCTCGTCGAGCATGTACACCTCGCGCGTTTGCACCGCGCGCGGGGCCGCCGGTTCCGCGACCGCGCTGCGCCCCTCGCGGGCCCGTTTGGCCATCAGGGGATTCACCGTCGGGTTTGCCTTTTCAAGGTTGGCGCGCCGCTGGTGCCGATTGTCCAATAACGCGACGGCCGCAACACAGAATAGCACCTGCGGCATTCCCCGAACCGGGATTCCATGGGCAACACCCCCGTCTCTACTCCGAACGCCCCTGCCGCAATTGGCCCTTACACGCAGGCCGTCCGCTCCGGCGACCTGCTTTTCCTCAGCGGCCAAATCCCGCTCGACCCCGCCTCCGGCAAGCTCGTCGACGGCGGCATCGAAGCGCAGACCGAGCGCGTGATCCTAAACCTCAAAGCCGTCCTCGAGGCGGCCGGCGCCTCTCTTTCACATGTCGTAAAGACCACGGTGTTCCTCACCGACCTTGCTCACTTCCAAGCGTTCAATGCCGTCTACGGGCGCCACTTTGCCTTTGCGCCCACCCCCGCCCGCGCCACCGTGCAGGTCGCCGCGCTGCCCCGCGGCGCGCTCGTGGAGATCGAGGCAATCGCGCGCCTGTAAGCCCCACCTCCACGTTCATCTGCCCCCCCGCCTTGGCCGCCTTGTGAGCGACGAGGCGCCCCCCGAGTCGACCCTGCTCCTGCGCTTCGGCGAGCTCACGCTCAAGTCCGACGCCGTGCGCCGCCGGTTCACCTCGGTGCTGCGCCAGAACATCGAGACCGCCTTCCAGCGCGAAGGGCTCGACTGCCTCATCCGCGACGACTTCGGCCACCTCTACGTCGACACGAACGACAACGAACGCGCCCTCAAAATCCTCGCGCGCACCTTCGGCCTCACCTCCATCTCGCCCTCGGCCGTCCTGCGGACCTCCGCGCTTGCGGAAGTCGCCGACCTTGCCGGCCGCTACGCGCTTGCGCACCGCCCCGCCGGCGCCGCCTCCTTTGCCGTGCGCGCGCGCCGGACCGGCTCCCACCCCTACTCGTCGATCGACCTTGCCCGCGCGTGCGGCTCGGCCATCCAGAAGTTGGCCGAATCGACGGGCGCGCCGCTCAAGGTCAACCTCAACGCCCCCGACTTCGAGGTCGAGGTCGAGGTGCGCGAGAACCGCTCTTACGTCTATGCCTCACGCGTGCAGGCCGAGGGCGGACTCCCCGTGGGCACCGGCGGCAAGATCGTCTTCGTCGTGCGCGCCTCGCCCACCGAGGCCGACCGCGACGCGCGCGCCGCGTGGATGCTCATCAAGCGCGGCGCCTTCCCCCTCTTCCTCGTCGAGGGCGACGAGGCCTCTCGCACGCCCGCTCCTGCGGCCGCCGAGGCCCTCGTGAAACTCTCGCGCTGGGCCCCGGTCCACAAGATGTGGGTCGCCGCCGAACCCATGAAGGCCGCCACGATTGCCCCCTTCGCCCACCGCCACAACGCGCACGCCGTCGCCTACGGGGCGCGCGCCACGCTCGGCGAACTCGACGCGCCGGCCACCCTGCTCGACGGGTTCCCCACCTTCCACCCGCTCCTCGCCCTTAGCGACGACGAAGTCGCAAGCATCCCGCTTTGAACCGCCCAATCCTTTTTGGACTTGTTCGGCGTTTTGCCTCCCGATGTCCTACGTTTCGCAAGGCGTAATTGGCTTGATCATCGGGATCGTCCTCGTCTTTGCGATCCTCGGAATCCTGCTCGTGATCTTCTCCGTCATCATGCTCGCCTACGGGCTCTCGGAAATGGTCCCCGGCACCCAACCGGGCCGCTGCGGACTCTGGGGGCACGACTGGCGCCCGCAGCTGCCGATGATGGCCTCGGGCACGTCCTGCCGCAATTGCCTCGTCCGCAAGGACGGCGCGCTCTTTGCCTGGAGGTTCCAGCCGCCGATGATCCCCACCGTGTTTGCCCCCAACCTCGGGCTCTTCATCCCGCAGAACGCGGTGAACTGGGGCCGCCGTCACCCCGCGCGCGCCGTGATTGCCGCCGACGACCCGCGGATGCCTATGTTCCCCCTCGTCCCCGGCGCGCCCCTGCCGATGCCGCCCGCGCCGCAAATCGTTGCGCAATTCGCGGGCCCTCCCCCCGCTGCGCCCTACCCTGCCTTGCAGGCCGCGCCTCAATCCGCGCAGTCGGAATCGCTGTGCCGCGCGTGCTTCACGCCGATCCCCGCCCTTGCCACCAACTGCCCCTCCTGCGGCGCCCCGCGCGCCGCCTGAACCCCGCCAAAATCCTTCGCCAGCAACCCGCGCCGCCCCGTCACCGAAAATTCGCCTCGGCCGCGACGGAACCTTTTATACCCTCATCCAAATGCCCGCCTCCCTTCGGGCCCGTAGCTTAGCTGGTGGAGCACCCGGCTGATAAGGCGCTCCCACCGCGCATCAGAAACCGGGAGGCCGCCCGTTCGAATCGGGCCGGGCCCACCTCATTTTTCTGCCCACTCGGGCGCTATCCTGGTAAGCACCTTTTTCTCCCCCAAGAGGTCGTTTGCCGCCGATGAGCGTTGCACCGCTGCGCCTCGCGCTTGCAACCGCCCTTCTTCTTGCCGCGGCAGCCGCGCTTGCTGCCTCCGGCGCCTCCGCTTTCTCCACGCCGGGCGGCACCGGCCAAATCACCTTCGACACCCTCGCCGCCCCCCCGTCCGTCATGGTGAAACTCAGCGCTTCTCCCCCCGTGTTCCAGGTGAACGAGACCCTCGTGGTTTCGGCCGGCGACACGCTCTACGTCCCGGCCGGCGTCGAGGTCCGGTTCGTGAACGGCTCGCAACTCACCGTGCTCGGCGGCCTCCAAGTCGCCGGCACCGCCGCCGCCCCCGTCCGCTTTGGCGTCGTGCCCGACGCCGGCTCGATGGTCGTGGCCTGGGACGGAGTGTCGTGGAGCGGCACGGGCACGTTCCTCGTCGAACACGCTGTGTTCAACGACACACTGGACATCACCATTGAGAACGCGTCTACCGCGACCGTCCGCTTTGTGGCCTACCAGGGCCGCCTCTTCATCGACAACGCCAGCGCCGTGCGCCTCGAAAACATCACCATGACCATGACGCCCACCGACGTCGGCCGGCCTTCCCTATGGATCGAAAACTCGCACAGTGTCGAGGTGCGCGGCGCCGACCTCGAGGGCGGCAGCGGCTGGGGCGGAGTCGGCGTGCGCGTCGAGAATTCAGCCGACGTGAACCTCACCGACCTCGTCGTGCGCAACGACAACGCGAACCTGGTCGGGCTCGACCTCCTGTTTTGTGAGCGCGTCACGGCCTCGGGCTACACTTTCATGCAAGGCAAGACCGGAGGCGACCCGAACCAGGCGCTCGGCGTCCAGGACTCGACCGCGGTGTGGGTCGATCGCCTGCAAATGCCCCACCTTGGCCAATCGGGGCTCGGGGCGATCTACGGGGTGCGCTCGAACGCGACGATTGCCAACTCGACCTTCGCGCCGGGGACGGCGCTCGGCGTGTGGCAGTACCAAGGCACCCTCGTCAGCCTCAACACCACCCGGCTCCCCGTCGCGCCAAGCGCGGGCGCCACCGTCGTCGAGTACGAGCTCGTGCAGGTGGTGGCGCGCTGGACGGCCGGCGGCAACGTTGCGCAGGGTCTCGCGACCCTCACGAACGCCTCCTGGAATGTCTCGGGCCCCGTTCTCCTCGGCGCGACTCCATGGCTCTGGGCCCTGCGCGAGGTGAACGTGAGCGGGGCGCTCAACACGTCGGCGGCCTACCGCGCGAGCGTCTCGTGCAACTGCACGGGCGGCGAAGCGTGGCTGAACCTCACGGACGGGTGGGGCGTCTCCGTCGTCGTGTTCGTCGGCGACCCCGCCGCCCCCGTGGCCGTGGCGCGCGCTCCGACGGCAAGGACCGGCAACCCGGTCACCCTTGACGGCTCGGCGTCCTTCGACAACGCCGCGATCGCCGCCTACTCGTGGAGCGCCGTGGGGTCCGTGAATGTCACCGGCCTGCCGTGCGCGCAGGCCGTGTGCGATGTGGTTTTCGCGGAGCCCGGGAACGTCACCCTCCAACTTCGTGTTACCGACACTTCGGGGAACACGGCGTCCGCCAGCTTGGGTATGACCGTGCTCGATGCAACCCCACCCCATGTGGAAATCGTGAGCGTTTCGCCGCCCCGGCCCGGGCAGGGCGAGCCCTTCACCGTCGAGGCGCAAGCCACCGACAACGACCCCGCGTTCCTCCCGCAAGTCGCATGGTTCGTCGACGGCGTGCCCACGGCGGCCGACACGCTCACTACGACGCTGCGCATCGACGCCATCGGCGTCCACACGCTGCGCGTCGTCGTTCGCGACGACGCCGGCGGCACCGCGCAGGCCACGGTGCAGGTCGAGGTGCGCGATTCGACCGCGCCCGATGTCGCCGTCTGGACCACGCCTGTGGGGCTCGTGGCGCCCGCGACCGTCGACCTCAACGGCTCGGTGGCAACCGACAACGTCGCCGTCGCGGCCTGGCACTGGCGCGTCGTGGGCCCCGGTACCGACTACAACGTCACGGGGGTGCGCCCGCGTGCGACATTCCCCGCGCCGGGTTCCTACAACATCACGCTCACCGTGGAAGACGCCGAGGGCAACCGCGCGAGCCGGACCTTCGCGCTTGATGTGGCCGCAAAGGCAACGGCCCAGGACACCTCCATCGTGTTGCTCGTCGCCCTTGCGGCGCTTGGCGCCGCCGCCGCTGGCGGGGCCGTGCTGCTCGTGCGCCCTCGCCAAGGGCAATAGCGCGCGGGTCACTCCGCGGGCAGCGGGAAATGCGACCACTGCTGGCCATTCGAATAGAGGTAGACCTCGGTGAAGATCAGGTAGTCGGCTGCCGCCGGGGGGTCGGCCCGCAGGACGAGGTCGTCCTGAGGCGAGATCGTGCCCGACCCGTCGTTGTCCGTGATCGTGACGGTGAGCGTCCAGTTGCCGTGGGAGACCGTCCGGTTGAGCGGCCCGTCGAAGAGGCTCGTTCGGTCCTGGGCGGTGACGTTCACCGTGAGGGTCGAGAGCGACACGACGCCCGCGTTGTCGATGTCGCTCACGAACAGGGTGACCGTGCCGTTCACCCAGGTGTCTTGGGTGAAGAACGCGCGGTCGGGGCTGCGGCCGTGGAGGGCGGCAAACGACGCGTACCAGAGGACGCCGAGGAAAATGAGCAGGAGGGCGGCCACGACGGCGAGGACTTTGGGGCCCGATCGGCCGGGGGGCATGGGCTGGGGCGCCCGCGCCTCGGTTGCTGCCACACGGGGGCGAGAGGGAACGGGGCCATTAGCGTTTCGATGAGGCCTGCCCGCGCGGCACGAGGCGCGCGGTCACGGCCACGTGGTCTATGCCCGGCGCGAACGACTTGACCTCCCTCGCGTCGAGGATCACGAGGTCGAACGCCCCACCGGCCGCGCGCGCAAGGGCGGCGTAGGCGTCGTGGAACTTGGTCTCCTGCGGGTACGCCTCGTGGAAGTGGAGGATTCCGCCCTCCTCCTTGAGCGCGGCAATCGCAGCGGGCAGGAACTTCTCGGTGCCTTTGAGGTACCCGAGGAACACGCGGTCGGCCTGCCCGCGGGGAGCCGTTTTTCGGCAGTCGCCAAGAAGCGCAACGACGCGGTCTCCAACGCCGTTCAGGCGGATGTTCTCCTCGAGGAACTCGAACGCGTCGGGGTTCTTCTCGCAGGCGTAAACGCGCGAGGCGCCCGCGCGGGCGGCAAGCGGGAGGGTGAAGTAGCCAATGCCCGCGAAGAGGTCGACCACGGTCTCGCCGCGGCAGTCGAGCGCGCCGGCGCGCGCGCGCTCCGCCTGGTTGCCCGAGGCAAACATTACCTTCTTGACATCGAGGGCATAGCGCAGCCCGTTCTCCGTGTGCACCGTGCGCGTGCCGGAGCCGGCCAGCACGCGCACGCGCGGGCGGCGCAGTTCGCCGCGCACGCCGCCGAGGTCCTCGACCACGCAGCGGGCCGGAAGTTCGCCGGCCACGATGGCGGCGGCGCGCCGCCTCGCCGCGATCGAGGTGCGCGGCAGGAACTGGACAATCGCCACATCGCCAAGCTTTTCCCAACCTTTGCGCGCAAAGCTTGTCCAGGGGCGGCCAAGCTCTGCAAGGCTGCGCGCCTCAATGCGCGCGGCGGCCGAACGGGCGCGCCCCGCGGGGCTGACGGCGCGCGTCGAAGAGCGTGCGGTCGCGCGTCGTGGCGGAATCGTCCCAACTCCGGTGGGAAGCAGGCCAGGAGACCGCGGCGAGGACTTATAGCGTTCCGCCCGATTGCACGAACCTGGCGGGCGCCGTGCGTACAAGGGTGGCGCTCGTCGCGCTTTCCGTGGCCCTCCTCCTCGGGGCCCCCGGAGCCACAGCCGCGCCGATGCAAGGCGGCGGCGACCTGCGCGATGCGGGCACCACCCCGCTCGTGGCCTTCGAGGGTCCCCTGAAGGTGCGCCCCGGCGAGAGCGGCGTCCTTGCCTTCACGATCACGAACCGCTACAACCAGACGATGGACGCCGTGCGCGTCGGCTACAAGTTCAGCGTTGGGGGCGACTGGCTCGACGCGCGCGAGATCAACGCGAGCTTCCCCGACGCGCCGCGCTTTACCGGGACGGCCCCCCTGCCTTCGCCCATCGCGCCCAACGCAACGGTAAGGTACGAGGCGCCGTTTGCAACGGCGCCGGGGACGCCCGGCGGCGTTTACCTCGTGTCGTTCACGCTCGTCTTCCAGTACGCCGACCCGAACGGGTCGCGCCTCGACGCGCACTTCGTTTCGCTCGGCAGCATCGCGTCCGAAGACCGCGGCAAGGTGAACATGGCCGACTACAACGGCACGCTCGACCGCATCGGCGTCGACGGGGTCGTGCCCGACTCGAGCATCACCGTCGACAGCGGCCAGGCGCTCTCGCTCTGGCTTACCGCCGCAGGGTTCGGGGTCGCCGTCGTGGGCGTGGGCATCGCCTACGGGGTCCTTTCGTCAAGGCGCTCGGGGCATGGGGGGAGGTAAGGGAGTGGCCACGCGCTGCGTGTGGGCGGCCGTCCTTGCCGCTGCCGTCTTCCTTGCGCCCGGCGCGCTTGGCGACCTCATCGAAGTGATCGAGGCGCCTTCGCTCGTGCCGCACTTCACTTTCATCTCCCTTGGCAACGGCATCGCGCCCGGCGCCACGGGCCTCTACGGCTTCGCCCTCCAAAACAGGTACAACGCCTCGATGGAGAACATCACCCTCACCGTCGAGATCTACAAGTGGGAGACCGTCGAGGAGGCGCGCAACGTGAGCGACCTCGCCTCCCCTCCCCGGCTCACCGCCACGGGCACCTTCAACCAGACCTTCTCCATCGCCTCGATCGCGCCCAACGCCTCGGCCGACCTGCGCGCCCAAGTGGGAGCCGACCCCAGGACCCCTGAAGGCGTCTACCTCACCCGCCACTCGCTTGAGTTCGACTACGGCAATTTCACCGTGCCCGGCAACGGCACGCCGCGCTACGCGCACTTCGCAATGAAATCGCGCGGGTACTTCACCGCCCAGGAGTTCGCCTCCCTCAATTACAGCGACCTGGAGATTTCGCTCGAAGATCTCGGCGTGCAGGGCATCATCCCCGACTCGTCGTTCTCGGTCAAACAGCCCGCGCCGCTCTGGCCGCTTGCCACGCTCGTGGTGCTCACGGCTGCCACCGGGACGCTCTCCGTGGCCTACTGGCTCGCTTCAGAAAACCCGGGGGGACACCCGCGCCTCACGAGGGCCCTTCTGCGGATGGAAGGGAAGGTGCGGGTCTGGAAGTTCCTCGCGTTCGACTCGATCTCGACCCGCGTCAAAGGGCGCGGACGGCCGCCTCGCCCCTAGAGAAGCCCGCGTATCGCGGGGCCTGCCAGGCGCAGCAGCTGCGGGCTCTTGCGCAGGGCGACCCGCGCGAGCTTCGACGGGAAGTCGATGTCCCCGTGCTTGACGATGAGGCCCTTCAGCGCCGGGTCGTTCAAGATGTCGAGGGCGAGGTCGATCTGCCGGTCCTTCATCGCCACCATCATCCGGTGCAGCACCTGCGCGCGCTTCAGCTCCTTGCCGATGTCGTCCATCCACGCATCTTGGTACGCCTTGAGCGCGGCCTTCGTGAAATCCCCGCTGTCGAGCGCCCCGCTTGCGACGGCCGCGCAGTGGACGGCCGAGGCAAGCCCCATGTAGAGCCCGCCGCCGGTGGTCTGCTTCACTTGGGCCGCCGCGTCGCCTACTATCATGACATGGTCCGTGTAGGTGCGCTTGAGCAGGCCGAAGGGGATCGCCGAGAGAACATACTCGATTTCCTGAGCGCGGCCGTAGCGCTTGACAAACCAGTCGGCGTGCAGCAGGTCGTTCAGGTAGTCGAGCGCAACGCCCCGCTTGCCGTCGATGCCAAGCCCCACCAGCCCCGAGTCGTCCGTGTACGGGATGATCCAGCCGAAGAACCCCGGCGCGATTTTCTCGCCTGCGAAGAGCTCGACGCTCTCCGGGTCTAGCTTGAGGCCCGCGCAGTGCAGCTCGATCGAGGGCACGAGCTTCTCGGGGTGCGAGAGGTCGAACCACCGCGCGACCTGCGACTGCACCCCGTCGGCCCCGATGAGGAGCTTCGCGCGCCGCGTCGTGGGCGGCTCGTCGCCGTGCTTCAGCGTGACCTCGACGCCGCCCTCGACGGGCTTGGCGGCCTCGGCGCGCGTGGCCATCTTGATCTCGGCCCCGTGCTTCAGCGCCAGGCGCGCAAACGCCTTGTCGAAGAACGAGCGGTTCACGACATACGCCCGCGTGTCCTTCGCCTTGAACGAGAGCGTCGTCCCGTTCGGCGAGATCGCGTTCGCGCCCTTCAGCTCGTTCATCACGACGCCGCGCTGGCCGCGGAAGTCCGCCTCGGGCAGGTCGAACACCCGCGGCGTGATGCAACCGCCGCACTGGATCGGGCGGCCGATCTCCGCGTGCTCCTCGACGACGAGCACGCTGTGGCCGCGCTTTGCGATCTGCGCCGCCGTGTAGCACCCGATCGGGCCGCCGCCGACAACCAGCACATCGAGGTCGTCGGACATGGAATCAACGCGATGGCGGGAGCGTCAGATAAAGCCCCCCCGGTAGCGTTCGCGGCGCTCACCGAAGCGCGAGCCCCATGCCTCGCTCAATCCCGGGCGCCTAGGGGCGAGAACCCGGGCCTCGCCCCTGGCGCTCCGCGCACAGGAGGCGCATGCGTTCCCGCAGGAGCGCCATTTGTTGGGGATCACGCAGTTGGCGGTTCCTCACCGGGGCGTTGGCTCGAAGTCTACGATCAAGCTGGTTGAAATTGTGCTTCACCACGTTGCCATCGCTCGTTGCCGCGAAACCATCTCGTCCTCTCCTCGCGAGCAGCCGCTTACGGACCAACTCATCGAGGCAATCCGGCAGCGATTCGCCGGACAGCTGCAAAGGACCGGTAACCGAGAACTTGGCAAGGTCGCGCCGGGAGAACACGCGGTGCGTGTTCCCTCGTTTCGCTACCCCCTGGGATGCCATCAGGACAAGGAGTTCCCCGTCCGTGAGGAATTGGGCTAGGCGGGAAGCCTCGCACGCGAATTGGTGGATCGCCACGAAGGAGTGCCCCCGTCTGTCGGGTTAATCCCCGCGAGATGGAAATCACGAGAATCTCAGCAAATCTTGAAGTATCAAAATGTTACATCAGGTGTCCATGGCCCCTTTGACGCCCGTGCTCGGCCATTCGCCGCGCGTGCGCATGCTGGAGGCCCTCGTCCGCTTGGGGGACCTCGAGTTCACGCGGGGTGAGCTGGCGCGCGAGGCAGAGCTTTACCGAATGACAACAAATCGGATGGTGCCGCAATTGATCAAGGAGGGGTTCGTCGAGCGTGTCAAGGGCGGCAAGCGACCGAAGTATCGAGTCCGCGACGACTCCCCGACGCTGCGCATCGTGGGGTACCTGGATGCGGCACTCGGCCTCCTCGAAGGGGAGGAGCCCCTTGACATTGAAGACGTCGAAGAGGTGGTACAGGATTTCCGAAGTTCCATCCTTGCGAATCAGGATCGGGTCGACGGGGCTCGCCGGCCCACGAAGGCCGAAAGGGCCCCCGGGCCGAAGGCGTTCCGCCGGAACTAGCTCGGGCATGTTGGCGTGCGCCCCCCGTGCGGCCTCCTTGGTTTATTAGACCTGCAAACCATGCTGTCGTCGATGGCGCGGAAGGCACGCAGGAGTCTTTCCGAAGCCGTTGCCCTCGCCGAAGCGGTGCTCAAAGAGAAGGACCGCCTGCGCGAAGAGGCGTTCCGGGACTCGCGCGAAATCCAACGGGCCGCCTCCGCCATCCTGCGCGCCGGCGTGCCAAGGACGAAGGAAGCCCTCGACGCCGCCCGCGCACAGCTCGCGCTTGCCTCGGCGCACTCGAAGGCCGTGCGCCGCCGACTGGCCAAACACCCCGAACTCTACGAATCGGGGATGCTCGAGACGCCCTTGCAGGAACTCACCGAGGCCTATGTCCTCCTCGCCCACGCTTCCGGGGAAGGGATCCCGAGCTTCGACGAGATCGAAGTCACGCCCGCGGCGTTCCTTCTCGGCGTCGGGGACGCGATCGGCGAGTTCCGACGCCAGCTTGTCGATGCCATCCGCAAGGGCCGCATCAAGGAGGCGGAAGCCCACCTCGACGCGATGGAGGAAGCCTACCTGGCAATCTCGGGGATTTCGCTGCCCGACGCCATCGTGCCCATCCGCAAGAAAGTCGACGCGGCGCGCTCGCTCCTCGAGCGGTCGGCAAGCGAGGTCGCGCTCGCCGTGCGGATGCACGAGCACGAGAAAGCGATCCGCGGGGCCCTTGCCAAGAAGTCCTCAAGGTGAGCCCCCCCTTGCGCGCGCCGCCGCGCGCCGCGCCGTGGCACACCGGCGCGAGCGCCCCGGAACAGACTTGGAAGGTTTTTGTATCGTGTAACGCCCCTGGCTCCCCTTCCGTAGGGGGGCTTGCCATCGTTGAGTAGCGAGCGATCAGCCGCGCGCTTTCCCGCGCGCACCGTGGCCGCGCTCGCCCTCCTCGTGCTCGCCGCGGCGCTGCTTGCGCTTGCATCTCCGTCTTCGGCCTCGAGCTACGGCGGTGGCGAGGACTGGACGATCCCCGCCGGCACAAGCGAGGTCGACGTCAACGAGACCATCACCGTCAACGGGCACCTGTTCATCGAGGGCAACCTCACCCTCGTCAACTCCACCGTCACGGTCCTTGGCCGTATCCGAACGCCCCCCCCGCCCGATCCCGGGCCGCCGCCCAAACCGCAGCCCGCCCGCGAGTCTGCGCGCATCTACGTCAATGGGAGCCTCACCCTCACCAACTCCACCCTCGACCTCTTTTGGCCGTTCGACGGGGCCGCGATCCCGGGCGCGATCGACCGCATCCCCCCAGGCCTGCGTGTCGGCGGGCGGGCGAACGTCACCGTCCGGGACTTCGACAACAACTCCTCCACGCCCGGCGACGCGAGCGTCATCACCTCGAGCAGCCCTGTCGCAGGGGTCAACACCGGCTCCTATTCCGTGTTCCTTCCAGGGTCGACCCTCCTCTTCCTCAACTCGCGCGCGCTCCACGTCGGGATCGAGGGCTACCCCGGTCTCGAACTCAACGGCTCGAACGTCCGGGTGGACAACTCCTCTTTCCGGTCGTCGGTTCGCTTGCTCGTCTTGAACCTCTGCCAGGGCGCTTGGGTCGCCAATTCGACCTTCGAGAATGTCTCCCAGCCCATCTCCGTTTGGGGCGGGTCGTACAACGCGTTCGCCAACCTCTCGATCGTCAACTTCACGGTCGGCATCAACCTCACCGGCACGGCGGAGGCGGTCCTCACCGACATCACCGTTTCCTTCGGGATGCCGCAGATCAACTACACCGGCTTTGCGCCCATGGGCAGCGCCGTCGCGCTCGACCGTGACCTGGACGTCAGCATCTTCCGGCTTGGCGCCTTTGGCAACGCGAGCAACGACACGAGCGACCCGCTGCAGGTGTTCTGGGCCCGGAACGTGTCGACCCTCACCGTCGACGCTGTGCTCGTGTTCCGGCCTTGGGGCCTCGGGCGCATCGAGAATACGACGCCCCTCTCCATCCACGGCCTCAACGGCACGGCATTTGGCAGCGGGCTCGAGCTCGTGGGGTGCGCGAAGGTGACGCTCCTGGACTTCGCGCTCGACGGGAATTCCCTCTACGGCATCGACCTGCAAGGCAGCCGCGACGCCCTCCTTTCAAACATCACCGCGATCGCGTGGCGCGGCCTGCACATCCAGGGCTCTTCCAACGTAACGCTCGCGGGGATCACACTTACCGTCACTCAGTCCGGGCTCGCCGTGCTCGACACCGCCGACCTTGCCGTCTCCGGACTCGCCGTGACCGGCACGGGCACCGGGCTCTGGCTCCACAACGTGACCCGCGGGACCGTCGACCGCCCGCAGCTGGAGTTCGACCTCTTTGGAATCCAAATCACGTTCTCCGCGGGGGTCGTCGTGATGTCGCCCTCGCTCCGTTCGCCCGCCGGCCTCAAGGCCAACGAAACGCTCTTCATCGTCCAGTCCGACGACGTCTCCATCACCGGCTTCTCCTTCGTGGGCACCTGCGAACGCGCGGGGCGGGCCGACCGCACGGCGCGCCTGCTCCTCGACGTGTTTTCCGTCGTGAGCTGCGACGCGGGCCTCTCCGTCCTGAACGCCGACCACTTCACCCTGCGCCAGGCGTCGATTTCGTCCGGCTGGAACGGCACGGCGCTCAACCTCGCGAACGTGACCGCAGGCACCGTCGAGGGCGCAGCCCTCTCCGGCGCCGGCCAGTACGCGCTTGCCATCACGGCCTCCTACCGCGTGAGCGCCACGAGCATCGCGGGCTCGGGTGCCCTGATCGGCGGCGTCATCGTGGCGTTGAGCGGCGAGGTCGACATCGTGACCGGCGACTTCTCCGCCTCCGGCGGAGTCGGCGTGACCGTCCTCAATGCCACGGGCCGCGTGAGCTTCCTGCACATGAACGCCTCCGGCGGCCACGAGGGCATCCAGGTGCTCGGCAGCCCAGGGGCCTTCCTCGAGGACATCGAAGTTAACGACAACACCGGCGAGGGCGTCTACATCGAAGCCGCCTCCACCGGCGCGTCGCTTCGCGACCTCACCATCGCCCGCAACGGCGGGAACGGACTTTTCGTGGGCGCGGTCGGCGTGACCTTCCTCAACGGCAATGTTTCGGCCAACCACGGGTACGGCATCGACTCCTCGCCCGGGGTCCGCCTCGACTGGAGCATCGACGCCGCCGGCTCCCTCACCGACGACGACTGGCGGCTCACCGGCGACCTCCTCGTGCTTGCCGGCGCATCCTTCACGGCGCGCGACGCGCGCATACGCGTGGACGCGGGCGCGAACCTGTTCGACCCCGACCCCCAGTACCGCATCCAGGTGCTCGCGTCCGCGTTCTTCGAGAATGTGACCCTCGAGCCCGTGAACAACACCCGCGCCCACGGGGTCCTCTTTGACCGGAACTCCAACGTCGAAATCCGCGGCTCGCTGTGGATCGGCGGCGGCCGCACCGACAGCCGCTCGGCGGTGAGCGCCCTCGGGCTGCTGCTCGTCGACGGCTCCAACTTCACCGGCTGGGCCCAACCCATCCAATTCTCCGGGGACGCCGCGCAAGTGTCCGACAGCATTTTCACCGACAATGCTCAGGGGCCCCTCTTCCAGGGCTCGCGCGCTTCCCTCACCAACGTGACGAGCGAACTCGAGGAAGGCGATGGTCTCATCCTCGCCTCGCTTGGCCGCGCGCAGATCGTGGGCTGCGAGCTGACGTTCAACAGCGGGGTCGGGCTGCGCGCCAGCCAGGTCGGCCTGCTCATCCTTGACGGCCTCAACATCTCGCTGAACCTCCAGGGCGGCGCCGCCGTCACCGGCACCGAGGTTTCCGCCGTTGGACTCACGGTCGCGCTAAACAACGTCCTCGGACTCTACATCGCGGGCGGCCCCCGCGTCGAGCTCATCGACTTCGTGGGCCGAGCAAACACCGGCCACTCCCTCTACATCACCCAGGTGCCCGACGTCGACCTTTCGAATTTCTCGGTCACCTACGGCGGCGGCGTGGGCCTCGAGCTTGAAACAGTGGGCACCGCGCGTCTCTCGGGCGGCGAGCTTTTCCTGAACGGCGCGGGCGGGCTCTCTGCCCGCGATGTCACGGAGCTGGACATCGACGCCGTGCGCTTCGAAGCCAACACCAACTACCAGGTCGTGCTTGCCGGCCTCACGGTCGCCAGCATCACGAACTCGAGCTTCGTCAACGCGCCCGGCGACGCCTTGATCCTCTCCGATGCCGCGCGGGCGTCGGTCATCGAAGCGGCCCTTGAAGGCGCGGTCGGCCGCGTCCGGGCCGGCGACTCGTCCTATGCGTACGTGCTCAACACCTCGTTCACGGGGCCGAGCGTCACCGCCCTTGCGCAAGTGGACATCGCCTGGGACCTGCACGTCTCGGTCATTGCGCTCTCCGGCGCCCCGGCGGTTGGTGCCGCCATCGAAGTCAAGAACGTGACCGGCACCGCCGTGGCAACCGCGACCTCCGGCCCGGCAGGGGACGCCCCGCTCATCGCCGTGCTCCAGATGAGCGTCTTCTCGTCGGGCCGCGCCTTACGCTTCTCGCCGCACCTCGTCGCCGCGAGCCTTGCCGGGCAAGGTGGCGCGAGGGCTTCCGTGACCATCGACCAGTATACCGTACTCGTCCTCGTCCTCGACGCGGACCCCCCTGCCCTCTCCCTGTTCATCGACGGGACGATGGGCGAAAACGGCTGGTACCTCTCCGGCGTGACCGTCACCCTTGAGGCGCGCGACGCGGGCCCCACCGGCGTCACCGTACGTTGGCGCGTCGACGGCGGGCCGTGGCAAAACGCGACGGCCCCCGGGAATTTCGTCTCCACGTTCTTCAACCTCGACAGCGAGGGCGAGATGCTCGTCGAGTACACCGCCGTCGACGGCGTTGGAAACGCGCACGCCCTCAACAGCACAGTCATCCGGATCGACCTCGAACCTCCCACCCTCACCTGGGGCGATGCGCCGACCTCCGTCCGCGGGCCGTCTGCCGTCCTGAAATGGATCGGGCAAGACGGCGCCGGCAGCGGCCTTGCGCGCTACGACATCTCCCAGTCCCTCGACGGCGCGCCCGACACGACATGGCTTTCGAACGCGACGGCCACCACCGCCGTCTTCACCGCCCAGTGGGAGGGCACCTACACCCTCCAGCTTACCGGCGTCGATGTGGCGGGCCGCACGTCGCACCCCGTGAAATTGGTCTTCGACGTGCGCATCCTCGGCTCGCTGCGCCTCGCCGTCTTGGACGAAAAGGGGGCGCCGCTTCCGACCGCGCGTGTGGAGATCGTCGGGGGAAACGACTCGCGCTCGGGCGCCGGCGACCTCTCGTTCCGGTTGACCGAGGGGCACTACCGGGTACGTGTCAGCGCGCCCGGCTACGAGACGAGGCTGCTCGAAGCTCAAATCGCGGTCGGTAACACGACCGACCTGGGGACCGTCCAGCTTCACCCCGTCGCGGTGGCCTCGACTGGCCCCGACCTCTCCGCCCTCTACCTCGGCCTGCTCCTCCTCGCGGTCGCGGCCGTGGCGGCGGTCTTCCTCACGAGACGCTCGCGCAGGCGCAAGCGCCCGGAGTAGCGGGCCCCCTAAATCTCCTCAAGCGGGTGGATGGCCCCGCCGCCTTCGTCGCCGCCCTTCGTTGAGGGCCCCTCTTCGTCCGCCGTGACGTCGATCTTTACGGGCCAAAGCGACAACACAATCGCCACGACCCAAAGGACGATCGCTTCAATCACATGCTGCGTCGTGAAGAACTCGATGCCCACCGCGAAGATCCCGACCGCCGCCACTTTCGCCGCAAACACGATCTGCCGGTACTTCGTCACCGGGACCTGGTAGCGCGTCTCTGCCACGCTTACACATCCTCAAGCTTCACGAGCTTCTCTTCCGCCTTCGGCGCAGGCCCCGCCGCGGCCGCCACCGCCTGCGGCTTCGAACGGTAGCTCGGGTTCGTGTTCATCGGCGAGGGGCCAAGCGTGCGCACCTCGTTCGTGAACTCCGTCAGCGCGCGCGCAAACAGCGGGCCCTCCCGCCCCACGAAGAACCCGATCTTGAGGCGCCCCTTGAAGCCCATCGACGGCGAGGAGAGCACCTCCATCAACTGCCCCAATTCCTTCTGCGCCAGGTTCGTCCCCGACAAGTAGTGGCACGACCCCTTGTCGCAGGCCCCCACAAACACGCCGTCGAGTCCCTCCCGCAGCATGTTGATCACATTGCGCGGCTCGATCCTCGCGCTGCACAGCGTGCGTATGACCGTGACCTCCGGCGGGAACTTGTGGCCCCCCACCCCCGCCTCGTCGAGCGACGACCACGTGCACCAGTTGCAGCAGATCGCCGCCACCCGCGGCTGGAAGTCCCCCGCCTTTCCCTCGACATCCTTTCCCGCCACCGCCTCGGTGAGCGTCGCTTCCTTCAGCGCCTTCTGCGACTCCTGGGGCAACCCGCCTTGCCCCGGCGGGTCCTGCTGGCCCCGCTGGATGAAGTCCGCCACGCCATTCCCCCTACTGCGTCCGCATGAACGCCTTGGCCATCGCTTCCATCTGCGCGTCCGTCAGGTTCACCATCTCGATCGCGAGGCACGTGCACTCCATCGCGCACATCCCGCACCCCGTGCAAAGCGCCGGGTCCACCGTCGCCTTCTGCGACTTGAACGAGAGGTTCTCGATGGAGAGGTGCGAGAGGTCCACGTACGTCTCCTTGAACCCGATCGCCCCGAACGGGCACACGTCGCACCGCTTGCAGCCGATGCAGTTCTCGTCGACGATCTCCGCGAGCCACGGCTGCACCTCCACCCCGCCTGCCGTGAGGATCGTCCCCACCTTCGACGCCGCAATCGACCCTTGGATCACTTCGTCGGCGAACTCTCTTGCGCCCTTCGACTTGAAGAAGCCGTCCTGCGGCGGCAGCTTGACCTGGAAGGTCTCGGACTTGCCCTTCCCGCCCGTCCCCTTCGCGTCGTCGGCCACGAGGATCGTGCCCACGGTTAGCGACCCCTTGAAGCCGTCGCGGTCGAAGGTCACTTCGAACTTCCCGACGGAGCCCTCCACCGCCACGATCTTCGTCGAATTGAACACCTTCACTTTCGGGTGCGTCTTGACGAGCTTCACCGCGTCCTTCAGCGTGACCTGCGCCTGCGAGACCACGACGGTCTTCGCGGCCTTCTCGTCCACCCACCCGTCGATGTCGAAGGCCCCTTCCGCAAGCTTGACGTCGAAGCCGAGGTCGGCAAGCGTTAGCGCCGCCGTGATGCCGGAGGCGCCGGCGCCCACGACAAGCACGCTCTTGATCGCCGGCGTCTTCACCTTGTCCATCGGCTCCAGCATCGCCGCCTTGGCTGAGGCGAGCGCGATCATCCGGTCGAGCGCCAGGGCCGCGTCCCCCTTCGAGTCCTTGTGAACCCACGCGCAGTGCTCGCGGATCGACACGAATTCGTAAAGCGAACGTTCGACCGCCGACCCCACCGTCACGTTTTCTCGGCACCGGTCGCGCTGGAGGTGGCACGTGGAGCAGTGGTGCTCGAGCGAGCAGCAAGCGCAGGCGCCCACCACCACCCGGTCGATGCCGTACTTGGCGATGTCCGCCTTCAGCGCCTCCGGGTCCTCCTTCTTGCACAGGTTGCTGAACACCCGCACATGCACGACATTCGGGTCGGCTCCGGCGATTCTTTTGGCCGCCGCCTCCAGGTCCACATAGTCCGAGACGGCCCCGTCGCACCTGCAGAAGAAGACGCCCACCCGCGGCAGCTCCTTTCCGTCGACCATGGCTTCCTCCCTCCTCTCCCTTCACGCGCGCGCAAGCGTGGTGAGCAACCGCGCAACCGTGCCCGAGGCGTCCTCGAACACTTCGTCAAGCGTCATCGGGCCTTTCGCCGGGCCCGCCACCTGCACCCGGCCCTCCGGGATCGCGAACCCGTACTCGTCGAGCTTGATCCCGAGCTGTGCGGCGAGCCCCTTCAGCGCTTCCGGGGGCGCGATCGGCGGCGAGATCACCGCCGCGTCCACCTCGAGCCGCTTCTCCCCGTCGGCGGCCGCGTACACGACCACCACCTTTCCACCATGCGCCTCGACTTTGCTCGGCTCCACATCGTAGGTGGCCGCCGCCAACTGCTTCTGGATCCCGATGAGCTGCCCCCTCATCGTCGCGCCCGCCTCCTTGTCATGGAAGAGGTGGAGCTTCACGCCCGGGCTGTCGGCCGCCACCGCCTTCAGCGCCTCCACGGCCCACCGCAGCGTCACGGGGCCGTTCTCCGCCCACGCCTCGCCCTTCCCCTTGGCCTGGATGAACGCAACCGACTTCGGCCGCTCGCCCTGCTTCACATGCGCTGCCGCCGACGCCTCCACGCCGTGGTGCTGGCCCACGCCGAGCACCGACACCGGCTCCCCCGCCTTCAAGCGGAATTCCCCGCCCGTCGGGCCCGCCGGGTCAAGCAGCCGCTGCGCCTGCGCAACCGTTATCACGCCGCGCTCGGCCCCCGCGCCGAACTTCGCAAACTCGTCCAGCCCCTGCGGCGAGGCGCCCATCGCGATCACCACCGCGTCCACCGTCACCTCCGCATCGGCGTCCTTCTGGTCCGCGTCGAACTTGATCGCGTCGACCGGGCAGACCTCCTCGCACCTGCGGCAGGACTTGTCCTTGTACCAGAGGCACGTGTTCTCGTCGATCACATACAGCCGCGGCGACGAGTAGAAGGTCGGCAGGAACACCGCCTTGCGCGACCCCACGCCCTCCGAGTATTCGTTCGGCACCGTCACCGGGCACGGGTCCACGCACAGCTGGCACGCCGTGCAGACATCAAACACATGGCGCGCCTTCGTGTGCAGCTTCAACTTGTAGGTCTTCGCCTTCTCGTCGCGCGCCACCGCCTCGACGGTCGTCAGCGTCATCACTCTTATCGACTTGTTCCATTCCACATCCATCATCATCGTCGAGATGTTGTCAAGCGTCGCGTCCCGCTTCGAGAACTTGTCGTCCGACAGCCCCCGCACCGCCTTGCCGCCAAGCGAAGGGCCCGCGTCGATCAGCGTCACCTTCCGCCCCATCGCCGCAAGGTCGAGCGCCGCCTTCATGCCGGCTACGCCCCCGCCGAGCACCGCTACATCCTCGGCGCCTTTGCGTCCCACTTCCGCTCCACCCCCCGTCCTTCGCCCTCACGCCTTCGGCGGCGCCGCAACGGGCGCCGCAGGCGCCCCTGCCACCGGCACAGCCGCCTTCTTCACCGCCCGCAACTTCCCCGACGGCAACGCCCTCGCCAGGAACACCGCGTAGTCCATCACTTCGAAGTTGTACCGGTCGCTCTCCGGCTTCAGGCAGTTGAAGTGCGCCAAGCACTTCGTGCACGCCGTCAGCATGATATCCGCCTTCGTTTCCAACGCCTGCTCCATCCGGTAGACCCGCAGCGCCTTCGTCTGGTCGTTGCAGTTCACCATCGACGAGATCCCGCAGCAGGGGCCCAACTCGCGGTTCTCCTTCATCTCCACCACCCGCGCCCCCTTCACCTTCCCCAGCACCTCCCTCGGCTCGTTGATGATCCCCATGTGCCGCGAAAGCCTGCACGGGTCGTGGAACGTCACCGACAAGGGCCTGCCGTCCGGCGTCTCCACCTTCAGGTCGATGTCCTTCCCCGAAAGCGTCTGGGCAATGTGCTCGATCACAACTCCCGCTTCCGCCAACTCCGGGTAGTCCTTCGCAAGCGTCCGGTGGCACTCCGCACACGTGCACACGATCTTCTTCACATCCGACCGCAGAATCTCCCGCGTGTTGTACTCCTTCAGCCGCTCGAACACCTCAATGTGCCCCTGCCACAGCTGGTCGTGCCCCACGCACTTCAGGTCCAGCACCACCGGGTCCATCCCCACCTCCCGCAGCAGCTTCACCGCCGCGTCCTGGATCTCCCCGTAGTCTACATTGATCCGCATGAAATACTCGATCCGCTTCAGGCAGCCCGGCCAGTACCCCACCTTCTTCGAGGTGTCCCACTCCCGCGGCGCAATCGGCGTCTGCGCCTCCAAGTCCGTCACATCGTGCACAATCCCCTCGCACGCGGGCCTCCCCGGGTACCCCCGCGACCCGTCCGACCGGATCTTCAGCAGGAAACTCTCGTAGTCCACCTCCAACGGGCACACCTGCCAGCACAGCCCGCACGACAAACACGTATCATAGTCGTCGCAGTTGTCCTGCCACGTGTTGTACACCAGGTTCAGCGTCGTGAAGTCCCGCACCTTGTGGTCCGGGCAGATGTCCGCACACCGGTGGCACCCGTAACACTTGTTCAACTCGTACGAGTACCCCCCCCGCGTCTGCACATACTTCAGCGCCCCGTACGTGAAGGCTCCCCCCACCACCGTCCCCCATATCGTCAGCGCCTTCAGCGTCCCCGGCTCAATCCGGTAGTACTCGAACATCAGCTGGTTGATCGAGTAGATCGACAGGAAGAAAACCGCGATCAGCCCCGCCACCCCCGCCGCCGCAAGCCCCGGCTGCTCCACCGGCCGCTTCTCCCGCCCCTTCGGGTCCAAGAACGGCACCGCAAACAGCGGCCCAATGATCACCCCGTTCAGCACCACGCCAAACGTCTTCGCCGCCATGATCGGTACGCCAAGCACAACAATGTCCACATCCGAGATCTTCAGCAGCCCGAACGACCACAACAAGTACCAGTCCGGCATCAGGTTGTCCGGCGTCACCAACTTGTTCGCGTGCTCGTGAAGCGGCGGCGACGCAAACGCCGACAGGAAAAACAGGATCGCCATCATAAGGCACAAAATGACGGTGTCCCGCATCACCTCGTGCGGGTTGAATGGCACCATCTCGATCTTTTCCCAGTGGCGCACCTTCGCCTTGTTGAACTGCTCGTCCACCCGCTCCCGGAACTCCAGGTACTTTGCAGTGATGTCCGTCAGGCTCGTCCTCATCCCCCCCCTTTAGTGCGGCTCCGCCACACCCTGCATCCAGACGATCCCCATGTGCAGCACCATCAGGGCGCCCCCTATCAGCGGCAACACAAACACGTGAAGGTAGTACATGCGTATGACCGTGGCGGGCGAAAGCTCCGGCCCCCCGAACACCATGTTCCCCAGGATTTCCCCGATTACCGGGATCGTATTCGCCATCTCCAGCCCGATCTGGCCGGCCCAGAAAGACAACTGGTCCCAGGGCAGTAGGTAGCCCGTGTACCCGAAAAGCAGCGTAACGTTGAGGAGAATGACGCCGAGGAGCCAGTTCAGTTCCCGGGGGTTCTTGTAAGCGCCGACGAAGTAGACGCGCATCATGTGGAGGAAAACTGCGGCGACCATCATGTGAGCTCCCCAGTGGTGGAGGGCGCGGAAGATGTAGCCGAAAGTGACCTTTGTCATGATGGTCTGCATCGAAACGTATGCGGGTGAAGCTACGCCGGTGTTAGGGCCGGTGCCTTCGGGGATGTAGTAGAAGCCGAGGATGATCCCGGTGATGGTGAGGATGATGAATGCGGCGAAGGAGAGGCCGCCGAGGCAGTAGAGGGGGTACCAGTACCAGATGACCTTGAGGTTGTAGCGTTCGGTGTGGGTGCGGGGCATTTGGCGTTGGATGGTGTAGAGGAATTCGCGGGTGGGGCGGGCGAAGGCGAAGAAGCGGTGGCGCTCGTCGAGGGCGGTGAGGAGGAAGATGTAGTAGTTCTGAAGTTTTCCGGAGTAGGAGAGGAACATCATGAGGACGGCGATGAGGATGACGGAGATGCCGACGATGAGCCAGAAGTAGTTGGCGAGGATGTCTTCGAAGACGAAGGTGCCGCCGAAGGGGTTGCCGGAGGGGGGGCCGGTGGGGCCGGAGGCCGCGGCGACGGTGACGGTGAGGGAGTAGAGGGTGGAGTTGTGGACGCCGTTGGAGGCGAAGATGGAGAGGGTGTGGGCGCCGGCGAGCAGCGAGGTGACGTTGGCGCTCCAATTGACGAGGCGAGCGTCGCCGCCCGAGGCGTTGGTGAAGGGGATGGAGGAGGGGGTGCCGCCGTCGATGACGAGGAGGACGGCAGTGATGCCGGCATTGTCGGCGGCGTTGCCGGAGAGCGTTAGGGGCGCGCCGAGGGTGATGCGGGAGGGGGGCGAGGTGGTGACGTTGACCGCGGGGCGCAAGGCGGCGTCATAGACGACGATTTCGCCCGACATGCCGGCGCCGAAGCCGCCGGAGTGGAGCTGGCAACGGAAGCGGAAGGTGCCGGTGGAATTGAAGGTGAACGACCAGCTCTGTCCGACCGGGAGGCTGCCGGGGGCGCCGGTGCCGAACCCGGCTTCGAAGAGCACGTCGTGGGGGATGGTAGCGTTGTTGAGGAAGGTGACCGTGTCGCCGGAGGCGACCTCGAGGAAGGCGGGCAAGAATTGGGGCGGGTTCGTGCCCTGTTGGATGGTCCACGTCGCGGGAGGAGACAGGGGTGGCGGCGGGGGCGCGGCGGCGAGGACCACGAAGCCGGCGGTGGCGGCGGTGCTGTTGTCGACGCCGTTCCAGGCGTAGGCTTCAACCGTGTGGTTGCCGGGGCCGAGGGCGCTGGAATTGAGGGAAAGGGTCCAGTCGACGAGGCGGGTGTCGTTGTCGAAGGCGGGGGCGGCGGTAGCGTTCTGTGCGGGGCCGCCGTCGACGGTGAAGCGGACGGCGACGATGGAGGTGTTGTCGCTGGCCGCGCCGGAGAGGGTGATGGTGGTGTTGGGCCCGACGGGCGAGGAGGGCGCGGAAGTGATGGAGACTTTGGGGCCGCTTGCCGAATCAAGGACGGTGATGCGGCCGATCATGCCGTTGGGTGGGTCGTATCCAAGGGGGGCGTGGAGGTCGCAGTGGTACTTGTAGACGCCCACCGCGGTGAAGGTGTGGACAAACGATTGGCCGACGGCGAGGCCGCCGGCCGAGCCTGAGCTGAAGCCCGCCTGGAACGTGACGTCGTGGCCCATGGTGCCGGCGTTCGTCCAGTTGACCGTGTCTCCGACATAAACGGTGAGGTTCTGGGGAGTAAATTGGTACTCCGTGATGCTGACGTTGTAGGTGGCGGCCGAGGCGGGAGTGGAGAGCGCGAGGGCAAGGGCGGTGAAGGCGAGGGCGCCGGCGCTTGCAAGGATTAGTTTGGTGTGCGCCATGGTTGTCCCTCCTACACCTGACCGCCGGTGATGTTCTTGCCATACTTGTATTTCGTGAACTTGATTTGGATCTGGCCGGTAGGCGTGATCTGCAGTTTCAGTTGGTCGAGGGGCTGGGGGGGCGGGCCGAACATGACCTTGGCGGAGTTGTAGATGTCGTAGGTGCCCAGGTGGCAGGGGCAGACGATGAAGTCGTGGCCGAGCTGGACGGGGACGAGCTTGCTGGCCTCGGCCTGTTGGCGCCAGAGGGCGGTGCAGCCGAGGTGTTTGCACTTGGCGTTGAAGGCGGCGAATTTTCCGGAGCCGTAGTCGACCGTGCCTTTCATGGTGGGGTTGACAAAGGTGGGGTTGAGGAAGACGACGAGGACGTTCATGGCGAGGTCGGTGATCTTGCCCTGGGCGCCGAGGCCGGCCTGGGGGAAGTCGTCGACGTGCATCTTGGCGTCGGCCTTGTCGTTGGCCCATGCGGAGGTGGCGCCGGAGGTAGAGAAGAGGACGTCGTAGGTGCCGTCGACGAAGGGGTTGACGAAGGGGGGGATGAAGGCCCCCAGGGAGCCCGCGGTCGTGGCGAAGAGGGCGCCGGCACCTGCGAGGTAGACGCCTTTCTTGATGACGTTGCGGCGCTCCTCGAGGAGTTCTTCGCGGGAGGGTGAGGAGGGGGTGAGGCGTCGTTCCTTCTCGTCGGCGGAGTTCCGGGCCATTGGGGGGGCGCCTCCTACTTCGGTTCCCCGCCGCGGGGCTTCAGGGTGGGCCGGATGCGTTGGCGGTTCTGGTACCAGTCGACGCGGTTGACCTTGGGGGTGTTCCACTGCGAGTCCCAGTTTTTGGTGGGGTCTTCGCCGACGAGGTACTTGGGGCGGCGGCGCCGGACGAGCATAACGTCTTCGATGAAGTGTTTGCGGTAGAGGTCGACGATGAGGGCGGCGTCGATGAAGAACATGCCCAACCAGAAGGACATCATCTGTTGGGTGTGGCCCTCTTGGCCGCCGAGGGCGGGGTCGGAGAGCCAAGCCGATTGGTACCAGAGGCCGTAGGTGAAGAGGGCGAGGTAGAGGAGCGAGGTGATGGTGAGGCCGACGATGATCCAGAAGATGGCGATGGAGCCGGAGGGGAGGCGCTTGCGGGCGAACTTGCCTTTGTGGGCGTTGGGGCTTTCGAGCCCGCGTTCGAGGTACTTCTTGAATTCCTCGGCGCCGAGGTCGCCCTTGGGAGCCGGGATTGCCATGGGGGTGCCCACCGATTGCGTCGAGAGCCTAAGGCGCGTGGGGCGGCCCGCGCGTGGAATGTTGCGCGGGAGCCGGCGCCGTTTTGGCGTATCTGGACGAGCCATCCAGGCGTTGCTGGCTGGACGTTTCGCGATCGGGCCGAGCGTATTTAACCTTTGTTTGGGCGGGGCCAAGTGCGTTCGGGGCGGCGCGAAGCGCGGGGGAGCGCGGCGCGAGTTGTGCGTGGAAACGTTTCGGTGCGAGAGGTGGAGCGGGTTGCCGCTGCAAAGGGCGCGCGTTGCGCGCACGCAAGCGGGGCGGGTTGGACGGTCTCGCGCAAGCGACGGTTTGAAATGAATGCAAGAGCGGGCGCGCGCGGTTTTTGCGCGGGACTTTGGTGGCGCCAGTGTGTCAGGATTCCGGGCGCGCCTAACGTTTAAATGGCCCAAGCAGGTTGCCCGCGCGTCTGTTGGGGCGCTGGCGCAGGCGACCCACCAAGAGAGCGGGGGATTGTCAATTGGACAAAGCCGCATTGCTGAAAGCGATCAAGGACTCGGAGGCCAAAGCGGCCAAAGACCTTGAGGAAGCGCAGGCGTCGAAGGCGGGTGCGGTGGCCTCGGCGCAGGGGGAAGCGGAGCGAATCCGCAGGGAGGGCAAGGCGGCCGCCGACCAGGAGGTCGCCGAGCAGATCGGCCAGGCCAGGCGCCGCATCGACGCGGACAAGCAGGAGAAGCTCAAGGCGGGGCGCGTCCGCATCAGGCGCAAGCGGGACGTGGCCGAGGCGCGCGTCCCCGAGGTCGCCGAGTTCCTCGTGCAGGAATTCGAGAAGTCGGTCCAATCGGGCTTGCGCTGAACACCCTGCGGACGGGGCGCGTTCCTGCAAGGGGTGGATGGCCGTGTTCTTTCCAACACCGATGACGCGCGTCGTCATTGCGGCGCCGCGGGCCTACGAGCGGAGCGCGGTGGACGCGCTCTACAAGCAGCGCGCGCTGCACATCCGCGACTTTGCGCCGGCGGAGGGCGAGCAGGCGTTCAAGCTGGGCACGCCGCTCGAGGGCGCCGAGCGCGCGTCGGGGCTGCTCATCAAACTGCGCTCGTTCAAGGCGGCGCTCGGACTCGAAGGCGCGGCGGCGCTGGGCGAGCGGCCGCGAGCGGAGGACATCCTGCCGAAGGTCGAGGCGTCGGTGGTGGCGCTTGAGCTGTCGATCATCAGCGCGGCCGACGACCGGGCCAAGCTCGAGGTCGAGGCGGCGGAGCTGAAGGCAAGGGTGGAGGAGCTCAAGGCGTTCGAGGCGCTGCCGGTGCCGCTGTCGCTGTTCTCGGGGTACGGCGCGCTCGCGGTGTTCACGGGCACGGTGCGCCCGGGGTTCGAGACGGCCCTGCGGCCGGTGGTGCGCAGCCTCGATGTGATGGCGGGCGAAGACCCGGCGGGCGTGGTGGCGGTCTTCGTGGACAAGGAGAGCCGCGAGGCCGCGCTGAAAGTCCTGCTCGACAACGGCTTCGAGGAGGTGCGCGTCCCGGAGGGCGAGCTGCCCGCCTTCGAGGAGGTCCAAGCCGCCGAGACGGCGCTTACCCAGTCGATCCAGCCGAAGATCGAGGCCAAGTCGAAGGAGCTCGATGCGCTGCGGCAGAAGCACGCGCCCTTTATCCTTGCAGCCACGGAGCTGCTCGAGATGGAGGTCGAGCGGTGCGAGGCCCCCTTGCGCGCCGCGCAGTCGGCCAACACCTTCGTGCTCGAGGGGTTTGTGCCCACGGGCCGCATCGAGGGCGTGCGCCGCGCGCTCGAAGAAGCGTGCGCGGGGAAGGTCCACTTCGAGTCGGAGGAAGTCCCCCAGCTTGCGCCCCGGGCAGCGCGCGCGCCCCACGGCGAGGGGCACGGGCCCACGGCGACCGGCCACGCGGATGTCCCGGTGGCGCTTAGCAACCCGCGCGCGGCGGACCCCTTCGAGTTCCTCGTGAGGCTCATGTCGCTGCCGAAGTATGGCGAAGTCGACCCGACGATGCTGATCTTCTTCGTGTTCCCCATTTTCTTCGGGATGATGCTGGGGGACATCGGGTACGGGCTTGCCGTGATCGGCATGGGGCTGCTCGCGGCCGGAGGGCGCTTCGGCGCGCCGGTGTGGGAGCCGGTCACCCGGTGGATGAAGCGGGCCGGGATCGGCCTCATGGTGGGGGCCGCGGCGCTGCGCGCGGCAGGCGTGTTCGCGTCGTCGGCGTCGAACCCCGGCGGCGACGGCCTCTTCGCCGTCGTATTCGTGGTCGGCGTCCTTGCGTACCTCGCAGGAGGCGTGGCTCGGCTGTCGAGGGGCCCGCGCGGAGACGACCTGCAGGCGGTGGGCAAGCTCCTCCAGATCGGGGGGTTCGTGTCGTTCCTCTTCGGCTTTGTCTTCGGCGAGTTCTTCGGGTTCGAGGTGTTGGGCTCGGCGCCAGGGCCGCTGAAGTTCTGGCCGCACGACCTCTATGTCGGGCCCCTTGCGGGCGTCCTCAACTTCGACGGGTACTTCCCGATCGCGAGGCTGGAGAGCGTGCCGTTCCTGATGAGCCTCACGATCTGGATCGGGGTGCTGCATGTGTTCCTCGGGATGGTCCTCGGGTTCCGCAACCAGCTGCGCGCGCACGGCTTTGCCCACGCGCTCTTCGCGAAGGGCTCGTGGATCATCATCCTGGCGTCGGGCGTCATCTGGATGCGCGCGCTCGTGGGCGTGATGTTCTCGGGCGGGGAGCTTGGCGGCGTTTCGGCTGACCCTTCGTTCCTCGTGGGGATTTCGATCTTCGTGGTGGGTGTGGCGCTGCTCGTGAAGGGCGAGGGCGGGCAAGGCGCCCTCGAGCTGCCCACGCTGCTTGGCAACATCCTCTCGTACGCGAGGCTGCTGGCGGTCGGCCTGGCGGGCGTTGCCATCGCGCTCACCGCGAACCTCCCGCTTCAGTGGGCGTTCACGGACGGCTCGATCGTGTCGCTTGCGGTCGGAATCCCGCTCGGGGTGCTCGGGCACCTGCTGGGTGTGTTCCTTGGAATCCTGGGACCGGGGCTCCATGCCCTGCGGCTCCACTATGTCGAATTCTTCACGAAGTTCTATGAGGGCGGCGGCAGGGCCTACGCGCCCATCGGCCGAGAGGCGAAGTACGTCGTGCTGGCACAATCAAAGGAAGCAGCGTCTTGAAGAAAACGAGGAGGAAGAAAAAATGGTGGACATCGGAACGGGTTTGATTGCAGTGGGCGCGGGGCTCGCGGTGGGCCTTGCAGGCGTGGGCGCAGGAGTCGGCGAGTCGCAGATCGGTGCGGCTGCCGTGGGCGCCACCGCCGAGAACGAGCAGATGTTCGGCAAGGGTCTGCTGATGACGGTGCTGCCGGAAACGATCGTCATTTTCGGGCTGATCATTTCGATCCTGCTCTACCTCAAGATCTGAAGGCGGGACCCGTGGGGAACTGCCGGTCACATAAGGGGAGGGCCGTCTGATGGCGCTCGAGCAGGTGCTTGAGGAGATCCAGAAGCGCGCGAAGGACGAGCGCAGCCGCTTGGAGGCGGAGGCGCAGGCCGCGCGCGCGAAGCTCGTGGCGGAGGCGCAGGCCGCGGTCGCGGAGCACCGGCGCAAGGCGCTCGAGCGCGCCTCGCGCGAGATCGTGCTCATCCAGACGCAGGAGGCGGCCTCGACGGAGCTCGAGCTGAAGCGCGAGGAGCTCCAGATGGAGCGCGAGCTGATCGACCGCGTGCAGCGGATGGCGCAGGAGAAGCTGAAGTCGCTGCCGCGCGAGCGCAACGAGGCGATCCTGAAGGCGCTGCTCTCGCACTTCGGGCGCGAGGGCACGCAGGTCTTTGCGGCGCCCAAGGACGAACTGTTTGTGAAGATGGCGAGCAAGCTGCACTTCGCCGGCCCGCTTGAAGGGGCCGGCGGGCTCGTGATAACGAACGCGGACGGCACGGTCCGGATGGACCTCGCCTTCGAGACGCTCATGCGCGATCTCTCCGACAAGAGGCTGAAGGAAGTCCACCAGCGCCTCTTCGGGGCGGGCGCGTGAGGCGGGGCAGGCGCGCGGGGGTGGCAAGGTGGGGCTGAGGCTGTCGAGGCGCGGGGTCGTGCGCACCGGGGGGGCGAGCTTTGCCTACACCGCCGCACGCGTGCGCGCCAAGCGCGCGAAGCTGTTCCCGCGGGAGACCTACCCGAAGATGCTCAACATGTCGGTGACCGAGATCGCAAGGCTGCTCCAGGAGTCGGAGTACAAGCGCGAGATCGACGAGCTGGGGACCAGGTACGCCGGGATCGACCTGATCGAGATGGCGCTCAACGCGAACCTGGCGAACACCTACCGGACGATGATCCGGATCACGCAGTCGGGCGCCCGCCAGGTCGTGGTGGCCTACCTGCGCCGGTACGATGTGGAGAACATCAAGACGGTGCTGCGCGCGAAGATCTCGGGCGCGCCATCGACCGCGGTGGAGGAGGCGCTCGTGCCGGCCGGCCAGCTGCCGCCGGAGCTCTTCAAGCGGATGGCGATGGGCGACCTCGAAGAGGCGGTGGCGGCGCTCGAGGGGACGCCGTACCACGACGCCGTGGCCGAGATCGGCTCGAAGCCGCTGCACCTCGTGGAGGACAAGTTGGACCGCGCGTACTACGCCGACCTCATCAAGACGGCGCAGGGGACGGAGGTGCCCGTGGCGCTCTTCAACCGGCTCATGCGGATGGAGATCGATGTGCAGAACCTCGACTCGCTGCTGCGCCTGAAGCGCGATGAGGCGGACCCCGCCGCGATCCTCGACCACATGCTCCCGGGCGGGTACGAGGTCACGCGCGCGGAGCTGTCGAGGCTCGTGACGCTGAGCTGGTCGGAGCTGCTGGCGGCGCTCGAGAAGTACTCGCACTGGGAGGCGATCCGCGAGCGGGTGGCGCTGGTGAAGGAAGGCGAGACGCTGCGCGACGTGGAGACCGCCCTTTACAAGGGGCTTGCGGAGCGCGCGTTCGAGTTCTCGGCGGCCTACCCGCTCTCGGTCCTGCCGATTATGGGGTACATCTTCTCGAAGCGCATCGAGGTGGACAACATCCGGATGGTGGTGCGCGGGAAGACCGCGGGCCTTTCCGACGAAGTGATCCAAAGGACGCTCGTGCTTTAGGGGGGGGGAAACGTGGCGCGGATCGACAAGACAGCCCGGCAGATGGAGCTCGGCGTTCTTGGCAACCCCGAGTTCACGCTGGGTTTCCGGCTTGCGGGGATCAAGCGCATCTTCGATGTCGAGGACCCGAAGCAGACGGAGAAGCGCGTGCGCGAGGTCATCGCGAAGGGCGAGGTCGGCATCCTGGTGCTGCACGGGGATGACTTCGCGCAGCTGCCGGCGACCGTGCGCAAAGAGCTTTCGGACATCGTGAGGCCCGTCGTGATCCCGGTGGGCCCGCGCGAGGACAGCGACTTGCGCCAGAAGATCAAGCAGGCGGTCGGCGTGGACCTTTGGAAGTAGCGCGATCAACAAGCAAAAAAACGGAGACGAGAACATGGCAGAAGACCGCGGCACAGTGTACCGAATCTCAGGGCCCGTCGTGACGGCGCTTGGCATCCACCCGAGGATGTACGACGTCGTTCTCGTGGGCGAACAGCAGCTGATGGGCGAGGTCATCGGCCTCGAGGGCGACCGCGTCGTGGTGCAGGTGTACGAAGACACTTCGGGCATCCGCCCGGGCGAACCGATTGTGGGGACGGGCCAAGGGCTCGTGGTGGAGCTGGGGCCGGGGCTGCTCTCCTCGATTTACGACGGCGTGCAGCGGCCGCTCGTGGTGCTGCGCGACAAGATGGGCGACTTCATTTCGCGAGGCGTGTCGGCGCCGGGGCTCGACCGCAAGAAGAAGTGGGAGTTCAAGGCGGTTGCAAAGGTTGGCGACCACCTGAAGGCAGGCCAGGTGCTCGGCACCGTGCAGGAGACCCCGAACATCACGCACAAGATCCTCGTGCCGCCGCTCACGGAGGGCAGGGTCGCGGAGCTGAAGAGCGGGTCGTACACCGTGGAGGAGGTCATCGGCAAGTTCGACAACGGGACGGCGCTGCACCTCATGCACAGGTGGCCGGTGCGCAGACCGCGCCCGATCCTCAAGAAGGAGCTGCCCGACGTGCCGCTGCTCACGGGCCAGCGGATCCTCGACGGGCTGTTCCCGGTGGCGAAGGGCGGCACGGCCGCGATCCCGGGCCCGTTCGGGTCAGGCAAGACCGTCACGCAGCAGCAGCTTGCCAAGTGGTCGGACGCGACGATCGTCGTCTACATCGGGTGCGGCGAGCGCGGCAACGAGATGACGGAGGTGCTCACCGAGTTCCCGGAGCTGAAGGACCCGAAGACGGGCGGCCCGCTCATGGACAGGACGGTCTTGATCGCCAACACGTCGAACATGCCAGTGGCGGCGCGCGAAGCGTCGGTGTACACAGGGATGACGATCGCGGAGTACTACCGCGACCAGGGATTCGACGTGTCGCTGATGGCCGATTCGACCTCGCGCTGGGCGGAAGCGATGCGTGAGATCTCCTCGCGCCTGGAGGAAATGCCGGGCGAAGAGGGCTACCCGGCGTACCTCGCCGCGCGGCTCAGCGAATTCTACGAACGGGCGGGCCGCGTGAAGACGCTGAACGGGGAGCCCGCGTCCGTTTCGGTCATCGGGGCCGTTTCGCCGCCCGGCGGCGACTTCTCGGAGCCGGTCACGCAGAACACGCTGCGCATCGTGAAGGTGTTCTGGGCGCTTGACGCAAAGCTCGCCCAGCGGCGCCACTTCCCCGCGATCAACTGGCTGAACTCGTACTCGCTCTACAGCTCGTCGCTCGACCCGTGGTTCGTGAAGAACGTGGCGTCGGACTGGCCGGCGGTGCGCGCCCGCACGATGGACCTGCTCCAGCGCGAGGCGGAACTGCAGGAGATCGTGCAGCTGGTCGGCTCCGACGCGCTGCCGGAAGACCAGCAGTTGGTGCTGGAGATCACGCGGCTGATCCGCGAGGTGTTCCTGCAGCAGAACGCGTACCACGCGGTCGACACCTACTGCTCGATGCAGAAGCAGTACCGCCTGCTGAAGTTCATCATGCGCTACGCCGACCAGGCGGGCCAGGCGCTCTTACGGGGCGCGCCGCTGAACACGCTTGCCAACATGAAGGCAAAGGCGGAGTTCACGAAGGTCAAGTTCGAGGTGGACTTCGACGGCGAGATGGTGAAGATCGAGAAGATGCTTGACGACGAGTTCAAGACCTTGGAGGTGGCGGCATGACGGCGCGCGAATACAAGACGATCACGCAGATCTCGGGTCCGCTTGTATTCCTCGAGAAGACGGAGCCGGTGGGCTACGGCGAACTTGTGAACATCCGCCTGCGCGACGGCTCGATCAAGCGCGGCCAGGTGCTCGACACCTCGGTCGACAAGGTGGTCGTCCAGGTGTTCGAGGGGACCTCGGGCATCTCGATGGACGCCGGCGTGAAGTTCCTCGGCGAGACGATCAAGCTGCCCGTCTCGCGCGAGATCCTCGGGCGGATCCTGTCGGGGGCCGGGGAGCCGCTCGACGGCGGCCCGAAGATCGTCCCCGAAAAGAACCTCGAGATTATCGGCGCGGCCATCAACCCGTATGCGCGCGCGCCGCCCCACGAGTTCATCCAGACGGGACTGTCGACGATCGACGGGATGAACACGCTCGTGCGCGGCCAGAAGCTGCCGATCTTCTCGGGGTCGGGCCTGCCGCACAACGACATCGCGCTGCAGATCGCGAGGCAGTCGAAGGTGCCGGGCAGCGAAGGCGAATTCGCCGTGGTATTCGCGGCGATGGGCATCACGAACGAAGAGGCGCAGTACTTCATGCGCGACTTCGAGCGCACGGGCGCGCTCAAGCGCGCGGTGGTGTTCCTGAACCTCGCGGACGACCCGGCGGTCGAGCGGCTGATCACGCCGCGGCTTGCGCTCACGGCGGCAGAGTACCTCGCCTACGAGCACGACATGCACGTGCTCGTGATCCTCACGGACATGACGAACTACTGCGAGGCGTTGCGCCAGATCGGCGCGGCGCGCGAAGAGGTGCCGGGGAGGCGCGGGTTCCCCGGGTACATGTACACGGACCTTGCGATGCTCTACGAGCGCGCGGGGGTCATCAAGGGGCGCAAGGGGTCGGTGACGCAGTTCCCGATCCTCACGATGCCCGGCGACGACATCACGCACCCGATCCCGGACCTCACGGGGTACATCACGGAGGGGCAGATCGTGATCTCGCGCGAGCTGCACCGGAAGGGCATCTACCCGCCGATCAACGTGCTGCCGTCGCTGTCGCGGCTCATGAACCTAGGCATCGGCAAGGGCAAGACGCGCGAAGACCACAAGGCGGTGTCGGACCAGGTGTACGCCGTCTACGCGGAGGGGCGCGACCTGCGCGGCCTCGTGGCAATCGTCGGGAAGGACGCGCTCTCCGAGCGCGACCGCGCGTTCCTCGACTTTGCCGACGTGTTCGAGGACCGCGTGGTGCGGCAGGGCCGCGACGAGGACCGCGACATCGAATCGACCTTGAACCTCTTCTGGGAAATCCTCGGGAGCCTGCCGGTGGAGACGCTCACGCGCCTCGACCGCAAGCTCGTGGACAAGTACTACCCGAAGGCGAAGGGACAGGCCGCCGCGCCGCCAAAGGCCGCTTAGGGAGCACGAGGGCGCTCAGCCTCGAGGGAAGCAGGAGGAAAAAACGTGGCGATCATCCAGGACATCAAGCCGACGCGCTCCGAGCTCCTCGAGGTCAAGAAGAGGATCCGGCTTTCCCAGTCGGGCTACAAGCTGCTGAAGATGAAGCGCGACGGGCTGATCATCGAGTTCTTCGAGGTGCTGAACCAGGCGAAGGGCATCCGCGCGAAGATCGTGAAGGACTACCGGCGGGCGCACGAGGCGATCGCGGTCGCCTCGGCGATCGACGGCACGCTCGCGGTGAAGTCGGCGGCGTTTTCGGTGTCGGCGACCCCCGAGGTCAAGATCAGCTCGAAGAACATCATGGGAGTGGTGGTGCCGAAGGTCGAGGGCAAGCAGGTCTCGAAGAAGATCCTTGAGCGCGGCTACGGAGTGGTCGGCACGCGCGCCACGATCGACGAGGCGGCGCACGCCTACGAGGCGCTTGCGGAAGACATCATCAAGGCCGCGGAGATCGAGACGACGATCAAGAAGCTGCTCGACGAGATCGAGAAGACGAAGCGGCGCGTGAACGCGCTCGAGTACAAGGTGATCCCGGAGCTCACGGAGGCCGCGAACTTCATCCGGCTGCGGCTCGAGGAGATGGAGCGGGAGAACACATTCCGGCTGAAGCGGATCAAGGGCTGAACACTCTACTCACGGCAGGGCGATCGGGATCCCGGTCCGAGCCGCTTCGCGGACGATCGAAACCTCCGTCGACCGCTTCTTGAACTCGGCCTCCGTGTAGCACAGGGGTTCCATCAAAAGCTCCCCGTCCCACAAGGACAAGACCAAATGCAATCGATCGAGCCAGGGCATCCCTTCGAACTCGTCGGAGACAATCAGAAGGTCGATGTCACTTGAATGAAGGTGCGTCCCATTGGCCCGGCTTCCGAACAGCAGTACCTGCGTTGGGGCGACCCTTTGAATGAGTCGCGTTTTGAAGCGCCCCCATCCTCGAACCCCGCCTAGAGGTGTCGACCCGCCCAGCGGAGCACCTCCTCGGATTTCTTGAGAATGCTGCGGGAAGAGCGCCCGTCGTACAAGTCGGCGGGTTCCGCCCCGGAGGCATCCGGGTAACGAGAGACGATGTAGTGGGGACTAAGTTCGCGCAGGAAGCTGTGGTACCTCGGCGGGAGGCCCGCCTGCTCGGCCAAATCGAGGAGGCTGTGGGTTCTGCGCGGCAGTTCACGAGTCTTTTCGATGACGACCGCCTTCAAGGCCTTCTCGACGGCCTGGTGCGACCAGAAAACGGCGGCATAGTAGTCCTTGGACTCGTGAGAGTGGATCGCGGTCTTCTTGTCGCGCTTTGACTGGGCCCACCAGAGCCTTGCTTCCTCTCTCAACGGGAACTCGCCTGAGCCATCGACGAAGGGGGCGTATTTAACTTTTCTAGGGGGGCACCGCGAGCGCCGAGGACAGCGGGCCGGTGAGGGGTGAGTTGCTGGATTTGCCTGGGCTCGCGTCGATCGCGATCGGCGTGGTTGTCCCCGGGTGGAAGGCAAGCAGGTCTCGACGAAGATCCTCGAGCGCGGCTACGGGGTCGTCGGCACGCGCGACACGATCGACGAGGGGGCGCGAGCCTAGGAGGCGCGCGCGGAAGACATCATCAAGGCCGCCGAGATGGAGACGACGCTCAAGGAGCAGCTCGGCGAGATCGAGGAGACGAAGCGGCGCGTGAACGCGCTCGAGTACAAGGTGATCCCGGAGCTTACGGGGGCCGCGAACTTCATCCGGCTGCGGCTCGAGGAGATGGAGCGGGAGAATACGTTCCGGCTGAAGCGGATTAAAGGGTAGCGCGGCGGGCGTTTGCTACTTGCGCTCGCTCCGGCGGACCACGAGCTTCAGGCCCGACCAGGTCTCATCGACAGCGCACACTTTCACATCGACGAACCCGAGGGGGAGCGCAAGCTCCCGGATGACGTCCTCGGTGAGGTCCGTGGCCACGCCTGATGCTTTCTTGGGCCACGAAATCCAAAGGGTGCCCGCTTGGGCAAGCGACGCGCGGCAGGTCGCAAGCAGGCGCGCGAGGTCGGACCGGGTCTTCACGAATGCGTGGATGAGCTCGGCGCCTGCCGCCGCCTTGGAGGCGAAGGAAACCCCAACGGGCAGCGGAGCGAGGAGAGCCTTGTAATTCGAAGGGGCGCCGATGGCCACCACTTTCATGCCCGGCTTGATCCCGAGCTTTACGGCCAGCGGGGTGCCTGAGTACCCGGCCGCCACGCACGGCGAGCCGAAGTCTATTTTCTTAAGGATATGCGTGCGCCGGGTAGTTCAATGGCGAAGAAGACGAGGCGCGCGGCCAAGGGCAAGAAACCCAAAGCCCGCGCGCAGAAGAAGCGGGGCGCGCCCGACGGCCTCGACTTTGACCACCTGTTCCTTGCCACGCGCGACTTCGAACGCACGTGGAAGTTCTGGACGCAGGTCGTGGGTCTGAAGGCCATCTCCCGTTGGGGCAGCCCGGAATACGCCGGATCGATCGCGCTTGGGAGCGGGTCGATCGTGATCGCGCACGGCGAGGAAGGGTTCTACGACGAACTCGGTTACACGAGCGAAGTCGGAAAGCCCCAGCTGTATGTGCGGACGCGCGATGTGGACGCGCTGCACCGGCAGATGGTGAGCCGCGGCGCGAATATCGTGCGCTCGCCGCTCGCGACCCACTTCGGGCTGCGCTGCTTCTCGGTGGAAGGCCCGGACGGCATGGTCGTGGTGTTCGTGCAGTCGAAGTGAGGGACGGCCGCACGATGACCACCCACCCGCCGAATGCGGTGACGGGGCTGCCCTACTCGCTCGTTGAGATCGACGAGCAGAAGAAGACGTTGCCGCAGCGCCTGAGGGAAGCGGATTCGCTCCAGTGGAAGCTATGGCTGCAGAAGTACGCTTGGTTCCTTTCGCTCATCACGATGGCGCCTGGAATTGGCCTTGCCGCGTTCATTGCGACGGGCAATGTAGCCCTCGCGGTGGGCACCACGAGCGCGGCGATTTTCACGGCCGGCGGGGTGTTTTGGTGGCGTACCAGACAACTGCCGTGACGGCCCCGATGGCGGTCGCGGTCTCGAGCGAGTACCCATTCTCCGTCACGTCGAAGTCCAAGCTGCACATCCGGCGCACCTCGTCGGGGAGCCCGTGCGGGCCCAATCCGAACACGAGGAGGACCGACTCGCCGGCGCGGATGCGCTTCCCGAGGGCGTCGGCCTTCAGGGCTTTGCCAAGGCGCGGCTTCGACGTGGTGGCGACAGCGGTTCCAAGCCGGGGCGGAAAACCGCCGGAGGGCGCCTCGAAAAGGGAGACGCGCCCCTCGGCGGCGATGCGCTGAAAATACTGCGCATCCTGGCCGATGGTCGTTTTGTCGCCCGACCACGCCGCGAGCTCCTCGGGCGTTCGGACACCGGAGGGCATCGGGAAACCGAAGAGCGAAAGGTTGCACTCAAAGGCGGCGGCCACGGCCCCGGCGCGCGCGATCGCCCTGCGGTGGGGCTCGCGCATCGTGCGCCGGTCGTACATGTTCATGATACCGAGGGTCACGCGCCCGGGGCGCTCTGAGTCAAGGCGAGCCAAGGCTTTTCCTCCGCGTGGTGACCGGCAAAGGCCGAATTTTCATTCCCCCGTCCGAATAAGCCATCTGGCTCGCCGCCAAATCGAACTCAGCCGGGACGAAAAAGAGTTATCTCTAAATACGCTTCTCGGGTTTCGACAGCCTACTGCTGAGGGCAAAGGAAAGGGTTGCAGATATGGCAAAACTCCTGTTGACGGTGCGGCTTCGTGGCCAGAAGAAGGGTGAGATCGGGATCAGCACGCTGATCATCTTCATCGCGCTGATCCTCGTGGCCGCGATTGCGGCTTCGGTGATCATCTCGACCGTCTTCTCGCTGCGCGACCAGGCGATCAGCACGGCCTCGGCGGCCCAACAGGAAGTGGCCGGGCCCCTCAAGATCCTGAACTTCTACGGCAACCGCACGGTGACCACGAACGCGGGGATCCAGTTCCTTGTGTTCCACGTGGCCGTGTTCAGCGGGTCTGACGGCATCAACATGACCAAGATGCGCATCAACTACATCGATAGCCAGGTGTCGGTTGTCTTCACCATGCTGCCCTGCAGCACGGCAGGCAACCCCTCGTCGGGCTTCAGCTACAACGCGACGGAAGTGCCGGTGGCGGCGGGCAACGGCTGGGACCCCACGAACAACCTGTGCTTCCTCGACCGGGACAACATCCTCGAGATCTGGATCCCGGTGACCAGCGCGAACGCAGCGGGCCTGTTGCCGGGCATCAAGACGACGCTTGCCTTCCTGCCGGGCTCGGGTCCTGCAGTGGTGAAGACGTTCACGACGCCCAACTCGTACGACAACAACATCATCATCCCGCTCCTATAGGGCGGAGAGAGGGCGCGGCGGTCTTGCTGACCCGAGTGGTTGGCCCGGGCCGGAAGGCGCACGCCTAAAAAGGGCCGGGTGAACCACACGGGGCTGTTCGGGAAGCGGAAGGAGAAAAGCGCGCAGGTACCCCAGCCGCCAGGCGGTGGAATCCGCGACCTTTCGGAAGGTTCACGCGGGCCGGCGGAGACCCTCGGGTCAGACCTGGGGCCGCCGGCGCCAATGTCGCAGCCTCCACCGATGCCGCCGGCGCGGCTCACCGACGAAGAGATGCAGGGTCCTGCGCAGTCCGCGGCAGCGGCACCTCCCCCGCCGATGCAGGGCTCGCCGGGCGGGGCGCCTGCGATGCCGGCCCCGTTCATGCCGCCTGCGCCTGCGTTTGAGCCTGCACCGCAAGGCGGGGCCGACATGTCGATGGCCGCCCCGGCGCCGACGGTCCAGGCCGCCGGCGGGCTTGAGCGGCTCGACAACGTCGAACAGCGCCTGTCGGACATGTCGCGTCGCGTCGACCTGCTCGACAAGGCTTCGGACGACATCCGCAACGACATCTCGCGCATCCGCGACTCGATCGCGCAGATCGAGGGGGACATGCGGGAGTTGACCTCGCTCTACGACCTCATCTCGACGCAGATCAACCCGTTCATCGACACCGCGACGATGGAGGAGAAGCCTGCGATGGAGGTCGAGCAGGGCTCGATCCCGGACCTCGACGCGCTCTTCGAGCCCACGCCGGAGCTTGCCGCCGAGAGGACGGCCGAAACAGCGGCGCTCACCCAGACGGTGCCCCCGCCGGGCGCGCCTTCGGTTGCCGACGAGCAGCGGGGCGCGGAGGCGGCCCCTTCGGCAAAGACGCCGAGGCTGGCGAAGCTCGGCTCGGACGCCTCGTGCCACCTCGCGCTCATGGAGTGGATCCGCTTCCTGCTCGAGCGCGTCAACCGCGGGGAGATCCCGTCGGTGCTCTCGTTCTACCAGCGCATCGGCTGGATTTCCGGCGAGATCAAGGCCGACATCCTCGAGATCATCCGGGGGATCGGTACGGTGGCCGGGGAGCCCCCCGCAGCGGCGATGGCCGCCCAAGGTGGAGCCTCGGGCGGGAGCACGAAGGACGCCTCCGGGGACATCGTCATCGCGTATGGCAAGGAGCAGGCCCGCGAACTCAAGGGCCCGACCAAGGGCGCGCAAGGCCCGAAGGGCGGCGCGGCGCGAGGGCCCGAGCAGGCTTCAACCTGGCGGCTCACGCCCGACGACCACATCGGCTCGCTGATGTACATTGAATGGATCCGCAGCGGGGGCGACCTCGACCGCGACAAGCTCGAGGAGATCCGGAGGGAGGTTTCGCGTTTGAGGAGCGGCCTCGACGGCTTCTTCTCGCTCTGAGGCGCGCGCTCACGCCTTGCGCGTGGGGAGGTGGCTAAATTGGGTTTCTCCGTCGCTGCCGCCGCCGCCATCCTGTTTGCCGGAGGCCTCGTGTCGTTCACCATCGTCCTCCAGGCGATGGACAGCGCGCAGCAGGACGTGCGCGACGCGCGAGCTGTCGAGGACAGGCGCACCCAGGAGCTTGCCAACACGCGCGTGAACTTGATCAACGGGAGCGCGAACGGCACGGCCGTGGAGCTGAACCTTACGAACAACGGGTCGGTCATTATCCACGTGAATACGCTTGAGGTGCTTGTGAACGGGACGCTTTACACGGCAAATGTAACCCTGCGCGCCGTGAACGGGGCCGCAACGACGAAACTCTGGGCCCCGGGCCAGACGCTGCACCTCGTGGTGGCCGCCCCGGTGCCGGGCCCCGCCGGAGTGAAGCTCGTGACCGACACGGGGTACTCCTTCCAAGGGACGGTGAGCTGAAGGTGGCCGCGCAAGCCGCATCCGAGCTGATCTTCTTCGTGGGGTCGGTGGTCATCAGCGCGGCGCTGGTCGGCGTCTTCTTCGGCGCGGTGTCGCAGGTCTCCGACTCGATCCGCGCCAACGCCGACGCCTCCGCCTCCACCTTCGAGAGTTCGATCACGATCCTCAACGACCCGGCCCATGTGGCCTACAACAACACGACGGGCAACTTCACGCTGTGGGTGAAAAATACGGGCGCGCGCGGCCTCTCGGTGAACAACACGATCATGATCATGGAGGGCAAGACCTTTGCCAACAATTCCTACGCATGGGTGTTTGCGGGAAACTACTCGTCGTGGACGCCGCAGGTGACCGTGGTGTTCACGCTCACAAATGCAGGGCTCACCCAGGGCATCGACCACTTCATCAAAGTCATCGGGCAGAGCGGGGCTTCGGACTCGCAGGAATTTTTCTATTGAGAGGGAGGCAGCGCGCGTGTCGGACCTCTACAAGTTCGAAATCGACCGGGACGGCCTGCACCGCCAGCTTGGCGCGGGCATCCCCAAGGGCTCGATCATGCTCCTTGAGGGAAAATACGGGGCCGGCAAGTCGGCGATCCTGCAGCGCCTCACGTACGGGTTCCTCAAGAACGGCGTGACGGTGACCTACATCTCGACGGAGCTTACGACCCCGGGGTTCATCGAGCAGATGCGCTCGCTCGACTACCCGATCACGCCGTACCTGTTGAACCGCGACCTGCTGTACATCCCCGTCTTCCCGCTCATCGGCGACGCGGTGCCGCGCCGCGAGTTCCTGGACAAGCTGATGGACACGAAGGACCTCTACGAGCGCGAGGTGACGATCATCGACTCGTTCTCATCGCTCGTGAAGATGGACCTGCGGGGCCAGCGCGCGATCCAGGTGCTCGCGTTTTTCAAGAAGCTCGCGGCGCTGTCGCGCACGATCATCCTCACGGTCGACCCCGTGGACCTCGACGAGCGCACGCTCTCGCCGCTTCGCTCCGACTCGGACATCTACATGTCGATCACGATGGCGCAGCTCGAGGGGTCGACGGTGCGGGCGCTCAACGTAAACCGGTTCGGGGGCTCGACGGAGCCGGTGGGCGACGCGATCGGGTTCCGCATCGAGCCGAAAATCGGGTTCATCATCGACATCACCACGGTGGCTTGAGGAGGAAGGCGATGGCGGGAGACGCGCGGGCGGGCAAGCCGAAGCGCAAGATGAGCGGGCTCTCGGAGATCAACAAGCGCGGGGCCGACGGCAAATTCCAGAACGCCGACTTCGAGCATGTTCGGATGTACATCCAGGGGTTCGAGAAGGCGTACGGCGAGACGCCGTCGATCTACCAGGCGCTCTCGGGCGGGATGGCCGACTTCGAGCATGTCAACATCATCTACCCGGTGGGCGACCCCGTGTTCGTCCACGTCTTCAAGGCCGCGCAGGCGGTGGAAGGGGCGGCGGGGCTGCGGTACGTCGTCATCGAGCCGGTGATGGACGACGAGATGGACCGCAAGTACCGCCGCATCCTCGAGCTGATCCTGCGGGAGGCGCCCAAGGAGCCCTCGCACGAGACGCAGGAGCAGTTCATCGAGACGCTGGAGACGCTCTACCGGCGGGTGCGACGCCTGCGCGGGGAGGCCCACGAGCGGTCATCGCTCGCGGGGTTTGCAGGCGAGCGCGTGGAGGTCGACGAGCGCGAGGACCGCGTGATCCGTTACTACCTGATCCGCGACCTCGTCGAGCAGGGGGTGCTCGAAGGCGTGCTGCGCGACCCCTACATTGAAGACATCCACTCGGTGGGGATGGCCCAGATCCACATCGTCCACAAGATTTTCGGGATGATGGAGACGAACGTGCGCTTCCGCGACCCGCAGCACCTCGACGAGTACCTGCGCAACATGTCGGAGCGCATCGGCAAGCCCGTGTCCGAGGCGCGCCCCATCATCGACGGTTCGATGCCGGACGGCTCGCGCATCAACATCATCTACAGCGAGGACGTGTCGAAGCGCGGCGCATCCTTCACCATCCGCAAGTTCACGGAGAAGCCGATCACCTGCGTGCAGATCTGCCAATGGGGCACGATCTCCCCGGAGATCACGGCGTACATGTGGCTTGCGCTTGAAAACGGCATGAACTGCATCGTCTCGGGCGAGACGGCCTCGGGAAAGACGACGACGCTGAACTCGATGCTCACACTCATCAGCCACGAGAGCAAGGTCTACACCGCGGAGGACACGCCGGAAGTCGTGGCCCCCCAGCCGGTCTGGCAGCGGCTCGTGTCGCGGGATGTGGGCCCTGCCGAATCGCGCGTCCAGCTGTTCGACTTGCTGCGCGCCGCGCTGCGCTCGCGCCCGAACTACATCATCGTGGGCGAAGTGCGTGGCGTCGAGGGCGCGGTCATGTTCCAGGCGATGCAGACGGGCCACTCGGTGCTCTCGACGTTCCACGCGCCCTCGACCAAGCAGATGATCCAGCGCTTCACGGGCGACCCGATCAACGTCCCCATCCGGTTCATGGACAACCTGAACATCGCCTTCTTCCAGGCGATCCTCTACGAGGGCGGCCGCCTGATCCGGCGCTGCACATCGGTCGACGAGATCCTGCGCTATTCGAAGGACCTCGGCGGCGTGCTGACGCGCAGCGTGTTCCGGTGGGACCCCTACACCGACACGCACTTCTTCAGAGGGATGAACAACTCGTTCATCCTGGAGGAGAAGATCGCGCCGCGCATGAAGCTCAAGGACAAGCGCATGATTTACGACGAGCTGCGCTTCCGCGCGCGCATCATCAAGGAGATGGTGGACCGCAACATCGTCGAGTACGACCGCGTGAACGCGGTGTTCTACGACTACTACAAGCTGAAGGTCTCGTCGATGCCCTCGGAGGAGCGGCAGCAGTGGTGGCAGCAGCGCCTGCAGACGGCGTGACGGGGAAGGCGGCAAGATGGCGGAGGCGGCAAGCGCGGACGACGTGCGCCTCTCGCGCCGCCAGAAGTTCTACAACGCGTACGCCGACTACCCGCTGCCGTTTGCCCGGTACCTCAGCCAGCAGTTCTTCCCGGTGGCGGTCGCCGAGATCGCGGTGGGCCTCGGGCTGTGGGCTTTCTTCCGGGAGATCTTCTACGGCTGGACGCTCCTGCTGCTCATCGGCCTGCTCTTCTGGGGGGCCCTTGCGGCGGTCCTCTACCCGGTGTACTCCTACGAGCGGCGCGGCAAGACGATCGACAAGGACATGCACCTCTTCGTGACGCGCATCGGCGCGATGTCGACGGATGACATCTCGCGCCAGTCGCTGCGGGACATCCTCGGCCAGATGAAGGACTACCGGGAGCTTTCGAAGGAAGTCGAGAAGATCCACAAGCTGACGGTGGAGTGGAACGTGGCGCTGCCGCAGGCCTGCAGGCTCGTGGCGGAGCGCACGCCGTCGGACCTGATGTCGGACTTCCTCTACCGGCTCGGCCACGCGGTGGAGTCGGGCGAGACGGCGGAGGAATTCTTTGCGATCGAGCAGAAGGTTTCGCTGGAGCTGTTCTCGAACAAATACAACGCGGCGCTGCGGGGCCTGCTCACCCTGTCGGACCTCTACCAGGCGCTCATCATCTCGGTCGCGTTCTTGCTCACCTTCCTCTTCATGGCCCCGCTCTTCACGGCGCAGGGCATCTCGGCGATGCTTGTGGGCGGGCTTGCGATCTTCGTCGCGCTCGAGCTTTTCTTCTATTTCATGGTCCGCTACATGCTGCCTGACGAGCAGCTGTGGTACGACGGCAAGCTGAAGAGCCAGGCCCAGCGCAAGATCAACCGGTGGTTCGTCTTTGGAGCGGCGGTGTCGGCGGGCCTTTTCGCGCTGTCGGTGTTCGTGCTGGCGCCGTTCTTCCCGACGCTCGAATTCTTCCTCGCCGTGTCGCTGTCGGGTTTCCTGATCCCCGGCTTCGAGATCGCGCGCGCCGACCGGGCGATCCGCAACCGCGAGACGATGTACCCGGCGTTCATGCGCTCGCTTGGCTCCTCGGCCGAGGCGACGGGCCGCACCGGCATCGACGCGCTGAAGAAGCTCTCGCAGCACAAGTTCGGGAGGCTCACGCGCAACATCGAAGACCTGTACAAGCGCACGGCGACGCGCATCGACCGCAAGTCGGCGTGGGAGTACTTCGGGGCGGAGACGGGGTCGGACATCATCGCGAAGTTCTCGGAGATGTTCGAGGACGGGACGCGCACGGGGGGCAACCCGCGCAAGATCGCGAAGGTGATTTCGGACAACTTCCTCGCGCTCGTGTCGCTGCGGCGCCTGCGGTACCAGGAGGCTGGGCGCCTCGTGGGGATGATGTACGGGCTTGGCGCCGTCCTTGTGGCGGTCCTTTACATGTCGCTCTTTCTGGTAGCGGGATTCCACCGTCTGTTCGCGGGGGTGCCGTCGGTGCCGGGCTTTGCGTTCCTGGCGATCCTGCAGAACGGCCCGGTGGACCTCGTGGCGATGAACTTCGTGATACTCGGCATCGTGGTCGTGCACGCCACGGTGACGGGGCTCGTGGCGAAGGCGGCCGACGGCGGGCACAAGTACGGAGCCGTAACGCACTTCGTGCTGATGCTGTGGATTGCGGCGGCCGCATCGCTCGTGACGCAGTTCGTGATGCAGGCCGTGTTTTGAAGGCGCGCGCGATGGATGCGCGCGGGGCCAAAGCAACCTTTAATTGCGCACTCGTCGGCTACCGCAAACGCTACCCCCGGATGGGCCCGAGTCGGCCCTCGGGGATGACTGGAGGAGTGCGAATGGCGGTTGGTTCGGCGTCGAAGGCTGCGCAGGCGGCGGGCAAGGCCGATAAGGTGCCCGAGTTCGGCGTTTTCATCAATGGCAAGTGGGTCAAGTCCTCGTCGAAGGACTGGATCGAGACCCGGGCGCCCGCCACGGGCAAGCTGCTGGCGCGGTTTGCAAACGGCAACCGCGAGGACACCGTGAAGGCGATCGAGGCGGCCGAGGCCGCCTTCCCGGGGTGGAGCGCCACGCCGGCCCCGAAGCGCGGCGAAATCCTGCTGCGGGCCGCGCACATCTTGCGGGAGCGCAAGGCCGAGCTTGGCCACCTCGTCTCCGAGGAGATGGGCAAGGCGCTTCGCGAAGGGAACGGGGATGTGCAGGAGGCCATCGACTTCTTCGAATACATCGCAGGCGAAGGCCGCAGGCTCCTTGGCGAAACGACGCCGTGCGAGTTGCCGAGCAAGATTGCGATGACCTTCAGGCGGCCGGTGGGCGTCGTCGGCTGCATCACCCCGTGGAATTTCCCGGTCGCCATCCCCTCGTGGAAGATCGGTGCCGCGCTGATCTCGGGCTGCACGATTGTGTTCAAGCCGGCCTCACTCACGCCGCTTTGTGCCGCGAGGCTCGTCGAAGTGTTGCATGAGGCGGGCGTCCCGCCGGGCGTCCTCAACATGGTGACGGGCCCGGGGGCCACCGTCGGCGGCGAGATCGCGGTGAACCCGAAGGTGAAGGCGGTGTCGTTCACGGGTGGATCGACGGCGGGCCGCGATGTCTACACGAAGGCCGCGGCGCTGCTCAAGAATGTGGAGCTCGAGCTTGGAGGGAAGAACCCGCAGATTGTGATGGAGGACGCCGACATCGAGCTCGCGCTCGAGGGCGTCTTGTGGGGCGCGTTCGGCACGGCGGGGCAGCGGTGCACGGCGACTTCGCGCCTCATTGTCCACGAGAAGGTCTACGACGAGGTCGTGAAGAAGCTCGTCGAGCGCGCGAAGAAGTTGAAGCTTGGCGACCCCACGGACCCGAAGATCGATGTGGGCCCGGTGGCGAGCGAGGACCAGCTGAAGACGGTGCTCGGCTACATCGAGGTCGGCAAAAGGGAAGCCAAGCTCCTCTGCGGCGGCAAGCGCGCGCAGGTGCCGGGCCTCGCGCAGGGGTTCTTCATCGAGCCGACCGTGTTCGAGACCAAGCACGGCACGCGCATCTCCAAGGAGGAGATCTTCGGGCCCGTGCTTTCCGTGATCAAGGTGGAGGACTTCGACGAGGCGGTCCGTGTTGCAAACGATGTCGAATACGGCCTCTCGTCGTCGATCTACACGAGCGATGTGAACCGTGCGTTCCGGGCGATCGAGCAACTCGATGTCGGGATCACGTACATCAACGCGCCCACGATTGGCGCGGAGGTGCACCTGCCGTTTGGCGGCACGAAGAACACGGGGAACGGCGGCCGAGAGGCGGGCACGACCGCGATCGACGAGTTCACGGAGATCAAGACGGTGTTTGTGGACTATTCGGGCCGCCTCCAGCGTGCGCAAGTCGACACGGATTGACAAGGAGGCGAAGGCGCCGTGGGCGCCGAAGGGCCCGCGCCGCGCTGCGGCGGCGGCGGGCGGCCTGTGAGGCCGCCTTTGGAACGGGCCATTTTAATCTCCCCTGAAGGATAATAATTTCGGCCGATTGGAAAGGCCTATATCGGCCGCGCGTCCTTCATCCCTTTCGTCACGCGGGGCGCGAAACCGAAGGGGGAGAATTCACGGTCGCAGTGCGGTGGTTCGGGCAGTCGTGCTTCGCCGTCTCCGAGCAGGGCCTCACGGTCGTCACCGACCCGCATGACGGAAGGTCGATCGGGCTGGCGCCGCCGCGGGCGCGCGCGCAGATTGTCCTCAAATCGCACGACCACTTCGACCACAACTGCGTCCGCCAGGTGGCGGGGCCGAACACCGCGGTCTACTCGGGCGGCGAACCCTACCGCTACAACGGCTTCAACGCAAGGTCGGTCGCGGGCCACCACGACACGCAGGGCGGCGCGAAGCTTGGCGATGTCCACATCATGGCCTTCGAAATGGCCGGCCTCAAATTCTGCCACCTTTCGGACATCGGGGAGGTGCCCACCCCGGAGCAGGTCGCGGCGATCGGGGGCGTGGACATCCTGTTCGTGCCCGTGGGCGGCGTATTCACGATCGATGCCGAGCAGGCTTGGCAGGCGATCGGGGCGATCAAGCCGCGGGTTGCGGTGCCGATGCACTACCGGTTCGGCGGGCTGTCGGTCTCGATCCAGGACCTGAAGCCGTTCGTAGAGAAGGCGCCTGCGGGGATGGAGATCACAAGGGTGGGCAGCGAGGTGGACATTGAAGGGCCAGAGGACCTGCCCGAAAGACCGATCGCGTGGGTCTTCTCGGTGTGA
>JBGQKI010000020.1:0-49806 GCA_041499475.1 Thermoplasmata archaeon
CTCCCCGCCCACAACGCCCACCTCGGCGGGCTCGTCCTGCTCCCCCTTTCCCTCTCCTCCCTCGCCGACGCGCCGCTCGTCCGAGCCATCCTTCAGCGCCGCCTCTTCGAACGCACAGGCTACACCGGGCCCCACCGTGTCGAGCCGCCCCGCAGCGCGTGGACGCCCAAGCCCTGGCCAGAAACCGTCGTCCTTTCCGTCGCCGTCGAGGGCCGCGTCATATCCAGGCTCAAGTCCTACCGCAGGACGCGCCCCCAGTATTACCAAAAGTGGCGCCCCGGCGGTCCCGGGCGGCCGCCTCGCCACGCCTGACCAAGCATGAACGGCTCGCGCGACCCTCCAATTCCACCTCGTTCATGTAGCGGTGCAAAATACCGCGGACGAAAATCCGATTTTGGTAAGGGCCCCAAAAATGCGTCCACGATTCTATCCGCGACCCCCCGAATTCCTGCCCGGGCGAGCCGCCTCAAAGGCGTCTCAATCATCGTGTCCCACCCGTCGCACGGCGGGCCAACCCTCATTACCCCGACGCGGCAATCAGCCGCCGACCGTTGGCGGGCGCGCGCTCGCGTTCATGACTGTAGCGAGTCATGGGCAGCGAAACCCAAACGACTGTGCGCGCGCCCGCCGCGGTTCCCGCTACTGCAGGCTGAGGTACAGGAACAGCGCGAAGGCCGCGCTCTTGAACACGTCCGCCACGAGGAAAAAGCTCGCCAACGGGCCGAGCGGGTGGCCGAACACGCCGATCAGCATGGGCGAGGAGACCGCCGACTGCACCAACAGCGCCAGAAGCACGAACACGAGCCCCATCACAAAATTCGCGCCCGTCTGCCGGTAGGTGCGCACATACACAATCAGCAACGCCGCCAGCAGCGCAATCCCCACACTCGAAAGCAGCATGTCCACATCGCTGTGCGATGCCAGTCGGAAGAACTCCCGCGGCGGCCGCGGCTCAAGCAGCGGGGCGGGCGAAAGCGCCGACATCAGCAGGCCACCCGCGATTCCGGCCGCCAGCGTGAGCAACACCCATGCGGCCGGCGAAAACCGCCCCGCGCGCCCCGCGGGCTCGGCCTGCGCCTCCGGCCCTTTCGCGCTCGGCCCCGTCACGCTTCCCGTTTCACTCGGCTCCATGCCTCTCGCCTCCTCCTTGACCTTCCGACGACCTTTGCGCAACCCGCTCGAACGCCGACCAATGCGCCTCGAGCGAAGGCGTGAGGAAGTAGAGCTGGCCGTACTTCGGGCCCCCCGCCACCACGAACCCGTTCTTGCCAAGCACCCGCAGGTGGTGGCGCACGGTCGTGTAGTCGAGCCTCAGGTCGTCGGCAAGCTGCTGGTTGTTCCTCGGCGCTTCCTTGAGCGCGCGCACGATCCGCCCTCGCGTCGCGGCCCCCGCGCTCGAGGCGAACAGCCACCACAGCACTCGCTCGACGCCGTCCAAGGGGTTCGCGGCCGGAAACGCGGGGGCCGTTAGAAGCGTAGGCCTCACGTGCAAACGAACGCCGCGCGAGCCAGGCCGCTCCCGCGCGCGCCTCGCCCCGGGTCGGCCCGTTCGTACCAACGGCGCCGGTCCCTCGCCCTTGTGCTGCGGAGGAACCCCCGCCGGGCAAGTCAGGCTCCTTCACGTTATCGGCCCGCTCCGTCATCCAAAGGTCCCTTCCCGTCCACCTGCAGCAGCGGCTGGGCCTCCGGCCGCTTGGCGCGCACCGTGCCCTCCTTCATCTGGAGGCTGAAATCGCAGCGCCTCGCGATGTCCTCGTCGTGCGTGACCACCACCATCGACGCGCGCCGCTTCTTGACAATCTTGAACAGCAGCTCGGCCACCTCATCGCCCGTCTCGTCGTCCAAATTGCCCGTCGGCTCGTCGGCAAGCAGGATCGGCGGGTCGTTTGCAAGCGCCCGCGCGATCGCCACCCGCTGCTGCTCCCCGCCCGAGAGCCGGCCCGGGAGGTGCCTCGCCCGCTTCGATAGCCCCACCTGCTTCAGCAAGTCGAGCGCCCGCTTCCCGCGCTCCCCTTTCGCAACCCCGACCGCCTCCATCGCAAGCTCGACATTTTCCTGCGCCGAGATCGAGGGCAGGAGGTAGAACTTCTGGAAGACAAACCCGATCGTGCGCGCGCGGTATTTTGTGAGCGCGCCTTCCCGCAAGTCCTCCAGCTGGCGCCCATCGACCTCCACCGACCCCGTCGTGGGAACGTCGAGCGCGCCGATGATCGACAGCAAGGTCGTCTTCCCGCTTCCGCTGCGCCCCTTGATGGCAACACGCGTCCCGCGCGGGACGCGCATCGTCACCCCGCTCAAGGCCTCCACCGCCTCCACCTTGCGCGACGGCCGGTAGGTCTTGGTGACCTCGCGCAGCACGATTGCGTTCTCGCTCTCCTGCGCCTCGGCTTCGCCCTGCGCGGCCTCGGGGTCCTCTTGCGCGCTACTCATAGCGAAGCGCCTCCGCCGGCCTCATCCGCACCGCCTTGATGATCGGCACCAGCGAGCCGGCCACCGCCATCGCCATCCCCGCCGCCAGCGTCACCACCAGCACGCCCGCCGAAAGGGTGTAGTCCAGGTTCGATACCAGGCCCGACTGAATCGCCCCGCCAAACCCGGGGAAGTTGCCCCCGCCGCCCTGGAAGCCGCGCGGCCCCGTCGGAGCGGCCGCCGCTTGCGTACTCCCGCCCGCAAACAGGGCGGCAATCGAGGGGCCCATCAACGTCATGATCAGCAGGCTCACCACAAACCCGACCGTGACAAGCACTACGGCCTCCAACAAGAACTGCGCGAGGATCCTGCCATTGCCAAAGCCGATCGCTTTCATGATCCCGATCTCCGGCATGCGCTCGCGGGCGGCCCAGGCCATCGCAAAGGCCAGCACCGCCATCCCCGTGATCAGCGAGGACAGCGCCCCGAACTCGCTCGAAGACTGGATGGAATTCACCGCGTTCTGCAGCGCCTCGCCTTGCGTCTGCGAGGCGGGCACGACGTCGTACTCGCTGCCCAACGTCGCGTTCAGCGCCGCCGTGACGTTCGCCACATTCCCCGGGCTGTCGACCCGAACATAGAGCATCGCTGCGCCCGTGACATTGTAAATCGCCTCCGCCGTCGTGTTCGAGACCAACACCGACGAGCCGGCGAACCGGTTCCCGCTGCCGCCGCCAAAAATCCCCACGACCGTGAGCGCCGTGCCGTTCAGCGCAATCGAATCCCCGACCCCCACGGCGTGGTTCGACGCATAGTCCGAACCGACCAACGCGACCCTCTGCCCCTGGTCCGCTGCCTCCAGCAACCGGCCTTGCGAAAGCGCCACCGTTCCGCCTCCGAAGAGCACGAGCGGGTGCGCCGGGTCCTCGCCCTGCACCAACACGAGGTTGAACCCTCGCCCCCGGAAGCCCCCTGCGCCCCCGCCGTCCGGACCGCCCGGCTGGGGCGCCGACGCTTCGCGCGCAAGGACGACCGGCTGCACGTAACTCACGTGGTCGGTCGCCGCGACGGTGCTTACAATCGCCGGGTCGATGGTGCTGTTCGAAAAGAATCCGAAACTGCCCGCCGGGCGGACCGTGACGGTGGAATCGACGGCCTCGGACGCGTTCTGCGCCTGTGCGGCGATGTTCGCATTTACAACCGACAACGTGAGGAACACGCCGAGGCTGAGACCGACAATCAAGACGGCGGCCCCCGTGCGGGCCCTTTTCCTGGCAATATCACGCAGCGCGCGAGAAACGAGGGACATGTGCGGCGCCCTTTCCGAACTGGAACCCAAAAGGGGGGTGTTGGCCGTTTGCCGAGATTCTTCCCAGATTCACGCCGGGCGCGAACGCGGACGCGCTGCGGTGCCGAGCGCCGACCTTCATAAAGCCCACGCCGCCGCAGGGCGGCCCTCGTATGGAGCCGCCGCTAGACGGCACGAAGCCTATCGTTTCGCTCGCCTTGCTTGGTGGCGATGATCCCCAACACGCCGTTCTTTGAGATCCTCCGCCCCGCGCCCTCTACGCGTCGCGATGACAGCGCAGCCGTGTATCTCCGCCTCGAGCGGCCAGGCGAACGCGCCTTCAAGGTAGCTGCCAGAAAAAACCGGCGCATCCGCCCGCGGCGCTCGCGATGCAGCGCATCCCTTGCCGCAATCGTCGCGGCAATCGTGGCGCGCGTGCGGTGAGCCGCGGCTCACTTGCCGCCGACCGATTCGCCTTCGCGCCGCACGGCCCGCTCGGGCTTTCCGCCATGCGCGCCCGCGTGGAGCTTCAGGAACGGGTACGCGTTCGCCACCAGCCGCTGCTGTGCCTTGCGCAGGTGCTCGCCAAAGGTCGACCGCGCCACGCCCTCGCGCTTGGCAATCTCGTCGAGGTCCGCGTCGGCCGGGACATTAAAGAGGCCGTTCTCGTACGCGAGCAGCAGCGCCCGCACCTGCCGGTCTGTCAATCCGTCAAAGAGGTGCGCCGGGTACATGTCCACGCTGTGCACCTCGTCCAGCCGCTCGCGGTGCCGGTGCGACAGCACCTCGATGGACCCGAGCTTCTGCACGGCCGCCACGAACGCACGGATGTCCTCCTGCGACGGGGCAAGCAGCCGGTACGTCTCGAAACCGCCATACATCGTGATCGGGTGCAGGATCCACAGCCCCACGCTCTCGGCCGCGCCCGACACGGACTTGGCGGGGTTGCACGCGCATGTCCGCGTCACGGTGAACGCGTTGCCCTCTTCGTCGAACATCGCCTCGATGCCGAGCCGCTCGCGCACCGCCTCGAGCACCGCGTCCTTCGTCCGCGCATCGGGCGCCTCCACATGCAGGACTTCTCCCGTGTGGTTGCACCACAGCGACATGCGCGTCGTCGGGAACGACACCGAAAGGTCGCAGAACGGACACGGGTGCTTCACTCGCGCGCGCGTTTCAAAAAAGGGCATGCCCGTTCCAGTGGCCGTCGGATTATGGAGTTTGTGCCGCCGTGCGGCGGGCCGCGGAGGGTGCGCGCCGTCTCATAGGTGGGTCGCGGGGCGCCTGGCACCGCGATCAATCAACGTCGGCCGGATGGTCATCAGGGTTCCCTCATGTACGCGGATCGCACCATCCGCGACAGCCAGGGAAAAGGGTTGAATATCCGGCCCGGGTGGTGTGGAAATGGTGACTGCGGCGCTCTCCGCAAAGGAACGGCTAATCGCCGACCTCGCAGAATTCGAGCGCAACGCCATCTGGGCGTCTGAGAACCGCGACCGGCTCCAGGAATACCTCGACCAGTACATCGCGGTTCTGGACCAAAAGATGGTGGGGTTCTCCGACGACCCCAATGAACTCTACCGGCGATTCGGCGACCGGCGAGACGTCCACATCAGCTGGGTTGGGCCACCCGACCTGCTGTGGGTGCTGTGAGTGGGTCAGCTCCACCTTTGGTACGACCGGGGGTCTCGCCGATTCAAGGCGAGCCTTTCGATTGCGGTTGCCGATCCCACGGCCTTACAGGAACCCTCCCTTGAGAGCGCGACGCCGGCCGAATGGGTCGTCGACACGGGCTCCAACATCACGGTCCTTTCGGAGGAGCTTGCGCGGCGGGCGGGCGTTGACATTCCGTCGCTTAGCATGGGCGACCTGAGAGGCGCCGCCGGAGTGGCGAAGCGGCCGTTTGTTCGAAACGTGACCGTCTTCGTCGACCCCGAAAGTGGACAGAGGGTTCGGCTCCCGCTGGTAGCGATTGCGAAGCCTGACGTCGCGCGAGACCGACGAGCCATGCTGCCCGCTTCGTGGAAGGGATCCCTTCGCGGCGGTCCCGTTAACATCCTTGGAATGGACCTCGCCCGCGCCCTGCGCGCCCGGCTATCGCTCGATTACGGAGCGCTGAAGGGGACGCTGGAGTGGTAGCGCGAACTACCAGCCGTCGCCCGAGTGGTGCCACCCGCAGCCACCGTGGTGGTGGGGCGAGTCCGTGGGCGTGGGCGCCGTCGCCGGCGGGACCTTGAAGCCAAGGAACTCGAGGAGCGAACCGGCCCCATGATCGGAACTGTGAGTCGCGGGCGCCACGAGCGAAGCCGCAGCCGCAGTGCCCGCAACGCCGAGCAGCGAGAGCGCAACGACAACGAAAATGGTCTTGCGCGAAGGCTGCTTCATTTAGACCCCGGCAAGAGCCTGGTTGGCGTCTCGGGATTTGAAGGTTCCACCATCGGGCACGCTCCCCAGGGGGCCGCGCCATTCCCCGAAACTCGTCCTGGGCCGGTGCCGCTGCCCTTCCGAGCCGCTGCAAAAAGTCAGCACAGGTTTGAAATCGCGACTCGCTGTGAGGGCAACCCATGGCCCCACTCGATTGGTCGAAGTCGACGCACGTGAACATCCCGCCGGACGTCGTGTTCTCGTGGATGACCGACTTCCAAGAAGACGACCACGGGCGCACCGCGTTCGTCAAAGGCACGGGCGCCCCCAAGATTTACCTGAAGAAGCCGTCGAAGCGCACGGTCGTTTCGCGCGAGGGCAACAACGTCAAGATCCACGACCAATGGGGCGGGCGCAAATTCGACATGCAGCTCGAGCTCGTCCCGCTCGACCGGACCGTCAAGATGCAGGGGCCGATGGGGTATTCGGCGACCTGGAAAGCCGTCCCGGACCAGGGAGGCACCAAAGTCGAGGCTCAAATCTCCCTCCACATGAAGGGCTTCCGGGGACTGCTCGCGCCCCTGTTTCGAAAAAAGTTCTACCGCGACCTCGAGTACGACTTCAACGGCCACATCTCCGACTTGCAGGACACCGAGGGCGTTTGAGCGCGTGCCTCCAAGGCGCGCAATGTTCAAGTCCGCGCGGCCGGATTGGTGCCACCGCCCATGGACGCTCGCTACATCCTGCTCGCCGTGGCCGTGATGGCCGCCGGCGGCCTCTGGCAGTACTTCCTCAATACCCATTCGGCATTTGTTTGGACGCTGCCCTTCGCGGTGATTCTGCTCTTCCTCGCCTTCCTCGGCGACCCGCCGAGCGCGCGCATCTCGCACTGGCGCAGTGACCCGCCGGTCGACTGAGCCGGCCCGCCCTCAATCCAGCGCGTAAGTCTCCACCAAGTGCAGCAGCAACTCGTTGGGCACCGGCTTCTTCTGCATGATCTTCACCAGGTTCGGGAAACGCACGAGCACATTCGGCGGGTTTTCGAGGCCCGTCACGACAAGCACGGGCACGTGCGGCGCATTCTGGCTCATCCACTCGAGCACCCGCAGGCCCGAGATCCCGGGCAACCCCAGGTCGAGGATGACAAGCGCAAACCCGCCCCCCCTAAGGGACGCGATGGCCGCCGCCCCGTCGCCGACGCAGATGGTCCGCGCCCCCGACCCCTCAATGACGGCGGTGAACGCGTCCCGGATGTACTCCTCATCGTCCACAACGAGAATTCGTTTGGCCGTGGCGCCGCCCCCCAAGGCCGTCGATCCTTGATTGGGGCCATAAGCGTTCGCGTGGCTCCCGCTGGCGCGGGCAACGGCGGCGGCCCTTGCGAGCCTCGCCCATTGACGTTCTAAAGACAACCTTGAAATCGAGGGCCGCGCAGAACGCGCCCGTGAACCGCGAGCGAAAGGCGCTCCTCTCGCTGCTGTTTCTCTCGCCAATCCTCGCAGAGCTCGTCTCGGGCTCCTCCCCCCCGCTCAAATTTTTCAACCCGGTCGGGCTGCCCGGACTGCTTGCCCTTTACGGCTGCGGCGCCCTGCTCATCCGCGACGCGGTCATCCGCTGGGACAAGGGCTGGGCGACCCTTCTCCTCCTCGGCGCGGCCTACGGCATCTACGAGGAGGGCCTCGCGCTCAAGTCCTGGTTCGACCCCAACTGGGACGGCCTCGGGACGATGGGCGCGTACGGCCGCGTCGCGGGGACGAATTGGATCTGGGCGGAGACCCTCACGCTATTCCACGCCGTCGTTTCCATCTCAATTCCCATTTTCCTCATCGGCGTGCTGTACCCTGACCTCAAGGGCAGGCGGCTGCTCACGCCCCGCGGCACGAAGTGGGCGCTATTCGCCTTCGCCGCGATCGGGCTCATTTTCGTCGTCAGCCTCCCTTACTGGGGCGGACCCGAGCACCTCATCGCCGTCATCTGCGCGGCATTCTTCGTTTACCTCGCGCGCACCGCTCCCAAAGACTTCTTGAGCGCCAAGGCCGCAGTCGCCCCCCGGCGCGTTTACCCGTTCGCAGTCTTCGGCTTCCTATGGATGTTCAGCAATTTTCTCGTCCCAGGCGTCCTGTCGGGTTCGGGCGTGTACTTCGGCATCGCGATCGTGGTGGTGGGCACGATTGCCGCCGCCTCGCTCTTCATCTTGCGCGGCGCCTTGCACCCAAGTTCGGCCGAGCGGTGCCTGTTTGCCTTCTTTGCTGGCGTGATGGCCGTGATCATTATTCTCGGGTTCTTCTACGGGATCGCCAACCCCGCCGCGGCATTCGGCGAGCCGGTCGCCAGCGTGGCCGCGGCGGCATGGCTCATCTGGCTCTACCGCAGGAACGTGCGGCGCTGGACGGAAGGTGGCTCGCCGCCAAGCGTAAAGGTCGCCGCCCTTGCCTAAGCGCGCCTTCGCCTAAAGCGAAAGCGACGAGGCCCCGGTCGGACGCGCAATCGTTCCGGTTGACGGAGATGCGCTCGACTTCAATTCGCTCAACGTCAGCGCAAACTCCGACTGGTAGAGTTCGGGTGCCGGCGGCGCGCCGAAAGTCCAGTTCCACGTCCCGTTCGACCAGGTCACGGTCAAGTTGCCATTGACCAGGGACACCGTGAAGAGGCCATAGAAGTCGCACGTGATATTGAGGAGCGAAAGGAAGTCGTCGCCCACGGTCCAAGTGAAACCGCCCCAGGTGCAGTTGATCCCGTGGTGGGAAATGTTGCCCGCCACAACGGTGAGCGTCTTGTTGGTCGGGTCCCAGGTCGCGGAGCCGTGCGTGATGTTCCCGCTGGAGTTGCCGCTCCAGTTCAGGGGCGCGCGCGGGGCTCCGTACGCCGCCATCGCCGACTCGTTGCCGGTTTCGTTCCCGCCGTCGTTTGTCTCGTTGTCATCGTGGTGGTGGCCCGTCCCGTTGTGATCGCCGCCGCCGGTCTCGTTGTGATCGCCACCGTCGCCCGTGTCATTGTGGTCGCCGCCGTCGCCGGTCTCGTTGCCATCGCCGCCGTCGCCGGTCTCGTTGTGATCGCCACCGTCGCCCGTGTCATTGTGGTCGCCGCCGTCGCCGGTCTCGTTGCCATCGCCGCCGTCGCCGGTCTCGTTGCCATCGCCGCCGTCGCCGGTCTCGTTGTCATCGCTGCCGCCAGTGTCGTTGCCATCGCTGCCACCGGTCTCGTTGTCGTCGCTGCCGCCAGTGTCGTTGCCATCGCCGCCGCCGGTCTGGTTGCCGTCGCCACCGTCGTTAACATTGCCCGATTCGCCATGGTCGCCATTCTCGCCCTCGTTCGGCTGGGTCGCCACTGCATGGAAAGGAGTACCTGGAGGCGAGTGGACGGATAGGTCGCCGCCCCTGGGGGGACCGCCGAAACTCCACGGGAGTCCCGCCATCGAGCCCAGCACGGGCGCTGCGAACACGACGGACACAAGGACCAGACTTAGCAACCCAACACGCGACTTGACCATTAGAAAACCAAAACCGTAGCCGTGCCTGCAAGAATATGAAGATTGGCGGGTTTCTTCCAAACGCGACACGCAGCCTCCACCGGAAACCTAGCACGAAGGGCGGCGGGCTGGCTGGCTCCAGCGCATTCACTTCCAAAGTTGAACGAGAGCCTGCACGGCCCCACCCCTCTCGAGGGCGCCTAATCGTAGATCTCAGGCCGGTACTTCGCCGAGCAAAGCGCCGAACAGAACCGCAGCTCCCTTCCCCCGAACATCCGCGAGACATGGCCGCCCGGCCGCATCGCCTTCCCGCAGTTGTCGCAGAAGAGGTCCATGTCCTTCGAAAGGTGCTTGAGTTCCCTCACCGTCGCCTTCCCGGCCCGCTTGATGTCGCTCGCCGCCGCGTGCTCGGCGCGCTTCGCGCCGCGCGCAAGGCGCTGCTCCGCCGCAATGACATCGTCCTCGAGCCGCAGCCCGACCTTTCTGACCTTCGACCGAGACGCCACAACGCGGCGCGCTCCCACCTTCGCCTTCTTCGAGTAGCGCCTTACGGCGCGCTTGGTCCCCATCCCACTGCCCTCGGCCCCAGTCATCCATGAAACGGGTTAAAGGTTTGCAAGGGCCGGATTTGGCCGAAAACGGGGGTCGGCCGCGCCAGATTTGTCACGCAAGTTTGGTGGTCCCGCCAGCCATGGCCAGGAGCCCCAATAGTCGCCGCCGCCGGCCCGCCCACCCGCGCCGCCTCAGATCAGCCCGAGTTCGGTGCACTCGACCGAAGAGACGCCCGGGAGCTTGTTGAGGCTCTCCTCCAGCTTGTCGGCAAGGCCCGAGCCGTCTTCCACGATGAACTTCGCAACGAGCACTTTCAGGCCAAACGCGAACGGCTCTTCGGCAACCTCAACGCGCTTTGCCGCCTTGCCGATCGCCTCGATCTGCGCCTTCAGCCCCGAGGTCGAGACCTCCGTCCCCTCAGGCATGATCCGATACGTGACGAGCACATTGCCCATACGGGCACCTCCCCTTGGCCCTACGGCCCTTCAAAGTCGCAGCGGCGGCAGCGGTAGTGGACGCCTTGGTCGCGGCAGCGCACGCAGCGGCCGATCGAACCCTCGCCGCAGGCAGGGCAGTTGAAGTGGACGCGGCCGTTCTCCGTGAGGCGCACGCCGCAGGAGGAACAGACCTCGGCCATCGTCGCGACGTGCATTGGCGCAGGGAATCAAGGGGGTCTATAAGAGGATTTGGCCCGTGGCCAGCGCTCCTTGCGGGGAGCGTCAGTGGATCTTGTGGATGCTCATCAGAAACTCCACGGCCTCTTCCCGCTTCGTCGTGTGCGGGATGATCAGCACGACGAGCAGGTCCTTCGTCACGCCCGACAGGAACGTCTCGAACGCCTCCGACTTCACCGTGATAAAGTCCGGCTCGTCGCCCCGCAGCTCATTGTTCACCGTCGAGGCCGCCCCAAGCATCGTCGCCGACATGATCGCAAAGGTCTCCTCATGGACGGCGTTCGGCAGCTTCGACGCCACCGGCAGGCCCTCCCGCGAGACGAGCGCGTAATGCACGCCTTGGCGCTGCTGGGCCCAGGCCGCCAGCGCATCTCGAATCTGGTCGCGTGCCGCCAAATCAAACCCAACCTGCTCTTGCAGTAAGCGTTGGCTCGAAACATTCTGGATGGCTGATAAACCTTCGCGTTCGCACGCTCACGGCAAGGCCAGCACGCCCTTGAGAATTATCACGTGCCACAAATGTTTGCAAGGCCCAAGCACCGGAAAGAGGGGACGGGCGCGCAAAGAATATCTTGCGCCGCGCGGCTCACGCTCTCCAGAGCGTGAAAAATCTTGGGGCTCTTCGGCGCGAAGAAAGAATCCGCGGTCGTGGACAAGGACACCTGCGCGGTCGCCGGCTGCGGCAAGCCGGCGGTGCGCCATTTCGCCCACGGCAAAGTCGAAGCCGCCCTTGAGGGCGAGCGCCTGCTGGCGACCCGGGGCTCCGCCGGGATCTGCCGCGACCACTACCGCAAATTCAAGAAGGCGACCAAGGAAGACCGCGAACTCGACCGCCAGAGTTGGACCTCCGGCGGCGTCGGCCCACCTTGAATCTCGCCCTCCCTCCCATCGCTTCACGCAGTTTGAGCGTCGGATGGTCGCCTTTTATACACGGAACCACGCTCAAGGCCAATCGTAGGTCGGCGCCATGCGTTCCGTAGTGATTGCAGATGCCCTGCGCACTCCCATGGGCAAGATGAACGGCGTCCTGGCCAGCGTGCCCGCCACCGACCTCGGCGCACACACGGTAAGGTCGCTGCTTTCGCGCACCAAGGTCGACCCCAAGGCCGTCGACCTCGTCATCTTCGGCAATGTCCTCACCACCGGGCTCGGCCAGAACCCCGCTCGCCAAGTCGCGCTGCGCGGCGGACTTCCGGCCACCGTCTCCGCATTCCAAGTCGGGATGGTCTGCGGCTCCGGGATGAAGGCCGTCCACAGCGCCACCCAGGCCATCAAAGCCGGCGACGCCGACGTGGTCATTGCCGGCGGCATGGAGTCGATGTCCCGCGCCCCCCACTACCTCCCCGGCTCGCGCGCGGGGTTCCGCCTCGGGAACTTCGAGACCGTCGACTCGATGATCCACGACGGGCTCTGGTGCTCCTTCGAGCACATCCACATGGGGTGCACCGGCGACCACATCGCCAAGAAGTACAACATCACCCGCCTCGAGCAGGACGAGTTCGCGCTCGAGTCCCACCGCAAGGCGATCAAGGCCGCCGACGCTGGGCTGCTCAAGCGCGAGGTCGTGCCCATCGAAGTCGACCAAGGGAAGGGGAAGAAAGCGCTCATCACGGCCGATGAGGGGCCGCGCCGCGACACCTCGCTCGAGAAACTCCAGAAGATGTCGCCCGCCTTCACGAAGGACGGCACCGTGACGGCCGGGAACGCGTCCCAGATCTCGGATGCGGCATCGGCGCTTCTCGTCATGAGCGAGGAGGCGGCCGCCTCCCTCTCGGTCAAGCCGCTCGCGCGCATCGTCGACTACGACGACTCCGGCGTCGAGCCGATCGACGTCATGATTGGGCCCGTCGCCGCCATGAAGGACGTCCTCGCGCGCCAGAAGGTCAAGGCCCCCGACCTGCCCCTGCTCGAGGAGAACGAGGCCTTCGCCGCCCAAACCCTCGCCGTGCTGCGCGAAGTGCCCATCCGCGCCGAGGTCACGAATGTGCACGGCGGCGCCGTCGCGCTCGGGCACCCCATCGGGATGTCGGGCGCCCGCATCCTCACCACCCTGCTCTGGGCGATGCGCGAGCGCAACGTCGACCAAGGCATGGCCGCGATGTGCCTCGGCGGCGGCAACGGGCTTGCCACGCTCGTCGAAGCGGTCTGAACGCCGTTAACCGCCCCTGCACACGCGCGCAAAATCCTTTTAGGACTGAACCTTCCCCGGCTCCGGGGCGGAGCCAACGTCGCTTGCAATTGAGACGGAAGGCCTTACCAAGGTCTTCGGCGGCGGCAGCAAGGCCTTCACCGCCGTCGACGGGATCGACCTCAAGGTCGAGACCGGCGAGGTGTTCGGGTTCCTCGGCCCCAACGGCGCCGGAAAAACCTCGACCATCCGGATGCTCACCGGAATCTCGCGGGCCACGAAAGGGAGCGTGCGCGTGCTCGGCGAACCGATGTCCCCCGACGACTTGAAGGCCAAGCACAAGATCGGGTACATGCCCGAGATGCCCGGGTTCTACCCGGCCATGAAGGCGATCGACCACCTGATTTTCTGGGCCGACTTCTACCACATCCCCAAGGCCGAGGCGCGCAAGCGCGGGCGCGACCTGCTTGCGAGCATGGGACTCGCCGAGCACGCCGACCGCAAGGCGCGCACCTACTCGCACGGCATGAAGAAACGCCTTGCCCTCTGCGGCGCCCTGCTCCACGAGCCCGACGTGCTCATCCTCGACGAGCCCTCCGGCGGCCTCGACCCCGAGGGGACGATCTTCTTCCGCAGCCTCATGGAGCAGGAGAAGCGCAAGGGCCGCACGATCTTCCTCTCCTCGCACCTGCTCCCCGAAATCCAGCTCATCTGCTCGCGCGTCGGGATCCTCAACCGCGGGAAACTCATCGCAGTCGACACCGTGCGCGAGCTCGAACGCAAGGTCTCGGCCAGCGCGCCCCCGGGCGTCCACATCAATTGCCCGCCGCTCTCGCCCGAACACCTCAAGGCGGTCGAGTCGCTGCCGGGGGTGGCCAAAGTCGAGACCCAACCGTTTGGGATCGTGGTTACCGGCGTGCCTGGCGCGCCCCTCGGCGCCACGCTGAACCGCGCGCTCATGGACGCGGGCGTCCCGGTGGAGGCCATTTACCCGATCATCCCCACCCTCGAGGATGTCTTCCTGAAGCTCATCGAGGCAAAACCCGGAGGCGCTGTCCCTTGAGCGGCGCGTTGGACCCCCTGTGGAACGCGATCGCGAAGCTTCCCTTCGCCGACCGCTTCGAGGGCGCGCGCGCGGTCGCCCGCCGCGAATTCGGGATGAACCTCAAGAGCTTCCGCATGATCGTCGTCGCCCTCCTCATGGGCGTCGCCATCGTCGGCGGCTCGGCCGGAATTTCCGCGTTCGCGGGCGGCGGCTCGGTCGACACGACGAACGTCTTCTCCGTCCACTTTGTTTCGCCCCCCGCCTCCAACGGCACCTACTCGCTGGTCATTTTCGCCTCGGATGTCTTCGGCGTCCCGCACGTGGACTACACCGTCGCCCTCGCCGTCGAGAACACGAGCGGCGCCTTCGGCGGCGGCCCGGGCCAGCCATCCGACTACAACGAGGTCGCCACCGCCACGACGGACGCCTCCGGGCTCGTCCGGTTCGACAACCTGTCGGCGCCCACGTACACCGTCGGCTACCACGGCCGCGGCGGCCGCTTCATCGCGAGCGCCGCCGCTCTCCCTTCACCAAGTGACGTCGGGGCACCGTTTTCACTGGTCCTCCACCAATATGACCTCGACCAAAACGGCTCCAATGGGCACCTGACGCTCCACGCAACGCACTGGGACGGCACCCCGCTCGCGGGGGCCGCGGTCCTTCGCGAGGGCAGGCCTCTTGCAAACCTCGACGCGCACGGATTTGCCAAGGTCGTCCTTCCCCCCGGCGCGCAGAACATCTCCATCACGCTCGGCAACGAGAGCTTGATCCGGCGCGTGACCGTGCGCGAGCCGGCCCCCACTGCGCTTCAGCAGGGAACCGACTTCATCATGCTCCTCGTCGCCAGCGCGTTTGTCCCCTTCATCGTCCCCATCGCGACGATCGCAGTCGCACACGACGCCATCGCCCGCGAGAAAGCCAACGGGTCGATCGACTTCATCCTCAGCCGCCCCGCCACCCGCCGGGGAGTGCTGCTTGGCAAGTTCCTCGGGTCGACGGCGGCGCTGCTCGTCCCGGTCTACGTTACGCTGCTGCTCGGGGCGCTCCTCATCGGCGCCCTTTCCAGCAGCGCCGTAACGGGAAGTTTCCTTGGCGCAATCTTCCTCGCCGTCACGATCTACGTCGCCTCGTTCGCGCTCTTGCTGCTGATCCTTTCGACGCTTGCAAAGACCACCGGCACGGCGATCATGTTCGGCGTCCTCCTGTGGATGGTCTACAACGTGTTGTGGAACATTGTCATCTTCCTGGTCACGCGGGCGGCCGGCCTTGGTCCCGCGAGCCCCGGTTACGCAAGTGTCGTGGCGTACACCGGCCTCTTCAACCTCAACGACCTTTACAGCGCGGTCGTCACTGCCGCTTACCCCGGGATATCGGCCCTTGCCAATGCGGCCACCGGATCAGGCACCCTGCCCTCCTGGGCCCCGCTCGCGGCGGCCATCATTTGGCTCGTCGGCCTGTTCTTCGCCGCGCTCGAAGTCTTCGAGCGCAAGGCCGCCGAATAGGCGCGCCGCCACCTCAGTGCGCTGACGCGCCAGCCGCGGGCTCCCTTGGGGGCTCCGGCTCTTCGTGCGGCTGGTCAAACAGCCGCCACGCGTAGGCAACCGCCACAAGCGCGCCCACCGCGAAGAACGGGCGGCCGCCGATCAACAGGAGAACGCCCCCCCCCACCGCCGCCCACCTGCGGCGCCGTCCCGCGACGGCTCTCCCGGCGATCGCGGCACCGGCCGCCGGCAAAATGAGCAGCCACACCAGGACGAAGATGGCGCTTGGCACCTCGGGCCGCATCGTCCCTAGGTTTGCAAAGACGATGAACGCGCCCTGGATCGACGCGCCCGTCCAGAGGATGAACACGCTGAGCGGCCAAATGGCGAGGATGAGCCCCCCGAAGAGCTCGATCCCGAACCACGGCAGCGCGAGCACAAACGGCGCAAACCCGCCGAACAGCAGGCTCACCATCGCGATGAACAACGCTTGTGTGCGCGGGGGCCGCTCGCGGGGGTGCTTTCCTTCGTTCGGCTCCGCCTCAAGGGTCGCCACGGGCTCGATGGGGTCGAGCGATACCTGGGAACGCCTCCATGGGTAGAGCGCAACATGCTGGCCGGGGAACGCCTTGTCTGACATTACGAGCGCGAGCAGCGCCACCGACCCGATGATGAAGCGGCCGCCGGCGATGAGCGCTATGGCCCCCATCACGGCCCCCTGCCAGTTCTCGCGGCGGGCCGTGAGCAGCGCGCCGTAGAGGCCGCCCGCAGCCGTCACGGCGACCCACACCGCACCCGCCGAGCCTCCAAACGCGTCGACCCAGCCGAAGGCGAGCACCGCCCCGATCGTCGCCAGCGCCACGAGGGCCACCACGACCGCACGCAGCGCGAACGTCCTGCGTGCCTCCTCCGGCGAGGTCGGCTCGCCCCCGACGGCCGCCGCGATGAGGCCGGTACCCCCGGCGACCCCCACGAGCGCTGCCCCCCCCCAACCCGCGATCAGCCAGACGGTTGCGTAGAGCAAGCCGGCGCTCAGCGGGTAGATCGACACCAGCAGCGGGACCGCGAGCGTCCCGAACCCCGGGATCGCAAGGACGAAGGGCGCGAGCGCGCCCACCACGAGCAGGATCTGCGCAAGGTTCGGGAGCCAAGCCGCGCGCTCATTCGGCGAGACCTTGACCTCCTCGACGAGCTTGTCTGCAAGCGCCAACCGCTCCGCGTACGGCCGCATCCCCGCCTTGGCCGGGATGCCGCGGTCGGACCCAAACCGCTTCGGCTCGTACGGCAGCGGCAACGACATGAGGCGCCTACTCCTTCGGCCTGCGCGCCGGGTCTCCCTGTACCACGCTCTCCACCGCGGCGATCGCCACTGCCGTCGCCGACACCGGCGTGCGCGCAGGCCCGGGCGCCTTCTTCACCGTCGGCCACTCAAGCGAGTCGTGGACGTCCCAAGGATTCGGGCCCGCCACAGCGCCCCGTCGCATGCTGTGCAGCGCGTTGTAGAAGAAAATCAGCTGCACCAGCCCGAGGCTGATCGCGCTGAACGTCGTGATCTGGTTCAGGAGCTGCAGGTCCGGGTCGTAGTCGTAGACGCGGCGCGGCATGCCAAGCAGGCCCGAGATGTGCATCGTCATGAACACCCCGTTCAGGAAAATCATCGTCCCCCAGAAGTGCCACCGCCCCAGCCGCTCGTCCATCATCCGGCCCGTCATCCTCGGGAACCAGTAGTACATGCCCGCGAAAACGCCGAGCACCGAGCCGCCGAAGAGCACGTAGTGGATGTGCGCGACCGCCCAGTAGGTGTCCTGCAGCTGGTAGTCGATCGGGACGGAGGCCATGTAAATCCCGTCGATACCGCCTATCGTGAACATCGCCACGAAGCCAATGGCGAAGAGCATCGGCGTCGTGAAACGGATGCGCCCGCCGTACATCGTGCCGATCCAATTGAAGATCTTCACGCCCGTGGGCAGTCCTATCGTCATCGTCGTCACCATGAAGCCCGCCCGGATGCGGGGGTCGATGCCCGTCGTGAACATGTGGTGCGCCCACACCGTGAAACCGAGGAAACCGATCGAGGCCAGCGCAAAGACCATCGCGCGGTACCCGAAAATGGGCTGGCCCGAGAACCGCGGGATGACCTCCGAGACGATCCCCATGGCGGGAAGAATCATGACGTACACGGCGGGGTGCGAATAGAACCAGAACAAATGCTGGTACAGCACCGGCGAGCCGCCGCCCTCCGGTATGAAGAAATGCGTTCCGAAATTGCGGTCGAAGAACACGAGCATCAGTACGGTGCCCACGACCGGCGTCGCCATCACGATGAGGAAGGCCGTCACAATCTGCGACCAGACGAAGAGCGACAGGTTGCGGAACTTCACGCCCGGCCCGCGCTCCTTAATCACGGTCACCAGGAAGTTGATGCCGCCGAGGATCGACGAAATGCCGACCAAGTGGAAGCCCATCAGCCAGAGGTCCGCGCCGATGCCAGGCGTCCCAATCTTCTCGGAGAGCGGCACGTAGCCCGTCCACCCGAGCGCCGCCTGGTCACGCAGGAGGAACCCGATCCAGAACAGCGACGCGGCGGCGAGGTAAAGCCAGTACGAGAGCGCATTGAGCCGCGGGAACGACATGTCCTTCGCGCCGATCTGCAGCGGCAGGAAGTAGTTGCCAAAGCCGCCGACAAGGACGGGGATGATCCAAAGGAAGATCATCGTCACGCCGTGGATCGAGAAGAGCTCGTTGAAGGTCGTCTGCCGGATGAAGGTCGGGCCCGGCGTCCAGAGCTCGGCACGCAGCGTCATCGCCGCAATGCCGGCCAGGATGAAGAAGAAAAAGGCAGTGACCATGTAGAGGGTCCCGATGCGCTTGTGGTCCGTCGTGAAGAGCCACAGCTTCCACGCCGGAGTCTTGTAGTGCGTTTCGGCCATCGCGCGCCCCCCTGTCAGATTACTCGCAGGTAAATGACGAGGTAGAGGAAGATCCACACCACATCGACGAAGTGCCAGTAGATCGCAACGCCCTCGATGCCCGTGTGGCGCTTGGCGTCGAACTGGCCGAAGAGCGAACGCGAGAAAACTCCGACAAGGCCCGCGATCCCCGCCGTCACGTGGGCGCCGTGCACCCCGGTGAGCAGGTAGAACGGCCCGCCGTAGCTGCCGCTTGCAAGCGTGAGCCCCTGCCCCATCAACTCGAGGTATTCGGTCACTTGGTTGTAGAGGAACGTGATGCCAAGGACAATCGTGGCGGCAAACAGCGTGAGGAAGGCGACACGCGAGCTGCGCTTCAAGAACCAGATGCCGATGTGCATGGTGAACCCGCTCGACACGAGGATGACCGTGTTGATCCCGGTCTTCATCACGGGCAGGTCGGGCGTCCCGGCGGGCGGCCACTGCGAGGCGCTCGCCTTCGACAGGAAGTAGAGCGTGAAGAGGCCGCCGAACAGCATGATCTCGGTGAGCAGGAAGATGACGACGCCCCACCAGCCCACGGGCTTTGCGAGCATCTTCCGCGCGAAGCTCGCATCCGAGGGAAGTTCGGCCTCCTCGCTGTGAGCAGGCGCCTTCTTCCAGTGCGAGTAGTCCTCGAACAGCCAGCCGTAGAGCGCCGCGAGGAACATCAGGATCGCAAGGCCGAGGATCGGGCCCCGGAAGAGGACGCCGTAGTACAGGCCGATCACGCCAATGGCGATGAAGATCGGCCACGGCGAGAGGTGCTCATGCGGCGCTTCCGCCGACGGGACTTCCCGCGCCGTCTTTGCGTTGGCGTGCATCGAGTAGGCCACCCCCTGAATGAGCGGGCCAGAATCCGCGCGGCGGCATCGGGCAAAACGCAAGATAAGCGTTCCGATCCCGCCCGGCCGACGCGGCCCCGCCGGCACTTCGACAACCTTTAAGCGCGCCGAATCCTTGCCTCGCGCCGGCGATCCACATTCGGACATGGCGGCTCGGGTGGACGGGGGCGCTCGATTTTGCCCTCGGCGCCCTTGCGCTTTTGCTGTGCGCGGCCCCGGCCCTTGCAGACCCCGCCGGCTCGTCGCACGGCGAAATGACCCAGCCGGCCTCGCCGGTTGCACGCCAAATCAGCGCCCTGTTTTGGGGCGTGACCCTGTTTGCCTTCATCGTCGGCATCTTGGTCGAGTCGCTGATCGTTTACACGCTGCTCAAGTTCCGCGCGGACCGCACGGATGCCGAGAAGGAGAGCGGCAAGGAAGTCGACGGAGACGACACCAACCTGCGCGACACCAAGGACGCTCCCCTCGATTCGGGCAAGGCATCAACCACGTTCCACCCCAAGGAGCACGGCAACCGCACGGTCGAGATTGCCATCTTCGTGGTAACGGCCGTCGCCTTCTCCATCCTCGTCTTCGTCAGCTGGACAACGCTCTTCGCCATCGAGACGCCGCCAGAGGGCGCGTCGATGACCGTCGAGGTGACCGGCCACCAGTGGGCATGGGAGTTCCGCTACCCGAGCGAGGGGATCGTGGAGTTCCAGACGCTCTCGGAGATGCACGTCCCGGTGAACACCGTGGTGCTGCTCGACGTCACTTCGACCGACGTGATCCACGCCGTGTGGATCCCCGACCTTGGGGTGAAGATCGACGCGGTGCCCGGGCACATCAACAAGTTCTGGTTCAACGCGGACACGGAGGGCCGCTACCTGCTGCAGTGCGCGGAGTTCTGCGGCGGCGCCCACTCCGACATGCATGCCGTGGTCGTTGCCGAGTCGGCCTCGGCGTACCAAGCATGGGTCGCCGCCAAGCACGCGGCCGCAAACCCGCCTCCAGCTCCGCTTTCGGATGGCAGCCGCCTCAACGTGACGCTCAGCGAGTACACGATCTCGATGGAGCACCCGTTCTTCGCCATCGATGAGGGCGCCAACGTCACCTTCCACATCTGGAACAACGGGACCTTGAACCACTCCTTCGCGATCGGGGCGCCGTACAACCTTGCCTTGCCCTCCGAGCTTGCTCCCAATGCGTCGATCGACTGGAGCGTGGTGTTCGACCGGGCCGCCGAAAACGCGACCTACTATTGCCCGGTCAGCGACCACGCCGCGCGGGGGATGACCGGAACATTCAACGTGACGCTGGGCGCTCGCGTGGTCGACATCTACCTCCATGACGCGGGCGTTGCCGGCGACAGCTACCGGATCGTTCCGAGCACCGTCGAACTCGCGCCCGGCGAGCATGTCCAATTCCGGGCGCACAACAACGGCTCGATGACGCACAACCTAAAGGTCGGCGAACCCTACGCCGGCATTGTCACGCGGATGCTCGCGCCCGGGGAATCTGCCTCGACGCCAACCTTCGTCGTTGGACAATCCACGCAGTACTGGTGCGACGTCCCTGGCCACCGCCAGCTCGGTATGGAAGGCAGCCTGAAGGGCGAAGGCGCAGCAGCCCAGAGCGGCCCGACCGTCCCCGGCTTCGACGCCGCGTGGGCGGGCCCCGCCCTCACCCTTGCCGCCGTCGCAATGCTCTGGCGGCGCGACCGGGTCAAACCGAACTAGGGCTTTGCCGCAGCAGGCAAGGCCTCGCCTGCCCGCGGGGGCTTCGCCAAGCGTGCCGGACGTGGCATGATCGCGCGCCGGTGCCAGACGAGCGCGACGATGAACATCACTTCGACGACCTTGCTGAAGACATCGAGCGCCTCGACAGGCTCCGGCCACGTCAGGGCGGCCAGCGTCACGCTGCGCGACACGGCGTAGAGTCCAAGGAGCGCCGCCATCCCGCCGGCCACATAAACGTCCAAGTCGCGCGCCATGAAGGGCAGCGCAAGGCCGCCGGCGATTTGCGCCGGCGCAAGGAACGCGAAGAAGGCCGCCGAAGACAGGACCCCCAGGTGGTCATTGAACGCGAAGGCGTGGGCAAGGCCGTCAACCATGAGCAGGAGGCTTGCGGCCCAGAGGAGCACCCCGCCGCGCTTGAGCAGTGCCTCGGTGCCCATGAGCTGGGCGACCCCCAGTGCAATGAAGGGCGCGCCGGTGAGGGGGAAGTTGATGCGCATGAGCGCGTCGCCGCCGTGGACGTGGGCGCCCGTGCCCACGCCGAACTTCTCGATGTGGGCCGAAAGGTCGAGGTACCACGAAAAGACCCATAGGACGAGGCCCCCGAGGACGCATACGCCCGCGCCGCTCGTGGCCCTTTGCCAGGGGGTCATCGGGAATTCAAGCGGACGGCCGTAGAAGAACGTTCGCCGCAAGCGGGCCCCGGAAAGCGACGCTCATTAAGCCACGGGTCGTTTCCCGCGCGGTGGTTGGGGTGAAGGCCGAGCAAGTCAAGACGTTTGGCGTGGTGGGCGCGGGGCAGATGGGAGCGGGCATCGCCCAGGTCGCAGCCCTTGCCGGCCTCGATGTGGTGCTCGAGGACATCGCGCCCGCATTCGTCGAACGGGGCCTTGCCACCATTGACAAGTCGCTTGCAAAGGCGGTCGAGCGCGGCAAGCTCGACGGCGCAGCCTCCGCCGCGGCGCGGGCGCGCATCCGGGCCACGACCTCCATCACCGACCTGAAGGGCTGCGACTTCGTCGTCGAGGCCGTCACGGAGGACGCGGCGCTGAAGAAGGAGGCGTTCAAGACCCTCGACGGGCTGCTGGGGGCGCACGCCGTCCTTGCCTCGAACACCTCCTCCATCTCCATCACCGAGCTTGCCGCCGCCACCCGGCGGGCGGACCGATTCATCGGGATGCACTTCTTCAACCCCGTGCCAATCATGAAGCTCGTCGAGGTCGTGCGCGGCCACGAGACGAGCGAGTCCACTTTCGCGCTGACACGCGACCTCGCCGTCCGCATGGGCAAGGAGCCGTGCGCCGTGAACGACTTCCCCGGGTTCGTATCCAACCGCGTCCTCATGCCGATGATCAATGAAGCCGTGTTCGCGCTCCACGAAGGCGTTGCCGACGCCGAGGCCATCGACAAGGTGATGAAACTCGGGATGAACCACCCGATGGGCCCGCTTGAGCTGGCGGACTTCATCGGCCTCGACACCTGCCTCTCGATCATGACAGTGCTCGAGGAGGGATTTGGCGACTCCAAGTACCGCCCCTGCCCGCTCTTGCGCAAGATGGTGCGCGCCGGGCACCTCGGCCGCAAGACCGGCCGCGGGTTTTACACCTATTCGGTTTGAGGCGGGATTTTCCCGCCGCGCCGATTTCGGGCGTAGAAGAGCGTCGCACCGATTCCCACCGCCGCGCCGACCAGGAGCGCCACGGCAGGCGCGCCAAGGCCTTGCCCCCCCGCCGACCCGCCGCCTTGGTCGGGCCCGCCGGGCGGGTGGTTGCCCTCTCCGCCGCCCGGGGTCGTTGCCGGCACGACTCTTACTGCAAACGAGCGGGCGACCTGGTTCCCTGCGGTGTCGACGGCCGTCACGGTGGCGGTATAGTTCCCGGGCAAACCCATGACGACGGTGCCCGACGCGCTTGCAACCGAGATGTCGAACCCGAACGGCCCGGTCACGCGCCAGGACACGGATGCAACCGCGATGTTGTCCGTCGTCCCGGATGCGTTCAGCGTCAGCGCAGACCCCGCCTCGACCTGCGCCGGCAGCGCGGTGAAGCTGAGCAGGGGCGGCGTAGTGTCCACCACGGTAATCGTAAAAACAACGGCCGCACTATTCCCCGCGGCGTCGACCACGGAGAGACGGATCCGGTACGCGCCAAGCTGGGTAAAGGTGTAGGCGGCCACAGACCCATTAAGCGCCTGGCGGACCGCGCCATCTTGGAACTCCCACGTGAACCGCCCGCTCGCAATCAAGTCCGGGTCGTTGTCCGTGGACGCCGAGCCGTCCAGCACCGCCCTGACGCCGACTCCCACCTGCCGGTTGCCGCCCCCGTTTGGCGTGGGAGGCTCGTTGTCAAGGACGGTCACCGTTAGGTTGTCCGGAGCGGCCGCCGCGTTCCCGCTTGGGTCCGTCACCCTGAGCTCGATGCGGTACACGCCCGGGTCGGGGAAGGTGACCCATTGGAAAGCACCCACGAGGTGCACCGTTCCGTTGCGGAAGGGCACGGCCCAGTCGAAAAGCCCTGCCTGCAGGAAGTCGCCCGCGTTGTCCGTCGAGCCGCCGGCTGAAAGCTCGACGGCCTGCCCCGGCAGTGCAACCACATCAAGACCCGCGTTGGCCACCGGCGCCGTAGTGTCCCGCACGGTAATCCCAAACACACGGGTTGCCGCGTTGCCGGCCGCATCGGAAACGCGCAGCGTCACAGCGACCGCGCCGGGGTCGGGGAACACATGCGTCGTGTTCGCCCCGGAAAACGCGACCGGGCCCGCGGGCCCCAGGTATGACCACTCGAAAATCGCCCCCGCTGGAAAGAGGGGGTCGTTATCGGTCGTCGCCGTCGCGTCGAAGGGCACGGGCTGATCTTCGTCCGCCGCCGCCGGGACGGCCCCCCGCACCGTGGGCGGGGTCACATCGAGCACGGTCACATTCACGAAGTCCACCGCCGTGTTCCCCTTGAGGTCGACCACATCGAGGCGGACCTCCACCCTGCCGACGTGCCCAAATACGTGCACCGGGCGCGGCCCCGAGAGGGTCACCGGCGAGCCGCCTTCCATGAACGACCAGCTAAACGTGGAAGTGTTCTCGAAGTCCCGCGACTCCGAGGTGCCCCCCACCGCCCCGAACGCGAAAGGCAGGCCCTCATCGATGCTTGCGTCCGGCCCGGCGTCCACCCACACGCCATCGAAGGGCAGCACGGCGACCGTGAAACTCGCGGAGGCCGTGTTCCCGAAAATGTCGGCCACCACGAGCGTCCCCGTGAAGTTACCCACCGTGTAAAGCGCCATCGGGGCGGTCTTCCCTTGGATGCTGCGCGCCGTCCCGTTGTCGTCGATCGACCAATTCCATGACACGATCCTGACATTGTCCGTGGAGTTCGAACCGTTAAGGACGAAGGGGAGGCCCTTCATCACCGTCAAATTCGGCGCAACGGCTACCGGCGCCAGCGGGTCGGACTCGCGGATCACGATCGAATTGTTGATGGCCGGCGCGCCAACGGTTTGGACGAGCCCCGAAGGCCATCGCACTTCGATCGAGTCGACGGCCGGCGCGCCGCCCAGACCGAAGTGGAGCTCCTTCGAATTTGTCGAGAGGTAGCCGGTGCCGAGCAACACCGGCTTCACCCAGGTGGCGTTCCCCGCACGCACCGTGATGAGCGCCCCAACGCCGTGCGGGTTGGACACCGTTCCCTGGAGGCGCACCCCGAGCCACCCGTTCGTGGTGTTGTAGACGTTGCGCAGCATCTCGTTGGGGCCATTCACGTTCGTGACATAGAAATCGACGCGGCCATCGCCGTCCACATCGGCAAGGGCAACGCTCCGGCCAATCTGGTTGCTCTCCACGCCAGAACCGGCCGAGACGTCTTCGAACGTCCCGTTCCCTAAGTTCTTGTAAAGGATGTTCGACTGCCACTCGGGCGAGGGCGAATCGACGACCCCGTTGACTACGAAAAGGTCGTCCCACCCGTCGTTGTTGAAGTCCACGAAGGCGGCCGCCCAACCGGTCGACCAGTTGTCCACGTGGGCGGCCTGCGCCCGGTCCTCGAATCCGGACCCGTTGTGGGCGAATAGGCCGTTGGCCTCGAAATTCGTAACGTAGAAGTCGAGCGCGCCGTCGTGGTTGTAGTCCGCAACGTCACCGCCCATCCCGCCCCGCCGGTCGTTGGCGCCCGTCTGGAAGCTCACGTCGGTGAAGTTCCATCCACCGTCGTTGCGCCACAAGCGGTCGACGCCAAAATCATTGATAATGTAGATGTCGACGTCGCCGTCCAAGTCATAGTCGAAGATCAACGCCTGGAAACCCCAGTCGACGTCGTACATCCGCGACGAATTCCAGCGCTCCTCGAAAGTAAAATTCCCTAGGTTGCGGTAGATCCGGTCCTGCTGGCGCTCGTACGCCGTCACGAACACGTCGAGCAGCCCGTCGTTGTCGAAGTCGCCGAAGCTCACTCCCGTCCAGGCGCCGACGCCATCGACGCCCGACGCGGCCGTGACGTTCGTGAACGTGCCGTTGCCGTTGTTGCGGAAGATCGCCATCTTCGAATCGAAGTACGTGATCCACAGGTCGTCATAGCCATCGCCGTTGAGGTCGGCCGCGCCGCAGCCCATGCCGTACCCGAGTGCGCCGAGGCCGGCCGCGTCGGTAACTTCCGTAAAATTCCACCCGCTGTCGTGGCGGAAGAGCTGGCTCTTGCCGGGTCCCACAACGTACAGGTCGTCGTCTCCATCGCGGTCAAAGTCGAACCAGCAGGCGCCGCGCCCGCCGTTTAACATGTCGCGCGACCGTTCCGCTTCGATGACTGCTGGCGGGAGGATCGAGGCATTCGCCGAAAGGCCGCTCACGGCGGAGTAATTGTGGAAGAAGGGGAGTGGCGGCGCGGAAAGCGGTGCCTTGCTCTCGGGCGGGGTTGGCGGGGCGCCCTGGACCGGGCCGGTCGCGCTTGCAAACAGCAGGCCCACGAGGGCGAGTGCCCCGAACCGTCGTAGCTTCCAGAGGCGATCCACGTTTGCGCCGCCCGGGTGCCGCTAAGACAGCCTGTTTTCGACGGGGCGGGCGTATTTAGGGGTTTTGACACAGAGACCGAGTCTGGCCCTGGTCGGGCGCAAATTCGCTACGGTTTCCGCCGCCGCCAGAGCAAGATGGCGACGAGCGCGGCTGCCGCCGCGGCCCCCAAGGCGGCCGCGCCCAACTGGAAGGTCCTCGCGGCAGATGCCGCATCGCCCGACCATGTACCGGGGCCCGGTGAGGGCCCGGGGTTTCCGACGGGCCCGGGGCCGGGCCCGGGCCCCGGGCCCGGCGCGGTCGAGGGCGGCACGACGGTTACGGTGAACTCCCGCCAGATCGCGTTGCCCGAGGCATCCTTGGCGGTCAGGTTGACCACGTATTCGCCGACGCTCGTGAGCACGACCTCGCCCGTCACCCCCATGACTTGGAGGTCGAACCCGAACGGCCCGCGAACTTTCCAAAGGTAGGTCGCGATGCCAACATTGTCCGAGCTTGCCGATGCGTTGAGCGAGAGCGTGCTCCCGGCCGTGACCTGCGTGGGCAGCGGCTCGACGGAAATGACCGGCGCCTGATCGTCGAAGACAGTGACCTCGAACACAGCCGCCGCGCTGTTGCCCGACTGGTCCGTCACCGTGAGGCGGACGTTGTAGACGCCCGTCCGCACGAAGGTGTACTGCGCAAGGACTCCGCGGAGCCCCTTGCGCTCCGCGCCGTCTTGGAATTCCCATAGGAACGCTCCGGTCGCTGCAAGGGTCGGGTCATTGTCCCTCGAAAGCGTCCCATCCAGCCCGAGGGGTTCGCCCACGCGCACCGAACGGTCTCCGCCCGAAACGGGGATGGGTTTCTGGTCGTCAATCACGCGGACATACATGGTGTCGGGTGCGCTCGCGTGGTTTCCGCTTGGGTCCCACGCGTCGAGCAACACGCGGTAGATCCCCGGGTCGCTGAAGGTGACCGGCGCTTGGGGGCCCGAGTAATTCACCACGCCGCCCTTCATTTGCACCGACCACTTGAAGGTGCCAAGCGCCTGGAAACTGGGGTCGTTGTCCGTCGAGGCCGAGGCGTCAAACACGAGCTCCTGGCCCGGCAGGACGGAGCGGTCAGGCCCCGCGTCGGGCAATGGCGGCGTCACATCGCGCACAAGGACCGTGAAGTTCAGCGTGGCGGCGTTACCCGTCTTGTCTTGCGCGCGCAGCGTCACAACAAAGGTTCCCGGGTCGGCGAACTGCACCACCACGCGCGCCCCGCTCCAATTCACGCGCCCCGACCGAGCTTCGTAGCTCCAGTCGAACGAGCCGCTCGTGTCGAACGTGGGGTCGTTGTCGGTCGTGGCCGTCGCGTCGAGCAACGCCGGCTGGTCTTCGTCCACCGCGCTCGGGACCGCCGCGTGGAGTACGGGCGCCAACGCGTCGCGCACGGTCACGTTCACCCTGTCCTGGGCCGCCGCCCCCTGGGGGTCGGCCACGCTCACGGCAATCGAATACGAGCCAGGATGGTCAAAGAGGTACGAGGGGTGCGGGCCCGCGAGCACCTGCGGGCCGGAGAAGTCGGTGAAACTCCAGACAAACGAGCACGCGCCTTCGAAGTCCGGCGTGACCGTACTTTCCCCCACCGCGCGGAAGTTCACGAGCGTGCCCTCGGGGACCACGAGGTCAGGTCCCGCGTCGAGCGTTACGCGCGCGAGCGGCCGCACAGTGACTGAAAAGGTTGTCGAGCCGCTCCTGCCGAAGAGGTCGCGCACGTCGAGGGTCCCGGCAAAGGTCCCCGGCGTGTAGATGGTCACCACGGGCGAAACCCCGTATTCGCGCTCCAGCGTGCCATTGACATCGACCGACCACGACCAGTTCGCCACCCGCGAGTTGTCCGTCGAGCCCGAGCCATTCATGGCAAACGGGCTGCCCTGGTCGACCACAAGGTCGGGCGCCCGTGCGACCGGATCCTCGCTGTCGGTTTCGACGATCGTGATCGTCTGGTTGGCCGTCACATTTCGAATGGACTGCTTCAGCCCCGAAGGCCATGTCACGAAGATGTCGCTCGCCGCCGCATTGTCGCCGAGGCCGAAGACCAGCGTCTTCGAATTCGAGGAGAGGTACGACGAGCCCGCCGCCTCGATCTGGTACTCCGCCTTCGTGCCTGCAACCACCTCGACCTCAGCGCCGATCCCGTCCCGGTTCGACACGGTCCCCTGGAGGCGGACGCGCAGGTAGCCGTTGGTCGTCTGCATCTGGTTCTGAAGCAGCATCGCGGGGCAGTTGATGTTCAAAACGTACATGTCGACCTTGCCGTCGCCGTTGAGGTCGCCCACCGCCAGCCCCCGCCCGACCTCCTCGGAATCGGCGCCCGAGTTTTGGGATACGTCCGTGAAGGTCCCGTTTCCGTCGTTGTGGAAGAGTTTGTCCGGCTGCTGCCAGTTGAGCCCGGCGTCCACATTTCCGTTGACCACCGCCAGGTCGAGGTTCCCGTCAAGGTCAAAGTCGATCCAAGCCGTCCCCCACCCCGTCCAGGGGTCGTCCACGCCGCTCTGGTTGGCCACGTCGTAAAAAGTGCCGCCGCGGTTCTCCCACAGGCCGTCCTGGTCGTAATTCGTCACGAATATGTCCGGGACGCCGTTGCCGTTGAAGTCGCCCCAGGCCGCCCCCATCCCGCCGCGTGCGTCGGATGCGCCCGAAATGCGCGAGACATCGCCGAAGGTGAAGTTGCCGTCGTTCTGCCATAGCGTGTCCATGCCGAAATCATTGACCACATAGATGTCGGGCAGGCCGTCGCGGTTGTAATCAGCCACGACCGGCTGGAACCCGTAGTCGTAGTCGGAAATCCCAGAGGTCGCCGTCACGTCCTTGAACGCCATATTGCCGAGGTTCTTGTAGATACGGTCGGACACCTTCAGGTACTCGGAGAGGAAAATGTCGACGAGGCCGTCGCCGTTGAAATCGGCAAGCGCGAGGCCGGTATGGGGGCCGGTGTCGTCGATCCCGGAGGTGTTGGTGACGTTGGTGAAGGTCGAGTTCCCGTTGTTGTGCCAGATTCCCAAGTACGACTTGTAGTTGGTCACGATGATGTCCTGGTGACCGTCGTTGTCGAGGTCGGCCGAGGCGCAGCCCATGCCGTAGCCCATGTCGCCAAGGCCGGCGGCGTCGGTGATGTCGGTGAAGGTCATGTTCCCGTCGTTTCGGAAAAGCTGGTCCTTGCCTGGGCCCGAGACGTAGATGTCGTCGTCGCCGTCGCCGTCGATGTCCACGAAGCAGGCGCCGCGCCCGCCGTTGAGAAAACCGTCGCTGCGCTCCTTTACCTGGTTCTCGGGCTCGAGGATCGAGGCGTTTGCCGAGACGCCAGCCGAGGCGCTGACGTTGAGGAAGATCGGGCTTGCCCAGGCCGAGGAGCGGTAGAGGGGAGTGGGCGTGGCGGTTGCGCCGGGCAGGGCGGAGGCGGCAAGCGGGCTAAGGATGAGCGCGGCAGCTACCGCGCACAGGCGTCGGCGTGCGTTAGCGGCACGCACCGCGTGCGGCGAAATGGTGCGACCCGCGCCGCTCTTGCTGGCGGGTCTATTTAGGGATTTGCATCCTTGCTGGCTCGACCACTACCGTGGCCGGCGGGAATTTTGGGCGGCGCTTGGCCAACCGCAAACGGTTTTCTACCGAGAGGCGGGTTTTGCGCTGAGGGCGCAGGTGGCCAAGGCGAAGAAGGGGAAGAAGGCTAGCACAAGGGCCGCGACGAAGGGCTTGGCCCCCAAGGTGCAGGGGCCGATCCGAGTGGTGGTGGCAAAGCCGGGTCTCGACGGGCACGACCGGGGAGCCAAAGTCGTCGCGCGCGCGCTGCGGGACGCAGGGATGGAAGTGATTTACACGGGCCTCAAAGTAACACCGGAGCAGGTCGTGCAGACGGCGCTCGACGAGGACGCGGACGCGATAGGGCTCTCGATCCTCTCGGGGGCGCACATGCACCTCGTCCCGCGCATGCTAGATCTTTTGAAGAAGGCGGGCGCATCGGACATCCCGGTGTTCGTGGGCGGCATCGTCCCGGCGGAGGACGCCGAGAAGCTACGCAAAATGGGAGTCGCGGGAGTGTACGGCCCGGGGACCTCGACCGAGACGATCGTCGCGGAAGTGCGGCGCCTTGCGGCCGCGAGGTAGTGGCGCGGCCGCGCGCGTTGGGGGCGCCGCAGATGGCCGGCCGCGAAAAGCCGCTTGCTTCACAGGTGCTCAAGGGCGACCGGCGGGCGGCCGCGCGGCTCCTCTCGATGCTAGAGGACCGCGACGCAGCGGCGCTCGACGCCTACCGCGAGCTCTACCGCCGGAGCGGGGGCGCGCACATCATCGGCGTCACGGGGCCGCCGGGTTCGGGCAAGAGCACGCTCGTCAACGCGCTCATCGGAGAATACCGGCGCGCGCGCAAGAGAGTGGCCGTCATCGCCGTCGACCCGACTTCACCGTTCACGGGTGGCGCGATCCTCGGGGACCGCGTGCGCATGCTCGACCATTCGCTCGACCCCGACGTGGTGATCCGTTCGATGGCCTCGAGGGGCTCGATGGGGGGGATTGCGCCGGCCACGTACCAGGCGGCGGTCGTATACGAAGCGATGGGCTTTCAGAAAGTCATCATCGAGACGGTGGGCACCGGCCAGCTGGAGACCGACATCATCCGCTGCGCCCACACGGTGGTCGTGGTGACGATGCCAGGGACCGGCGACGAGGTCCAGGTCGCGAAAGCGGGTCTCTTCGAAATCGGCGATGTTTTCGTGGTGAACAAGGCCGATCGGGATGGAGCCGAAGCGATCCGGCGCGAAATCGAGACGATGCTCTCGCTCGGGAAGTTCGAGAAAGGTTGGCGGCCGAGGGTCATCACGACGGTCGCCTCCGAGGGGAAGGGCGTCGCAGAACTTGCAAAGCTCCTCGACGGGCACTACGAATACCTGAAGACTTCGGGAAAGAGCGTCCGCGGTGAGGCGTCGCGGGCCCAGCACCTGATCCTGCAGGAATTGACCGAAGGCGTGCGGGCCAGGGGCCAACTTGCGTTGGAGGGGAAGGCCGCCTTACTCGTCGGTGAAGTAGCTTCGCGCAAAAAGGACGCATCGACCGCGGCCGAGGAACTGGGCAAGGCGCTCTGACCGCATCACGAATGCGCGGGGGCGGCGCGCTACACGCGCAGCGGCTTCAGCATATCTTCGAAGGAAAGCGAGGTGCGCCCGTCCTCGGCCGCGATGCGCTCTTTCGACGGCGGGTGGTCTTTGTACGAAGGGTTGCGCGCGGCAATCCGCTCTTCGTAGGTCGGGATGAGTTCGTTCTGGTAGAACACGCCAATGGGGATGCGGTCGCCCCAGCCTGCGCCAAGTTCGATCGCTTTGAGCATCTTCGCGTCCTGCTCTTCGGGCTTATGGACCACCGGGTCGTGGCCCACCGCGTCGAGGCGGTAGAGCCGCGTGCCCACTTCGCCCGTGGTGCCATCCTTCGCGTCCTTTGCGCTGTACCAGTCCTTGGTATTGATGTCGTTGTAAGTGGGGCAGGGCTGGAGGATGTCGACGAACGCGAGGCCCTTGTGCTTGATGGCGCGGACAATCGTATCCTTCAGGTGCTTAACATCGAAGGAGTACGAGCGGCCGACCCACGTGTAACCGCTCGCCACGGCAAGCCAGATGGGGTTGATCCCCTCGTTGATGTTGGGCGAGGGCAGCGATTTGGGCTTCACGCCGAGCTTCAGCGTGGGGGAGGCCTGGCCCTTGGTGAGCCCGTAGACTCCATTGTTGAAGAAGAGGTAGGTGAGGTCGACGTTTCGACGGCCGGCGTTGACGAAGTGGCCGGCGCCGATGCCGAGGCCGTCGCCGTCGCCGCCGGCGCCGATGACGGTGAGTTCGGGGTTGCCGAGTTTCACGCCGATTGCGTAGGGCATGAGGCGCCCGTGGAGGGTGTGGGCCCCGAAGGTCTTGATGTAGTGAGGCGTTTTGGCCGAGCAGCCAACGCCCGACACCACGGCGACCTTGTGGTTCGGAAGCTGGAGTTCGGCAAGCGCCATCTGGAGGGCGGTGACGATGGCGAAGTCCCCGCAGCCGGGGCACCAGTCGTTGTGGACGTCGGTCTTGTAGTCCTTCGCCGAGAGGGTCACGCTAGCTGCCAAGGGTCATCAACTCCCGGGGTTGCGCGGTGCCTGCAAGGATCTTCAGGGAGAGGGCAACGACTTCGGCGGGCACGATCGGGCGCCCGTTGGTCTTGCACAGGCGGTGGTGCGCGAGCAGGCCCGTGCGCATCGCGATGATGTTGGCAAGCTGGCCGACCTCGTTGCATTCAGCCACCGCGAATTTCTTCGCGCGGCCGAGGATCTCCTTCACGGCGGGCGAGGGGAAGGGCTCGAGGAGCCGCATCTGGAGGAACCCCACGGAGCGGCCCTTCGCCTCGAGCTCGTGCATCGCCTCGAGGATCGCGCCCTTCGGCGAGCCCCAGCTGACAAGGAGCAGGTCGGGGGCCTTCTGGCCGAAGTAAGACCACATCCGGGCCTCGGGGATTTCCCGCAGCGCGGTCTCGTGTTTGCGCCGGCGCTTTGCGACCATCAGGTCGCGGGTGACGGGGTCTTCGGTGATGTGCCCGATCTCGTCGGACTCGTCGCCCGTCACGTAGAAAATGTGGTCCTCGAGCCCGAACACGGGGCGCGGCGAGACGCCGGACTTGGTGATTTTGAACCGGGGGAACGGGTATGCCGCGCTCTTCGGGTCGTTCTCGGTGATGAACGCGCCCCGGTGGATGGTGATCGCGTCGAGGTCGGGCGCCGGGATCGTGCCCGACGAGACGGCGAGCGCCTTGTCGATGAGGTGGATGACCGGCGTCTGGTACAGGTCGGCAAGGTCATGCACCCAGGCCGCGTCGTGGATGAGCTCCTCGAGGTCGCCCGACGCGACAATGAACCGCGGGAAATCCCCGTGGCCGGCGTGCAGCGCGAACATGAGGTCGCCCTGTTCGGAGCGCGTGGGCATCCCCGTCGAGGGCCCCGAGCGCTGGTAGAGGCTCACGACGACTGGCACCTCGTTGATGCCGGCCCACCCGAGGCTCTCGACCATGAGGCTGAACCCCGGACCCGAAGTCGAGGTGGCCGCGCGGGCGCCGGTGAGCGAGGCGCCGGTCGCCATCGTGAGCGCCGCAATCTCGTCCTCGGTCTGCACGACGACCATGGGCGCGGCCGAGCCGTCCTTGAGGGTGAGCGCCTCCCGGGCCTCGAGGAATTCGCTCTCGTCGGAGGCCGGCGTGATGGGGTAGTAGGTCTGGAAGCGGCAGCCTGCTGCGAGTTTGCCAAGCGCGACCGCCTGGTTGCCGGTGAGGAAGAGGCGCCCTCCCGCGGGCTTCTGCGGCGTGAGTTTGAGGGGAAATGTGGGGGCAAACGGGAGGGCCGCCAGGAAGCCCTCCTTGGCGCCGAGCGCGTTCATGTCGTAGAGTTTCTGGCGCTTGCCGAAGACGTCCTTGAGGCCGAGGATCAGGATTTCCTCTTGCAGCCCGACAAGGGCGAGAGACACCCCGACCGCCATGGTATTGGCCACGCGCTCGATCTGCGCGCCGTAGGTGGCGCCGACCTTCGGGGCAATCTTGGTGAGCAGTTCGGTGAAGGGGATGGGGACGGGGCGCACACCGCGCTTGGCTTCGGCATTCACGAGCCCGCCAAGCGTGGTGGGCTCCCCGTTCGCCTTGCAGTGCTCGGCAATCTCGTCGGCGATGCGGTGCTCGAGGGTGGGGACATCGTGCGGGTCGACGGCGGCGTGGGCCGGGTTGTAGACGAGCGCCCCGCCCGGCAGCACCTCGCGCGCGTGGCGCAGGCTCGATTCGGCGTCGAGCCCGACGAGGATGTGCGCGTACTCCTCGTGCGAGAGGATCTTGTGGGGCGAGACCATGACATGATAGTAGGAATGGCGGCCCTTGATGTTGGAATAGAACTCGCGCTTGCCGAGCACCTCGAGTCCGGCGTGGGCGCAGGCGCGCCCGAAGGTCGTGGCGGCGGTGTCGACGCCGGAGCCTTGCGCGCCTCCGACGATCCACGATAGGCGTGGTACCTGGGGGGGAGTTTCCTTGGAAGTCATCTGGGTGTGCGTCAGAATGCGGCGCTAGTATCTGAGCCTGAGCCTTGAGGTTCGAAGCGTTTCGGTCGCCCCGCGAGCCGGTGGACTCGCCTCACCAACCTTCATCCGATACGCCTGGGCTTGGGCCCGCGAGGAAGTGCGCCGATGGCCGTCGAACTCGCCGTGCTCTTGGCGTTCGCGTTTGGCGCGGGGATGGTCGCATTCTTTTCGCCCTGCTGTGTGGCGATGCTGCCGGCCTACGTGTCGTTCGCGCTTGGCCGCGCCGAAACGCTTGGAGGCAAAGCAGAAGGGGAACCCGCCTCGCGGGGGAGGCGCGAGGTTGGCGCGATCGCGGTATGGGGCGGCCTGCTCGTTGCCGCGCTCGGGCTCGGAAGGCTCGCGCTCGAGGCGCTGGCGGCCTTCGGGGGTCCCTCGGCGCAGAGCTCGCCGGAAGACCGCGGCATTTCAGTCGCCCTTGCGGCGGTTGGAATCGCGTTCACGCTGGCGGGGTTGGCCGCGACCGCCGACCGCGGGCGCCTGCGCGCCGGACTCCTCTTCGGAGGCCTTGCGACCCTTGGGTTCCTCGTGGTGTTCGTGGTAATCGGACTTCCGATCGCCTATGTTGCCGCGGGCTTGCAGTCTGTCCTTGGGGTCCTCGCGGTGGCCGTCGGGTTGGCCCTTGTCGCGCTCGGCGTCTACACGCTCGCTGGCAAACACCTGCCCATCCGAATCCCGACCTTCGACCCGAGCGGGCGGGGCGTGTTCGGGTTCTTCCTCTTCGGAATCGCGTACGGCCTCGCCTCGCTCTCGTGCACCTTCCCGATTTTCCTCAGCGTTGTCGCGCTTGCCGCGCTCTCCGGCGGCGCCGCGGGGGTGGCCGCATTCGCGGCCTACGCGCTCGGCAAGGGCTCGCTCATGACCCTCGTCACGGTCCTCTCAACCTCATCGCCAGCCGCAGTCGAGGGGCGGCTGCGGAAAATCCTCCCCCGATTTGACCAAGTCATGGCGGGCGTGACGATCGTCTCGGGCGCCTTCATCGCGTACTACTTTGGGTTCCTCTTCGCGCACGCCTAAACCGCCTCGCCGCCGCACGGGGACGAAAGCCTTTTCCCCCAATCGCTCGCTCGTCCAGGCGGTTCCCGTGGCGACGCGAACGGCCCCCCGCTCGAAGGCTTCGCCAGAGCGCGCTCCCAAGCGCAAGACAGACCGCGTGCGCGAGGCGCGCGAGCGGTGGGAAGCCGAGACCCTGCGTCCCTTCGTTACCAAAACGCCCGAACGCGGCGAGGGATTCATGACCACCTCGTCGGTGCCGGTCAATCGGCTGTACACGAGCGAAGACATCCCGGACTTCGAGGAGGTCGGCGACCTCGGGTTCCCGGGCGAGTTCCCCTTCACGCGCGGCGTGTACCCGAGCATGTACCGGGGCCGCCTGTGGACGATGCGCCAATTCTCGGGCTTCGGGACGGCCGGGGAGACCAACGCCCGCCTCAAGTACCTGCGCGGCCACGGGCAGACGGGCTTGTCGATCGCATTCGACCTGCCCACGCTCTACGGCTACGACGCCGACGACCCGTGGGCGCTCGGCGAGTTTGGAAAATGCGGCGTCGGCGTCTCGTCGTTGAAGGACATGGAGACGCTCTTCGACGGGATCCCGGTTGCAGAGGTAACCACTTCGATGACGATCAACAGCCCCGCCTCCTCGATCTGGGCTTACTACATCGTCAACGGCCTCAAGCGCGGAGTCTCGCTTGCGCAAATGGGCGGCACGATCCAGAACGACATCCTGAAGGAGTACATCGCCCAGAAGGAGTTCCTCTTCCCGCCGCTGCCGTCGATGCGACTGGTGGTGGACACCTTCGAGTACGCCATTGAGCACATGCCTCGCTGGTACCCGATCTCGGTTTCAGGGTACCACATCCGCGAGGCGGGTTCGACGGCGGTGCAGGAGCTTGCGTTCACGCTCGCCGACGGGTTCGCATACCTGGACGCCGGCATCGAGCGCGGGCTCAAGGTGGACGACCTCGCGCCGAAGCTGTCCTTTTTCTGGAACGTGCACAACGACCTATTCGAAGAGGTCGCGAAGTTCCGCGCGGGTCGGCGCATCTTCGCGCGCGTGATGCGCGAACGGTACGGCGCGAAGAACCCGCGCTCGTGGGTGCTGAAGACGCACGCCCAGACCGCAGGCTGCTCGCTGACCGCGCAGCAGGCGGAGATCAATGTCGCGCGCGTCACGATCCAGGCCCTTGCCGCGGTGCTCGGGGGAACGCAGTCGCTACACACCAATTCGCTCGATGAGGCGCTCGCGCTCCCTTCCGACAAGGCGGTACGCATTGCGCTGCGCACGCAGCAGATCATCGCGCACGAGTCGGGGGTCGCAAACACGATCGACCCCCTCGCGGGTTCCTACTTCCTCGAGGCGCTCACGCAACAAATGGAGGACGAGGCGATGGCGTATTTCGACCGCATCGAAGCCCTGGGGGGCGTCATCCCCGCCATCGAGAAGAATTTCTTCCAGCGCGAGATCGCCGACGCCGCGTACCGTTACCAGCGCGAGATCGACGAGAAGAAGAGGATCATCGTCGGCGTGAACGAGTTCACCATTCCAGAGGACATCGAGCCGGCGTTGCTCGTGATGGACCCGCAGGGGGAGGCCAAGCAGATTGCCGCCTTGAAACGGCTGCGAAGGGACCGCGACAACAAGAAAACGGAGGCCGCGCTGCGCCGCCTCCACAGGGCGGCCGAAGGAGACGAGAACACGATGCCGTTCATCATCGAGTGCGCGAAGACCTATGCGACGCTCCAGGAGACCACCGATGTCTTCCGCGAAGTCTTCGGCGAGTACCGCGAACGGTCGGTTTACTAGGTGGCGCCGATGGCGGCACGACGCAAGGCCAGCGCGCCGCGGCGGCCGGCTGACGTCCAGAAGGAGACTGCGCGCTGGGAGAAGCAGACCCTTGGTCCCTTCCTCAAGAACGCCCCCGAGGGCGCAGCGGGCCTTAATTCGGCGGACGCCAAGAAGGCCAAGCGCCTCTACACTTCGGCCGATGCCGCCTCACTCGACCACGTCGACGACCTCGGCTTCCCGGGAGCCCTCCCTTTCACGCGCGGCATCTACCCCAGCATGTACCGCGGGCGCCTCTGGACGATGCGCCAATACGCGGGGTTTGGGACGGCGGCTGAAACAAACGAGCGCTTCCTCTACCTGCTGAAGCACGGGCAGACGGGCCTCTCGACGGCCTTCGACCTGCCCACCCAGCTCGGCCTCGATTCGGATGACCCCGCCGCCAAGGGCGAGGTTGGCCGCGCAGGCGTGCCGATCGATTCGCTCGACGACATGCGGACACTAATGTCAGGAATTCCGCTGAACAAGGTGTCCACCTCCATGACGATCAACGCGACGGCGTCGGTGCTGCTGTCAATGTACCTCGCGATTGCGAAGGAGCAGGGGGCCGCTTGGAAGGACGTGCGGGGCACCGTCCAGAACGACTTGCTGAAGGAGTACATCGCGCGCGGCACCTACATTTTCCCGCCAGGCCCCTCGATGCGCCTCACCTGCGACATCATCGAGTTCTGCGCGCGCGAGGTGCCCAACTTCAACCCGATTTCGATCTCGGGGTACCACATCCGAGAGGCCGGCTCCACGGCGGTCCAAGAAGTGGGCTTCACCCTTAGCGACGCCATCGCTTACACGGATTCCCTCATCGCGCGCGGGATGGACGTTGACACCTTTGCCCCGCAGCTTGCGTTCTTTTTCAACGCGCACAACGACCTCATCGAGGAGGTCGCCAAGTTCCGCGCGGCGCGCCGGCTCTGGGGCAGGATCATGCGCGAGCGTTTCGGCGCCAAGGACCCTCGCTCGATGATGTTGCGTTTCCACACGCAGACGGCGGGCTCGACGCTCACGGCGCAGCAGCCCGAGAACAACCTGGTCCGCGTCACGGTCCAGGCCCTTTCTGCGGTCCTCGGGGGCACGCAGAGCCTGCACACTAACGCGTACGACGAGGCCCTTGCGCTGCCCACGGAGAAGGCGGCGCTGCTCGCGCTGCGCACGCAGCAGATCATCGCGCACGAGTCGGGCGCGGCAAACACCGTCGACCCCTTTGGGGGCGCCTATGCGGTGGAGGCCAAGACCCTCGAGATTGAGCAGGCCGCGGAGGCGCTCATTGCGCGCGTGGACGACATGGGTGGCATGGTGCGCGCCATCGAGAAGGGGTTCCCCCAACGCGAGATCCACGAGTCGGCGTGGGCCCACCAGCAGGCCGTCGAGCGCGGCGAGGAGCGCATCGTCGGAGTGAATGTGTTCGTCGACGACACGGAGGCTTCGCCTCCCGGCATCCTCAAGATCCGCAAGGAGGCCGAATCCGAACAGGCAGCGCGCGTCCGGGCGCTTCGCGCCTCGCGCGACTCGGGCAAGGCCGCCTCCGCCCTGCGGGTCCTCGCTAAGGCCGAGCGCGCCGGCGAGAATCTCATGCCGGCGGTGCTGCGCGCGGTCGCCGCTCGGGTCACGGTCGGCGAAATCTGCGGCGTCCTTCGCGAGGCATGGGGCGAGCACTCCGACAGGCCGTTCGTGTAGCGCAAGCGCGCGGACCCGCCGCCCTCAAACTCATTTACGCCTTGCTCTATCAGCGGCCCCGGGGATGGGCGTCAATTGACAGACTCTTCCCCGGGCGGCGCCCCGCGCCTGGAGCGCGCCCTGATCCATGTCTACACGGGCGGCGGGAAGGGCAAGACAACCGCCGCGATGGGCCTTGCCGCGCGCGCCTCCGGCCACGGCCTGCGTGTGCTCGTCGTATCCTTCCTCAAGGAAAAAGGGGCAGGCGGTGAGCGCGCGGCGCTCGAACGGACTGGGAATGTAACGTTCGAATTCTTCGGCCGCTCGGGCCCGGTCAACCTCAAGCACCCCGACCCGGCCGACCTCGAATCTTCAAAGCGCGCGCTCGCGCGGTCCAAGGAAGCCATCCACTCCGGGCAATTCGACCTCGTCATCCTCGACGAAATCAACGTCGCCCTGCAACTCAACCTCCTCGACCTCGGGGAGGTGCTGCGCCTGCTCGAAACGCGCCCCGGCAACGTCGAAATCGTGTGCACCGGCAGGGGCGCGCCCCTCGAGCTCATGGGTGTTGCAGACTACGTGACCCGGATGGACCAGATCAAGCACCCGCACGAACGCGGCATCGAGCGGCGCATGGGGATCGAGGAGTAGTGGGCGGCCGGTGGTCGAGGTCACGGAAGTCGGCAGCGCGCGTTCGCCGAAGAAAGGCGGTGACGAACTGCCGGAGGTCGCTCGCCGCTCGCTCGAAGAGAGCTCGCCCTCGCGCGAGGCCCCAGGGCGCAAGCCCGTCGAGCCCGGCCACCTCGTCGCTCCCTCCGCCGGCGTGCCCGGCGCGCACCGCGTGCACATCCTGCTTGCCGGCGGCGGCCGCGTCCGCGAGACGGTCTCCGAGGACCTCGCCGATGTGCTGCGCGCGATCGAACAAGCGGGCACCCAGGAAGTGTGGGTCGACATCGAGGCCGAAGACACCGAGCGGGCGCTTGCGCCGTTTGACGCCAAGATCGTCCCCGACCAGTACGTGGTGCAGAACCAGGACAAGCGCTCCGTCATCGGCTGGCCCTACCTCGTGCGCGACCAGACCGAGCCCCGCTTCTGCGTAGTCGTCGCGGCGGGCGAAAACGCGATCGTAACGGTCCACCCGCCCGACATCCCGCACGACCCGATCGCGGGGGCGCGCAAACTCATCGACAGCGCCGTGCACGCGAGGACTGACGGCGGGTTCAAGCCGCTGGGCTCGTTCCGCGAGTTTGCCTTCCTGCAGATTGCCGAGTCGTGCGTTGCCGAGCTCATGGGCGCGATCCAGAAACAGTCCAAGCGCCTCGGGCAGGTCTACGACAACGTCTACGGAGAGGAGTTCAAGCCGGCTGCCATCCAGACCGCGCTCTTCGACATCCACCGGTACCTTGAGCAGTCGCTGTCGCCGACCCTGTTCCTCGACCGAGAGCTCTTCTTCACGTTGGAGCGCGGGGGGGCCCATTACCTCCCCCTAGAGGACGTCAAGGCCGACCTGGGAAGGCTCGCCGAAGAGATCGACCGGTTGATGGGGCTCAAGACCAACATGGAGACGACCATTGAACTCGTCTCGAACGCCGTGCGCGCCAAGCTCTCCGAGCAGACGCTTCAGGCCTCTTGGCAGTTGCAGCTTGCGGTGGAGGTGCTCGTCCGCGTCTCCCTGCTGATCATGATTCCAACGGCCGTTTTCTCCCTCTGGCCGCTCATGCCCTTCCCGCTCAACGAGCCCGTCGACTTCCTGGGGATCCGCCTGCATTCGGTCGTGTGGGACGTCCTCGCGGCGCTCGTGCTTACCGTCCTTGCACAGTGGATGCTCTCGCGATTCTATACGCGCACGTTTGGACTCGCCAAACTGCGGGGAAACGATGACCCCACGAAAGGCCGGCGCCGCGGGCGCTAGAGCCGGCCGGGCTCGGGTTCCGGCCCGTCGTCTTCGAACATGCGCCGCAGTTCGCCCGTGCGCCCAGATGCCGCAAACGCGGCAAGCGCAAGGCGCGACTGCTGGCCGAGCGTATGGAGCACTTCGACCTCCGCTTCGCTCGACAGCCGGAAGGTGTTCGGCAAGCCAATGACGATCCACCCCGATATCTTGGCCGGCGCCTCCACGGGGATGATCGCGAGCGACTCGACGCGCTCGCCGATGAATTGACTCAAGATCGGGTCGGCCCGCTCGCTGCGCAGGAGCGTCCGCACGTCCACGATCTGGACGCCGGACTTCAACGCGGCCCGTTCGAGGAGGTGGCAGTCGGAAATTTGGGCGGGCTCGAATGGCTGGGCCGCGTGGCCCCCGTGTGGCGAATAATGCGCGATGATGCGCGCGCGCCGCCCGTCCCTATAGGCCCACACGAGCCCGCAGGAGGGCGCACCGGTCGCTTCGGCCAGGATCTCGACGAACCTGCGCGAGTCGCGCGCGATGTCGGCGGGCCCCATCATGACCTCGACTTCGGCGATGAGCGCTTCCTGGAGGCGCAGCACCCGCTGGTTCGCCTCGGCGAGGAGCACGCCGTCGATGGCAAGGCCGAGGCGCCCGGCAATGTTCTCGATGAGCTCGATGTCGGTGTCCTCCATCGAGTCGACTTCGGAGCGGCCGGCCACGAGGGCCCCGAGGATCGTGCCGGAGCGGCCGCGCAGCGGCGCGATGACGAGCGAACTCGACGAGGGCGCCCCGGCCCGCTCGAGCACGGCTAGGAGCGAGGCCGCGCCGGCGGACTTGTCTGCGTCGGGGATGAGCACGGTCTCGCCGACCGACACCACCGGCTTGAGGCCGGTGTTCCCCGCGGGGATGCGCGTGGGGATGTTCGGTACCGCCGTGGCGCCGTGGAAGACCGCGATGGGCTCAAGCCAGTCTTCGCCAGTCTTCAGCAGCACCGCAATCGTCGAGAGCTTGAGGGTGGCCGCCACGCGGTCGGCGAAGCGTTCGAGCAGTTCGGGCAGCGCGCGCGAGGAGAGGAGGATCTCGGAGACCTCGAGGTTCAGGTCGTCGCGCCGCAGGCGGTCGAGGATCTCGCGCTCGCGCCCGGCCTCCTTGGTGATGTCGCGGAAGACCACGAGCGTGCGCGGGGGTTTGCCCTCCTCGTTCACCCGGCGGAGCGTGAGCTCGAAGGGGTGGACGCCCCCGTCCGTCGTCTTCAGCGTCCGCTGGTGGTGGAGCGTCCCCGGGTTGTTGGGGGCGTCGACGAAGGCGGCAAGCGGGCAGGTGTCGCAGGGGCCAGGGGCGTCGCAGAGGAACAGGTGGCACGGGGTCCCGGGAAGGACGCGGCGCTTGCCGAACACGAACTCGGCGTGGACGTTGCGCCAGTCGATCCCGCCCTCGTTGGCAAAAATGACCATCGGCTCGTAGATCGCGTCGACAATCGCGTCGGTCTTGCCGCGCTCGGTGGCAAGTGCCGCGCGCAGCTCCTCCACCTCGCGCAGGTCCTTGACAAGCGCGATGTGGCTGCCCGAACTGCCCTCGCCCTTGAGGGGCGTGACGGAGAGGATCGCCGGCACGGCTTCGCCATTTTGCAGCACGAGTTCGGCGTCGCCGACCCACCGGCGTTCGAGGTTCGCCCCTCTAAGGCCGCGGAGGCGCGTGGTGCGGGCCGCCTTCTTGGGCAGGCCCCCGGTCACCTTCGTGGAGTGGATAACGGCCTCCACGGCCATCCCCGAAAGCGCGCCAGGCTTGTAGCCCACGATGCGCTCGGCGGCGGCGTTCACCTCCGTGATCACGCCGTCTTCGCCCCACACGATGATCCCGTCGGCGGCGCTGTCGAAGATCGCGCGCAGGCGCGCCTCGCGCTCGCGGATCTCGTTTTCGAGGCGCGCGCGTTCCGTGACGTCGCGGATCTCGGCCAGCGCCGTCTCGCGCGGCCCGCCCGAGGGGATGCTACGCACGATGAGCTCGACGGTGCGCGCCTCCCCGCCGCCCTGGGGCACATGGAGTCGGGGGAGGATGGAGAGCGCGTTGCCCCGGAAGCTGTTGAGGAATTTTTCGACCTCGAGGCGCTCCTCGGGCAGGAAGAGGTCTGGGAGCGCCTCACCGACGAGGTTGGTCGGCGACTGCTGGAACATCGCGCGGGCTTGCTCGTTGGCGACGAGGACGCGTCCGTCCGTGCCGACCTCGAGGATGACGTCGGGGGAAGCGTCCACGAGCGAGCGGTACTTCACGAGCGACCGCTCGAGCTCGGCATCTTTTCGGGCGAAGAACTCGGCGAGCCGCTCATGCTCGCCTGGGGCGATCTTGGCGGCGAGTTCAAGGATCCGGTCGTACGAAAGGCTCATCGGACCGGCGGGGGGTTCGAGCGGCCGCGCCGGCGCTTCCCTCGGGGGCGATGCGGCGGCGGCTTCGGCCTGGCTCGTCGTGATGAGCAGGCGGCACGAGGCGTGCCCCATGGCCTGGCACTCAGGTTCCACGACGAAGACCGGCTTGTCAAAGAGCGCCTCGACGAAGCCCTGCGCGTAGCCGCAGAGCGTCCAACAGACGCCTTCGCTGGCGGGCCCCATCGTCCGCAGGAAGTCGACCGCTTCATGCGACCCGCGGAAGGCGGCCCAGACCGACAGCCGGCCCTCCAAGATCTCGAAGTCCACTTTTTCGAGGTCCATCCGCGCCCGCCCTGCAGGCGCGGTGAGGGCCGAGCCGAGCTTGACGAAGTCGAGGCCGTCCCCAATCTCGACGGTGTGGGCAAACGCGAGCGCCTCTTGGAAGCCTTGGTCGCGGCCCGCCTTCAGGAAGAACCCCTTCACGTCGGCCCACGGCAGGGCCTCAAGCATCGACTTGCGCAGGGAGGCGAGGATGCCGGTGCCCATGAGCACGACGCGGGCGCCTCGCGCGGTGAGCACGCCGGTTCCAGGGTCGTACGAAAGGATCTGATTGAAGTCGAGGGTGGGCGGGCTGCGCGGGGCTGGTTCCTCTTGCATTTTCTGCAGGCCCCCCGGAGGCGCACGTATACGGAGGGCCCGTATAAGGCCAGTCACCTCGTTCATCTGCCCGCGGCGGGCCTTGCCATTGCCTTCAAACGAGCAGGTCGCCGGCGACAAAGGCCCGCGTCCGGGGGTCTTGAGGGGCTTCGAAGAACTCGGCCTTGGCGGCGCTTTCAACCATTCGTCCACCGACGAGGAGGGAGACGCGGTCGGCGATGCGGCGCGCTTGGAAGAGGTCGTGGGTGACGAGCAGCACGCCCATGCCCTGCTCGGTTGCGCTCGCGCGCGCCGCCTGTTCGAGCGCCTTGACATTGGCGGGGTCGAGGTTTGCGGTGAACTCGTCGAGGAGCAGGAACTCGAGCGGGAGCACGGTCGCACGTGCGAACGCCAGCCGTTGGGTCTCCCCGCCGGACAGGCGCCGTGCCGGGGCGTCTGCGAACGGTGAAATGCCGAGTTTTTCGAGGGCCGGTCGCACCTGCGCCTCGATTTCGACCTCGTCCACGCGCCGCACCCGGAGTCCAAACGCCGCGTTGTCGAACACGCTTGCTCGGAACGCCACGGGCTTCTGGGGCACGAGCGCCATCTTGAGCCGCGCTCCCCGCTGCGCGCTGTCCAAGCGGTCGTGCACTGAGCCGACGCCGATGGCCTCGCCGTCAAGCGTTACCGACCCCTCGTCGGCCGCCTCGAGCAGGTTGACGATCCGCAGGAGGGTCGTCTTCCCCGCGCCGCTGGGGCCCACGACCGCATGCACTTCACCCCGCGCCACGGCGAGCGACACTCCGTCCAGCACCGTGCGGCCGGCGAATGCCTTGGAGATGCCTCGGGCGCAGAGTTCCTTATTGGGTTCGGCTGGCCCGCTCATTTCTTCTCCTCCTTGTCCTGGAGCAGCGTGAGGCCGGCGAAAACCATGACCGAAACGGCAAGGAGGATGAGGCCAAGGCCGACCGCCAGCGCGAAGTCTCCTTGCCCGGTGTACTTTACAATTGAGGTCGTGAGCACCTCGGTCTCGCCCTTGATGTTCCCGCCGACCATGATTACCGCGCCGACCTCAGAGATGGCCCGGCCGAAGCCCACCATCACGGCCGCGAGGATCCCCGCGCGCGCCTCGCGCCCGAGGGTGAGCAGGAACTGCGTCCCGTGGGCCCCTAGGGTGCGCGCTGTGTCACGGACGGCGGGGTCGACAGCCGCCACGGCGCTCCAGGTGAGCCCGACCACGAACGGCAGCACGAGCAAGAATTGGGCGAGCACCATTCCAGGCACGGTGAAGAGCCAGCCGATCGCGCCGAACGGCCCCGCCTTGGAGAGGGCAAGGTAAAGCAGGAGGCCGAGCAGGACAGGCGGGAGCCCGTAGAGCGACTGGAGGAACGCGCGCAGCGCGCGGCGCCCCCGAAATTCCTTCGACCCGAGGAGCGTGCCCGTGGGGACGCCCACCAGGGCGGCGAGCAGCGTGCCGGCGCCCGATACCAGCAGCGTTAGGCCGGCGATGCTCGCTACGCTCGGCTCGGCCGGCGCGGAGGGAATCGGCGGCCCTTGCACCGCAGGCGCGAGCGGGGTGAACAGCTGGTGGCCCTGGACCGAGTAGCGAGCGATGAGGGACGCCGTCTCGTTCGAGGTGATCCAATCGGCAAACTGCCGCGCGAGGACTGAATTGATGGAGGGAAGCCTCGTCGCGTTGAGCTGGATGACCGAGTAGGTGTTGCGCAGGTCCGAACTGTTGGTCGCCGAGCCGCCAAGCAGCTGGTGCAGGCCGGGCTTTGCCGTGGCGTTGGGGCCGATGTCGGGCAGCGACCAATAGGTGCCCTCGTCGGTGAGCGTGTACCCGACGAGCTCGTAGGCGGTGCGAAGCGTGGCCGCCATGCCTTGGCCAATGGACTTGTACCAGGGCCCGAAGGCAGTAATATTCAATCCGGCCGCTGCCCACAGCGCGAGTTCCTTGTTGTTGGTGCCCGAGTTGTCGCCGCGCGACACGAACACTGAGCCATTCGCCGCAATCCGGGAGAACGCCGCCGTTGCGTTGGGTGCCCCTCGGACGCCCGCGGGGTCGGTGTCGGGGCCCACGACCGCGAAGAAATTGAACATGAAGGAGTTGCGGACGCTGCCCGACCCTTCACCCATGAACGCAAGTTCAAGCGCGGGCGAGTGCACGAGAGCGACATCCGCGTCGCCTCGCTTGGCGATCTCGAGCGCTTGTCCCGAGCCCACGGCGACGACCGCAACCTTTGCGTGGGACCGTGCTTCGAAGTCGGGGAGAATCGCGGCGAGAAGCCCCGAGTCATTAACCGATGTGGTGGTCGCAAGCGTCAGGCGCCCTGGAGCGGGCGCCGGGCCCAAGCACCCGGCCGCGACGACGCCGAGGGCGGTCACCACGGCGACGAGTGCGGCAAATCTTGCACTTTCCCGCGCGCGCTTGGCCATGAGAACCGGCTCCTTTACAGCGGCGAATTGGTTGGCAAGAGGCGTGGGTACCTTATTCGCTTTGGTGCGCTTCTTTGATTAATCGAAGGCCCTGCCACCTACAATAATCTTCGAACGGCCTCGGTGAGCGTCAGGACTCGGATCAGCCCCGCCGAAGCGATCGCGTCGAAATGATGGTCGTTTGAAATCAGAATCGCGCCCGATTCAAGGCACGTAGCCGCATGGATAACATCGGCCATCGAGCCCACCGAAAAGAACGGTTCGCAAGCGAGCTGGAATCGATCGGCGGGCTGCACGAGGCGTACCTTGTCGACCACCCTCGCAAGCACATCGACCGCGGCGGCAGAGGGAAAGGTCTCCGCGTATCGGTGACATTCCGCGATGAGAATCTCGTTTCCAATGAGATCGAATTCCTCCTTCTCGACAAGCAGAAGAAGGAGTCGGAGGGAGTCGGTCCTCCTGCCGCGGATGGCGGCCACGAAGAGGTTGGTGTCCGGAAAAAATAGCCGCGCGCGTGGCCCTCCTCCCGGCATCTGAGGGCCTCCGGGACGCCCGCGCTATCGGCGTTTCTTCATTCGGGCGGCCAATTCGGGGTAGCGCTCCTCCGCGAGGGCCTGCATTTCCTTTTTGACGCGCTCTACGGCTGCATCCACATCGAACCCTTCCATTTCCTTTCGGATCTGCTTGGCCAGCTGCTCGACATCAAGGGGCAAGAGGACAAACCTTCCGTCAGGGAGCTCGGAGATCAGGAATTTTGAGCCCGGCTGGAGGTGCCTGCGACGGCGAGCGGGTGCCGGGAGCACGATTCGTCCCGCGCTATCCATTGAAACCACCGAGGACATCGAACTGTGTGGGAATTACCCAGAATAAGTATTTTGTGGGGGTTTCCCACCGTACTCCGCGGCGTGGGCTCACCTCGAACAGAAAGTCATTTCCCGATCATGCTTTCGGGAGCGCGAATGGGCGACCGGCACACCGCCGAAATGCGGACCCTAAACGATGCGATAATTGCGTGCCGCCTCTGCCCGCGCCTCGTGGCCCACCGCGAACGCGTCGCGCGCGAAAAGCGCGCGGCCTTCCGCGGCGAAGACTATTGGGGCCGCCCGCTCCCCGGTTTCGGCGACCCGCGCGCGCGGCTCCTCGTGGTGGGCCTTGCCCCCGCGGCGCACGGCGGCAATCGGACGGGGCGAATGTTCACGGGCGACCGCAGCGGCGATTGGCTCTACCGGGCGCTGTTCCGCGCCGGGTTCGCCAACCAGCCCACCTCGGTCGCACGCGACGACGGCCTCTCGCTTTCCGACTGCTACATCGCAGCTGCCGTGCGCTGCGCGCCGCCCGACAACAAGCCTACACCCGCAGAGTTCGCGCGCTGCCAGCCTTACCTCGAACGCGAGATCGCGCTGCTCTCTGACCTCAAGGTCGCCGTTGCGCTCGGTGCAAAGGCCCACGAGGCATTCCTCAAGGCGTTCAAGAGCAACGGGCACTCCATGCCCTCCCCGAGGCCGGAGTTCGCGCACCGCGCGGCCGCCGAACTCGGGAAAATCACGCTCATCGCCTCGTACCACCCGAGCCAGCGCAACACCCAAACCGGGTTGCTCACCGAGCCGATGCTCGACGCGGTTTTCGCGGACGCGCGGCGCGTTTTGGGCGGTCCGGGGATTCTAACTACACCCCGCCCGCACCACCCATAAATTTCGCGATATTTGAGCAAAAAGGGGGGTTCGCCGAAAGCGCTCGCCCTTCCCCGGTCCACCGTCGCTTGGCGACGCATAACTTCGGTTGTCCTACGTGAGCGTTATCTACACCATCGCTTGCGCGTGGCCCCTAGCCTGGCTACTTGAACGGCCCGTATAAGGGACAGCCCCGTTTCGCTAGCCTCCCCCTCAGTTTGAAATAGACCGGCTGGCTTGGCGCGGGGCCACTTCACCGGCGATCAGAAGCGTGGTTGGGATGCAACGTTTCGAAAACACATGGGGCGGACGCTCCGGGGGGATGTGACCGATGGACAGGTCCTACCGTTTCGAACTGCGCGGCGCAGAGCGCGCGCGCGACCTTACGCGCATGGTCGAGATTGAGAACGCCTGTTTCCCCGAGAAGCTCGCGTACCTGCGGAGCGAACTCTACCACTTCCTCCGGGCAAAGAACGCGCACTGCCTCGTCGCCGAAGAACGCGACACGAAGCGCGTCGAAGGGTTCGTCATCGTGTCGTGGCGCAAGGGCTGCTCCGTCGGCTATGTCCAGACGATCGACGTCCACCCCGAAGCGCAAGGCAACGGGCTCGGCCGGCTCCTGATCGAGACCGCCGAGCGCGTGATGGCCGAACGGGGGCTTAGAAAGTCCATCCTTCAGGTGTACCTGCGGAACAACACCGCGCTGCTACTCTACCTCAAGGAGGGCTACACGATCAACCGCGTGCGCTCGCGCTACTACGCGAATTCCTTCCGCGGCGCGCGCGATGCAGTGGAGATGGTGAAGGAGCTCACGCCGATGGCGCCTACCGTGCTGACGACGCCGGGGATCCGGGAACTCCCGGCGCCCTTGCTCTCGGCCGCCACCCCGAGCGCGGCGCGCAGGGAACCCACCGTTGCGGCGGCGCCGGAGATTTCCTTCACCGGCGGGCCCTCGCCCGAGGATGCGCGCGTGTCAAGCACGTTCGCCCACGGTTCGCCGTGACCTTTGCGGCCCCTACGCCTTGAACGCGAATGGGTGCCAGGTCCCACCCTCCAGGCGGAGGGCTCCGCGCGTGTGCTCCCCTAGGATCTTGAAGGTCTGCGCGCGGAAGCGCGCGGGCACGTTTTCGACGAGCGAGTTTAGCGGGTCGAACTTCATCGACTCGACCTCGGGGTGCTCCTGCGGCTCGTAGCCGCCTTCGTACTTCAGGTCGCCCTTCAGCACCTTGTAGCCCTTCTGTGACAGGCGGAACAGCGTGTGCTCGAGTTCGTGCCGGTCGAGCCGCAATCGCGTCTCCTGCAGGCGCCGCTCGAGCAGATGGAGGTCTTCGTCGCGGTAGCCCATCACGCGTGGGTCGACCTCAGACGCCACAAGGATGGCGAGTACGCCCAGGCACTTCGTGCAGCGGCCGCACGGGGTCACCTTGCCGTCTTCCAGGTGAGTCGCGTGGCACGAACGCTGGATCGGAAGCAGTTTCGGGTAGCGCCGCGCAATGATGAGCTCCTCGGAAAACGAGGAGAGCGGCCGCACGACCGAGAAGTGCTCGCAGCCAAGGCCGCGCTCCCGGTAAAAGGCCGTCATTTTCGAGTCGAATTCCTGGGTCTGGTCGTAGATTCCGTAGTGGTGCGGGACGCCGAGGTAGGTCCAATCGCCCGGCTCGTCGTACTCGTTGCCCACGACAAATGCGGAGATGTCGTGCGTGAGCACATAGGGCCAGAACGCGAACGCGTAGTGGAGGAACGTGAACGTCCGGATGGGGTACAGGTCGGCGTGCACCTCGCGGAAGTCGGGGCGGATCGCCCGCATGTGGTCCTTGATGAAGAGGTACACGCGGTCCACATTCGACCAGACCTTGCGAGTGCGGGGCTCGAACTTGGTGAACGCGTCGAACGCGGGTTTGGCGGTGAGCCAATGTCCCCCCGACTCGTTGAAGTAGAACGGGTAGACCTCCGCCCCGATCTCCTTGAGCAGTCCGTAGGAGAGGAGCGACTCCTTGCCCCCCGACGACAGGACGCAGACGCGGTCGGGGTCGCTTCTGCGGGCAAAGTCGTGGCGCACCGTCCCCGAGGGCTTCAGCTCCGCCCGGTAGTCCTTGTACAGCTTCGCGATGTCCGGGTTGTCTTTCAGCTTCGCTTCGTCGAGGAGGTACTCGTTGCCGCGCAGCACACGGTTCACAAGCGTTTCGCGGGACTGGATCGCCAGGAAATCTTCGAACAGGTGGCGGTCGCGGGGGTCGAGGGGGTACTTGAGGCGGATTTCCTTTGTGAACAGGGAATAATTAACGAGGGGGCAGAGCACGGTGAGGCCCATCAGGTAC